>NZ_RZNH01000208.1 GCF_013141825.1 Marinifilum caeruleilacunae
CTACTATTCCTGATTGGGCAGTACTCCATGTATCAAGTGTTGCATTATAGGAACGGATGTAATACGTAGCTCCGTCAACTGTAAAATCCTTGGTTGCATTGGAGTTCGTCTTATCAATTCCACTTGCACTTGTTTGCCAGTAGTAAACTTCATCTGCCGGTGGTGCCTGACGAGTAAGCGTGGTTACTCCATCTGCATAAGCCGCTGTTGGCGCTGCAGGAATGCCAGGATTATTGTAAACCTCTACTATTCCTGATTGGGCAGTACTCCATGTATCAAGTGTTGCATTATAGGAACGGATGTAATACGTAGCTCCGTCAACTGTAAAATCCTTGGTTGCATTGGAGTT
>NZ_RZNH01000209.1 GCF_013141825.1 Marinifilum caeruleilacunae
AGGTATCTTTGATATTGATGCCAAACTAATTCAAATAATTACTCTCCAAAAACATAGAAGCAGATTTGATTGACATCGATATTTTAATATTCAGTTGTTACTTAAATTGAACCATAGGCATTTATAACACTACTCAGACTTTAACTACTTTTACTTACCTTTACAGCTTAATTATAGACAGATTAGAATGATTACAACAGACCAGCTAAAACCTTTAGCACAACGCACGGAGGCGCCAAGAAAGGTAATCTGAGGTATCTTTGATATTGATGCCAAACTAATTCAAATAATTACTCTCCAAAAACATAGAAGCAGATTTGATTGACATCGATATTTTAATATTCAGTTG
>NZ_RZNH01000049.1 GCF_013141825.1 Marinifilum caeruleilacunae
ACTTTCTAAAGGAACTGGAGGAGTATATAAATTACTACAATAATATTAGAATAAAGACTCATTTAAACGGATTGAGTCCGGTAAAATACCGAACTCAATATCATTAACTTATTTTATAACCGTCCAATATTTGGGGTTCACTTCAAAATTCAAATCGGGCTTTTTCTATCTGTTTCTCCTTACTTAAAAAGGAATACTTTTCTTACTTGTGAACCTGGACGACCAATAATGTTTTTGATATAATCGTTTTTCTCATTTAAAACGCCTGCTTTTTGCACATATCCTTTTCCCATAGGCATGCTTGCTCCCCATGCTCCACTCGGACTGCAATCTTCAAAATCGGTAATTTTAACAATGGTATGAACTCCAACTGTAATGATACAAGTCTTGTATGACTTTGCCATTTCAAGGGTTTCTTCAATATTGTCCTTTGTCAATTCAATGGTTTTGTCGGCCTGTGCTTCAGCCAATTTATTGATGGTAATAATAGGCTGGCCTAAATCTGCAAATTCGTCGTTAAAATTAACAGCTCCAGCTACAAATTCTTTCAACACTTCAAGCTTGGTATTCTGTGCGCTCAATGTAAATCCAATCAGCACAAATAAAATAGCAATAGATTTTTTCATGGTTGAGATTTTAGATATTAATAAAGTTTAAACTTTTTGTTTATACACAAATCTACAAAATATGTTCAATATTTAGAGTCTTTTTATTTAAAATAAATATATTTTATCTTTTGCATCTCAAGCTTGTAAACGAAAAAAGCTCAGGCACCACCCTAAGCTTTTTTACTAACCACTATTTACTAACCACTATTTACTAACCTAAATCTGAGAGAAAGACTTATTTGCTTTTCTCATTGTAAATGTATTTCAATTAAGCGTTAATTTCCTGATAAGGAAGTTAAAGAAACTTAAACATGAACTTTTACCAATTTCCACAAAATAAAAAACCCGGCCTACAAGCCGGGTCATTTATTTAAACTCCTAATCTATTATTCTATGAAAAAACCTAATCTATCTCTTTTGTGTATAACAAATGTATTTAACATTTCGGTTAACAATTGAGAAGAAGTGTTAAAGAATGTGAAAATTTAATCTTAGCATTTTTTCAGAATGTATTCTACCTGGCCTGCAACACCTGGCTTGGTAGATGGAAAAGTTTGTTCGAATGCCGCAGTACCAACCGTAAAGGCCGATACGCCAATTTCTTTTACTGTTTCCACTCTTTCAACAGAGTCGATGCTACCTGCAACAATAATTGGTTTTAACGAGTGTTTCGAAACTTCCTGAATAAGTTGAGGAATGTCTTCTCCCGTGTGACGATAGGCCAACAGATCCAGACCATCTACCCCTTCGAGGCTTGTTATTTTTTTAGCCTGGGCTGCAATATCGTGAATAGAACCTTCCAGAACGCTCGGATGCCCAACTACTTTTCCTACGAAAGGATAATATTTTAAGGGATGATCTTTTACGATAGGAGCAATTAATTCGGGTCTTGTACCACCCAATAGGTAGTCTACGTTTAAATCCATGGCAATCATGGCCGATTTTTTTTCGGTATTCTCGTCCAGGCTTACCACTTCAAGATATACTTTCACTCCTTCTGCACGCAAATCACTGGTGAGGGCTTTTAATTCGTTAAAAGGCAAACCCACATCCTTAAAGCCAATATGCTTCACCCCTTCTGCTACAATTTCTTTCACATACCTTCTGGCATCAGGAACAGTTTTATCATCCTTCGTTAGCATGAAAATAAGATCTATGCTCATATTTGTTGTTCGTTGTTAGTTTTTGTTTGTTAATATTGAGTGTATAGTGGTGCAAATATAAGAGATCCATTTATTTGCAGGAAGGTAAAGCTGTATAAATAAAGTATGGCTAATGCATTAATTGTTTATTGTATGGCGGGAAAGAAGTTAAGTGCAAATCAGGAAATGCTTTATCTAATCTACTTACTAGGTAGTTCAAATTATTAACAACTGTTGATACGAGTGTCTGCCTTCATTACCACACGAAACGCCGCTTGTTATAATTAAGCCAAGGATATAAGATTATGAAAATTACTTGGATAAGCCCAATGCAATACTTTGAAGTTAAAATGGCATTAATTATTATTCATTCTCAACAGCAAAGGCAAGTACATTACAATACCCACTAATGAAAACAATAAACCTCCAATGGTTCCTGCCGCCAATGAGAACCAGAACACCTCATTTTTACCAGCAATTAAAAATGGCACCAACCCCAGTACTGTCGAAACAATGGTCAATAAAATTGGAATAATTTTGTGTTGGTAGGCCTTTACATAGCTTTTTAGGATCTGCTTAGTATTGTTTTTACGAGAAATATTCCAATCGTTCACAATATAAAGGGCTGCATTAACCGAAATACCGCACAACAAAACAAAGGCTGCATACCCTCCCTGGTCGAAATTTAACTCGAAAAGAAAAAAAGTGAGAAATACACCTATAAATGAGATAGGAATCATGGCTATAATGGCCAAAGGCTGTGTAAAAGATTCTAAAAGAATTGAACAGATAAAATAGATAATCAGGATAACCAATGCAATCAACCAATAGGAGGCTTTATCTTTAGCACCCCACCAGCCATAGTAATCTTGTTTTTTAATACTGTAGCCTAAAGGAAGTATCTCTTCAGTATCTTCGATATATTGTTCCATTACCCTGTTTCCCAACTTCCCGGGACCTATAAAATCGTACTGTACAACCAGCTGGTACTCCTGATTTTTCTTATAAATGTCGTTTCCAACTCTTTCTTTCTCTATTTTAGCATAATCTGAAAGTTTTAATTTCTTCTCTCCAATTTGTATTGGAGCATTGTTCAAATGCCACAAGTCAATTGATTCAGCCTCATCGGAAACAAAAGCCAACTTACTCTCGTGGCCTCCAATCATTACTCTCGTTGAAGAGGAAGCGCCAAGAACTTCGCGCAAATAAGAGTAGATTTCTGCATAGTTAATCCCATTCAATGCCAATAACTGCTCATCTGCATTAAAGTTAAATTCGTATTTTAAGCGGGTATTCCATCCTGAACTACCTACCACTTCACACTCCTTCACCCTGGGATTCTTTAAAATCTTCCCTTGCAAATCATTCGCCAAAGCATATAGTTTCTCATAATTATATCCGTATAGCGTAATTCTTGAATTACGCATTCCATCACCTAGAGAATTTGAAAAACCCCGGCCAACACCATAAACTGCCCAGTCCATTCCACCAAAATTAATCGCTTTTTCGGTCACCATATTTTTTAACACATAAGGAAAAGACGAATATTCTGCGGAATCGATAAATGTGATAGTAATACGGCCATTTCTGGGGTTATATATTTTGCACTGATATTGTTGAATTTCCTCAAACTGAGATAAATAATTTTCCATGTACATCATGGCATCATTTAGTTGCAAAAGAGTACTTCCTTCCGGCATTTTACCCACAATATTTAATTTTGTTTGCTCAGGCTCGGCATAAAAAGATTGCTCAAATACATTCTCTGCAAAAAGTCTCAAACTTCCACCTAAAACATATTCCATGGGCTGTTTTACATGATCCTTAAACCAATTGGACCCAAATGTTTTGTTATACATTTCTGAAAATCTTCCTTCATTCTCCAGTTCTTCTGGTAACAAATGTACAGGTAGACCGAATCCCAAGAACATGAGCAGGATAAAGGCGAATTTCCAGCGCTTAAGAAACAAAACCAATCGTTCATAATAATTCCCAATTTTCAGGATTCTCCTTTTTCTTCTAAACGACCGTCTATTATTTGTATGAGACAATGGAAATTTGTCAAGTATCGCTGGAAGTAATAAAATTGCAACGAATAAGGATACTGCTAAGTTCACAATCATTACCAGGGCAAAATCAATCAATTTTAGCTTTTGCTGATCACTTAAAAAGAAAATTACGCTTAAAGAGCCAATAGTGGTAAGCGTAGCGGCTAAAATGGCCAGAAATACTCTTTTATTTTTATGATGCTTCATATGATCCAACATCACAATGCTGTTATCGAGAATAATCCCCAAAGATACTGTAATTCCCGCCATAGCATAGAGATGTATCTCTAATCTCAGTAAATAATAAAATATTGCAGCAATACTAAGATTAACTACGAGACTTGCTACAATAATGGACAGATATCGCCATTGCCTGCTAATGATCAAAACAAATAACAACAATATGAACAGTGATAAACCGGTACGCCAGGCAATCTTTTCCAACTCTTTTTTAATGTAATTGGTAGCATCATAGGTTTGTATTATCGAATAAACAGCTGGAAGATCAGATTTTATCTTTTCAATTTGAGATTCGAGACGATTGGCAACATCTATTTGATTTGCAGTTTTCTCTGCATACACAATCATATTAATGGTATTCAAACCGTTAATTCTAAAGTAAGAATCCGGTTCCTTTTCTTTGTAAGTTAAACGGGCTACATCAGAAAGGTAAACGATTCGATCTTTTACTTTAGCCAAGGGTATTAAAGATGCTTCAAACTTGTCATTTTTTTTGCTTTCAATTTGAATTTGGATGTAAGTTCCCTCTAGTTTGGACAGCACTACCCCTCCAAGTTCTTTTTTATTGAAATAGTTTTTAATGCCCTGAATGACCTGTTGTGAAGTAATCCCCAACTGCATAAGTTTATGGCTTTCATATTTCACTTCCCAAATAAAAGGTACTGCCCCATATACCTCAATATTATTAACACCTTCGACCAAACTTAGTTGTGGCACAATCTTTTCTTCTGCAAATTGCTGAATGAAATATGGGCTTGCACTCGAATTCAAAGTATATGATTTTAAAAATTGCCTGTCCTCATTTTCCGTTTTCATACTTAGGTATGGATATGAAAGGCCTTCAGGCAATTCCGGGTACACTTGTCGAATTAGGGTAGCCATCTCAAAGCGCGCCATATCCAAGTCCATATCTTTATCAAAAGCAACCTGGATATTTCCGGCTCCTGCAGAAGATTTAGACCGAACCTCTTTAACAGATTGCATCGAGTTAAATATTCCCTCCAACTTTGAAGTCACCTCTTTTTCCAGAACTCGTGCACTCGCTTTTGGCCAGGAATAATTTACTCCAATCTCGGGTAATGAGCGTGAGGGAGTGAACTTCACATTTAACAAAGGCACAAAGCACACCCCAATTATTGTAAGTACAACAAATAGAATAATGATAGAAAAAGATTGATTACTTTGTGTTTTCATATTCAATAGCTTAACAAAGCTGAGTTCGATTAAAAGCTTCTACATTTCTCTAAGCCGTGTTTCAAAAAGTTTTTCCAATTCCGTTTTGGCTCTAAAATCATAAAGAGTATACTGCTGAATACTATAGTAATACAGCCAATAATCCTTCAGGTGATTCAAATAATCTTTTTGTGCTGCTGATTGTTTTCTAAGCGCATCATCCAACTCCAGAACAGTAAGTTTGCCATCTTTGAACAATTGTAGATTCACATCATAAGATTTTTGGGCAACAATAGCCGCACGTTTGGAATTATCAACCAGGCTTTTTTGCAAATTAAAATCGATTACTTTTTGGCTTACCTCCTGTGCAAAATCCATTTCTCTTTGTTTTGCCTGTAATCGAATTACTTCGCTATCGCTTAGTGCCATTTTGTATTTGCCTCTTCTTTTTCCCCAGTCAAGAAGAGGTATTTCAACACTAAACTTCACTTTCTGCTGATCCAGAGGTTTCTCATAAGCACTTTTCAATGACTCTGCCTGTTGATTCAATCCGTAACTTGCATTTAATGTTGCTTGAAATCGACTCTCCTTCTTGGTCTTCTCCACCTCCATTTCGGCCTGTATTTGATTTTGCTTTTCTTCCAACAGCAGAGGATTATTTTTTAATGCCAAATCCATAGCAAGGCCAGCATCAATACTCAGATTGGAAATGTTTTCAGGCAATATCAGCTTATGAACAAATTCTTTATCGATATCAAGAAACAGATTCAAATCAAAACAGGCCTGCTGCAAGAGTTTTTCACTTTTTACGAGCTCGATGTTTGCCTGTAGAACATTCAATTCCAGGTTCAACAGTTCGCTTTCCTTAATTGCTGCAATTTCAAATCTCTTTTTTCCGATATCATAAAGTAAACTTGAGTTTTTCTTATTGGTGCTGGCAATTTGCTCGTTTAAACTTGCTAAAACCTGATTAAAAAACAGTTCAATGGCCTTCAAATTGATGACTTGTGTATTTGAAATGTATTCCTTTTTGGCTTTGGCAAACTTCAAAGGAGCCAATTTGCTCATCCATTTTTGCTCGTTGTAAGCAAACAAAGGTTGAATTAAACCTATTCTTACCGGAGTCGTAGTATAGCTCCTACTATCAGTATCTCCGTAATTTTGAAGACGACCAAAATCAGAATCAACATAGATTGTACCACCAGTAAAAGAAAGGTTTTGCGAAAGAGACATGCGAGCATAAGAGTATAAACTTTGTTGCTCTTTAAACTCATCCTGGTTGTTTACTGAATTGTAGCGAGAAACAAATGAACGGTTGTAGTCGAAAGGAGTCATGCCTAAAGACAAATTAGGCAAGCGGTCGGCCAAATAGGATTTATATTCCCATTGTCTTGCCTGGAACATGTTTTTTTGTAAAAAGGCATCCAACGACTTGGTTTGAGCAAGATCTAACACTTGTTCCAAACTCATTTTATTTTGCTGTGCCAATGAATTGTGCCACAGCAGCATGAAGAGATATGTTGAAATGATCAGTTTTAATTTCATTTTATTTAGCTTTCAGCAGTCAGCCTTCAGCTACAAGCCATATTTTCCTATTAACAGCTTGTAACTTGAAATCTGCATTTTTATTTTCTACTACGATTTAAATAATAATAACAAAGCGGTACAAAATATAAACTTACCAGTGTACCGATAAACATACCTCCAATTACAACAATGGCCAGGGGTTTTTGCAGTTCAGCACCCAAACCATCCAGAAACAGAAATGGAAATAGCGCCAGTATGGTAGTTATAGAAGTCATTAAAATTGGCTTTAATCTTCTTTGTCCGCCCACTAAAATGGCCTTAATTAATCCAAAGCCTTTCTCCTTTCTCAATCTGTTAATGGTATCAATCTTTAAAATGGAATCGTTAATAATTATTCCCGACATTACAATCAGACCGATTAATGACATCAGGTTAAGATCACCACCAAAAGCCCATAGTACAAGCAGGGCACCTCCGATATCAATGGGTACTTCAAGTAAAACAATTAAAGGTTGACTAAAGGATTCAAATTGGGAAGCCAATATAAAATACAGTAGAAGCAGGGAAATCAATAATATTAATCCAAGCTGCCTCAACAAGGTTTTATTGGCAAAAATACTGCCCGAAAAACTCAAATCAACATCCTTATATTTACTTAGTATTTGCTTTATTTTATTTTTTGATGAAACAAGCTGATCGTCATCAATATGGAGTGCATAAGGAACAAACTCGCCCTCCTTACCTGCGGTGATACTTTTTAAAGACTCATGAGGCTGTTTTTTAACTAACTGATTCAACTTATACCAAACTCCCTCTTCATTCACTATTTTGGTTTGATTAATAAGATCGTACAATGTGCTTTTCTTATCGCCCAATACAAGTGGAACCTGATCCTGATTATTTCGAATCACATCCAATTCATTGTGATTAAAAGCAGTTTGCAATTGCTTGTAAAATGAATTGATATCAATTTTATACAGCATTAAAATGATAGGATCGAATTCCAGGCTGACCTGCTCCTGGAACGCTTGCGATGGATTAAATTCACCTGGAAAAGCATTCGTAAATTCCTTTTGTAATTGCTTTACCTGAATTAATTGCTCTTTCTCATTTCCATTTCTAAAATTTATTCTGGCAACAAGAGGCGATTCATCATCGGCAAAAACTTGCTCAAATAAATTTTCGGGACTTGTAAAATAAAACCTGCATTCAGTATAGTAATTGTTCAAATGATGCTTTAAACGTTTTTTAAGAGCATTGATATCTGAACTATCCTCAACTTTCATATAAATTAATGATTCCGATGCGGAAAGTTCATGTCCGCGGTTCAAAAGGTACTGTTGCTCACCAATTAATACTGAAGTTTGAACCCGATCTTGCTCAATTTGCCTGATTAACTGTTCTGTGCGCCTTCTGTTCTCATCAATATTAATGCGATCATTCCAATCGATTCGCAATATCATTTCGTGTTGAGTAAGTTCGGGTAATCTCTTTTTGGGCAATGAAATTACCAGTGTGATTGCACAAGCCAGCAAAAGCAGGAATAGAAACCATGATAATTTCTGATTTCTAAATACTTTTGTAAGGCCTGTCTCATACAGCTTTGTATAATCAAGTTTGCTCAATTGATTCACCCACCTGTCCAGCCTTCCTTGCCTCTCATGTTTATAAAACAGTCGGTAATATACTGGAAGCAGGCTAATAGATACCAATAATGATACAAATAGTCCGATGCTAACCGCCAGTGCCTGGTCGTAAAACAATGCTCCTGCAATACCAGAAATAAAAATTAATGGGAGAAATACGGAACAGGTAGTTAAAACTGAACTTAGCATGGGTCTAATTACTTCATTGGTGCCTTTTATACAGGATTGCAGCAGATTTTCTCCTCTTTGTCTGAACTGCGAAATGTTATCAATAACAATAATTGAATTATCGATCATCATACCAATACCCAGTACCAAACCTGAAAGAGATATAATATTTAATGACAGACCTAATAGGTGAAAAAACAGCAGGGAAATAATAAGAGATGTAGGTATAGACACACCTATTAACCAAGGTGCACGGAAATCTTTTAAAAAAAAGAACATGACCAAAAAGGCCAAACTTGCCCCTAGCAAAAGACTCTGCTTTAGGTTTTCAATGGAATAGTCAAGTAGTTTGCTTTGGTCTTCAGATATTTCAAATTCGATATTCGGATAATCTTCATGAAAGTTACTTATTAAGGCTTGCAATTCATCTTTCATGTCCTGTATTCGCGCATCAGCCTGCTTAATTATAGACAAAGAAACAGTCTCCTTCCCATTCATCATCGCCAGGCCTTTTCTGCTCTGCTCTACCAATTCAACTGTGGCAATATCTTTTAACTTCAACACTTTCCCGTCCACATCAAAGTAAAGATTTTTAATATCGTTTACATTCTGAAAACTCTTTTCAAAATGGATATTATACTGGTAATGACCATCGCGAATCATTAAATTACCAAAATCGATATTATTATTATGAACCAGGTTTTCAATATCAGTATAGCTGATCTGATGAGCTTTCATTTTCTCCAAATCGGGGTGAATCGATATTTCAGGAAAAACTCTACCCGTAATATCAACCATAGCCACAGGCGAAAGTTGCTCTATTCGTTTGCGAATTACTGCATCGGCAAACTGACTCAACTCCATGAACTGTTGTGGGTTTTGTTCCTTTTGTAAGCTTAAATTGAGTTTTAAAACGGGTATATCCGTAGCACTAGCCTTTATTACCTTTGGCCTGGTCATATCTTTGGGTAAGAGCGACATACATTTGTCAATCTTTTCGTTTACTTCTATGTACGCCAAATTAATATCGCTGCCATAAGCCATTTTCATGTGAATGAAAGAACTCCCATCGCGAGTTACACTTTTAATATCTTCCAAATGCGGCACCTGGAGAAGTTGGCGTCTAATTGTTTTTACCACTGTGTTTTCCAGCTGGCGCGCCGAGCGGTTTTCATGTGAAATTTGCACACTTATTTCGGGTATGGCAACATCGGGCATTAAGGATATGGGTAATAATCCTATTGCCACACAACCCAATAGCAAAATGGCTAAAAAGGTCATGCTTACAGCTATGGGGCGGGTTAACAAGAATTTTATCATACACTGGGGCTACAAGCCACAAGGTTCAAGTTACCAAATTAAGATGATGCAACTCAAAACTTATCGCTAATGAACAACTTCAACTTTCGATTCATGGGCAAGGTTCAGGCTTCCTTCCACAATTACTTCATCACCTTCACTTAATCCTTCAAGTATGGTGTATGAGTCGCTATTCTCAAATCCGGTTTTTACATAGTTCCACAGTGCTTTTCCTTCCTTATAAGTAAAAACAACTTGTTTGTTTTGTCTCAATAAAAGTGCCGATTTTGGGATTACCAATTGACTCTTTACTGTTCTCTCAATCATTACCTTCACATTCATTCCTTCCATCAATTTGCCTCCTGTATTTTGAATCACGGCTTTCACCTTTATCAATCCATTTTCATCAACCAAAGGGTTAATCTGGCTCAATTTTCCTTTGTAAGATTCCTCATGAAAAGCAAAAGGTTGAACACTTACCTGTTGATTGACATACAACTGATCAATTTCCGATTCCATAATGGTAAATTCCACTTCAAAGCTTTTGGTATTTATCAATGTGCAAAATGTTTTACCCGGTTCTACCTGTTGATAAAGTTTGGCAGATAAATTGGAAATCACCCCTGAAAAAGGTGCTTTCAACTGCCTAGATTCCAAATCATATTGTGCCTTCTTGTAATCAATTAAAGCATCATTTAATCCCGACTTTAAACGGGCAATATTTAAAATTCTTCCTGGAATATTCGTGGTATCCTTTCCATCGTATCCTTGTCCAATAAGAATATTTTCCATTTCCAACCTGGCTTTGGCAACTGCCTGTTTGCTCTTTTCAAATTGATTGTGAAGGGTAAAATCATCTATGCCGGCTATTAATTCACCTTTATTAACAAAACTTCCATTCTTTACAGGTATCTCTTTCAGTTTACCAGAAATATTAAAGGGCATGTCGGCCTTGCGCATGGCACATAACTTACCATTGCTGATAATTTCCTGTTGAAAACTATCATATCGAAGTGAAATTGTTTTTACATGATTTCTTTCTACAGTTGTTGATGCTTTACCTGCTTCCTCCGCAGATTTTCCATGACCAAGGGTGCATGCATTTAAACATATAATAATTCCGATTATTAAAAATGATATATGTTTCATCTTTTTTTTCTAAAGTTAACATGTAAATTTTATCTATCTCACATCAAACAGAACTAATTTACTGTTAATTTGCATTTAAAAATCGCTCAATTCTATTTCTTCCTTGTATCTTTTTCATAATGATATCTAAGAATCGGCTAAAAACTTACTAAAGAAGTTTGTATTTAGATCATAAACCTATCTCTTCTTTAATCGACAAATTGCCAAAATTGGATTATCACCCTCTTTTACATTTGACATTTTATCAAACCAGTGTTTAGTTTGGGGATTTAATTTTTCTTGAACTGTTTTAGTTTCTTCCATATCCAAACATAAATCCATAGCATTGATAACTGAGATCATAAAACCATTCTGACTAAGCTCCGATCGAATATTTAAGCAGCGATGACTGATCAAGTCATCATACACAAAAGGAACAGCATACTTTTGGGTTACTTGATTATCGAAACTATGAAGATAAATAGAGTTCAAATCGTCTTCGATCCAAGACTTCTTAAAAACCATTAAATAATTATCAGAATGTATAATATTTATTTTTTGATAGGGGGATGCATTTCTTTCAAACTTATTAAAATCTCCATTATAATATCCAACCTGCTTTGTAACAGGCAATAATTCATTTCCAAGATTAAATATAAACGCTGGTTTTTTACGTTTATCATTGATAGACCATATTGTATCACTTAAATAATTATTCACCAATAAAGAAGAGTCACTTCTTTGAAAGTAAGTATCATAAGAATCCTTCCAGGTAAATCTGTCTCGTCCTTTAAGAAAAGTTTCGAATTTAGAACTTGCAATTAACTGGGCATCCTGATTAAAAAATTTAATGGCCCCTTCGCATCTATCATACCAAGCTATCTGGTTTTTTTCATCAATCGAAAAATAGGCGAGTAAAGCATCAAGTTTTTTTTCTTCCAGGAATTCACCACTCAAATTGTACTTAATTATAGACCTTTTCCCTGACGAAGCAATATAAATAGTATCTCCTTTTATTTGAAAATCCAGTACATAAATGTACTCTCCAGGCCCTTTCCCATTTTTACCTATTTGTTTCACAAATGATCCATCCATTTTAAATAAAAGCAACCTTCTCAAATCAGAGATTAGAATCAATGTATCATTCATTTCCATTTGATACACTCTTCTTAACAATGATTTTTTGTTTGTTTCTAAGCTTACAAAATTCACTTCTGTGGATACCTTAGACAGATTTAAGGTATCTTTTCCGTTATCTGGAAGATTTACATGGTAAGGAAACTCAACTTTGGTATTTTTCTCTTCATGTAATTTTTCAGTTTTACTTTTCGAAGAGCTCTGTGTGCAGGAGAAAATTCCCAGTAACAGCAATAAAATTATTAACCTATTCATTTGATACAATTATTTAAATGAAAGAAAAATATTTTCCTTTTACATTATTTTGTTTTTGCCTTGCTCCACCTTTCTAAAAAAACACAAGTTTTTAAAATATAATCATGTAAATGTACTCACTGGTTAGCACTCCGTTTTTTTTTAAAAGGAAGTTTTTTATTTAATGAAGAAAGAACATATTTTGCTTTACCAATAAGTAACTCCTCAGGTATAAGTCCAAAATGTCTTGAATCTATTGATTTTGATCTATTATCACCCAAAAGGAAAAAGTAATCTTTTTTAAATGTATAAGTTTGAATGAACTCACCATTATCATATACTCTACCGTCCATATAATAAACCTTTTCAATCTCGTATTTATTTATTAAATCACAATAAAAAGATGCATTTTCCTTGGAAAACTTTATTTTCATGTTCTTTCCTGGAATAATAAGATTCTTGTATGCTTTTAATTTGTTTTGCCCTAACTCATTATATCTAAACCATCTATTTACCCTTTTAAAATTTGGCTTCTTTAAATCTTTGCCACTAATAATAGTGCTATGTATTATAGAATCACCCATTTTTCTGGTTCCACCGGTTAAATGATTACGAGTAATATACTTTGATACCGATTCATTATAATATTCAATATTAAAATCAAAATGAAGATTGTTAGAATAAAACCTTTCCTCTTCATTACAATACCAAACATTATTAATACATAAAGTATCCCCAGGTATTCCAATACAACGCTTTATTAAAACTGACTTCTCTTCAATATCTTGAAAGACGAGAATATCACCACTAACAACAGATTTAAAACTTTTAGTTCTGTAATAATCCCAACGTTCTTTATTTATATATGCTTTTAGTTCCTTAGAAAACATCAACAACACATTACTCCAGGGAATATCTGAAATTGAATTAGGTAATTTAGAACCTAATGAAATTTTTTCTACCAACACATAATCTCCTTCTTTAATGGTAGCATGCATTGAGTTAGAAGGCACATAGAAAATTTCACATACAAATAATCTTAGTAAGATTATGAGTATAAACCCAGGTAGAAAACATAAAATTAATTTCTTTGCTAGGCTCGATTTTTTTTTCTTAATAACTCTCACATTCTAATTCTTTTCGCATCTCTTGCATATATAAGTCTAGTATTTTCTCATATTTCATTGGATTACCTATTAAAACAATTTTCTTATCAATTAATAAGAACGAATGAAACATACTATTGCTATGCAGATTATTCTGTCTTATAAATTTTTTTTGAGGATCCTTAAATATTGGAAAAGGTATTTTGTTCTTATTCATAAAATTTTCCAAAGACCAATAAGAATCTGCCCCTACATAAAAGCAAAAGCTCACCTCCTCACACATTTGATGTGTTTTAATAAAATTTCCCCATTTCAATATATCTTCGGCACACTTGCTGCAATTACCATCAATAAAGGCTACAACAGCAACAGTGTAATCCATAAAATATTCATCAATTTCAAAGTTCTTAGGATAAAATATCTCTAATGAATCAGGCAGAACCAATTCTTTTCCAACAAAAGATTTCACTACTTCACTGATGTTATTTTGACCAGTGTTTTCTTTGCAACCAATTAAAAAAAGTAATATCAATAATATTAGAGTTATATTTTTCATATTAATAACTTCTGTTTTTTACTCGATCTTCTCTAAATATCAAGTTCATATTTTATCAGGAACAATTCATCGCTAAGTCCAATTCCAATTATGGACTTGCTATCTTTGTCATAGGCAATACTATTAAGGCCAATATCCAGTTTAAACCTTTTTATAGGCTTCCCATTCCAATCAAATACTAAAATGTTATCAGCAACAAAAGGATTAGACATGTATTCCTTTAAAGTTTTTTCTGTATAAAGAGCAAAAATATATTCATCCGATGCTTCTAAACAGCAATATCCCATAATACTCTCTTTTCTCTTTACCACTCGGTTTTTAGACATTAGAAAATCAGGTAATCGATAGTGGTATTTTTTTATTTCTTGAATACTATCATGTAAGATTTCGTTAATTTCAAGTATTTCTGAACAGTTTGTTGCAAAAACAAACCTATTTGAACCTTCCTTCACTTTTAAGAATCCCTGAAATAACCTTCCTTTTTGTCGTGATTCTAAATTTTGACCTTTTTGTAAACTAGGGAATGCACCATGATTTCCTATAAGTACACCTTCTGAGTTAAATATTGCATACATGCCATGACTAAATGAACCTGTTCCTATAAAATAATTTTTTGTTCTCTTAACATGATAACAAGACCCATCATCGATTTTAAATTCTCTAGTTTTAACAGGTACAAAGCTTGTGTCTTGAAATAGGTTCTTAACTGTTATGGTATTCACTTTTTTCGGAACGCGTGTAAAAATATCTATAGATTTATTATGTTCGCTTCTATCAATCGAAATTGCACGTGATAACTCTTTAGGCCCTCTACCTTTTTTAATAGATGCCCCTAAATAATTACCATTCTTTTTTGAGAATACATCAAGATAATACTCACTGTTTTTATTCATTATAAGAATTAGCGAGTCTATTATCTGAATCGAAATAGGATTTCCAATTACCTTTCCTTCTATTGGCAATATATTCCCATTGATGATATCTGCCTTATGAAACAACTCTAATGGATTCGTGACTTTCTTTTCCTTGCAACCTGTTAGTATCGCAATTACTCCAAGTACAATTAAACATATTCTCATATTATCTGATTTTACACTCTTATTAGTAACTCATTGTTTTCCCAACGCAAACAGTATCATTACAATTAATCTATATACACTATCTAACTTAAATGCTAGGTGCATAGCACCTAGCAAAGACTTTATTAATCGACAAATTCACCGTCAATTTCGAAATCGCCGTAATCACAACAGTTTACAATACTGTTACAACATAAAAATCCACCATCATCATCAGTAATTACACGACTTTGTGCTAAAGCATCAATATTATCAATAACAAGACCACTTTCTGTCTGATTTGCATTATATGTGAATAAAAAGCTAAAGCAAGCTAGTCCAATAACCGATAAAAATATTTTTTTCTTCATAATTATAAATTAATAGCAAAGAGTTACCTTTGCTGTATTACATTCAATTTTGCGCAGTACATTTGTCTTTTTCTGTAAATCAATTTGTACTGTGCTCTTTTTTTTCTGCTTTAACTGCCAGAACAGTTCCATTGGTATTGAGATGGCTCCCATGTAAAGTACAATTCTTAATTGTCTTTATTCTTTTTTTCATCTTACTTTTGCCTTGCACCTCCTCTTTTGTATTATATAAGCTTTTAATAACTTCATTTTATAATCTTGCACGCACAGGCAGACCCATTTTACTTACATAATAAATATGGGATCCCCTGGCTTTTATAAGTAAACTCTCACCTCTTTTCCATCAATAATCACCACGATGTACTCCCTTTCCTCACCCCCTTTTATTTGACACAGTTCTTCCAAATTTAATTGATCAAATTCTATCAGTTCTTTTAGCATCATTACGTTTTTATTTAAGTATTACAGTAGTTTAACTCACATAAAACTATTGATCATTAAATATTGAAACGAATAGCTAAGTCACTACTCATTAGTAGTTATCTAAGTAAATTTTTAATGAAATTCGATCTTCAACCAGTCAATCGGAAATGTATTTTGCAGAATTTGTGTGCTTGAATTTTTCAGCAAGCTTACTTCGCATTGTTAATCAACTACCTAAGTAACACTAGAAATTATTGCAATTCATAAAAACCTCATCCATACACTTCGCAACAAGCTGTTTCTATGCACATTAGAAAAATATAGTTAAGTTTCTAATTACTCGATTAGATTACACTAATCATTCGATTGGATTTTATTGGATTTTACAATTAGATCAAACACGAATACTTTGCTTTGGTGGAGTTATTTAGATTTGATCTGTAAAACATAGTTTTAATGAAAAAAAGATTACTTTTAACATATGAAAAATGTTTTTCTCAAAAGAATAGGTGTCTTAATTCTGTTGATTCTATCTATCCTTATTTTCTCCCAAGTACTATGGTTACAGGAGCAAATAAAGAAAGAGAAGGATGCCTTTGTATCAAGATTGGAAGAGCGTTTAAGTAGTGTCATTCATTTTCATGCCCTAAAAGGATATAGCCCAAAAAATCAGGACAAAACAGATACAACCACAATAAACATTGATGAGAGTCAGAGAAAATCGGATCATGATAATTCTCGCGAAATAGCTCGATACGATATTAATACCAGTAAATATTCGAAGGACTTCTCATTATTTAAAGCCATTGAGGCAACTTTTACCAATAAAAGCCTGGAGCAAGGGAAAATTAAGTTAGAGGTGATTGATTCTCTTTTTCAAAACAATTTCTCTGAAATCGACATCATCTGTTGCTATAAAATGGAACTTCTTAAAAATGAACACACAATTGACAGTTTATTTAAAAGTGAAAATGATTTTAGAGAATTAAAAAACGATTTAAATCAAATTCACTTTTCACTTGGAACTACCAATACATATGCTTTTCGGTTCTCCTTTAAACTACACAGTTTTCCTTTCTTACAACAAATGGTATACACCATAAGTGTGTCTGGAATCGCAGTTATTCTGGTTGCTATTTTTATGATCTGGTTACTATGGGCGCTGCAAGAAAGAATAGATCGATTGCAGTGGCGTGAGCAGGCCGTAAGAGGTATTGTACACGATCTTAAATCGCCTCTATCATTTGTATATACATTCTTAGATTATATGGCCAGCAAAGAGCAACAAGCTACGGTTAAAAAGCAAGTTGAAAATGCAAGTACCAATATATCCAAGCTGTCTGGTAAAATGGACCTGATTTTGTCTCTATTTGGGAATCAAAATCAAAAAATGCTAATCTCTCCCTCTGATATAAACTTCATGCATGTTTGCAATGAAATTTTATCTGAATTGAGAGTCGTATATCAAAACAAACAAATAGATTGCAAACTGGATTTTGATCAAGATTTAGTCCTTGCTGTAGATCCATTTTATTTTGAAGCTGTAGTACGAAACCTAATGGATAATGCCTTTAAATATTCTGACTCTACTCCCAAATTGGTAATTGAAGCTAGAAAAGAAAAATCAAAATTACATTTGTATTTTACCGACTGCGGTTATGGGATTTCACCAATAGATCAGAAAAAGGTTTTTCGCGAATATTACAGGGCAAGTTCAACAATAAAAGGTCATGGAATTGGCTTATCTTTTAGTATGAAAATCGTAAAATCACATAGGGGACACATTACATTGAGCAGCGATACAGGCAAAGGAAGTACATTTTGTATTATTTTACCGTCCGAAACAATTGTTACATAATATTAGGAAATGAAAAAACTGCAAATACTTTTTGTTGATGATGATATCAACCTTGGAAATCTTATAAGTAGTGTTCTTGAAACAGATTATAATTGCCAGGTTCATTTTCAAAATACAATGATTGGCATTGAATATATCATTAAGGACCTTAAACCAGATATTATCATTTTAGATGTTGAAATAGGGACCGTAAACAGCATATCAAAAGCCAAAGAGATTGTAGAAAATCATCCACAAATTCCGCTATTATTTATTTCCTCGCACACCGATGATGAATTAATCACAAAGGGAATCGGTATAGGTGCATATGCATATATTCCCAAACCCTTATCAATTCCTTTATTGGTTACCTACATTAAACGTTTTACTTCCGAATCACAGCAAAATAAGTTTATCGAATTAGCCAGGTATACCTTAAACTTAAACTCAAGTGAATTGCATTTTGATAGTGTATTTGTAAAAAAGCTTAGCCCCTCCGAAAAAGTTGTTCTTGAACTTTTGATGCGACAACCCAATAAAATTGTCAAGAAAGAACAAGTAATTGAAAAACTTTGCACCCAATCTTTAGAAACTCCAGGCATGGCAAGCCTTCATAATATTATTTCAAAAATACGTGAGTTGCTTAAATTGCAAAATACGATAGAAATTGGAACCATTAGAGGGGTAGGCTATATTTTAAAATGCGAGGAATAAGCATTTGATGTAAGATCGTAAGCATCTTTACCAATTATTTGTTATGGATTTTGAATTGAAAGCATCATTATCCACCCCTGTGTTACTCTTGTAAAAGTTTCCTAAATATCCCTTTCATACTTTCATTACTCCACGGTTTTCCAACCATTATTATTCTATTTTCATTATCAATTAATAAAGAGGCATCCATTATCCACTTTGGCACATTCATATTTTTAACAATATATTTATAATCAGGATCCATTATTACGTAATATTTATTTTCAACCTGTTCAATTTCCTGAATTTTGGATATCAGAGATTCATAATTATCACCCCTGACAATAAAGAGTACAGTATAATTCTTGGGTGTTCCTATTACTTCAATATTGTTTTGCCAATCGATAAATTCCTCATAACACGACTCACATCCGTTTAGCAGGTATACAATTGAAATGTATTTATATTGTTGTCGGAAATCTTCAAAATTTAGAATAGTATCTTTATGGTAAACATTCTTAAACATTTTCAAATGCAAAGGCTGCATAAGAACGTCGCGAATTTCTCTCTCACGTTTTGACAAACATGATACGCAAACAATCACAATTAAACATGTGAGTACAATATATCTCATAGCTTTCTACATAAAGTATGATTTATATTTTGAGATAAAACCACCCTAAAGGATTGATCCTATTATCAAAATAAGCAATAAACCTTTCATTATCTTCATCTACACAAAAAGCACTAAACTCATAACCTACATCAATAGTTTTGATGTAATTCCCTTCCATATCAAAAACAATTAACTTTGAAGGCGAAATTGAATCCAAGTCTCCATCCTTGGACTTCAAAATTCCTTTACCGCCAATATAGGAAGCCAGTATATAATTCTTATAGATTGTCACATTCATAAAAAATTTTATTCCTTTTATTTCTTTTGCATTCCATTTAGAGCCAAAAACATTGCACCTCAAATTTCCATTTAAATCACATATTGTTAACAAATCCACAAAATTAAAGCACGAAACATATACATTATTCTTTACAGATAATGCAAAGTCCGAATAAGATTCTCTTCCTCTTATCTCTGGGAAATTATATCCATATTCCTCAATTTTATTGGTATAAATATTTTGCTTCGTAGTTACTAAATCCATAGAGTGAGTACTTGTTGGCTTAACAGATCTACCAATAGAAATACTGTCGTTAATAAACTCATATTTAATTTGAAACAGTTCATTATCTAACATCAGTTTTCGGGATGGTTTAAATTTTTTATTGTTTAGAACACTATCCATGGGAAATTTCCAACGTACCATTTTACCATAATCATCAACAAAAATTTCTTTGGTCTCAAAGGCACATCTGGCTTCTCCCAAACGAGATATTTCTCCGGGTCCTCGGCCAAGAAAACCGCTGCTGCTCACATATTCCAGATTATTTTTATTAAAAAAGTGAATTCCTTTCTCTCCTTTTGGAGAAAGCTCATTCACAACCAGCAAGGAGTCATAAATCAACATACTGCAATATTCAAACATTAGTTCGCTTTCAATATCTGTCACTTTATCTTTAACAGAAACTGTTCTATTCTCTGTTTCCTTAAATGTTTTAGTATGTTTAGAATTGCTATTATTGCATGCAAACACTATAAACGAAACGAGAATAATTACCAGATTTCTTATTTCTATTCTTCTATGCGGTAAAGTCATAAGTTTCAAACTTTTTTATTGTGATTTTATAATCATAAAATGAAGGACACTCAATTAAAAAAATCAGAAGGTTATCCAATAAAGATTTTAAATTGGGCTGTAACAGTAGAGATTTTTCCAACACATAACTCCCTAGAATAATTTTCAACTTCTTAGATAACCTTCAAACTAATTAATATTCGGCAATAACATTACCCCAATAAGCTTCCTCATAAGGCTTATAGCCGTAACAATAACACAAACCACGGGAGCTCCAACATCCATTTGGGCAGCCGAAACTTTGTTTAGCTAGTGCCTGTGTCATTACTTTGATATCATTTCTTGAGACATCTCCATTGGCAAGAACTATTTTTTTACTTATAAATATTGATACTGTAAATAGTACCACACTTGCGATAAAAACTATTTTTTTATTCATATTTTTTTATTTTTATTTGTTCTTAAAAAAATCTAAATACTGTTCTATCATTTCACAGCTCAGGCCTCATGGGCCTCCCTTACTTATTCTTTTATCCTTGCCACACAACCTCCTTTCATATTCTAATGAAGTCCGTACAGAAGCTATATATTGCTACTAGTAAGTAACAGTCTTCCGTTCTTTGTTATTTATTAATTATTTTCATCTTAATGTCTTTACGCTTCCTTTGATTCGTAATTCGACGAAGCCTGTGTTTGTATTGCAAAACACAGTGATGGTTTTAAAGAAACGTCCTATATTTTTGGCTTCGTAGCTAATCTTTATTTCTGAAAATTTACCTGGCATTACAGGATGATTTGTCCATTTAGAATTTATACAAGAACAACTGGTTTCCACATAGCGAATTAATAATGGAAAATTGCCAGTGTTTTTTAATTGAAAACAAACCTCCTTAATTTTTCCTTTTTGTATATTACCCATATCAACTTCTGTTTTCGTAAAATCAACTTCTGTTGGTGGTGCGAATACCTGATCTACCGAGTCATCCTTGAGACAGAGCCATATAACTATTGAAAATCCCATTACTATTAGTAAGCCTATATGATTTTTCTTCATAAACATCTTAGAATAACCAGTTTAACCAAACTCATCCCTTTACAATAATTGATGTAATATAGTTTTCATATAATGATAAAACCAGCGATATCGACAAACAGGTATTCGGTATCGACGAACGATACCTGACCATCTATGAAGAGATTTTGGAAGGGTATAAAATCGAAGTAGAAAGCTTGGTGCTGTGGCAGGAAAGAAAAGATTCTGTGGAAGAATATGAAGGAAGACTATGGAAATGCTTACTGTAGAAATGTTCTGTTTGTGAAATGATGTTCCTTTTTGAAACAACAGTACCTTTTCTATTTATTTGTTACAACACATATAAAATCTTGCCTATAATATTTTTAAATGGAATCAAGCCAAAGGATCTTGAATCAATTGATTTTGATCGATTATCACCCAATAAGAAATAGTAATCATTTTCAAATACATATTTGTTATTAAGTCTCCCATCGATATAAATATCATTCTCAGATTTTAATATTTCTTTCACCTCAAACTGGTTAATAATTTTTGCATAAAACTGGTAGTTTTGCATGTTGATGACAACAGTATCTCCTTTGGCAGGTATTTTAATTATAGATGCTGCATCCTCTACCCTGAGATTAAATTTTCGTTTAGGTGCTTTCAAGTATTTTAATATTCCAAGTGCTTTCAATTCATTTACCTGTTTACCATTTAAGTGAACTTTATCAACCACCTCACCATCCAAATACTCACTATTACATTTAACAAAATTTACTTTAAAATAGGAAGTAAGATCAAAATGTTTTGTTTCTACTATCCACTCATTAATCACTAATTTAGAAAAGTTTCTTTCCTGCTCATCACAATACCATATATCAGAAAAAATGGATATCCGTTCACCAGGAACACCAATACATCGCTTAGTTAAATAAAGAGTGTTTGAAGGGTCACGAAAAACGATTACATCACCTTTTACTGGTTTTGATCTTCCAGGCAATCTTTTTCCATTCCAGCGATCTTTTATGAGAAAATTTTCAAATTTAGTGGATATCAAAAGCAAAGTGTTCGCCCAGGGAATTTGATTTATGGATTGTGGCAACAAAGCACCATAACTTACTTTTTCAACTATTATATAACTTTTTTCATCTATGGAAGGACTCATAGATGCTGTTGGAACCCAGAATATTTCTACCATAAAAATTCGTAGAAGAATTGTAAATAGTAGCATGATAAAAAAAGACAATATCAACTTTCTCACCTTCATCCTTTCAAATACTACATTGAAGCATTAAGTATTCTATTAATTGTTTTGATATATAGGTCTTTAATTGGTCCATTTTTCAGAGGGCTTCCAACTAAAATAATTTTATTATCACTAACTAAAAATGTATGAAACATTTTGTCTTTTGGCAAGTTATTTATCTTTATAAACTTCATTTTAGGATCTTTAACAAAGAAAAATGTATATCCTTTGGTATCAAATAAATTTTCCAACTCTTTGTATTCTGCAGCATGTATATGAAAGTAATAATTTACCTCATCTGAAAATTCATTTTGGGATATGAACTTGCTCCATTCATCGAATTCCATAATACAATCATTACAAGCACCATTTATTATTGAGTAGATCTTTACATCAAAATCTAATGGTTTATACACATAGTGTTTGGGATAATATATCGAAAGAGAATCAACATTCTTTATTTGACTGTCAATCATCCGGTGAATAGTCTCATTAATTGTGTTTTGTTTTTTACAAGCAATTGAAGTTAAGGCTATAATGATAGCAAATAAGAAGATAATGGGTGAAGTTGTTTTTTGATAATGATGAAGCATATTTTTCCTAATTGGTGTTGATTGAAAAAATCTCAAAACTCAATGAATTTAAATCCAGATTCATATTGTCAGAATCACTAATGGACAAGTATAAACCTTCTTTACCTATAAAACTTTTCTCCCAATCATATATATTATTATCAAATACTTTATCAACAATAATATTATAAGAACTATCCAACACCATTATTCCAAATGGATTGGGCTCATTATTAATAGCCATTAAATCATCATTCTTAGACACCTTTGTCTTACCCAATTTGTAAAAACGATACAGGTAATTTCTGTGTGGATCCCAAAGTAACTTCGTGTATTCTGTACTCCGTATCCGATTGTAAAGATTTTGCTTAAAATCGTTGGTAAAACAATATTCTGTTAAAGCATTTATATTCTTACTTTTACATTCATATGACTTGAAAGTCTCAAAATCCTCAGTAAAATATATATTATGAGAACTTGCAAAGGCAATTACATATCCGTTTTTAAACTGTGATACAAAATTAAAATGCCTTTTTAATTTCAATTTTGAAGATTCATAAGGAATATGCATTCCTACCAATTTATGTGTATGATTCTTAAAATTGTATTTTAAGGTGGTTTTATACTCCTTGAATTCACTAAGATTTTTTGTTGTCCAATTCCCCTCTAAATACATTGGCAAAAACATCTCATTTCCTTTTATGAAAATATGAGTATTATTATTATCTAATGTCCTGGGGTATTTTCGATTTTCACCATAATCAATTTCCGATATTTTAACACCTTGGGAATTAACAACACCTAATTTAAACTTAAAGAATGGAGTTATTATGATAGAATCCTGATTTAGCACCTTAAAGCCACCCACACGGTCAAATCCATTAGGACCTTTTTCTGCGATTTTGATTTGTTCAATTAAACTCTGTTTTTCTAAGTCATAAACCAACAGATGATTTCTCTTATTTAAAAAGTAGAGCAACTCCTTATTTTCATCGTTTATGAAACTGCTTATCTTGTATACTCTGGAGTCTATATTTATTGGAACGGGAAATTTTCTAATCGTATTATTGGATTCTAAATCAAAGCCGGATTTATACATACATTTCTGTGCATCCTTCTTATTAATACAAGAAAAGCAATACAACAAAACCAAAACAGCAGGAATAAGAATATTTTTTTTCATTACTTAGGCCATATAATTTAAACAAATTAGCAATCAAATGATAAGCTAAGGAGAAGAATTACTATGAGTATATATCCTTCTCCATGCTTTTAATTTTAATGGATATAGCAAACTGTTGAACCAGCAAATTCACAATCGCTACCACTCCAAAATTTATAATCATCAGAATCAAAATTTCCATGCGAAACCATTTTGGCCAAAGCAGCAGTATTATCTGCCTTCAAGGTATTGCCTTCCTTAAAAAGATTATAACTGTACAGAAAACCAAAACACGCAATTCCCGCTACTGATAAAAAAAATTTCTTTTTCATAATTTCAAAATTTAGAATTAAATTATATGATCTCCTGCTATAACTGGCAGAACAGTTTCATTGTTCTGATCTGATATTATGAATAGTGCGATTCAAAATTATACTTACCATTTATTTTTCAGATCTTGCATTGCATATCATACAAGCCAGAAGCCTTTCTACTGACTTAATCTATTCTTGTCACCAACTTACTTTGATAAAAGTAAATTTCATTATGCTTTAAAACCAGCGATATCGACAAACAGGTATTCAGTATCGACGAACGATAACTGACCATCTATGAAGCGATTTTGGAAGGGTATAAAATCGGAGAAGAAAGCTTGGTGCTGTGGCAGGAAAAAAGATTCTATAGAAGACTGTGTAGTGATCTTCCGGACAATGCTATTTCAGTAAAAAGGCAGAATTGAATACTGGCAATAAAAAACAGGCACAAAAAAAAATCCTTCCGAATTATCGAAAGGATCTTTTTGTACCCAGGGCCGGGATCGAACCGGCACGGGTTGCCCCACTGGTGTTTGAGACCAGCGCGTCTACCAATTCCGCCACCTGGGCATTGCTTTTGAATGCGATGCAAATGTAGAGAAATGTTTGAATCCCGCAAAACAAAATCTACATTTTTTTTAAAAAAAATCTCAGTGCAAACGAGGAAAAATCCTACATGCACTGAGATTCATATTTTTACACCTTAGCAGCAATTTTGCAACAAGGTCATATTTTTTTCAATTTTTATTGTGGCATGGTGTATTCAAGGCCTGCTCCTGGTCCCAAAGGCAATCCAAGAAGGATCCAAATCATTAATAAAATTACCCAAACAATAAAGAATGCGACCGAATAAGGCAACATTGTGGCAATAATGGTACCGATACCCGAATTCTTATCGTATTTCTGCACGTAAGCAATAATCAGGGCAAAGAAACTCATCATTGGCGAAATTACATTGGTAACACTATCCCCTATTCTGTATACCACCTGCGAAAGTTCTGGTGAATAACCCATCAGCATAAACATCGGGATAAAAATTGGTGCCATAATGGCCCATTTTGCCGATGCCGATCCCATTAGCATGTTTATTAAGGCTGATAAAAGCACAAAAAGTATCATCAGTGGAATCATGCCAATTTCGGCAGCCATAAGCGCTCCTGCCCCTTTAATGGCCATAATTACCCCTAAGTTCGACCATTTAAAATAGGCAACAAACTGTGCTGCGAAAAATACAAGTACAAAGTAACCTGCCAGGGTTTGCATGGATTTTCCCATACCTTTCATGATATCTGCATCGTTCTTGAAAACTTTGGCTCCAAATCCGTAAGCAATACCACAACCTCCTGCTCCTAAAAACAGCAAGGCTACTACCCCTTTAATTAAAGGCGAGGTTAAGAAACCTCCGTCGGGACCTCTAAAGAATCCATTTTCTGGAATCAATCCCCAAAGGGTAATGGCAGTCAGGAATAAAACTACATACAAGGCCCAGCGTAATCCTCTACGCTCCAAATCGGTGATATCGTGAATTTCTTCCTTGTGTTCGTGTGCATCTTTGTATACACCCAATCGAGGTTCGATTACTTTCTCGGTTACCAAAGTACCAACAACGGCAATTACAAAGGTCGAAACTACCATAAAGTAATAGTTGGCCGTAGGATTTACCTCTACTGTTGGATCAACAATACGTGCTGCCTCCTGCGAAAGCCCCGCCAATAATGGGTCGATGGTTCCCAGGATCAGGTTGGCCGAAAATCCACCCGATACACCAGCAAATGCTGCAGCCATACCAGCAACAGGATGTCGGTCTACCGCTACAAAAATAATCCCTGCCAAAGGAATCAATAGCACATATCCTACATCGGAAGCTGTATTCGATAAAATACCCGACAATACAAGTACAAAGGTCAGCATATTTTTAGGAGCCGACAGAACCAGTTTACGAATCAGGGTTCCTATTAGTCCGCTACTTTCGGCAATACCAATCCCCAACATGGCTACCATTACAATGCCCAATGGAGCAAATCCGGTGAAATTATCCACCATTTCAATCAGGATTCGATGCAATCCTTCAACCGATAAAAGGTTGACCACTTCGATGGTTTCCTTTGTTCCCGGATGAACAGCCTGCCACCCAAAAAAGGATGCCAATCCGGATAATAAAATTGCCATAAGGGCAAAAATTGCGAATAAGGTGGCCGGATGCGGTAAGGCATTTCCAAATTTCTCTGTTACATTCAGAAAGCGATCGGTCCAACTTCTTTTTTTCTTTACAGCTTTTTCCATTTTAGTCTGTTAAGGTTGGTTTAGTTTGTTGTCAATTCATGTGAAGCCACAAAAAAAGTGAAAAAAGAATTATACTGCAAGAAGAATCGCATGCTTAACATTTTCATCCTAAAAGACTTTTCATCTGAACACCAATAAAGCTTAACTCCTAATTTCTAGAGCAAAGCTTTAATTTAGGCCGCAAGAAAGCATATTCACATCAGGATTTTCTATCTTAGTATAAAGATTATTGATTTGTAATAAACGCCTTACGCGATTAAATTTGATAGTAAAATCAATAAAATCACACAAACAAAACTTAACGGATATGCCAAACTTAACTACAAACTACTTAGGACTCGATTTAAGAAATCCAATAATTGTTGCCAGCTCAGGTTTAACCGACTCGGTAGAAAAATTAGTTGAACTGGAGGCCAATGGTGCAGGTGCAATTGTGCTTAAGTCTCTTTTCGAGGAAGAGATTATCATGGAAATGGAAGAGCAAATGCATGCCATGACCAGCCGTCCGTATGTTTATCCTGAGACTTTTGATTACATGCAGGAAGAGCCGCACGAAGACATTCTTCGCAAGTACCTTCGATTAATAGAGGAAGCAAAAGCTGCTGTATCGATTCCGGTAATTGCAAGCATTAACTGTGTTAGCGCAGAGAAATGGACCTATTTCTCTCGCGAAATTGAAAAAGCCGGTGCCGATGCATTGGAAATTAACCTGTTTGTAATGCCAACCGACATGAACAGATCAGGTGAAGAAAATGAAAAAATCTATTTCGACGTACTAAAAACTGTAAAAGACCAGGTTGCCATTCCTGTGGCACTAAAAATTAGTCCTTACCATTCGAATTTAGCCAATATGGTGAAAAAACTGGACGATATGGATGCTGATGGAATTGTAATGTTCAACCGTTTTTACAGTCCTGATATCGATATTCATAACCTGGGAATTACCAACGGACAAGTACTTTCACATGCCGATGATTACAAGAATTCTTTACGATGGATTGGTATCATGTCGGACAGAGTGAATTGCTCTTTGGCCGGAACAACAGGTATTCATACTTCTGAGAGCATTATCAAACACATTTTGGTGGGTGCAGATGCAGTTCAGTTGGCTTCGGTAATTTACAAGCACGGACCAGAATACATCGATATTTTATTGAAAGAAATTTACTCCTGGATGGAAGATCAGGGTTTCGAAAACATTCGCGACTTTAAAGGAAAAATGAGTCAGTCGAAATCGAACGATCCTGCTGCATACCAGCGCGTACAGTTCATGAAGCATTTTAGAAACTTCATTATGCATTAGAATCTTTTAAATTCACATAAATACACTTGGCCCGAATCAATTATTGGTTCGGGTTTTTTATTGCAAATATCCCCGAAACTGATAAAAATCATTACTATTTAGATTTAGTTTTATTAAATTGTATACTTCTCTTATTTTAACCTTGTTTACCACAATTAATTCATAATCAAATGGAAATTACAACGTCACAAGAACTCAAAAAGAAATTTGGAATAGAAGAAACATTAAAACGACTGGGTATATCTGATATAAATGCCGGCGTATCAACCGGAACAGAATGGTTCGATTGTAAAGGTGCTGTAACAGAATCTTATTCGCCAATCGATGGATCATTAATTGCAAAAGTTAAAAACGCCGATAAAGATGACTACGAAAAAGTACTGGTAAAAGCACAGGAAGCCTTTAAGGTTTGGCGAAAAATGCCAGCTCCGAAACGTGGTGAAATTGTACGCCAAATAGGAAATGCTTTGCGCGATGCCAAAGAAGATCTTGGAAAACTGGTAACTCTCGAAATGGGAAAAATTTACCAGGAAGGTTTGGGCGAAGTTCAGGAAATGATCGACATTTGCGACTTTGCGGTAGGTCAATCGAGAATGCTTTACGGATTTACCATGCACTCCGAAAGACCCGATCACAAAATGATGGACCAGTATCATCCGCTGGGTTTGGTTGGCGTAATTTCTGCTTTTAACTTCCCGGTCGCAGTTTGGGCATGGAACGCAATGATTGCAGCGGTTTGCGGAGATGTTGTAATTTGGAAACCAAGTTCAAAAGTGCCGCTTTGTGCCATTGCTTGTCACAATATCATACAGAAAGTATTAAAAGAGAATGATGTACCCGAAGGTGTTTTCAACCTGGTAGTTGCCAAATCGTCGGTAATGGGCGATAACTTTATCGAAGACAAGCGTGTGCCGCTGATTTCGGTAACCGGATCGACTGCAATTGGGAAACGAGTAGCCGAAAAAGTAGGTGCTCGCCTGGGCAGAACCATTGCCGAATTGGGAGGTAACAACGCCATTGTTGTGGCACCAACAGCAGATTTGGATATGGCCATTCCGGGCATTGTATTTGGTTCGGTAGGAACGGCCGGACAGCGCTGTACTTCTACCCGCCGTTTAATTATTCACGAAAGCATTTACGATGATGTGAAGAACCGCCTGTTGAATGCCTACAAGCAGGTTGAAACGAAAATTGGTAATCCGCTTGACGAAAATACTTTGGTAGGGCCAGTAATTGATGAAGGTGCTGTTGATGTATACAATACGGCCATTGCAGAAGTGAAAAAAGCAGGTGGAACCATTGTATTTGGCGATAAAGTATTGGAAGGCAACTACGTATTGCCAACATTCTGCGAGGTGGAAAACCACTGGCAAATTGTTCAGGATGAATCATTTGTGCCGGTGCTCTACATCATGAAATACAAGACACTTGAAGAGGCCATTGAACTGCACAATGGTGTGCCGCAAGGTTTATCTTCATCGATATTTACCCTGAATATGAGAGAAGCACAAACCTTTATTTCTGCCGTTGGTAGCGATTGTGGTATTGCCAATGTAAACATCGGAACTTCGGGTGCCGAAATTGGTGGTGCTTTTGGTGGTGAAAAAGAAACTGGTGGTGGTCGCGAATCGGGTTCCGACTCATGGAAAACCTACATGAGAAGACAAACCAACACCTTAAATTTTGGAACCGATTTGCCATTGGCACAGGGGATTAAGTTTGATTTGTAAGCAATTAGCCATATATTTGAGTTGATGAACAAAATATTCATACTCATTATATATATTCTAGCTTATTCTCATTGTTTTTCTCAATCACAAAAAACACAATGTGAGGATTCTGTTTTCCTATCTTATAATGTTGAAGAAGATGAATACTGGACAAACAAATCTAAGCAGTCTGTGATTAAAAAGGGCATCATTCGTCTCTCGAAATATGAAATAAGAGATAGTCTTACAGGCATGTATAAAACTTCTCTTACCAATGGCAATGAGGTGAATGTAGATAATCATATTTTTGGCATTTATCTAATCAATTTAGATTTTAGAAATGAAGCCTTTCTTATGAAGTGTATGGAGGATTCTACATTTTTCGAAAGAGATATGAAGCAATCCAAATTACATGATCTTATATACAAACAAAAAGATTATTCTATTGAAATACAGACATTTCTACAAAATAGAAAACTCGAAAAGTTATCTATGCCAAAAGAATAAACAAGCCTGAAATAATTTAAAAAGCTCCTATTTTTAATGGGAGCTTTTTTCATATCAAAAACCCACACTTTCATCAGCTAAAATCAGAAATTTGAGAAATAAGAAAGCCTTGGGACAAAAGCCTTTCACATAATTTTCTAAGCACAGTTTAAATTCTTATTTTTGAGACAACACTATACCACGCAATCTGTTTACTATGCTGAGAAAAATTCTGACCTCTTTCTTCATTGTTTTGCTTTTGGCAATCATTGTTTTAGGCTACCTGTATCTTCAAAAACAAAAAGAATACAAAGGAGTTGATCCTTTTTCTGCAATTCCTGTGAACTCAGAATTGATTGTTCAATTTGAAAGTTTAGAGCAACTCATTAGCAAATTAGAGAACAATACAGGAGCCTGGAAAGAACTCGGTAGCTTTGAAAAAATTGCGAAAATCAACGAAAATCTTCAGTTCATCGATAGTTTGGCCGGCAACATTGGATCCGACCATCAGTTTTCACTCGACCGTTCTTTTACCATGGCGAGTCACCTGCAAGGAAAGAACGATATCGAATACCTGTACATTCTGCCTATACTCGATTACCTGGAAGAAAAGAAATTACAAACTGCAGTGTCGAACTGGATTGGTCCGGATTTGAAACTGGCCGAACGCACCTACCAAAACACAACACTTTACAGCATTCCTGCAGCAAGTAAAAATAAAAAAGAACTGCATTTTGCCTTTTCCAAGGGATTGTTCCTTGCCAGTAGATCGATGCTATTGCTCGAAAACTCGGTGCGACAATTGAGTACCGACAATTCCATTTCCAAATCGAAAGGTTTCGAGCAAATCAGGAGAACAATAGGAAAAAATGTGGATGCCAACATCTTCCTGAATCTGAAAACATTCCCGAAACAAATCTCTTTCTCACTGGATCAAAAATACAGCAAATTCATTCGCAATTATACCAATATTGGTAACTGGACCGAGCTCGATTTGAGTTTCAGGAATAGAATTATTCTGATGAATGGATTTACCTACAGCGATCCGAACCAGGGCAACCTAATGAATCTGTTCCTACAACAGGAACCTGTTAAAATGGAGATGGAATCCATTCTTCCGGCAACAACAGGAGTTTTGGCAGTTCTGGGCATAGATGATCCATTGCTGCACAAAGGAAAATACCGTAAGTTTCTCGATCAGATGGGCAAACTTTCCGATTATCAGAAAGCCATTAACGATTTGAAAAAGAAGACAGGCGAAGATTTCGAGGAGATCATTTTCTCGATTATCTACAAAGAAATCGGGCTTGCCTTTGCCGAAGGAAATGCCGATAAGAAATTTACCGTGATACGCACCAAGAGTGCCAGCATTGCAAAAGATAAAATGCTGCAACCCATTCTGAAGTATGCAAAAAAGCAGCAAAGAACATTATCGTACTACAAAAGAACCTATAAGCTCGATTCAGAAACCTCTTTCGACATCTACCGTTTGCCGGATGATCGTTTGCCGGAAAAGCTGTTTGGCAGCTTCTTTACCGATGCCTCATCGGCCTATTTTACTTTTATCGATAACTATATGGTAATGGGTCCGAGCATTAATGCACTATCGGAATTTATCCAGGAATCGGTTTTGGGTAAAACACTCGACAGCAACCAGAATTACCAAGAAAACAAGGAGTTTTTATCGAACAAAGCGAACTTCTTTTTCTATACTTCTACCCCAAAAGCCAATCGATTTATTACCTCTTTCCTGAATGCCGAACTTCAATCGGAAATTCAGAACCACAAGGAAAGTGTCAACAAATTCCAGGCAGTGGGTCTACAGTTGAGTTCGAACCGCAACCTGATTTACAACAATTTGTTTATCGAATACGATCCGGTTTTGGAAACAGCTCCTCAAACCGATTGGGAGTCGAGAATCGATACCTGTTTCCGCCACAAACCTTACCTGGTGAAAAATCATTATACCAAAGAGAATGAAATCTTTGTTCAGGATATCGAAAACCAGGTTTACCTGGTGAATCCTGCAGGTCGTGTTCTTTGGAAAAAGACCCTTGATTCACAAATTGTTGGCAAAGTAGAACAAATCGATTTGTTTAAAAACAACAAGCTGCAGTATCTGTTCGCTACGAAAAATCATTTGCACCTCATCGACAGAAACGGGAACTACGTAAAAAATTACCCGATTCGCCTAAAGGCCGAAGCCGCAAGGGGAATTGCCATTTTCGATTACGATAAAAACAAGAACTACCGCATTTTTATTCCTTGTAAAGATCAGCGTGTATATGCCTATTCGAAAGAAGGAAAAATTATTACAGGTTGGAATCCTAAGAAGGCCGAAAATCCGATTACCTGCGAAATTCAACATTTCAGACTGGGAGGAAAAGATTACATTGTATATGCCGATAAATTCCGCGTTTACATTCTAAACCGTCGCGGAGTGGAGCGAGTAAAGCTGAAGAAGCAATTCTCTAAATCGGAGAAAAATCCTTTCTACCTGGAAAAACAACAAAAGCGATTGGTAACAACCGACACCAATGGTAACATTCATTACATCTACTTTAATGGAAAAGTGGAATCCAAATCGTTCACCCAGCTTTCGGATGCGCACTACTTTTCTGCTGCCGACCTTAATGCCGATGGCAAAAATGAATACTTGTTTACCGATTACAATTTCCTAAAAATTTTCGATGCTTCGGGAAATCAGAAACTGGAGAAAAAATTCGATTCCGGAATTAGCTACAGACCTCATGTATACCGATTCTCGCGACGAAATATAGAAATAGGAATCTGTGTTGAAAACGAGAATAAAATCTACCTGATAGACCTGGATGGAAACAACCACTCCGGCTTCCCATTAAAAGGCAATACCGAGTTCTCAATTGGCTTCGCAAAAGCAGGAGATCAATCTTTTAACCTTTATGTTGGCGACAACCGAAACTTCTTACTAAACTATTCCGTACACTAGGCCGTTTGTCAATCATAAGAATTAATTCGTGTATAATAAATATATGTTTACATGAATTAGCCCTTTTTAAAATGTTTAAAATATTTTTAACATTACAGCTAGGGTTTTGAACGCTTCATGCGGTTCAAATTTATATTGTCTATTAAATAAAATTACTATGATATCTAAATCACGATTTCTGATTCCACTTTTATGTGGATTATTGGCCATTACGGCCCAATCATGCTTCGATTCGGACGATTACGACATGGATCGATTATCCGATAAGGTGGAATGGACACCAAACATGATTGCTCCGGTGGGCTATGGAACCTACTCGCTTTGGTACCTTTTAAACGAACACGAGCTGGATCCGAACGACCAGACCATTTTCCTGGAAGGCAATGACCTTGTGATCAGACATCGTGAAGATGATATTTTTACCTATGATGCCAGTTCGGTTTTAAGTTTTCCAAACCAGCTGAGCCAGGGGTTTGCCTTGCCATTACCTCCTGTGGGCTTGCCAGGTCCAATTCCAATTCCGGTTCAAAACGACACCTACAGGATTTCTACAGGTTTTGCAGGTGTAATTCTTTCTCAGGTAGATGTTGACGCAAATCTTCAATTTACTTTCGACAATCCGCTTAACGCTGATATTTCTTTGGACATTTCTTTGCCAAATGGAACAATTGGTGGCGCTCTTGCCACTCAAAATTTTACGATTCCTGCCAATACAAACGGACATGTGGAAAATTTCGATCTTACAGGATTAAGTTTAACTTTCCCGACTCCTTCAAGCGATAATGAGGTTGCCCTTCAGTTCGAAGGTGAAATACTTGACAACGGAGGTGTTATTTCCGGTACAGGTGCATTGGCAATTCAATACCAAATTCAGAATATCAATTTCCAGCTTGCTTATGGCGATTTTGGTCAGCAAAGCATCGATATTGGAACAGGAAATATCGATATGGATGTTGATTTCTGGGATGATATAGATGGTGAGTACCGTTTTTCAAATCCAAAAATACATGTTCACTTGCGAAATTCGGTTGGTGTTCCTTTCGCCATTAATGCAAATATTACTGGTTACAGTTCAAGCGGTGGATCGCAAGCCCTAAACCCGCTGCCCTTACAGCCAAACAATTATCCAAAAACACTGGCTGATGTATTAGATGCTCCAAACCTGGAAACCATTACCTACGACAATACCAATTCAGATATCGTAGATCTTATGGCCTTGCCACCATCAGACAGGTTAGATTATATGGGGAATGTAAGCCTAAACCCAAATGTAGTTGACATTGCAACGGAACCTAATATCATTAGCAATACATCGAGAATTGATGCCGATATCGAAATTGAAATTCCATTGGAGTTTACTGCAACAAACCTTACGCTAAAAGATACCATTGATGATATCGACATTGACGATGCAGATAAAATTATGAATGCGGCCGTGGTAATTACTGCCGAAAATGGTTACCCTCTGGATGTAACAATCGAAAGCATTCAATTAACCGATGCTGCATTTGATGTAATCGACGAAATTACAGACAATGAAGTGATAGATGCCGCTTCGGTATACACCTCGGGACCTATGATTGGTGAGGTTGATCCGGCTTCGATCAAGCAGGTATCGCATGAAATTGCATTGACCCAATCACAAATTGCAAATCTGAATCTCGCCGAAAATATTATTATTAACGCGCTAGTAAGTACCGAGAATGGTGGAATTCCGGTAAAACTGAAAGGCGATTACGAACTGAAGTTTACCATTTCGGTTCAGGCGCAACTCGACCTAAGTAACTAAACCCAGCACTTTAAAACATCCTATAATGACTAAATTTTTAAGCAAAATATCTCTAACAGGATTACTGATCGTGATCCTGACTTTTACCGGTATGGCTCAAAAATTGAACAACACATTGTACCTGATGCAAAATGTTCCTCAATCGAACCAACTGAATCCTGCCATTCAACCAGAATGCAAAGTTTTTGTTGGATTTCCGGCCTTAAGTTCGGTATACTTTAACTACAGCAACAGTAGCTTTGGTTATAATGATATTATTACCGATGGAAGCGGAATCAGAAGTGATTCTTTGGTGGTAAATGTAAACAGTTTTCACGATGCACTTAAGACAACCAACTTTATTTCCCAGCAGTTTGAATTGACGCTTTTTGCCCTGGGAATTCGTGCCAAAGATTACTATTTCACCCTTGACGTGATTGAAAAAGAAGATTCCCGCTTTAGTTTCGACAAAGAGATGATCAGCTTTTTGAAAGATGGTAACTACGATTACCGAGGAAGAACTGCCAATTGGGGAGGTCTTGGCCTGGATGCTAACGCCTACCACGAAATTGCATTGGGCGTTTCTAAAAAAATCAACGACAAGTGGACCGTGGGTATTAAAGGGAAAGTGCTGTTCGGTATGGCCAATGTGCACATGGAAGAATCAGACATGTCGGTATTTACATCTTTAACCGGCGACCAGGTAATTCTGAATTCGAAACACCGCTTAAGAGCTTCGATTCCAATTAATCAAATTACTTACGATGCCAACGGTTTTGTAGATGATATTAACTTCGATGGGGATGACTTTGACGAAGATTTTTTCCTGAACACCGATAACAAAGGTTTTGCCGTTGATTTGGGGATGACCTATAAAATGGACGAAAAAACTACCCTTTATGCCAGTGTTCTTGACATTGGATCAATCAACTGGAAATCCAATGGTTACGAGTTTGTTCAGGATGGTTCATTCTCCTACAATGGAGCAGATTGGTCGCAATCGGGAAATTCAAATGATCCGAACTACAGGGAAATTGAAGATGTTTTTGATGATCTTGTTGATGATATAGAAGATGAATTTAGAGTATCGAACTTGGTTGGTTCTTATTCTGTAGCATTGCCAACTAAAATTTATTTGGGTGGTACACACCAAATACACAAAAGAGTGAATTTAGGTGCTTTAAGCCGCACCGAAATATTCAATGGCAAGGTGCAATCATCGCTTACTTTATCGGCGAATGCACGATTTTTTAGAAACCTGAGTACAAGCTTAAGTTATACTGCTGTAAACAACTCTTACAATAATGTAGGTTTTGGTTTGGCAGCAAAATTCGGTCCTTTGCAATTCTATACCATTACCGATAATGTTATGGCCGCAATTAAGCCTAACAGCGCCCAGGTTGCTAATATTCGCTTTGGGCTCAACTTTTTGTTTGGTTGCAAAGATAAAACCAAAAAGGAAGATGAATGTTCGTGGAATGAGCCTCTAAAAAATAAAAAGAAACCATTATACAAATAAGTTGTAACTTTATACTGCTCTGTGCGAGCAGAGTGTTTACATCAATTTAAATTCGGGCTACCTGTTGTGGGTAGTCCTTTTTTTATCTTGGAATTTGATGAAAAAGAATCTTTACGCTTCATTTAATCTTGCTATAAATACTGTGGTGCTACGCACCTTAACTCTTTACTGATAAAGCAGCAGAGCTGCGAAGTATTTATTGAAACATAGGTCAATCATTTTAATTAGGTGCAGAGCACCGAAGTATGAAAAACTAAATTCTCTGCACTTTTAAGCTTCATTAACTTTTATTTAAAGCATTTAGCACATTTCTAACCTACATTTGTAATGTACAAAACAGAGAAGTTTTTTCATAGAATTAGATTTAGGTTAGTAAATAGTGGTTAGAAGAAAAT
>NZ_RZNH01000210.1 GCF_013141825.1 Marinifilum caeruleilacunae
ATATGTGTGGTCAGCATGCTGATATGAGTTCAGTACACGGATCAGTACACGGATCAGTACACGGACAGTCCACGGGAAGGGCCAGCATGCTGATATATGTGGTCAGCATGCTGATATGAGTTCAGTACACGGATCAGTTCACGGATCAGTACACGGATCAGTACACGGATCAGTCCACGGGAAGGGCCAGCATGCTGATATGTGTGGTCAGCATGCTGATATGAGTTCAGTACACGGATCAGTACACGGATCAGTACACGGACAGTCCACGGGAAGGGCCAGCATGCTGATATATGTGGTCAGCATGCTGATATGAGTTCAGTACACGGATCAGTTCACGGATCA
>NZ_RZNH01000211.1 GCF_013141825.1 Marinifilum caeruleilacunae
TGATTTAAAGAAATCGCATCGGGTAAAAAAAACTTCAAAAATATTTCAAAAAACATTTGGAATTAAAAACAAGTTTTATTTATCTTTGCACTCGCTTTTCCGCCTGATTTTTCAGGGGATTTAGAAGGAAAAACAGAACGATACGTTCTTTGAAAATATTGAAAACAAGAAGTTAGGTAAATACAAGAACAAAAACCTTGTCAATTAAAAATTACCATTAAACTTTGATAATCTGAATGAGACAGAATTTATAAAAACTTTTATACAACGAAGAGTTTGATCCTGGCTCAGGATGAACGCTAGCGACAGGCCTAACACATGCAAGTCGAGGGGTAACG
>NZ_RZNH01000213.1 GCF_013141825.1 Marinifilum caeruleilacunae
ATCTCATAGGAGTTGGGAAGAAGGAGTTATCCCACTTTCAAATCAGTTGATTCCAGTTTCCCAGTTTGGGAATAAGACAACTTCTTCGTCGTTCCAATCGAACCAGGATGAATCACTTTGTAAGAAGCTTGATATGGATACATAAAGTGGTGGAGAATGACCAGGAAGTTGAATAAATCTCATAGGAGTTGGGAAGAAGGAGTTATCCCACTTTCAAATCAGTTGATTCCAGTTTCCCAGTTTGGGAATAAGACAACTTCTTCGTCGTTCCAATCGAACCAGGATGAATCACTTTGTAAGAAGCTTGATATGGATACATAAAGT
>NZ_RZNH01000214.1 GCF_013141825.1 Marinifilum caeruleilacunae
ATTAGCGGCAAACCCACTAATTACAAGGCTTACTTTAGTGGGAACTTAAAAATTCATATGGTCGGTGTTTTTGGTGGTATAATCTGGGGTATTGGCAATTCATTAAATCTTATTGCAGCTGGAAAAGCGGGCGCCGCTATTTCTTATGGGCTAGGACAGGGAGCAACTCTGGTTGCAGCACTCTGGGGTGTTTTTATCTGGAAAGAGTTTAAAGGTTCTTCAAAAAGTACCAATGGTCTACTTACGCTTATGTTTATACTATTTGTAGCCGGAATAATATCAATTATTTACGCAGGACAGTAAATAAACTATTTGTA
>NZ_RZNH01000050.1 GCF_013141825.1 Marinifilum caeruleilacunae
TCTCGTGCAACAGATAGGCAAGATCTTCCTTCGTTCTGTATTTTTAGAACTGCTTGTTCTCTATCCTCAATACTAAATTTGTTTCTCTTTTTTTTAGTCATAAAAACACCCCAAATGTTGTGTCCAACTTTTGGGGTGCAGTTCATTTTCAAATCGGGCTTTTTTTTATTGATAGGAATAAATTTCGAAAGTAACACGTCGGTTGTTGGCTCGGCTCTGGTTGTCTTTATTTTCTACAATAGGTTTGCTTTCACCATGCGGAATAATAAGGATACGGTTATCGGGGACACCATTTAATATCAGGTAATTTTTTACCGTTGTCAGACGTTTGTAAGCCAGCTCGATGTTTGAACTATCGGAGCCAATATCGTCGGTATGACCGTGCATTTTAAGAATGTACGACTCATTTTCAACCATCATTCGAATTACGGTTTGTAACTTGCGACGCGAGTATTCTGTCAGTTCAAACTTGCCAAAAGCAAAATAGATATTCTCCAATCGCTCTTCCATTTCAATTCTCTCTTCCTTCTGTTCAGGGCAACCATTATTGGCTGCAATTCCAGGCACTTCAGGGCAATAATCTTCACTGTCAACCACTCCATCCATATCCGAATCAACAGGGCAACCTTTGGCGTCTACAATGTAAAATGGCGGCGTTTTCGGACATTCATCCATCTCATCAGGCACACCATCGCGATCGGAATCGGCCATCTTGTCTTCTTTTTCCATTTGCTCCAGTTCATGGCGCAAGCGGTCAATTTTCTTGTATTTTTCTGCCAATAAAGTTTTTAAGGTACTGATATCATTATCCAGTATTCTTTCCGGTTCTCTTTTTCTCTTGCCTTTAAGGCGATATCCAATCAGGAATTCGTGGTTGTTCGAAGCATACCTTCCGGTTTTTTGAATGCCTATATCATAGGCATAACCAATCACAAAGTTCTTCAATACGTTTACACCAACATTCAGACCTACCGAAAAATCATCGCGATAATTTACCGCAAACCATCCCTTTTCTTCAAGCTTCGCAATTACATTCACATCGAACTGAACCGGTGAGCTTTTTGCATAGCGCATCATTACATATGGTGTAATGCTAAGATCTCTGATTCGTGGAATATCAAATTCATATCCACCACTCAGCATGGCATGTCGAACCAGTTTGTATGAGGTTTCGGCACCATCGTTATTTTCGCTTACCGAGTTGTTTAGAAGCTGTGGGATGGTAAGTCCAACAATGATATTCTTGTGCGTATAATACAGGCCCAAATTGGCCATAAATTCGGTATTCTTATAATCGGTATTCAGAAGATAAGGATCGCTCGGATTTGCCCTTAAATCGTTCATGTTTACCCTAAAATCGGATATTCCTGCCGCTAAACCCAATCGCAGGAAATGATCGTCGGCAATTTGTAATCTGTACGAATAGCTAAGTAAAGCCTGGGTATTGTCAAAAATCCCCACATTGTCGTTTATCAGGTTAAAACCTATACCATATTTTGCTTCGTTTAAGGCTGCATCGGCAGTAAAGGCATGAGTCACCTGTCCGCCATCGAAATCGGCAAACTTCTGATTCCTCATCAGGTATGCATTAAACAATCGGTTGGCTCCGGCAGCAGCAGGATTGTACACCGTTGGGTTAATGTAATACTGATCGAGCAGTGGAACCTGCTGGGCATTCACTTCCTTTCCAAACAGGCAGGAAAGTAGTAGCAGGCAAAACGGAATATATTTCGAGAAGTAGATTTGTTTCATTGTAAGTGGTTTTAATTTCCCAGAATCGATAAGCTTCCTTTGATTGGTTTTACATCCTCCGAATCGAATTCAATCAGGTAGTAATAGGCACCATTTGGAAGAGTGGAACCATTGTAACTTCCTGTCCAATCGTTTTGGTAGGTTTTAGAATGATAAACTTCCTGTCCGTAAATGTTGAAAACATATACTTCAGGCATTCCTAATTCCGATTGATAATGAATAATCCACTTGTCGTTGATTCCATCGCCATTTGGGGTTAAAGCGTTATTCACGATTACCTGTGTTTCTTCATCAAGTTCGATATCAACCAATTGACCGGCCTCAGCAGAACGACATGCATTGCCATCAACCACCAAAACCTGGTATGTTCCGGTTTTTAGTCCCGAAAGTTCCAATACCGGACTGTCCATGGTAACTGTCTCTCCCGGATTGATAATGTAAGTGTAAGGAGCAACACCTTCCGAAACAGAAATCACCAAATTGCCATCATAACCCGATTGCACATCGGTAGTAAGAATTTGCAGTTTAGGATTCGATTGCAGGGTATAGGCAGGCGTAGCAGCCACTAATTTATCATTACAATTGCCAATACTTACGTAGATATTGGAGTTGATTCCTGGAACTACATCTTCAAAAACAAGCGGACCGCCTGTTCCTGTTAATTCTGATAAAATATCGTCGCCATCCTGAAGCACGTAACTGATGCCACTTATCGAACTGGTAAGCTCAATGTCAATGGATTCCCCTTCGCAAAACTCATCGGGAGTCGCAAAATTTTCCAAAGAATTGCTACTGATATCCGGAACCATAATTTGTTTGGTATGATCCATAAGTAATTGATCGGTACAAACCGTTTCGTGTGCATAAACAGTATAAGTGCTGCTTGCAGTGGGGTATTGCTCAGGAAATTGTATGGTAGAGCCGTTCCCAACTACATTTGGCTCGATAAAATTACTTCCATCATGCAACTGGTATAAAATATCAGCTTGACTGTTTTCTATAGAGATCACAAGCTCATCTCCGGCACAAAGGGTATCTTTATTGCTTACTATCAAACGGTCGGTTTCAGGTGAATGATGAACATCAACATCAACCGTGTACCTGATATCTACCGGAGCCAGGCATCGTTCGCCCATGGCTTCAATTCTGTAGGTAGTAGAATTGGCCGGTGTAGTTGGTTCAAAACTGATTTCCTCATTGTTTCCGGTCAATGGCGTGCCAATGGCTGTATCACCATTCCAAAGCTGGTATTGAACCCTGGTATCGGTCGGTGTTAGCGATACAACCACCTGTTCTCCTTCGCAAATCGTATGCTTATCGATGGTTGGATGCAAGTGGATTTCGGGCTGTAAACCTACGTCAACGCGAATTGTCTGATCAAGGTTTTGTTGCGTTCCACATGCTTCGTTGCTTGCAACCACACGGTAGTTGACCGAACGGAAAGGTGAAAACTCGGGGAAGGACAGGGCAGAGCCTGTACCCGCAATCGGATCTCCTTCAAAGTAAGTTCCATCGAAAAGTTGATAGTTTACCCCAATTTCACTAGAATCAATTGAGATGATCGTATTTTCGCCTACACAAATTTCCGGCTCCGAAATGCTAACACCAATTGTACTTATAGGCAAGTTTACCACATTGAGTTCAAATGTGTTTTGCAGGTCTAATCTCGAATTACATCCTGCCATGGTAGTTTCTACAATGTAGGTAGTAGTTGTATCGGGCGAAACAGATGAAAAATCGAGTGTACCACCATTGCCTGTCGCGGTGCCAAGAGTCGTTCCCGTATGATCTTTCAACCAATAAGACAAGCCGGTTTCGGAATTCTCTATCGAAATCACCACCGGGGTATTTAAACTTTCGCAAATTTGAGTCGCGTTGGCAGTTACATTTAAATCGAGTTTTGGACCGGCGTTTACAGTAATATTGCTGGTGTTTGGATAGCTAACAGGCGATGCGCACAGCAAACTCTGCGCCTGTATGCTTAAGCTTTGCGATTGACTTGGTTTGATAAATACACTAATGTCAATACCATTTCCTTCTATACCACCCAAATTGCCATCGATACTGCCAATAACATCGTACCTGATTCCATTCTCGCTGCCATTAATGGTAACAGCAATAATTTCGCCCTCGCATATGGTCGATGGATTTACATTGTATGATATGCTTGCTGCAGGTTGAGGATTTACCGTAACGATTGCCTGGTTGCTCACTTCATAAACCGAAGCACAAGTGGTTTTGATTGCATCAACCAGGTAATTTGTTGTACTGGTTGGATTCAGCGCCGGAAAACTGATTTGTCCACCATTTCCATTGATTGGCGAACCAATGTTTCCAGAGGCATCTTTCAATTGGTACTGTACATTATTCTCCGAATTATCGATGCTAATAATTGTGCTTTCTCCTTCGCAAATTTCGCCGGGAGTTGCTGACAATACAAGATCCAAATCGGGCAAACCATTCACACTTATCGTGGATTTTTGATCTAAGGTATTAAGGCTACTGCAATTGTTTTTTACAGCCTGTATTTCATATACCGTATTGCTTGTAGGAGAAACAATAAATTCGATGCTGCCTCCAGTGCCTGTAATGGCCGACCCAATTGTTGAAGTGCCATCAAACAATTGATAGTTCACATCGCTTTCTGTTGCATCCACAAAAATCGAGATGCTTTCTCCATCGCAAATATCTGCGCTGGAAGGTGTAACAGCCAGTGTCAAATTGGGTTGATCTTTTACATTGATCGTAATCGTGTTGTCAAGATTTTTGCTTTCAGAACAAGCTGTTGAATTGACCTGAACATGGTAGGTCGTATTTGTAGTAGGATTTATGCCAGCAAATGAAACCTTATTTCCATCACCTGTTATTGCAGGTCCTATCTGATTTGTTCCATCAGTAAGCTGGTATTCAACTCCATTTTCCGATTCTTCCAGGCTAATAATTACGCTTTCACCACTGCAAATTTCGCTATGATCTGCTGTCAAATTCAAATCTGTTCTTGGCGTTGCACCTACGGTAACCAGTATTTTCTGATCGAGATTAAAATAGTTCAAACAACTCGGACCAAAAGCTCTAATGGTGTACAGTTCGGAGCTGCTTGGGCTGAGTGTGAAATTCATATTGCCACCAGTACCGGTCAATGGACCTGCCACATAAGAACTGCCATCAAAAATCTGGTAATCAATTCCGGTTTCTGCATTTTCAACAGTAATGGTAATCGATTCTCCCGGACAAATTTGGTTGTTATCGGCATAAACCGTTAAATCGGTTTTTGGCGATGGCGCAACATTAATGGTTGCCGTATTGTTTAGCATGATTTGGTCGTGACATGCACCACCACTCACAAAAATCTGATAGGTTGTATTGGTTTGGGGAAATACCTGTGGAAACTGAACGGTCCCACCATTTCCTGCCAAAGCCGGAGGGAAATCGTCCGGACCATTATTCAACAAGTAGTTGTAGCCGTTTTCTGTGTTATCCACTGATATCAGAACACCTTCGTCTTTACAAATCTGGCTTTCCGAAGCGTGTACTGTCAAACTTAAATCCGGACCAGGATTTACGCTCACCGATAGGGTTTCGGTCAAATCTGAAGTCTCGCTTGTTGTGGTGTTGGTAGCCGTAACACTGTAGGTAGCTGTTGCCGTTGGTGCAAGTGTGAAAGAAATTTGCGAACCTGTACCGGCTATAGGGCTTCCAGTATTAATTCCATCAGCTTTAAGCTGATATTCTACTCCTGCTTCACTGCTTGCCAGGAAAATGCTTATGCTCTCGCCCACGCAAATCGACGATTTATCTACACTCAAATCAATCGAAGTGTCGGGAGGAGCCTGTGCGGCATTTGCCGTAAAATGATTAGTAAAAAATAAACAAAAAAGTAGTAGAGTGGTATGGAGTTTGGGGTAAAAATGCTTCATTCAATAGATTTAGATTAGAGTGGTTTTATATGGTGTTAACAAATTGGTTTTGCAAAAAATACTTGAATGAAAAGGGAATCCAATGAGTTAGAGCTGTTTTTTTGATTTTTTAAGATTTTAAACAAATTTTTCAAACAAATATTGGATTACTTTGTTCAATCAAACAACTGTGATTCATAGCAAATTAGGGAGTAATGAGTTTGCTTTTGGTAAAAGGCCTGAAAAAAATCAATATTCGCTATTCTACTACATCAACAGGATAGGACTAAAAATAGACAAAAAATTGACAAATCGACAAAAATTGTCGATAAATGTATTTTATTTTGGTGTCAATCAATTATGGTAAATTGCAATGATTCCTAAAATATCGGGATGAACTACCAATATATTTTTATACATTTGTTAGAATTACATAATATGAGTTGAAAACATGATGGATAAAGAATCAGTGAGTGTACTAAGCAAACAGGATAAGTTGGACAGGAGATATTTGAGAATGGCCTTGGTGTGGGCTGAAAATTCATATTGTAAAAGAAGACAGGTGGGTGCTTTGATCGTAAAAGACAAAATGATCATCTCCGATGGCTACAATGGAACCCCTTCGGGCTTCGAAAATGTGTGCGAAGATGACAACTTTAAGACCAAACCTTACGTACTACATGCAGAAGCCAATGCTATTACCAAAGTTGCCAAGTCGGGTAACAGTAGCGAAAATGCTACTTTATATGTTACCGCTTCCCCATGTATTGAGTGTGCGAAATTAATTATTCAAGCTGGAATTGTTAGAGTGGTTTATTCGGAAGAATATCATAGTTCCGATGGAATCGATTTATTAGCAAGAGCCGGCATTGATTTGAAATATATCAATGTTAACGAAGAGATTTAAATAAGGATACATGAGTTATAACAATAAGAGAAGTGCGATATTTCTGCCAGTTTTACTGGCATTAGCCATATTGCTTGGCATGTTTATTAATTCCATGTTTCAAGACAATGGAAAAGGCGATTCAACAATTTTTCAACTGCCAAAAGCTGGTAGTAAATTGGATGTTGTGTTGGATATGGTCGAATCGGATTATGTAGATACGGTGAGTTCTGCCCATTTGGTGGAGCAAGCTATTCCTGCAATTTTAAAAGACCTTGATCCGCATACTGTCTATATTCCTGCCAAAGATCTTCAAAGGGTAAACGAAGACCTGAAAGGAAACTTTGGTGGAATTGGGGTTCAGTTTATCAGGTACCAGGATACCGTGGCCATTGTTAGGGTAATTCCTGGTGGTCCGTCGGAATTGGCCGGTATTAAGGCTGGCGACCGATTGGTTACTGTAAATGATACTTCCATTGTGGGTAAGGAGTTAAAAGACAATGATATTATTGGTCGATTGAAAGGACCAAAAGGAACACCTGTAACAGTAGGAGTGTACAGAAGAAGTACCAATGAAAACCTGGAGATGGAACTCCTAAGAGGATCGATTCCTGTGCCTAGTGTTGATGTGGCCTATATGATTAACGACTCGGTTGGTTATATTAAAGTGAGCCGATTTGCAGCAACTACCTACTTCGAATTCTCTGAAGGATTGGAAAAGCTGGAGTCGCAAGGAGTGAAAAACCTAATTGTTGACCTTCGTGGAAATACAGGTGGTTACCTGTCTGAGGCAACCAACATGATAAATGAATTCCTTGCCAAGGATAAAATGATGGTTTACACCGAAGGGAAAGCACAGCCAAGAACCGATTATAAATCAAACGGAAGCGGTAGGTTCCAGGATTTGCCTGTGATTGTATTGATTGATGAGGTATCGGCTTCGGCAAGTGAGATTTTTGCAGGTGCAATTCAGGATAACGACCGAGGTAAAATTGTAGGTCGTCGTTCCTTTGGTAAAGGTTTGGTTCAGGAACAGAGACGATTGCCTGATGGTTCGGCTCTACGCTTAACCGTGGCGCGTTACTATACGCCAACCGGAAGATGTATCCAAAAGCCATATACCAATGGAAAAGAGGAGTATTACAACGATTTGAACATGAGATACATTCATGGAGAGTTCCAAAAGAAAGACTCCATTCATTTTAATGATTCGTTAAAATTTACCACTCCGGGAGGAAATACCGTTTATGGTGGTGGTGGAATTATGCCGGATGTATTTATTCCTGTTGACACTTCGGGCTATTCGAACTATTTTAGAGAGTTGGCCAGAAAAGGAATCATCTATCAATATGCATTTGCCTTTGTCGATAAACATCGTGAACAAATGAATGATTTGAAAACCCACAAAGACGTTTTAAACTTTGTGAAGAAAAAGTCAATCATCAATAATCTGGTGGCTTACGCCGATAAGAAAGGTGTAAAACCAGACTCTAAAGGACTGAAGCAATCGCGTAAAATCATCGAAACACAACTAAAGGCATACATTGCCCGTGATGTGATTGATGACATCGGTTATTATCCAATTATCAGAGACTTGGATAAAACTTTAACGGAGGCCGAAACACATTTTTAAAAATTAATTTATCAAGATAAAGGAAAGAGACTTGCTGCAAAGTAAGTCTCTTTTTTATGCCTAATTTGCTGTGCTTGCGTAGTTTTTTAACTCAAACTCCAATAAAAAAATCCAAGACAATTAAACCTTCCAACTTTCCAAAAGTCAAAGCACTGAATTCGATTTTAAAAAAGCGCTGGAATAATCAAATTAGAAACGTTAAAATTTTAGATAGAATGAAAAAGTCAGTATTAGTTGGAATGATTTGCATGTTTGTAGTGGCTGGAATGTCGAACCTATATGCACAACAGAACAGAGGTGAACGCGGACAAAGAGGTGAGCGTTTGAACCTAACAGAAGAGCAAAAAGAGCAAATGAAAGAATTGCGTACCAAGTATGCAAAACAAAGTTTAGATATCAAAAATGAACTGAACGAACTACGCGCAAAGCAGAAAACTTTGGTTTCGGCCGAGAAACCTAATCAATCTCAGGTTTATGCCAATATCGATAAAATGACTGCTTTAAAGAAAGAGCTTAGTCTGCAGAAAATTGACATGAGATTGGAAAGCCGTTCGTTTTTAACTGATGAGCAGTTGATGCGTGCCGATATGATGCAAAAACATCGTAAAGGGATGAAACAAGGCCGTGGTGCTAAAAAGGGCATGGCGCAAGGAAGAATGCATGGCAAGCGAGGACACGGACAAATGCAAGGTCGAAAAGCCATGGGAGAACAAAAAGGTATGCAAGCTGGGAAAGGCAAGCGAAACATGCTTGATTTGAGTGAAGAGCAGCAAGAAAAAATGAAAGAATTGCGTTTGGCTCACATGAAAGAGACCAAATCATTACGCAACGAGGCGGAAGAATTGAGATTGAAGCAGAAAAACTTAATGACGGATGAAAATCCTGATAAATCGGTATTGGTAGCCAATGCAAATCGTCTTTCGGATATTCAGAACAGTCTGGCAAAAATGAAATTCGATCACCAAATGGAGGTGCGTGAGATTTTAGATGAGGATCAGTTAGTGCTTTTCCTTAGCCGCGGTGGCAAGGGTAAAGGTTTTCAAAGAGGCCACAGATAGTGGTAATACAATTTACAGTTTATAAGCAGGTTTTAGAGGTTCCGGTTTCGGAACCTCTTTTTTATAACGTGTAAACTCAATCTTTATATCGCTTTCGAGAACATTTTATCGCCACCTTTTTGGGAGTAACGCAGCTTGTTGTCGAATGGTTTGGCAATGTTTCTAAGGAAGATCATACCCAAATCGGTTACAATTAGTTTATCCTTACTCAGTTCAATAATGCCTTCCTTCTTCATGATTTCCAACTCGTCAAGTATTCCAACAGGAAGGTAGGTTTTTAGTTCTTCGGTAAAGAACAACTCACGACGACAGGTAATGTCTAAAATCGCTTTTTTAACCGTTAAATCTTCATGATTTAGAAAATAACCTTTTACCAAATCGAGTTCTCCTTTTTCGCAAGCAGCCTGGTACAAACCAATTTCTTTTGGATTTTGTGCATAAGCATATTTTGCATCCGAGATTGATGAGGCTCCCAAACCAATTAACAATTCGGTGTGTGAAGTGTTATAGCCCATGAAATTACGGTGCAGGCGTTTCTCTTCACGAGCTGTAAATAACTCGTCGTGAGGCAATGAGAAATGATCCATTCCAATATCGCTGTAATTCAGCTCAGCAAGTTTCTCTTTTCCCAAATCGTACAAAGCACGTTTTCCTGCACTATCAGGAATATCGGCATCGGTAAACATGCGCTGACCTTTGGTTTTCCATGGCACATGAGCATAGGAGTAATAGGCAATTCGATCGGGTTTTAGTTCCGAAACCTTCTCAAAAGTATCGCGAACCGATGAAATTTTCTGCTTTGGCAATCCGTAAATCAGATCGAAATTCACCGATTGATAACCAATTTCCCTGGCTGCTTCGGTTACTTCTTTTACAATTTCGAAACTTTGCTTTCGATTGATTACGCGCTGAACTTCAGGATCGAAATCCTGCACACCATAGCTTACTCTTCTAAAGCCAACATCGTACAGAGCCTGTAAATGCGCCCTGGTTGTATTGTTCGGATGACCTTCGAAGCTGAACTCATATTTGTCGTGCAAAATGGCATTTTCCTTAATGCCATTAATTAATTTTTTCAGATTTTCGGGACTGAAGAAAGTTGGTGTACCACCACCCAAATGCAATTCCCGTAGAATCGGTTTTTCGCCAAAAGTATTCAAATAGATTTTCCATTCCTGTAACAAGGCATCGATGTATTGATCTTCCACCCCATGATCGCGTGTAATCACTTTTGTGCAGGCACAATAAGTACACAAACGCTCACAATAAGGCAAATGCACATAAATGCTAATTCCTTTTGTCGAATTCGATTCATCGAAAGTGCGTTTTACCACTTTCAACCATTCATTTTCATCGGGCTTGTCATCTCCCCAAAAAGGGACGGTAGGATAACTGGTATATCGAGGTACAGGAACATTGTACTTTTCGATTAAGAGCTCTTTGTCCATAAGAAATACTTTAGATCTAATTTCATACAAAGATATCTTTTTTTAGCATATTTTGATGTGAGTATTCCAGTATAGAGCGAAGCTAAATTGATGAAGATTTTGTATTTTCATATCACGCAATGTAAATACAGAATTATGATGAACCCAAATGAAGTAGTAGTAGTGATCAATCCCGGATCAACATCCACCAAAATTGCCCTGTACAACAGGGAAGGTCTGGTAAAAGATATGGTAAGCCGACATTTGCAAAAAGAGCTTGACCGCTTTAACAAGGTTACAGACCAGTTCGAATACAGGTTAGAGATGGTTAAAAGTGCTCTTGATGAGATGCTGCAAGAGGATGATTTAAAAGTGGTTGGTATTGTTGGGAGAGGTGGAATCGTGAAACCATTGGAAGGAGGAACCTATCGAATCAGCAGTGATTTTCTGGAAGATGCCAGGACTGGTAAATATGGCGATCATGCCTCGAACTTGGGAAGCATGCTGGCCAATAAATTATCTGAGTACTTTGATTTGGAATCCAGCTATACGGTCGATCCTGTTTCAGCAGGAAATATAGTCGAAAAAGCACAGATTTCGGGAGTTCCGGGAATTGAAAGAAATCGTCGGGGACATCCTTTAAACATGAAAATGACTGCTCGAAAGATTGCTGCTCAGCAAGGAATTGCATACGAGGAAGCCAGCTATGTAATTGCACATTTGGGAGGTGGGATTTCCATCGCCTCGGTTGAAGGAGGTAAAATTACCGATGTGAATGATGCCTTGATGGGAATGGGACCTTTTTCGCCCAACAGGGCAGGTGCGATTCCTACACGGGGAATCATGGATTTGTGCTACTCGAAACCAAGAAAAGAGGTAGAGGCACTTTTGAGTAAAAACAGTGGTTTAAAAGCCTACCTGGGTGTCGACGATCTGCGCGATGTATTCAAGCTAATTGATGATGGAAATGAAAAAGCACAGCTGGTTTACGATGCTTTTGTTTACCAGATTGCCAAAGAAATTGGAGCCTACCATACCGCAATGAAATGCAAGGCCGATGGCATTATTATTACCGGTGGAATTGCATATTCCGATCGGTTTATTGCCGATTTAAAAGAGTATGTAAATGATCTTACCGCTTTTTTTGTTTACCCGGGTGAGAATGAAATGGAGGCATTGGCAGAAGGAGCTTTTAGGGTAATTGATGGCAAGGAGCTAGCCTTGGAGTATTAGTGAAGTCTAATCTGTAGAATACCAATAGAATACGAGAACGAAAAAAACAGATCATATGAAAGTTATTTTTTCACACGGCAAAGAGAGTGGTCCCTGGGGAACAAAAATAAAGCACTTGGCCGAAATCGCTAAAAATTACGATTGCCAGGTAGACAGTTTGGATTATCGGGCCTATTCCAATCCAGACGATAGGGTGTATCAACTTCAGAACTATTTAAAGAGTGAAGAAGAAGATTTTATCCTGGTAGGATCAAGTATGGGAGGATATGTTTCGCTTGTTGCCTCGCAACAGGTTGAGCCGAAAGCCATTTTTTTAATGGCACCCGCGCTATATCTTGAGGGTTATAGCATACAAGAGTATGCCACTTCCTGCGAAAATATAGAAATTGTTCATGGAAAATCGGATGAGGTGATTCCCTATGAGCATTCGCTAAGATATGCCAAACAAGCGAAATGCAACTTGCATTTAATAGAAGGCGATCACCGTCTGACTTCTTCCATAGAGCAAGTTGAAGCAATTTTTGAGAAATTTTTACTTAAGGTTCTGGAACTTAAATCGGTGGACTAGGATTGAATTGTAACAAAATTGTAACAAAAAATTTAGTAAATTTAATAGACCAGAACGCAATTGCATGAAATTCATCCAAAATTCATTCTATAAAGAGCTACTTCACAATTCGGGAGCGGCAATGTTTTTGTTCGACGTCGATGGGAAAATTATCGACGCAAACAAAGCAGCTTGCGATGGATTGGGATATAGCAGGGAAGAATTGCTGGAAAAAAGTGTTCCTGATATCGATGTGAACTTCAGCAGGAAGGAATTGGTTTTGAAGATTTACGATAAATTAAGCAAAAACAAGAGTGAAACCATTTATTCTGAACACCTTCGAAAAGATGGAACAAGCCTTAAGGTGGAAGTTCAACTTTCTTTAATTGAATGGGAAAAGGAGGAGATCGTATTTGGAATTGTTAGGGACTTAAGTGAATTGGAAAAAACCAAAGAACAGCTCTCCATTCATGTTACTACGCTGGAAAAACTCAACGAAATTATTCGGTCGAAAGATGAATTGACGCTTCGAATGAGAAATGTACTTCAATTAATTCTTGGTGTTTTCAAATTAGACCGATGTTACCTGATTCCTTCTTCAAAAATTGAGAAACAGCTGCTTTCTTTACCCATTGAATGTTCCTCGTGCAGGTGCAAATCTATTTTTACTGCAGGTAATTTTGAGCAAATCAGAAAAGAAATTGAATCGAATTATAAAGGAGAATACAGGAATGGTTCAGTCGATTTTAATTTTGAGTTGCTTCAATCGACAGGTGAATATTGCAATGAAGAATCGCAAATAGAAGAATTTGTAGTTGAGTTGGAAGAGGAGGGAGTTTATACCTACTTACTGGGCATACAGAGGTGTTCTTCTATGGAGGATTGGTCGTATTTCGACAAAAGACTCTTTACCGATATTCTTGCCAGGTTAAAAGATGCATTGCGAATTTACACCTACAATGTTCATCTAGAAGATCGGGAAACCAAGTACCGCTTGCTTTACGATAATGCTCCATTATCCTACCAATCCTTGAATATTGATGGCAACTTTATCGATGTAAATGAAACCTGGCTAAATGTTTTGGGTTACGAAAGAGAAGAAATTATTGGAAGCTCATATGCCGACCTTTTGCATGAAGACTGGAAAGCACATTTTGAGAAAAATTTCCCGCTTTTTAAGGCAAGAGGCTACGTGCATGATGTTCAGTTTAAAATCAGGCATAAAAAAGGACATTATTTGGATATTTCTTTCGAAGGGTGCGTGGGTTATCATCCCGATGGTAGTTTTAGGCAAACCTACTGTGTTTTCCAGGATATCACACTTAAAAAGAAAGCAGAAGAGGAGATCGAAAAATTCAATCAAAGATTCAGAACATTTGTTGAACGAGTGCCAATTCCTTTGTGCCATGTAAATTTTGCAACAGGTGAGCTTCTGTATATGAATCAGAAATTTAAAGATCTTTTTGGCTACTCTCTTGAAGATATTCCGAATATCGAAGACTGGTGGCCAAAGGCTTATCCCGATAAGGAATACAGAGCCTGGGTAATGGACAATTGGGCAAAGGCTGTTGAATATGGAAAAGAGAACAATACCGATATTACCCCAGACATGTATAATGTAACATGCAAAGATGGAAATGAGAAACAGGTGATTATTTCCGGGGTGGTTTTGGGTGAAGATTTCCTGGCTTCCTTTGTAGATTTAACAGCCCAGAAAGTGGCTGAAAAAGAGTTGCTAACGGCTAAGGAAAGAGCCGAGGAAAGTGAGAAGTTAAAAACTGCCTTTCTGGCCAATATGAGCCACGAAATTCGTACTCCAATGAATGGGATACTGGGCTTTGCCGACCTTTTAAAATCGCCAAAGTTAAGTGGTGAAAAGCAGCAAAAATACATCGATATTATCCACGAAAGTGGAGAAAGAATGCTGAGTACCATTAATGATATTATTGAGATTTCGAAGATTGAAACCAACCAGATAGAGCCAATTTTTTCGGAAGTGAATGTGAATGAAAGCCTGGAACATTACTATCACTTTTTTAAGCCAGAGGCAAAGTCGAAACAATTGTCATTTACATATGCCGGAATGGAAAGGCATAAGGATATGTTAATTTTGGCCGACCAGGCCATGTTGGATTCTATTGTAACAAACTTGCTGAAAAATGCGATAAAATATACCCATAAGGGAGAAATTGAATTTGGCTGTGAGGAGCTGGAAGGATTTTTAAAATTTTATGTGAGAGATACAGGAATTGGCATTCCTAAGGAGATGCACAAGTATGTGTTCGACAGGTTTCGCCAGGTAAAAGTAGAGAACGAGAAAGCCATTGAAGGTTCAGGTTTGGGATTATCAATAGTAAAAGCATATGTAGAAATGCTGGGCGGAAGTATTTGCCTGGATTCCTCTGAAGGTGAAGGCTCTGAGTTCATATTCACTTTGCCATTGCGAAAAATTCCTGTTATCGATAAAAAAGGAAGTAAAATGCTTGGAACAAATTCCGAAATCAACAAAAAATTGAAAATTCTTCTTGCCGAAGATGATGAAAGTACCCGAATGTACATGTCGATTATTCTGGAAGACATTACCCATGAATTGCTACTGGCCAAAAATGGGGAAATTGCCGTAGAAATGTTCAAACAGAACTCCGATATCGACCTGGTTCTGATGGACATGAAAATGCCAATTATGGATGGCTATAAGGCTACTGAAATGATTCGGGAAATGAACAAGGATGTTCCGATTATTGCACAAACGGCATTTGCCTTAATTGGCGACAGGGACAAAACCTTAAATGCCGGTTGTACCGAGTTTATTACAAAACCGGTAAAGGCCGAAGAACTGAAAGAGTTGATTGGTAAGGTGGTATAAGGGGAGCTATTCTGTGTTGATTCTACAAAAAATGCCACCTCGAATCGAGATGGCATATTGCTTTGTTATATACAGTTTTTAGAACTTTCTAAAACCAATTAACCTGCGAACTTCTTCAAGAGTTTTGGCAGCACTTTCGCGAGCTTTTTCAGCACCTAATTTGGTTACTTTGCGTAAGTATTCTTCATCTTGCGAAATGTCTAAAATGCGCTCACGAATTGGCGAAGTAAAGTTAATGATATCTTCAGCCAATTGCTTTTTCATGTCGCCGTAACGAATTTCGCAATTGTTGTATTTGTCGTTAAAGAAATCGTAAGTATCCTTAGTTGAAACAATATCCATTAAAGAGAACAGGTTCTGAATTGCTTCAGGTTTTTCCTGGTTCATTTCAGTCGGACCACTATCCGAAACAGCTTTCATCACCTTTTTACGAATATCTTTCGGATCATCAACCAAACAAATGGCATTACCTTCCGATTTTCCCATTTTACCAGATCCATCCAAACCAGGAACCTTAATAAATTCTCCTGTATACGAATAAGGCTGAGGAATCGGGAAAGTTTCTTCGCCGTAAATGTTATTGAATCGGCGTGCAAACTTACGAGCCATCTCCAGGTTTTGCTCCTGATCTTTTCCTACAGGAACCTGTTGTGCCTTGTGAATTAGGATATCTGCCGCCATCAAAACCGGGTAAGTTAACAAACCGGCATTTACATTCTCAGGTTGCTTACGTGCTTTGTCTTTAAATGAAGTTGTTCTTTCCAACTCGCCCAAATAAGCATTCATGTTCATCAACAAATACAATTCAGGAATTTCAGGTACATCACTTTGAACGTAAACTGTTGCTTTTTCAGGATCAATCCCACAAGCCAAATACTCAGCCAAAACACGCTTTACGTTAATGTGAAGATCTTCAGGAGTTGGATGTGTAGTCAGGGAATGCCAATCAGCAATAAAGAAAAAGCAATTGTTATCGTTTTGCATTTGCACAAAGTTCTTCACCGCTCCGAAGTAATTTCCCAGGTGTAAGTTACCTGTCGATCGAATTCCACTTACTACTGTCTTCATCATTTAATTCATTAATAGCTCAGATATGAGCCGTTTATACTTAAAAATTTTGTCCGACAAAATTATGAAACCTATCCGATAAATAAAATAGCAAGACAAATTTCTCTTGTTAGCAAAATCTTAATTCAGGCTTTTAAGCCATAGCATGCAGTGTTAACCAAGCCCAAACTATGTATCTGCAAGCCTTTCCGGCGGCCATAAATAAAGCCATCCAATACGGATTTGTTCTGAGCAAACCCAAACCGATCGGAATTAAATCGCCAATAAAAGGCAGAAAGGCAAAAAAGGCAAACGCATTTCCCCGCTTGCGCAGATATTCCCTGGCCCGAATCGCCTTTTCAGGTTTTATTCTTAACCATTTTTCGATTTTTTCCAGTTTGCCCAAATAGCCAAGGCAGTAACCCGTTAAACCGCCCAGCCAGTTTCCAAGGCTTGCAATGGCTACAGTCAAGCTGATATCGTAACCAGAATACACGCAAAGGCTCAGAATTGCCTCAGAACTAAAAGGCAAAATGGTAGCAGCAAGAAAACTTGACAGGAACAATCCCCAATATCCGTACTCAATAAATTCGGCCATGCTGCAAATGTATAAAAAGCAAATGCTTTCTTTTCGAACTCCGCTTTAAACTTTTCGACCCTTCGACCCTTCGACCTTTCGACCTTTCGACTTTTTGACCTTTCGACTTTATGACTTTTCGACTCTTTTCAAGACTTTATTATATCTTTGTAAAAAAATTAGAATCATATATATGGAAACCACAAGACAAAGCAAAGTTTCAAGATTATTACAGAAAGATTTGGGTTTAATTTTTCAGCAGGAAGGACGAAATCTGTTTGGAGGCAAAATGATATCGGTTACCACTGTGAGAATTAGTCCTGATTTGGGGCTTGCAAAAGTGTATTTGAGCATTTTTCCTTCCGAGAAATCGGAAGAAACACTCGAAGTGGTTAGAATGAATACAAAAAACATTCGCAGAATACTGGGAACCAAAGTAGGAAAACAACTGCGAGTTGTTCCTGAATTGGCTTTCTATATCGACGATTCATTAGATTATATTGAGAATATCGACAACCTATTGTCTTAAATTCTTCTGCACATTTGAATCTCCCTTTTCACATAGCCAGGCGATACCTGTTTTCGAAAAAGAAACAGAACGTTATCAACATTATCTCACTAATTTCGGTAGTTGGAGTTACGGTTGGTACCATGGCACTGGTAATTGTTTTATCGGCCTTTAATGGTTTAAATCAATTTATCGATCAGCAATACAGCAGTTTCGATCCCGATTTAAAAATACTTCCTGCAAAAGGAAAAACATTTGTGCCCGATTCTGTTTTCGATTCCATTAAAAAGATGGAAGAGGTGGCATTTTATGCCGAAGTACTGGAGGAGAATGCACTTTTGAAATACGGGAATCGTCAGCGACCAGCCATTGTAAAAGGTGTAGACGAAAACTTTACCCTCATGACCGGTATCGATACCCTAATGGTTGATGGGAATTTTGTACTGGATGCAGAAAAATTTCAGTTTGCAGTATTGGGTTATGGTGTTGCATTGGATTTGGGTGTTGGATTAACCTTTGTTGACCAGATTAAATTCTACGTCCCAAAGCGAAACGCCAAACTTGGCATTAATCCAATGAATGCCTTTAATACCGCTACTTTATACCCTTCTGGATTTTTCCAGGTTCAAATCGATTTCGATACCCAGTACACATTGGTACCTATCGAATTTGCCCGTAATCTATTCAGTTACAAAAACGATGTGAGTGCCATCGAATTGGGCATTAACGATACAGCCGATATCGAAGATGTAAAAGCTGATATCAAGAAAATTTTGGGAGAAGATTACCATGTGAAAAACCGATTCGAACTTCACGATGTGGTATACAAAATGATGAAAACCGAAAAAGCTGCAGTGTTCTTCATCCTGGCTTTTATATTGGTGATTGCATCATTCAATATTATTGGTTCCTTAACCATGCTCATATTAGATAAAAAAGAAGATGTAAATACCTTACGAAGTTTGGGAGCCAACCAACAAACCATAAAGCAACTGTTCCTTATCGAAGGTTGCATGATTTCAATTTCGGGAGCAATTCTAGGTGTTGTTTTGGGCATTACCATATGCTTTCTGCAAATTAAATTTGGATTGGTAAAACTGGCCGCTGGTAGTTTCCTGGCAGATGCTTATCCGGTTAGTGTACATTTTTCTGATATTTTTATCATCTTTATAACTGTTGTATTGATTGGATTTTTTGCATCAAGATTTCCGGTACAATACATCACCAAACGTTACTTACAGTTTAACTGATAAGAACCACCCACTATCGACAAATGAATGGGAGTTGCAAAATTCCTGGTTAAATAACTTATTTAAACAATTACAGAAATGAAGAAGTTTTTAGTATTCTGCATGCTGGCATTTGGTATTTCAATGTTTGTAAATGCGCAACAAACTGCATTAACCGCCGATGGCAAGGTTGTAATCCTTTACGATAATGGAACCTGGACTTATGCCGATGTAAAGGCTCCAAAAAAAGAGGCTCAGGAAGTTCAAAAACAAGGAGGAGAAGTGCTTGAACAAGCCGCTGTTGTGCCAGTTGTTGATGATAGTCCAATTGATTTAAAGGATGCCACTGTCGAAAAAATGGCTTTTATTGAAGGGCCAAGTAAAAAATTATCGAAGTATTTTAAGCAGAAGAACATTGTTCGTTGCGATTTGACCCTTACGGCTAAAGATGGAAAAGCATACCTGCAAACCGAATGGAAAATTATGAATGGCGAAGCTTATTCTTATTTCGGGTTTATAAAGGAAGGGAATAAACTTACATTGGAATTAATTGGAGGTAAGATGGTTGATTTGGTGTATACCAAGGAATTCGAACCCAAAGAATACCAAAAGTACGGATTTTCAACTTATTCGGCAGAGGTGGAATTAAATGAAGAACAGATTCGCTTATTGAAAAACGCTATTGTGTATAAAGCTCACATGAACTGGTCAAGAAGAACAGAAGAGTATAAGGTTGTAGCTCCTTCTTACTTTATCAAATCATTGCCTCAAATTATTGAATAATGAAACACATCTTGCTTGTTGCCATATTGCTTTTTTGCAGCCTTTACCAGGCTGATGCACAAATGAGATTGAAAGCGCCCGATGGACGAATTGTTTTGCTTTTCGACAATGGAACCTGGAAATATGAAGAGGTAAAAAAGGCTGAAATTCCAAAAGCAGAAATTAAAGCTGATGCGGAAATTGCAAAGCCGATTTTATTAAAAAGTGCAGAGCTCGAATCGCAAACCGTAATCAAAGGGGTAAGCGAGAAACTGAGTAAATTCTCTGATACCAAGAATGTGGTGAAATGTGATTTTCAGTTGCTTTCCGATGGAGAGAAAGTACTTCTGAAAACCAACTGGAAAATTATGGATGAGGAAGGTTTTCGCTTTTTTGGCTTCATCACGAAAAAATCAAAAATCGATTTTGAACTGTCCAATGGTGAAAGCATTAGCCTGCAATATGCAGCAGATTTCGAACCTAAGGAATATCCAAATTATGGATTTACCATTTTTAAGTCAGAACTGGTTTTAAACCAGGATCAAATTAGGGCACTGCAAAAAGCATATATCACCAAAAGTACGATGCAGTGGAGCAGAAGGACAGAGGAATATGCAATTTATAATCCAGATTATTTTATCAGGGAATTGCCTAAAATCCTGGAGTAAGATTTCACAAAAACGATACTTGTTATCACAATATAATCATGAAAAAGAAAACGCAAAAGCTACTGGCCTTTGCGTTTTTTATATTTCTCAACTTTTGAATAGAAGTCAATTATTCATCTTCAATCTGCAATTCTCCCCATTCACTGGCAATATTATTCAGAATCACCATTAAATCGTCGTAATGATCGGCTCTAAGCATATCAATTCGGGTTTGCTTAAAATTGTACAAACCTTTAAACATTCCTGCCATATGGCGGCGCATGTGCAGTATTCCGCGTCTTTCGTCAATCCAATCAATGGCCGCATCAATTTGTTCTTTCAGCATATCTACCTGCTGGGCTACGGTGGCCGGTGGAAGTAGTTCTCCGGTTTTTAAATAATGCTTTACATCTCTAAAAATCCAAGGTTTTCCAACAGCAGCACGGCCAATCATTATCGCATCAACTCCAAACTTATCGAATGCCTCTTTGGCTTTTACCGGATTGGTAATGTCTCCATTACCAATAATTGGAATGTGCATTCGTGGATTGTTTTTCACTTCACCAATTAAGGTCCAGTCTGCCTCACCTTTGTACATTTGGCAGCGTGTTCTGCCATGAATGGTTAGTCCGGCAATACCTACATCCTGAAGCTGTTCAGCCAGTTCTACAATGATTTTCGAGTCTGCATCCCAACCCAATCTGGTTTTTACCGTTACCGGGATATTTACTGCCTTAACAACTTCTTCGGTAATTTTTAAAAGCTGTGGCACGTTTCTCAGCATGCCTGATCCGGCACCTTTCCCGGCAACCTTTCTCACCGGGCAGCCAAAGTTTAAATCAAGAAAATCAGGATTGGCTTCTTCTACAATTTTGGCAGCTTCTACCATTGGATCAACCTCTTTCCCATAAATTTGAATGGCAACTGGGCGTTCCTCTTCCAAAATGGTAAGTTTTTTCATGGTTCTGTTCACCGATCGAATCAATGCATCGGCAGAGATAAACTCTGTGTACATTAAATCGGCACCATAGCGCTTACACAACACTCTAAAAGGCGGGTTTGTTACATCTTCCATCGGAGCCAACAAAACTGGCTGCTTTCCTAAGTCCAAATTTCCTATCTTCACTTTCGCTTCTTTTTATTCGGTATGAATCAGGGCACAAAGATATAATAAAGTCTTGAAAAGAGTTGAAAAGTCGAAAGGTCGAAAAGTCGAAAAGTCGAAAAGTAACATAGAACAGATTAGACTTAGAATTTGATAATTGTGTTTTGTTGTTATTTTTGTGTTTCAATTAAATCAATAAGCCATGTTAAGAGGTTCTTTCAGTCATTATTCTTCATTTTCTCAGTTGCTACTGAGCTTATTACTTGTGTTAGGATCTTTCATGCTGACGATGTTTGCAGGTACTTTGCTGGCTTTGATCATTTTCGATATCAATATCTTTACCGATACCCAAAGCCTGGATATTCATAGCGACGCGCTTAATATCTCAGTAATGAAATTTTATCAATCGGTATACTCGATTGGAATGTTTATTATTCCTCCATTTATTTTTGCATTCCTCGTAAACAAGGACATTTTAAAATCTTTGTTTTTAGATAAAGCAGCGAAACTGCCCACTGCGCTTCTGGCTACCTTCATTATCATTGTATCCTTGCCCATGATTAATATGCTGGCGCAGATTAATTCTTACTTGAGTTTGCCAGAATTTATGTCTGGTATCGAAACCTGGATGAAAAATAGCGAAGAGCAAGCAAAGGTGGTTACCGAAAAATTCCTGGTCATGAATTCTGTTTCAGATTTGTTGGTTAACCTTGTTGTGATTGCTTTGATTCCGGCAATTGGCGAAGAACTACTTTTTAGAGGTGTTTTGCAAGGTATTTTTGGAAAGCTAACCAAGAACATTCACTGGGGAATTATTATCACAGCTTTCTTATTTGCAGCCTTGCATATGCAATTTTATGGATTACTTCCGCGAATGGCAATGGGTATTCTTTTCGGATATTTATTGATTTGGTCGAGAAGTTTGTGGGTGCCAATTATCGCCCATCTGGCAAACAACGGGATGGCTGTTATTACCAAATACTATATCGATAAGGGAGAGATTTCAAAAGAGATGGAAACCATAGGAGCCAATGAAAATTATTGGTTCGTAGGCATCCTTTCAACGGTATTTGTTCTGCTCCTGTTAAGCTTCTTCCGACTGATCTGCAAAAGGCAGGCTTAATGAAGCTTTTTCTGCTTTTTTAAGCTGTTCCAGTTTTTCTCGTTCACCTTTTCGCCAGATGTAAACAATTCCATAGCCTGAACATTTTTCACGCTTTTCTTCATCGCCAAGCGATTCAAACTTCTTCTCAACCTCGTTCCAAAGTTCCAGAATAAGCTTGTCGGCATCTTCTCTGAACTCGGCAACTTTTTCGGAGAAACGCTGTGTATTGTTTTGCAAGGTTTTCTGGTAATTAAAAGCTTGTTTAAAGTTTTCACAATTTACTCGAACCAATGCAATGGAGGGACTATAAATCGGATTGCCACCCATCCTGGTTCTTTCCTGTTCGCCTTTTACCAGTTTCTCGCCCCATTCAATAACTTTCGAATCTTTCAACAAAGAAGGTGTGGCTTTTGAGCTTTTTTTAATGCCATAAAATTCACGAACATCTTCCTTCATTTCTCCGCGGATGATGCAAAAATTCAGAACCTGTATAAAATGAGAGACATACAAACGGGCTTTTCTCAGTTTCTCGTTGTATTCCTTACTTCTGCTCGATTGCTGACTTAGTGCCTGTCGATGATTTCGAATGGCCAATTCATAATGTGGCAGGAATGTTTCTATTCTTTGGTACAATGAGTAGGAGTAAGCCAAATCGAAACGATTCACTCTCATACTGATACTAAGAGCGGCTTTTAGAGCACGTACACGTGCCGAGTCGGTATTCGGAAGTCTACGGTAAGGCATTAATTAATCTGGTTTTAGCAATAATGGTATAGTGATATGCGAATATAATAAAATTATAGCTTTCTATTTTACCATTCGCATGTTGATTCTGAGGAAATTTGTGTAAGTCTGTAGAACAATTCTACACTTTTTGTCCAAAAAGTTCCACAATTGGTATTTTTTTTCATTCAAATAATAAAATGGTTCGTTTGTAACATTTTTCATAACCTTTACGTTTACAGGGTGTTAATAAATATTTGAAATTGGGTAGGGTAAACGCATTCGATTTCGGTATTTAAATTGTAATAGTTACAAAGTGAAATTTTAAACAGAATTTTTAATCAAACGTGGATGTAAAAATTAATCGAAAATTTACATTGTTTACGATTATCAACTAAAATTTAAGAATATGAAAAGAAACATTGTTGCCGTAGGAATGTTGTTGGCTTTTTCAGCTGCACTTTGGAGTTGTTCAAGTTCTGATGACAAAACTCCAGAACAGGATCAAACATTGGAGCAAAATCTGACTACCGAAACACAATCATTAGCAGCTGCTGTTGATGAAATTACATCTTCTGAGGGTTATGGACTAATCACTATGAGTGAGTCTACCAAAGAAGGAGATGGAGAAGAAACAGATGAAAGATTTTCGTATGATCACAGCATTACTCTTGAAGACATTAAGGGTGTGTACGATTATATCCTTCCCGTAACAGAGGAAGCAACCGAAACCAAAGGTTGGTATTGGAATAGTGCTTTCGAAAGAGTGGACGATAGCGACTTTTTTGAGATTAACCTTCCACAGGAAAAAGCGACACGACCTTGGAAATTGTATGTTGAAGAAGATGGAGACGAAGAATTGGATAACGATTTTAATGTAACTGCTTCTCAATACAACATGTCAACAGTGATGAGTAATGAAGGTTATGAATTCGATTACTTGCTGGATGCTGATATCACCATTGAAGAAGTAGAAGCTGGTGAAATCTTTGTTGATTGGAACATGAGTATGTCTACTGAAATGAGCTTTGAATATGTTTCTGAGTTTGGTTTCGCAAATGGTTACTCTGTAGGTCACGAATACATGTTTGGAGAATCTTTTGACTTCGCGTACAACCTGAAGAAAGATGATGAAGTTCTATTCATGGAGGAAGTTGAATACACTCCTGGAAATGAAGAAACAGATGCCGAATATGAGTATGCTCTTACAATTGGTAACATTAAAATTGTAAAGAATTCTTCAAGCGATGAGTACATGGTTTATCGCGATGACATTTTGGAAGAAGGTGCCATTATTACACTTATTGAAGATGATACCAAGGAAGGTGACGACGAAGGCAACGAAGATGAATCAGACAACGCATTCTGTCGTGGCGGTTTCGATATCAAAATTACCTTTACTGATGGTACTGAGGTAATCCTTTCTGAATTAATCGGAGAAGAAACTTTAGAGCAACTTGACGAAATCTTTAGCTCGATGCACGATATGTACTTTGTAAATAAATTGGTTGACAAGGTAGCAAGAGAAGCCTATCAGATGAATATGCAGCAAGATGCTGGGGAATAATTTCAGCTGAAAAAAATACAGATTTAAAATCCGGCCATTAGGTCGGATTTTTTTATGCATCTTTATTTCATCATGGAAGAAAAAAATTGGAATAAGAACATTGAATTTCTTTTTATTTGCCTGTTATTCTCATTTACTGCCCATTCGCAGAGTAAGGCGAATTGCATTGAAGAAGGTATCGCAAGTTACTACTCCAACTATTTTGAAGGTCGAAAAACAGCATCGGGTGAAATTTTTCGGCAAAATCAATTCACAGCTGCCCACCAAAGCCTTCCTTTTGGAACCTGGATAAAAGTAATCAATCTGCAAAACAAACGCTCTGTAATCGTCTGTATTAACGATAGAGGACCATTTGTTCGCGGTAGAATTACCGATTTGTCCAAATCGGCCGCTAAAGAACTAGGCGAGCTTAGTAATGGATTATTTAAGGTTTGCATACAAAAATACGAAAAGACCAAGCCACTTGTTTTACCTCCTAAAATTGAAAAAGAGGAACTATTATGGATTCGTCGCTAAAAGAAAAGATGAACACCACCACCTATTGTTTGAACTTCCAAATCGTAAAATTGGCCATTGGGCGAGTTTCCCTTAAAGGATTCAAAAAGCAGAAGTAGTTTTCGGTTGGCAAACTTGTTGCTTTTTATCTGGAAACCGGCTCGAATTGAATAATTGTTATTCCAATCTGTTTCTTCAAATTGCTGGAAATCGAATGCAATTAATGGATACACTTTTCCAAAAATTGCCCCTGGGCTAATTAATTCTGCACCAGCTTGCCAACTCTTTTCCTTTAGGTCGGGTTTACTTTTGATAATTCTGCCTCCACCACCATAAACCCTAAGTGCTTTACCAACATCCAATGAGAGTAACACATCAATACCTTCATAGGACAGATCGACTCTCTCAGGTCGATTTCGCAGTAGAAATTCATCGCCCAAATGAGAACTTTGGTGATATATTTTGGCTCGCATGGAAAATGCCCCATAACGCAAACTAATGGGAATTCCTACAATAAAATCGGAGTTAATTAAATCGTCGGAAGGTGCATCGAGATCAAAAATTGAAAAAACACCAGCTTCGAGTCCCAATTGCCAGGTACCACCTAAAGCATTCCAGCCCCAAATTGCAAAACTGCTGCCCAGGTTTACTGCTGCAATACTTCTATCTTTTCCGTTTTCCTTAAATGTTTGAATCGAGGCAGAGAAATGTGGCGATCTTGGATCTGCCAATAGTGGTTCGAAGATTTCTTCGCCTGGAAGAAAGCCAACTAATTTATGCTCGATACTGTATTGAGCTTTAAGAGTAGGTAAATTGCCGAAAAATATCCCTGTAAAAATAAGAATGATTAAGCTCCCCTGAATTTTGTGTAATGTTCCCCTCATATCCTTCTCCTTTAACTGTTATTACTGTAATTCTGGTAGTTAATAAAATAAAGGATATCCTTGCGATAGTCAATATGCTAAGGACTAATGCCTGTTAATTGTAACTGTGGAGGAAAAATTAAAAATAATGGATTTGATTATTTTGAGTAATGAAGTGCTCTTTTTCTTCCGTGAGTATTCAATTATTATTGATTTGTATATCAGGAGTCAATTTGATAAGAATGACCGACTCTATCATTCTGGAATTGTGAAGGTTAACCATTATTAAACAGAATTGCACAAAAAAAGAGCGTTGCCCTTAGGCAACGCTCTGGATATTTGGATTTCAGTCTAATTAATCCTTGATTTTTGCTGCTAAGAACTCACGGTTCAAACGAGCGATGTTTGCAATCGAAATTCCTTTAGGACATTCCACCTCACAAGCACCAGTATTGGTACAGTTACCAAAACCTAGCTCATCCATTTTCGCTACCATGTTTTTCGCACGACGAGAAGCTTCAACACGACCTTGTGGCAATTTAGCCAGGTGAGAAACTTTTGCTGAAACGAACAACATTGCTGAAGAGTTCTTACAAGTTGCAACACAAGCTCCACAACCGATACAAGCAGCAGCATCCATTGCTTCTTCTGCATCATCCTGTGAAATTGGAATTGCATTACCATCAGGTACACCACCAGTGTTTACAGAAATGTAACCACCTGCTTGCAATACTTTTTCAAAAGCAGTACGGTCAACAATCAAGTCTTTGATTACTGGGAAAGCACCTGCTCTCCAAGGTTCAATTGTGATTGTTTCGCCTTCTTTGAACTTACGCATGTGCAACTGACATGTAGTAATATCATCATCTGGTCCATGAGCACGTCCGTTGATAAACAAGCTACACATACCGCAAATACCTTCACGACAGTCGTGATCGAATGCGATTGGCTCTTGTCCATCGTTAATCAATTGCTCATTCAAAATGTCCAACATTTCAAGGAAAGATGTTCCTCCCGAAATGTCATTGATTTTGTAAGTTTCAAACTTACCTGCAGTTTTAGCGTTTTTCTGACGCCAAACTTTTATTGTTAAATTTTTAATTATCTTATCTGCCATGGCTTACTTGTATGAACGTTGTGTCAATTTTACTTCTTCGAAAACTAACTCTTCCTTGTGCAATACAGGCTCTTGATTCTCACCTTTGTATTCCCAAGCTGAAACGTAAGTAAAGTTTTCATCATCACGTTTTGCTTCGCCTTCTTCCGTTACTGATTCTTCACGATAGTGACCACCACAAGATTCGTTACGATTCAAAGCATCACGAGCCATCAAATCACCTAATTCAAGGAAATCAGCAACACGACCAGCTTTTTCAAGTTCGATATTCATTGCATCGAAATCACCAGGGATACGAACATCATTGTAGAAGTCTTCCTTGATTTTAGCAATCTCAGCAATTGCAAATTTCAAACCTTCTTCGTTACGAGCCATACCTACGTAGTCCCACATGATATTACCTAAACGCTTGTGGAATGAATCAACAGATTTGTTACCCTTCACGTTGAATAGCTTCTGTAGACGCTCGTTAACAGCTTTCTCTTTCTTATCAAATTCAGGGTGATTTACATCGATACGTGGAGTCTGAATTTCGTCAGCTAGGTAATCACCAATTGTATATGGCAATACGAAGTAACCATCAGCCAAACCTTGCATCAAAGCAGAAGCACCAAGACGGTTACCACCATGATCAGAGAAGTTAGCTTCACCAATTGCATACAAACCAGGAACGGTTGTCATCAAGTTGTAATCAACCCAAGTTCCACCCATTGAATAGTGAATTGCAGGATAGATCTGCATTGGCTCATTGTAAGGATCTACATCAGTAATCTTTTCGTACATCTGGAATAAGTTTCCATAACGAGCTTCGATTACATCCTGTCCTAATCTTTCGATTGAGTATTTAAAGTCAAGGTAAACTGCCTTACCTTCAGCGTTTACACCGAAGCCTGCATCACAACGCTCTTTGGCAGCACGAGATGCTACATCACGAGGTACCAAGTTACCATATGATGGGTATCTTCTTTCCAAATAGAAATCACGATCTTCATCAGCGATATCATTTGGTCCCATTTTACCTTCTTGCAATTTAATTGCATCTTCCTTCTTTTTTGGAACCCATACACGTCCGTCGTTACGTAACGACTCAGACATCAAAGTCAACTTAGACTGCTGCTCACCGTGAACAGGAATACAAGTTGGGTGAATTTGAACGAAACAAGGGTTTCCAAAGAATGCACCGTTTTTGTATGCTTGCCATGCAGCACCACCGTTACATCCCATAGCATTAGTTGAAAGGAAGAATACGTTACCGTAACCACCAGAAGCAATTACAACAGCGTGAGCTCCATGACGCTCTACTTCACCTGTAACAAGGTTACGAGTGATGATACCACGAGCTTTTCCATCAACTGTTACAATATCAAGCATTTCGTTACGCTCATGCATTTCGATCTTACCTTGTCCGATCATGCGGTTCATAGAAGCGTAACAACCTAATAATAGCTGCTGTCCGGTTTGACCACGAGCGTAGAATGTACGGCTTACCAATACACCACCGAATGAACGGTTAGATAAAGTTCCACCATACTCACGTGCAAATGGTACACCTTGAGCAACACATTGGTCGATGATGTCACCACTTACCTCAGCCAAACGGTATACGTTTGCCTCACGAGCACGGTAGTCACCACCTTTAATTGTATCATAGAACAAACGATAAATAGAGTCATTATCGTTCTGATAGTTCTTCGCAGCGTTAATACCACCCTGAGCAGCAATAGAGTGAGCTCTACGGCCTGAATCCTGGTAGCAAAATGCCTTTACGTTGTATCCCATTTCTGCCAAAGAAGCGGCAGCAGATCCACCAGCCAAGCCGGTTCCTACAACGATAATATCTAATTTTCTCTTATTCGCAGGACTAACTACTTTAATAGCAGCTTTGTGTTTTGACCACTTTTCTGCTAATGGTCCGGCTGGAATTTTTGAATTTAATACTGTCATAACCGTTTAAAAATTAACAATTAAGCAAAAAAGTGTAAGTACAAAGGAATAATGGTAAATCCACCAGCAATAAAAATTGCGTAGATGTAACCAGCTCTTTCCAGGCGAGCTCTCCAAATATTATTACTCATTCCGATAGATTGGAATGATGACCAGAATCCATGCGCCAGGTGTAATCCCAATAAGATTGCACCAACTACATAAATACAAGTGTAAACAATTCCAAATGTACCAGTTGTGAAAAGTGCTTTAACTAAAGCTGCTCCATCATGGATTTCAACACCATCAACCATTTTCATAGGTACCTCTCCTGTAATCTGCATAGGAACAAAGAAATGCATCAAGTGCATTACAATGAAAACCAATACCAAACCACCTAAAACGAACATGTTTCTTGAAGACCATGTACTGCTGTTACCCAAGTTCTGCGAAGCATACTTTTGAGGACGAGCTTTCTGGTTTTGCAATGTCAAAATGATTGCATAGATGATGTGCACGATAAAACCACCAAATAAAACTGGCTGTAAACCAAAGCGGATTACCGGCATTGCCATAAAGTGTGCTCCTGCATTAAATAACTCTCCTGTGCTATCAAACATCAAGAAGGAGTTCAAGATCAAGTGCACCAATAAAAATAGTACAAGGAAAAGGCCTGACAAACTCATTATCAACTTTTTCCCAATAGATGAACTTAAAAAACTGCTCATAAGTTTAAAGATTTAATTAGACTGTTTATTATAAGCTTTTACTATAATTCCTTGCAAATGTAGACGCTCCCCTTGGCCGAAACAATATTTAGGAACATATACAATTTATTTAGATTGATTCTAGAACAATCCTATGGTTCAGATTTTTAGAAAATTAGAAGTATAAAACTAGTTATAATTCTAGCTATAAACCAATTAAGGAATAATTTCTGTAATGTATTTTTTTAAAACGATGCAATTTATTAAATATTTGTATGTTATAGAACAAGCTTTTTTGATATTCTGGTAATTTAGAATTTCATAAAAACCTGAAAGGAATTGTTTTATCGGATAAGAGTGCAATAGGCTCTTAGGCTGTGTGTTAATGTTTATAAAATTAAAATTGGATATGGATCAGTATTTAGAACTGGAAAATTATCGTTTACGATACAGAGATCTTGGTAAGGGAAATACGGTTGTACTTCTTCATGGTTATCTTGAATCAATTGAAACTTTTGAAACTTTTGCCAATGATCTTTCTCGCCTGGCCAGGGTAATTACAGTCGATTTGCCTGGACATGGAGATTCCGAACTCAAATGTGATTCATGCAGTATTGATCAAATGGCAGAGGCCGTGAACCATCTGGCCGAACATTTAAAGCTAAAGAAAATTAATATAATTGGTCATTCTATGGGCGGATATGTTGCATTAGCTTTCGCTGATTTGTTTGGAGAGAAACTGGAAAGTTTTTGCCTTTTTCATTCTACTCCTAATCCGGATACCGATGAGAAGAGAAACAACCGCAAGAAAGAAATTGAATTGGTAAAAAGTGGCAAGAAAGAACTGATTTGTAAAACAAGCATTCCCAATACCTTTTCCAATAACAACCTAAAAAAGTATGCACACGAAATAGAGAGAATTACAAAAATTGCGTGTAATACTCCCGATAAAGGAATTATCGCAGCCTTAGAAGCCATGATGAATCGTCCAGATAGAAATCATGTTGTAAAAGCCTTGGATATGCCTAAGGTGAGTATTATGGGAAAGATGGATAATTTTATTCCTTTACAGGTGGCCGGACAAATTGCCAAAGAAAACAACCTAACGCCTTTTGTTTTACAAACATCAGGTCATATGGGATTTATAGAGCAAAGACAGGAATGTTTGCGTGAGGTCTTCCGAATTATTTACGAGTGTTAGGATCAAATATGATCTAATATCATATAAAATAAATCCCACAATGTGAATCATTGTGGGATTTGTTCTATGTGCGGTCTGCCTAACTAGTTTGCACCATAAAGCAGTTCATATTCTTTTTTACTGGCAGTAGCGTGCCATTTTGCGGGAACAACTTTCCAGTTGTTATCACATTCAATATCCACGTTTCCCTTTTCCTCAATCCATTTCATTAGGTAATAACGAAGATCTTTGGTTGTTGAATTAACCAATCGGGAGCTTAACTCCTCTTTTGTTAAACCTGCACCTTCGGTAAGGTGGTTTCCACCTCCATTACCGCGATAAGAATTTAAGGCAACTCTGTAGGTTTTATTTTCGTCGAATTTTTCGCCCGAACTCATTCCCGAAATCGTGATTCGTTCACCATATGGTTTCGAAATGTCAACCGTATAATCAATTCCTTCTGCCGAATCGTAATTGAAAAACATGGTGGTTAGTCTACTGCCATGATCTGTAGTGGAAATGTACAACATCGGATCATTTGCCGAATTCATTTGCTGGAACCAATCCCTGTAGCTGAATTCAAGAAAATCTTTAATTTCTTTACCTGTTAGATTCATGGTGTACAGCAAGTTTTCGAATCGATACAACTTGAATAAATCTCTTACTTGTAATTCGCCCGAATCGATGCTTGCATTAAAGGATAGGGGAGCAGCAAATGAAATTTCTGCATCTGCTAAATCCATTTGAATGTTCTGTATTAAATCGATAAAAGGAGAATCGCCAAACATGGCATCTTTGGTTGAAATGCTCTTTTTAAAGCTGCCCACTTCTCTGGAAACATAGGCTTCTACCTCTTTAAACTTAGGTGTAAAATGATCAACATATTCTTTCGATTTTTCGATATTGGCAATCTTCACCAATTTTGGTTTTAGTTTTTTATCGTAGGTATTTTTCTCGCTGTTCCAGCTTAATTCTACAGCCACTTCTGCAAGATATTTAGCCCTGCTTTTTGGGTTGATCACCAATACTTTTTCCTTTTCTGTATTTTCGAACCAGGAAATTTGCTCATGATGGTCATGACCACAAATTACCATATCGAAACCAGGAACCTGTTTTGCCACCAGAATTGAGCCATTTTCATGACTGAATTCATACTCATCTTCGCGGCCAGCACCTGAATGAAACAAACCAATTACAAAATCGGGCTGCTCTTTTTCCTGAATGATTTCCATCCATTTTTTGGCTGATTTTACCATTGGTTCAAAGTGCATTCCCGACCATATTTTTTCAGGCAGCCACTTTGGAATGGCAGGAGTTATTAAACCCATTACGGCGATTTTAACACCCTGTTTTTCGATGATGGTATAAGGCTGGAAATAAGGGTTCCCATCGGAGTTTCGAACCGCATTGGCAGCCAACCAGGGAAAGGCAAACTCCTTTACCAGTTTATCGTACACCTCATGACCAGGTTCAATATCGTGGTTTCCAACAGTACCGGCATCGTACTGCATAAAATTCATCACATCAGCACAGATGTGTTTGGTCTCGGTTTTCTCGAAGTTAGAATAGTATACCAAAGGATCTCCCTGAAGAATATCACCATTATCCAAAAGGATAACTTCGGCATCTTTTTTCTCCCTTTGTTTGGAAACATACTGGTGAACCTGCGCAAGAGAAGTTTCGGTTTCTCTGTCATTCACCAGGTCGTATGGAAACAATGCACCATGCACATCGCTGGTACCATATATTTTTAACTGTAATTGTTCTGCTTTTTTTGGTGCACATGCCGATACAATCAGCATGATGATCATTGCATAAAATATTGATTTTGACTTCATTTCTTTTGGCTTATTTTCTGATGTGTGATTTGAAAAAAGGACCATAAAGTTATAAAAAAGAACAATATCCTTATGCCAGGCATACTTTTTATCGAAAGAACACGCCCGAAGAGGTGTCTGGAGCATTGCTTCTGTTGCGTGCTTTCTTCAGTACTTCTTTTTTCTCATCGTCGTTGTAAAGCGACCAGTTACCGATTTCTTCAGTGGTTCTTTGGCATCCAAAGCATACGCCGTTACTGTCCTGGCGACAGATTTTAATACAAGGTGATTTGATTTGACTCATGATAGTGTTATTTAAAATGAATACAAATAAAAATGAAAAAGTCTTTTTTTCAAAATTATTAAAGGAGTTTATAAAAAGAAAAGCCCCGAATCTTTACCAGACCGGGACTTTTTCTAAATACTATTTTCTAAGCTAAATTTAATTTGAAAAAACTTTTTCTGTTTTGTTCATAACAAATGTAGTTTAGGATTATGCAAAATGCTTTGAACAAAAGTTAATGAAGCTTAAAAGTTGGAGTTTTGGTACTATTTTATATCACTCCTTCGCCTGTATGCACTTCCCCTAAAAGGGGAAGYMTAAATGTTTAATTTTGCGGAAAATTATGGGTTGTTTCCCTTGAAGGGAAACTGTCGAAAGACTAAAGGGTGGTTTTGTATCCATCGTTCCCGAAGTGGTGAAGACTGGTTTTGGAAACTTAAAAGACTTAAACAATTCATACCTCGGTGCTCTGCACCTAATTAAAAAGATTGGCCTATGTTTCTATCAATACTTCGCAGCTCTGCTGCTTTGCCAGGAAAGAGTTAAGGTGCGTAGCACCACAGTATTTATAGCAAGATGAAATGAATAGAAAAGAGGTACAGCGTACCGAAGGAT
>NZ_RZNH01000006.1 GCF_013141825.1 Marinifilum caeruleilacunae
GAACTGAAGCCATGACCGTGGCTAATTCTCTATAATCAATAGTTATGCATGGCATTTTAGCTAAGTATCATGCACCTATTGTTAGATAAAAAAGTATCTCTTAATTTTAGGTATCGATTTGTCCAATTAGCTTTGACGTTATACAGAATCATGGTGAACCTAACCAGGCAGGAAATGAGGATTATGCTCATATTACTGATCCTTCCGTAGGCATTAGTGGATCATGGAATGATTTATCTATTTCAGGTGCAAGTAGTGGTTCCTATCAGCCCAAGGGATATGTTGTTGAGTATGGAGGTAGCGAAGGAGATCCAGTTCTTCAAATTTCAGCAAGCACTAAAATTACCGTTTATCTTTTGCCAAGACCTAAGGGGATCTTTCATGATTAGTTGTGGAGAAAAAAATGATACACTATACTTATAAAAAATTGATTGTAATAGTTCTGTTTTGTAAATTCGAAATTATAATGAGAATGTATAACAATCTTTTTATTTAGAGGGACAAAATCGAGACCATTAGAATGTTATTTATTTTAATTGGTTGAAAATAAGCTAATAATGCGAGGGTGGAATGTTCCCGCCTTGGGCACGAAAAGCTTTGTCAATTGACAAAGCTTTTTCTATTTCTATGTTTTGCTTCCATTAATTTCTTTAATTTAGATATCAAAATTCAAATTTATGATAGGAACACTTGTAAATGTTGGTGCAATAATAGTTGGAGGCAGCATCGGTTTGCTTTTTCGGGCTAAAATTCCTGAGCGTTTGTTTAAAATTGTTTTCCAGGCAATCGGGGTTTTTACTCTTTACCTGGGATTTAGCATGGCACTAAAAGCAAGTGAGTTGTTAATTATGGTATTTAGCCTGGTAGTGGGCGCACTAATTGGTGAATTTCTGCGTTTGGAAGAAAGGGTAGAGCGCTTGAGTGAAGGACTAAAGAAAAAGTGGGAAGTGGAGATGCAAATTTTTCAACAGGATTGCTCACTGCTTTTATGCTGTTTTGTATGGGTGCCATGACTATTGTGGGCAGCTTGGAAGAAGGAATGGGTAAGGAGCCAACCTTGTTGCTCACCAAATCATTAATGGATGGAATTTCATCTGTTGCATTGGCAGCAGTTATGGGAATCGGAGTAATTTTTTCGGTAATTCCATTGCTGCTTTACCAGGGAGGATTAACTCTTTTGGCTGCACTTTTTGGTGATATTATTCCCGAAATCATTATCAACGAAATTACAGGAATTGGAGGAGTGTTAATTATTGCTTTGGGAATAAGTATCTTAGAAATAAAGAAAATTAAAGTGTTAAATATGTTACCAGCTATTTTAATTGAGATACTCCTTTGTTATATCTTTTTATAAATTTGTAAATCTACAAATCAAGGTAACCGATAAAAAATACTGAATTGAAACAAGAAACTAAAAATGCTCTAATCCGATTGTTTGAGGAGTGGGCCGATGATAAAATTGTAGAAACTGAATTGCTTCCACAATCAGGATCATATAGAGAATACATACGATTAATTGGAGAAAAGAGAACCGTTCTTGGTGCATACAACGCCGATATAAAAGAGAACAACGCATTCATTAGCTTTAGTAAACATTTTTTATCTAAGAACCTTCCGGTTCCTGAAATCTATCATCAGAAAGATGAAGAGGGATTATATCTTCTTCAGGATTTGGGAAAAACCACCTTGTTTGACTACATCTTGCATCTTCGCGTTGGAGAGGGGTTTGCTACCGATCTTACTTTAATCTACAAAAAAATTATCACTCAGTTGGTGCGTTTCCAGGTTGAAGGAGGAGATGGATTGGATTTCGATGCCTGTTACCCAAGAGATAGTTTCGATAAGCAATCGATGATTTGGGATCTTCATTATTTCAAATATTACTTTTTGAAATTGGCTAAAATTCCATTCGATGAGCAGTTGTTGGAAAATGATTTCCAGAAATTCTCGGATTATCTTTTGGATGCACCTAGAAATTACTTCCTGTACCGCGATTTCCAATCAAGAAATATCATGTTGGTGAATGGTGAGCCATGGTTTATCGATTACCAGGGAGGACGAAAAGGAGCTTTGCAATATGATTTGGCTTCTTTACTTTACGATGCAAAGGCTGATTTGCCGCAGGAGGTAAGAGATGAGTTGTTTGAGCATTACCTGCAGGAAGTGCAGAAAGTTCAGAAGGTTGATTCAAAAACTTTCAAATCTTTCTTCCAGGGATATGTATTGATTCGTATTATGCAGGCAATGGGTGCATATGGTTTTAGAGGTTTCTATGAACGAAAAGAACATTTCTTAAAGTCGATTCCTTACGCCCTTAAAAACCTGGAAACGATTTTGGAGAGAATGGATATTCCTGTGGAACTGCCAGAACTGACCAAGGCCCTGAAAGAAGTAGTAAACTCTGAATTCCTTCAACAAGTTGGAAAAGAAGAGGAAGTGAAACTGCATGTTGAGATCAATAGTTTCTCATATCGCAGAGGAATTCCTTTGGATAAATCAACAAATGGGGGAGGTTTTGTGTTCGATTGTCGTGCCATACACAATCCGGGAAGATATCCTGAGTATGTTGAGATGACAGGTAAAGACCAACCGGTAATCGACTTTTTTAAAGAAAAAAGCGAAATGGACGATTTCTTGCAATCGGTATTTTGTATTGTAGATATGAGTGTGGATAAGTATATCAAACGCAAGTTTACCAATTTGCAAGTGAATTTTGGCTGTACCGGAGGTCGCCATCGTTCGGTATTTTCGGCTGAGAGCCTGGCAAAGCACTTGCGTGAAAAATTCGACATTAACATTTCGTTGCGACATATAGAAAGAGAAATAGAGGGGAATTAGAATGAGTAAGAAACGTTGTAAATTATCGCCCAAAGAATATGCTGAGAAAATTTGCAATAAGGAACAATTTGTTTGTCCAAAATGTAATCGCGTTGCAAAAAGTGCTAAAAAGCTTTGTAAGGCTATAAAAATTGAGGTAGACAAGGATAAAATATTTTACAGATAAATAGATTGGCATGCTGAATGCGATGATTTTTGCTGCTGGTTTGGGTAGCAGGTTAAAACCATATACCAACAACAAACCAAAAGCTTTGGTGGCACTTGCGGGAAAAACTCTTTTACAAAGAGCAATTGAAAAATTAAAGAGTTTAGGTGTTGACAGAATAGTGATTAATGTGCATCATTTTGCAGATTTAATTGAAGATTTTCTGAAGGAGAATCATAATTTTGGTGTGGATATTAGAGTATCTGATGAAAGGGGTGAGCTACTGGAAACAGGTGGAGGATTAAAAAAAGCCAGGGAGTTATTTATTCCCAATGCACCAGTCTTGATTTACAATGTTGATATTCTTTCTTCGATTGATTTGAATGAACTTATTCAGCAGCATGAATCGAGCAATGCCTTGGTGAGTATGGTGATGAGAAATCGGGAAAGCAGTCGGTACCTATACTTTAACCAGGATAAGCAATTAACAGGTTGGAAGAATTGTAAAACGGGAGAAACGAAAGTGGCCCGTCCAGATATGGAAAAATCGGAGCCCTTGGCATTTAGCGGAATTCATATGGTGAATCCAAAACTGTTTGATTTGATAGTGGAAGAGGGCAAATTTTCGATTATTGATTTGTATTTGCGCTTGGCAAAAACGGAAAAAATGATTGCTTTCGAGGATCAGTCAGAATTGTGGTTCGATCTGGGTAAGCCGGCTCAATTGCTAAAAGCAGAGGGAATTGTAAAGAATTTAGAATAACGAACTGCTATCTATTTCGCATGTTCGCAAAAACACATAAGATGAACTTAAAACCAGTAATTTTTGCCGCAGTAAGAGTGGTATTGTACGCCATTCCTGTGGTAGCATCAGCATTAATCATTAAAACCGATGCAGGAATTGTAATTGATGGAGGTAAATTTGGAGAAGGCTCGCAAACCGAATGGATGCAGCAAATGTACCTGCTGTTAACCAGTATTATCTTTATTTTAGCAGGTATTCGTTCGCAAAGGCACCAGGCGATTTCCTATCTGTTTGGTGGTGGTGCCCTGGTGGCTTTAATCCGAGAATTCGATGTATACTTTGATAAAATTTATCATGGTGCATGGTTTCCGGTAGCCATGTTTGTTTTGTTATTATCGATTTACCTGGTGTATAGAAAACGCCAGCAAATTTGGGAAAACCTTGAGGAGTTTTTTACAACGCCGGCTTTTGGAACATTTATCGCTGGATTTTTAAGCGTATTTGTATTCTCAAGATTGTTTGGAACCAAAAAGGTGTGGCGTGCGCTATTCGATGTTGAAAAATTAGAGCCGGTACAACGTTGGGTGAAAAATGCTGTGGAAGAAGGAAGTGAGTTGTTTGGTTACACCTTGCTTTTTATCGCTGCGATTGAATTCTTTGTATATATATCAAAGAAATTAAAAGAGTAAGAGAATTTTATTCCTTCAAAAATAAAAGAAAAAAGTGCACTGTATGGTGCACTTTTTTTATGCAAAAAAAGTCACTCATAATTGAGTGACTTTGACATATCATATTTACAAGAATTAGTCGATTACACCAGAACCAATCAATTCGCCCTGATCGTACCAGGCAGCAAATTGCCCTGCAACAATAGCACGTTGTGCTTCGTCGAAATGAATGTACAAGCCTTCCTCTTTAAAATGAATTGTACCTCCCTGTAAAGGCTGACGATATCGAATTCTGATATCATACCTTCTCTCACAATTTTCGATAGGACGTAAATCTTCACGAATAAAGTGAATCTCTTCCTGTGGGATAAATAAAGCCTTGCGCATCAAGAGCGGATGTCCATGTCCCATTCCAACATATACAATGTTCTTCTCAACATCGGTGCCTATCACGAATAGAGGTTCGGCCTTTCCACCTACATTTAATCCTTTTCGCTGACCTACCGTAAAAAAGTGTGCGCCATTATGAGTTCCTACAACTTCTCCCATATCCGGGCTAAACTGGTATGGTTTCGAAATATCTTCCAATGCCTCAGATTGTGGAATGATTTCTTTTGCTTTCTCAGCAGATATTTCTATGATTTGTCCCTTTTTGGCTTGCAGCTTTTGCTGAAGGAAAACGGGCAAATCAACTTTCCCAACGAAACAAATTCCTTGCGAATCTTTCTTTTCTGCCGAAGCAAGTTTTTCCCTGCGGGCAATTTCTCTTACCTCAGGTTTTTCGATGTGCCCAATTGGGAACATTGCCTTTGATAGTTGTTCCTGCGAAAGCTGACATAGGAAATAAGATTGATCTTTATTATTGTCTTCACCTGCAATTAGGCGATGAACTTCTTTACCATCTTTACTAATTGTTTCCTTTTGGCAATAATGACCTGTTGCCACATAATCAGCACCAAGTTCCAACGCTTTCTTTAAAAAAACATCGAACTTAATTTCACGATTACACAATACATCAGGGTTTGGAGTTTTACCCTTTTCATATTCTGCAAACATATAATCAATTACCTGGGCACGATATTCGGTACTTAAATCCACAAAGTGAAAAGGAATATTTAATTTCTTTGCTACCATTTGTGCAAACAAAACATCCTCTTCAAATGGACACTCTTCTGATTTTAATCCAACTGTATCATTCCAATTTTGCATGAAAAGTGCTTCTACCTCATAGCCTTGCTCTATTAACAAATGAGCAGCAACGCTGGAGTCAACACCTCCCGACAGTCCGATTACAACTTTTTCCTTTTTCAAAATAAAATCTCCTTGTTTTTTCAAGGAGCAAAAGTATTCATTTTTTACACATGTGGCAAACCCTTTCATTTAAGCAGTTGTTAAAATCGATTTGGTCAATAAATTCAACAGATTTTAGTATTCGATTAAAAATCTCTTGTATCTATCATAGATATTATTGAATGATCAATTGTAATTTTCTATAATAAAAATTCTTATGAATTTTTTTCGAAACATAAAATGAGCTAAATTCGCTTTTGAATTGAAGGCGAAAAAAGCCCATTTCAACTAACTATAATAAAACTAAAATTTAACTGAATGAGAAAGTTTGGATTAAGCTTATTGATTGCTGTACTTGGTTTTACAGCAATGGCGCAGGAGAAACAGGATACTTCGTACTGGAAAAAAGGGGGGATGATTTCCATTTCATTCTCACAAACATCTTTGACCAATTGGTCTGGTGGTGGAGACAATGCCATATCTACAAACGGACAATTTAATTTGTTTGCAAACTACAACAAGGGAAAAAACAGTTGGGAGAATAAAATGAACCTTGAGTATGGTTTGATAAAACAAGGAGATGATGGAGTACGAAAGAGTATCGATAAAATTGAATACAACACCAAGTATGGTTATAAGAACGGAGGTAACTGGTTTTATACTGCTCTTTTGGATTTTAAAACACAATTTGCAAAAGGATACAACTACGGAGACGTTGAGGATGTGAAGATTTCTAATTTTTTAGCTCCTGCTTACTTGAATTTATCGATTGGTATGGATTATAAGCCTAGCGAAGTTTTTTCGGCATACATTTCTCCTATTACGAGCAAAATGACTATCGTTAACGATGATGACTTGTCAGATTTAGGTGCATTTGGTGTTGATCCGGGTGATAGTTTTAGAGGTGAATTTGGTGCATTTTCAAAATTGTCTTTAAACAAGGATATTATGGAGAATGTGAACTTGCAAAGTACACTTGATCTGTTTACCAACTACTCAGAAAACTTCGGTAATATTGATGTTACCTGGGAAGTAATGATTAACATGAAAATTAACAGCTTCCTTACAGCTACTGTTAATACTTCTTTGGTTTACGATGACGATGTTGATTACTTTAACGAAGATGGAATTAATAAAGGCCCAAGAGTTCAGTTCAAAGAAATTATTGGAGTTGGCTTGGCGTACAAATTTTAAGCTAGCTTAAATGATATAAAAAGGCGGAAGGTATTGATCTTCCGCCTTTTTTCATGTTTTATCTTCCTCTTTGTACCAGTATTATTCCTGTTTTTTCCTCTACAAACTGGAAGTAATGATAGAGTTTATAGTTTACATCAAAACCATAATCTTCGAAAGGATCGTAATGAATGTAGTTTTCAAAATATGGATGGCCCTGTGTATGTTTGCTATTCCATTCGATTACATACCTGTGATTCCAATTTTTATAATAATTATCAGAATGAGCCGTTGAAGGCATATTTCTGGTGGCAAACCACGAATCAAAGCCAATATCCAATATTAACAACTCATATTCTGTGCTATCTTGAACTTCTGCTAGTTCTGTCTTGTCTTGTTCGTCGGTGATAGATTGTGGCTGATTAAAAGACGAATAAGAACTACAGGCAGCCAAAGTCAAAAAAGCGAAAAGAATGATTACCGAATATTTCATGACTTTATTTTTTGAGCTGAAATGTGATTTCAATATTTATTGATCAAATCAATACAAGAAGAGTCTATATTAAGAAAACGATTTGAATACAAAAAGGTTGCGAAATTAGACTGTTAAAAATGAAAAAAGGCAGATGTAAAACATCTGCCTTAATTTCTAACAAAATCATTTATAATTTGAGTAGTTTTTTGGTCACTACTTCTTCGCCATCTTCTATAGAGATAAAGTACATTCCCGATGGTAAATCAGATACATCAAGAGTGTTGTTTTCTAAATCTAATGTTACGACTTTAATTGTTTTTCCGGTAATAGAACTAATTCTAACTCTAGACTGAATATTACCTTGAATAAACAAGTTTACGAAGTCTTTAGCAGGGTTAGGATATAGTTTTAACTCTTCAACAGGAGGAGTATCACTAAGTGGCAGACCGAAAGCAGCTGTTTTAGCAACATATGCCGGAGCTGAATTCGAAATGTTTACAGTGTAATCTTCCACTTCACCCTGGCTGAAAACTTGACAACCATTGGCTGCCGCTCTACGGTGCTTAAGAATCACTCTCATTCTTGTGTGACCTAGTGCAGCATCGGATGGTACATTTACGTTAGCCGATGAAATTCCTGAACTTACAGTATAACCTGAAGCTACAATTTCATTGTTGGCAAAATTTCCATCTCTGTTAAAGTCGATATAAATTTTCCAGTTGGCAGTATAGGTTCTTCTCTTATAAGCCAATGAGAAATTTAATGTGTATGAATTGCCAGGAGCTACATTAGCAATTAAACCTGTGTAATCTCCGTAACCGCCATCGTCGCCTGAAGGATTGCTCATGTCAGCTAATTCAACCAAATCGATGTACTCATAACGAGTTGATTTACCATACGATTCACAGTAATCAGGAGTTGGAGATTCGCCAAGCGTTGTTACAGACTGGATTGCTGTGTAATCGCTATCGCCAGTTGAATTTGTGGCTCTAACCTGGAATTCGTAAGTCGTTTCAGCAAGTGCACTTGTGTAATCAAAACTAGTTGATGAAGTTGAATATGCTTCCCATGCTCCACCATCTTCTCTAATTTGAACATCGTAATTGTCGGCAAACTGAACTGAACTCCAACTTAAAGTAAATGATGATGAAGTCACATTCGATGCACTTAAACCTGTTGGTGTTCCAGGTACTGGAATAGGATCGGTACTTAGCGTTCCGATAGGAGAAAATTCGCCAGCGCCCACTTCATTATTACCTCTTACTCTAAATTCATAATCGGTTGATGCATCTGCCGAACTGTAATCATAGGATGTAGCTGTCGTGTTAAATGATGTCCAACTTCCACCCGAAACTCTAATTTCAAGATCGTAATCATCAGCATCGGTTAAAGCATCCCAGCTAATGGTGAATGAATTATAGGTAATATTTGAAGCAACTACATTTTGAGGAATTCCTGGAGCTGTTGGAGCTTCAAGAGTTGTTGCAGAAGCAATTGCTGAATAAGCACTTGAACCAATTTCATTATTTGCTCTCACCTGGAATTCGTAAGTTGTTTCACCAGTTAAACCAGTGTAGTTGTACGAAGTGCCAACCTGGTTAATAGTTGTCCATGATCCACCCTGTGGACGAACCTGTAGGTCATAGTCATCGGTTTCAGCCGTAGCGTCCCAACTAATTGTCATAGAATTATATGTAATAGCCGATGCTGCCAGGTTTGTAGGAGTAGCAGGTGCAGTTGGGGCTTCAAGAGTTGTAGCAGATGCAATTGCTGAATAAGCACTTGATCCGATATCATTGTTCGCTCTCACCTGGAATTCGTAAGTTGTTTCACCAGTTAAACCTGAGTAGTTGTAAGAAGTACCAGTTTGGTTAATTGTAGTCCATGAACCACCTTGTGGACGAACCTGTAGGTCGTAATCATCCGTATCTGCCATTGCATCCCAACTGATAGTCATAGAGCTATATGTAATCGCTGAAGCAGCCAGGTTGGTTGGTGTGTCAGGAGCTGTTGGAGCTTCCAAAGTAGTTGCAGAAACGATTGCTGAGTAGTCACTTGATCCCACATCGTTGTTTGCTCTTACCTGGAATTCATATGTTGTTTCGGCTGTTAAGCTTGTGTAATCATATGAGGTTCCAACCTGATTAATTGTAGTCCATGTTCCACCTTGAGGGCGAACCTGTAGGTCATAATCATCAGCATCTGTTGCTGCATCCCAACTAATGGTCATAGAGTTGTATGTAATTGCCGAAGCAGCAAGGTTTGCAGGAGTATCAGGTGCTGTTGGAGCAGCTTCTGTGGTAACACTTGCAATTGCTGAATAACCGCTCGATCCGGCATCATTATTCGCTCTTACCTGGAATTCATAGGTAGTACCCGCTGTTGCTCCGGTATAATCGTGAGTGGTAGCGGTAGTATTGATACTTTGCCAGCTTCCACCTTGCTCTCTTACCTGAAGATCGTAGCTTGTTGCACCGCTAACTGCATTCCATTCAATGGTAAATGAAGTTTGTGTAACATTGTTTGCAGTTAGTCCAGAAGGAACTGAAGGCAAGTTGTCATCTGTTAATGCTTTGTAAGCATTCAAGCGACCGCTACCCAATTTCCCTGCATGAGTTGCACTTTGTAATGCGTCAATATCATCAGTATTATCAACAAGTTTACTCCAAACTTCGCTTGGCGTAATATTACCAGCATATTTTGATACGATAAGTGCTGCAACACCAGAAACGTGCGGACATGCCATAGAAGTTCCCTGCATTACACCGTATTGGTCGTTAGGATAGGTACTGTGAATTGCTGTTGGATCTTCGTTTGTAGTTTCCAATTCTCCACCAGGAGCTGCAATATCAACCCAATCTCCGTAGTTTGAATAGTATGATCTAACATCATTCTTATTTGTAGCTGCTACCGATAATACCTTATCGTAGTATGCAGGATAATATCTGCTTTGCGAATTGTCGTTACCAGCAGAGAAAATCACCAAACCACCATTCATAGGAGCATCTGGTCCACCAGCATTGGCAATAAAGTAATCAATACCATCAAGAACCGCCTGATCGTAATAATATGGATACCTGTAACTCCAGCTATTTTGAGAAATTACCGCACCATTATCGGCTGCATAGGTAAATGCTTCAGCGAATCCTCCGGTTGAAGCTGCAAATACGTTACAAGACATGATTCTAACACCATCGCCACTGCCACTACCACCAGCAACACCACTAACACCAACACCATTGTTGTTAACAGCTGCAATCGTACCAGCTACGTGAGTACCATGGTCACCTACATAAATTTCACCTGTATCGTCACCAAAGTTATATCCATAAATATCATCAACATATCCATTGTTGTCGTCGTCGATTCCATTGCCTGCAATTTCACCTGGGTTCACCCACATGTTTGCTGCCAGGTCAACGTGGTCAAAATCTACACCACCATCTTCTACTGCAACAATTACATTAGAGTTACCGGTTTCGATTTGCCAGGCTTCCAATAGACTAATATCAGAACCGGGAGTACCATCATTTTGACCCGTATTTTCGTAATGCCATTGATCTGAGAATTTAGGATCGTTTGTGCCAGATGGAAGAGCGGTTGGAACAATTTCTTTTCCATTTCCTTCAGCAACATGCTTAATGGCATGAACTGCTTCAGCAATAGAAACTTCAGCTACATTTTGGTAGGATGCAACCAGTTGCTTCACTGGGGTGTTTGAGCTGAATTCAAGCTCGTACCATAAATGTAAGCCAAACTTACGATGGCGTGCCTCATGTTTACCTGCGTAACGATAAACACGCTTCATCTTAAATGCCTTGAATTTTTCATTTTGATCATCAATGTTTTTGATGTTGGTTTTTACAAATTCAGGCTTTTCCTTAAGTTTAATCTCTTTCGACTCAAGAAGAATTTGGTTCAGAGCATCAACTTTTTTGTCTTCTTGTTGTTTAAACTTAATTCGAATCATTCCTTTGTATTTACCCTCGGCATTTATTTCTCGTTCCTGGGCATAACCAGTACCGATGGCAAAAATTAAACAAAGTAAAAGAGTAAAAAATCTTTTCATAATTGGTTTGGTTTAAAGTGAATGTTTAAAAACTTTGAATAAGGTAAATAAAAATGTTTAGTCTATCAATACCAGTTTGTTACAAACTTATGTGAGATAAGGAAAAGATGTTTTTATTGTTAATAAGATGATTTTTTGGATGAATTGGCTGTAATTCTTGATGAATTATTGCTTAGAAAGAAATGTGGTATAATCGATTATTTTAGTTAAAATTAAACTAATTAAATTATTATGTTATAATAATCTGTTTATCAAAAAAATGATATTTTTATTATGCTACTTAAAAAATGAAATTCTAAAGTAGAATAATGCATTCTGATTAGATAATTTGTATTTTCGGGTAAAATCAAAACAATCATGTCTCAACTTCATATATACAGAGCTTCAGCGGGTTCGGGAAAAACTTATACGCTAACAGGAGAGTTTTTACACCTGGTTTTTAAGGATCCCTTAAGTTATAAAAACATATTGGCCGTTACTTTTACCAATAAAGCTACCGATGAAATGAAATCAAGAATTTTGAAAGAGATTCATGTAATTTCATCGGGTGAGGATTCTCCATACGAAAAGCTTTTGTGTGAAAACAACAATTTAAATGCTGAGCAACTTCAAAAAAGAGCAAATGAAATTTTAAATCGACTTTTGCATGATTACTCCAGATTTTCGGTGACAACCATTGATAGTTTTTTTCAGAAAGTGGTTCGTTCATTTACCCGGGAGATTGGTTTACAAATGGGCTATAATATCGAGCTGGACCAGGGAAGAGTCTTGAGCGATGTTGTGGATCTTTTGTTGCAGGACGTGGATTCGGATCAGCAGTTAAGAAATTGGTTGTCGTCATTTGCAGAGTCAAAAATCCGCGACGGGAAAACATGGAACTTTAAGCAAGATATATTAAACCTGGGAGGTGAGGTTTTTAAAGAAGATTTCCAAAATTTCTCGAATAGCCTAATTGAAAAGCTATCCGATAAGAAGTTTTTGGGCTCCTACCGTAAAATACTGAATGAAATAAAAGAAGAGTTCGAACAATTTTTTCTGACTCAATCCGAAGAGGTTGAGAGGCTCTTGCAGAATAACTCGTTGGATGTAAGCGATTTTTCATATGGTAAAACTGGTGTTGCCGGATACCTGTCAGGACTGGGAAAAGGTGGAAAATATGAACCGGGAGCAAGGGCGAGAGCTGCCGTCGACAATCCCAAGAAATGGGTTGCTTCGAAGGCTTCGAAAGAAACAAAAATGGCGGTTGAAGGCGCAGTTTCGTCAGGTTTAAATGATATTCTAAAAAAAGTTGTAAACTACTACGATGAGCAATCGATGTTGTACAACTCCACGGAGAAAACGCTGAGTTATATTTATACCCTGGGGATATTAACCGATCTTTCGAAGAAAGTGAGAGAATACTCCGAGAGTGAAAATATTTTTCTTCTATCGGATGCCAGTCGCTTGTTACGAAATATTATTGGAAGCAACGATTCTCCTTTTATCTATGAAAAAATTGGAAATGTGTACAAACATTTCATGATCGATGAGTTTCAGGACACATCATCCATGCAATGGGATAACTTCAGGCCACTGGTTGGAAATTCTTTGGCAGAAGATCAGCACTCGCTTGTGGTTGGAGATGTAAAACAATCGATTTACCGATGGAGAAATGGAGACTGGAAACTATTGGCAAATCAATTAGATACAGATTTTCAGGATTTTGGAGTGAATGGTTTAAGTTTGAACTACAATTGGAGAAGTACCAAAAATGTAATTGATTTTAACAATTCAATTTTTGCTTTGGGTGCACAAATCTTACAGAACAATTATAATGAATCAATTCCAAACGAGATCAGCGAACGGATGGAAGATGAAAAACAAAAAATTGTTAATGCCTATAAAGATGTGTACCAACATTATCCTTCAAATAATGAGAAGAGGAGTGGGTATGTAAAAGCGCTCTTCCTGGAAAAAGAGAGTGAATCGGATTGGATGGAGCAGGTTTTGGAAGATCTGCCTATAAAAATTGAAGAATTGCAATTGGCAGGATACAATGCCCGCGATATTGCAATATTGGTGCGAAATGGGAAAGAAGGAGGAATGATTGCCGACACATTAATGTCATACAGGGCAAGTGAAAATGCGAAAGAGACCATTAACTATGATGTAATTTCCAATGACTCTCTCTATCTGAAAAATTCCTCGGTGGTTAATTTTTTAATGCATTTGCTTCATTACCTGGTATATCCGGAGGATAAAATAAATATCGGATTCTTAAAACAAGAATATCAATTGTATGTGAATGAATCCGTAAGCAAAGCCAGTGATGGCTTATATCTTAATGATGAGGAAAATTTGTTTGGATCAATTTTTCCACAGGAATTTCAGGAACAATTGAATGAACTGAAACGTCAACCTCTCTACGATTTGACTGAGAAATTGATCAAATTATTTGAACTGAATAAAAACTCGGAAGATTACCCATTTTTAGAGGCTTTTCAGGATTTAGTGCTTGGATTCACAAAGAGTGATTCTCCGGATTTAAACTCATTTGTTCATTATTGGGAGGAGAGAAAAGACAAAGAGGTAATTTCAGTTTCGGATGAGCAAGATGCAATTCGTATCATGACCATCCACAAATCGAAAGGACTCGAGTTTAAAACGGTAATTTTGCCTTTTGCCAACTGGGATTTGGACAATACAAGACATACAAATATTCTTTGGTGTCAGCCTAAGGTTGAAGGCTTTGATGTTTTAGATGTATTGCCGGTGCGCTATAGCAGTACCTTGCGGGATACAATTTATTACCAGGAGTATTTCGAAGAGAAACTACAGTCCTTTATCGACAATCTAAATTTGTTGTATGTTGCTCAAACCAGGGCCGAAGAAGTGTTTATCAGCTATTCTCCAATTACGAAAAATAAGGATTTAAAAACTGTGGCAGATTTGTTGCTTTTTGCTTTTAGGAACTCAGCTGAATTTTCAAGCGATTTTTACGGCGATTCAATTATTTCGCTGAATGAGCATTGGAATGAAGAAGGGAATTGTTTTGAACTGGGAGAATTGCCTTCCATTGATCAGAAAACAGAAACCGAGCTTAAAGAAAAGGCGATGGATTATCCAGCCTCCTTATTGGATGAGAGACTAAAGTTAAGATCGCATTCTGCCGACTATTTTGATTTTTCGGAAGCTGAATCGGTAGAATCTTTCACGCCTGTGAGCCGCGGTAATATTTTGCACCAGCTGTTTCAATTGATAGAATATGCAGAAGATGTAGAAAAGGCGGTGGAGCAATTACAATTTGAAGGAAAACTGGATAAAGCTCAGGCAAGTGAAGTTTCTGAATTTGCCAGGGAATTATTGTCTGATCCAAAAGTTGCCCAATGGTTTTCGAAAGAATGGCAGGTGATTAATGAAAGAGATATTTTAAAAGGAAATGGCGAAGTATATCGCCCCGATAGGGTGATAAAAAGTGCTGATAAAGCCATTGTAATCGATTATAAATTCGGTAAGAAAAAGGAAAAATCGCACCAAAAACAGGTGGCTCAATATAAAAAACTGGTTGAATCCTTAGGTGTAGATCATGTTGAAGGCTATGTACTCTATGGTAAATTATCAGAAATTGTTGCCGTATAGTTCATTCCATAAGTTTTGATTATCTTGACTGCCCAAATAACGAATAAATCTTTATGAGGAAAATAATCTTATTATCCCTGATTGCTTTGCTATTTAGCTCTTGCGATCTAATTGTAGCGGGTATTGAATCTGTTAAAACAATAAGCAGGGAATCGAAAAAACAAAAAGAAGCAAAAAAAGAGGAAGTCATCCTCAAGCCGACTGCCAAAAATGGAGTAAAAAAATACTACTACAAGAATGGCAAAATTAAATCGGTAGTTACTTATAAAGACAATAAAAAAGTTGGAGTTAGCAACACATATTATAAGACTGGCGAAAAACAATACGATATTCCGTATCAGGATGGGAAAAAGCATGGTAAGGTAATTTGGTATTACCGAAGTGGAAAGGTTTACAGAGAAACAGACTACGAATTTGGGAAGAAAAACGGATATCAACGAAAGTATTGGGAATCTGGAAAATTAAAATCAGAAACCTTATATAAAGATAACATGTTGGCAACCGGATTAAAAGAGATATCAAATACGAATAAGGTGAAATCGGTACCCAAAATTGTGGTTCAAAAAATTGATAGAACAGCTGCCAATAATGAGTATATTTTAAGATTTAGCTTGAGCAATAAGAAAACAAAGGTTAGCTATTACCTGAGCAAATTAATTGAAGGAAAGTATTTTCCTGCCGATGGACGAGGTTTTATGGAGATTGTAGGCCAAAAGGGTGTTGCCGAACACAAAATTAAAATTGATAAAGGCACTCAGTTAATTCACGATTTTCATATCGTAGCCATTGAATCTACAGCTTACAAAAACAAAAGAGTTTTGTCTACAGTAGTTCCGGTTTCTATTCGAAATCCATTTTAAACAGATTTTGTTTTCTAAAGATATGAAGCTCCTGAATGGGAGCTTTTTTTATGCCGCCTGTCGAAAAGTTTTATTCCAAATTAGGGTGTAATTTCTTAAATTTAAGAGAGATAAACCCAAACGCTTACTAAAACTTTAAACAATGACCAAGAGAACGATTGTTAGCTTGCCAGGTGATGGTATTGGGCGTGTTGTGCTCGATGAAACAAAAAGAATACTCTTTGCAGCAGGATTTGATGCTGAATATGTTGAAGCAGACATTGGTTGGGAATTTTGGTGCAAAGAAGGTAAACCTCTTCCTCAAAGAACTCTGGATCTAATTGAGAAATACAAAATCGGATTATTTGGTGCAATTACATCCAAACCTAAAGATGATGCCGAGAATGAACTCAAACCTGATTTGAAAGGGAAAGGTTTGGTTTATTCGAGTCCGATAGTTGGCTTGCGACAATATTTTAATTTGGATATTTGTATCAGACCTTGTCGAACTTATAAAGGAAACCCTCTAAATTTTATACGACGTGGTCCAGGTGGAACCATCGAAGAACCAATGGTTGATGTTGCCATTTTCAGGCAAAATACAGAAGGATTATATGGTGGGGTAGAGTGGTCGAACCCTGATAATACAGTGTATGCGGCCTTAACTTCACATCCGAAATTTATTAAGAATTTTGGAGCAGTACCTCGTAAGGAACTCTCTGTCTCGACCCGAATATTTACTCACACCGGAACAAGTAGAATTCTTATGGCAGCCTTTAACTATGCCAGACAGAATGGATATAAGTCGGTTACGGTATGCGAAAAACCTAATGTGATTCGAGAAACATCGGGAATGATGTTCAAATTGGCCAAAGAGATTCAGAAAAGTGATTATCCCGACATTGAATTATGGAATACCAATATTGACGCACAGATGATGTGGCTCACAAAAAATCCGGAAAACTATGGAGTAATTGTAGCTGGCAATATGTTTGGAGATATTGTTTCTGATGCGTTCGCAGGCTTAATAGGAGGCCTGGGCTTTGCCTGCAGTGCACAAATGTCGGATGATGGTATTGCAGTTTTTGAACCTACTCATGGTTCAGCGCCTAAATATGCCAATTTCAAAAAGTCTATCGTAAATCCGATTGCAATGGTCGAATCGGCCTGTATGATGTTGGATTATATTGGTGAAGATAAGATTTCCTCCAAAATTCGAAAAGCAATTGCCGAAGTGGTGATGGAAGCTAAAGTTCAAACATATGATATGATGAAATTGCCGGGATCTGAAAATGTGCTGGATCAAGGAGCTGCCTCTACCAAAGAAATGGCCGATGCGATAATTGCAAAATTGTAAATGAAGAGCTATGAAAGATATTGTAAAAGAATTATGGCCCGAATTGAAATGGATAGCAGATGCGCAATTAAGAGAGAAAACATCCAGAGTTTGGGAATTGGCCTTAGAGCAAAGCGTGCTAAGCGCTGATGATTTAAAATCGATCCCTTTTACCCTGCTTTGTGGACCAGATTTAAAGGTCAGTTTTATGGATCACAAACAATGCGTAGTGCATTTGGCCAAAGAAAGTGGCGAAAAAATGAACTCCTTTTTTAAATCGGAACTTCCCGTTGATATGGATATTCTTATTTCGGGTGCCATATTGTGCGATGTGGGTAAACTTCTGGAATATGAATTGGATGAAAATGGAAAAGCAATTCAGGGCAAGTATGGAAAGTATATCAGGCATCCGTTTTCAGGAGTTTCGATGGCAGAACAATGCGGTTTACCACCCGAAGTATGCCACATTATAGCCACTCATGCAGGCGAAGGCAATATGGTAAAAAGAAGTACCGAAGCCTATATTGTGCATCATGCCGACTTTATGACTTTCTTGCCTTTTAAAGATAGATTACAAGTTGAACACTAATTGAGATAGGCAGTTACAAAAGTGACTGCCTACTTTAAAATTGCGCCCACACTGCTTACATATTCAGGAATTTTATTCTCTTTTGCCCACTTTAGTTCATGTTGAAAAAGATCTGTCATTATTTTACCAACATTAAAGCCAAAGGCAACAAGATTATATCGGATTTTTCCCGGGAAGTAACATTTTTTTCCTTTGTTTAAAGCACAGGGACTGCAAATTTCGCAACTGTTAGCAGCAATCATTTTGCCTTCTGTTCCCTCTTGTTCGCGCAAAAAATATTGCAATTCTTCCTTGATGAAATTATAGGATTCCAGTGAACGATTTTCTTCTGAAAGAAAGTGAAACTGTTTGGTTGCGCTAAAAAATAAAAACAGTTTGATTTTTGAAAATGGTTGAGCGTAAATTTCAAAATCCGGACAATTTGGAGGACAAGTCCATTTTTCGTTATGGTTAGGACAGCCCTTTATGCAATAGGAGTTAAATTCTGCTTTGTTCAGAAAAGGCAAAATATCCGCTTTCGCGATTTCCAATTCCTTAAATTGTATCTCAATTTTACGATTTCTAAATTCTTTAACAATTGTGTCTGTGCAAAGCTCTATCATTGTAGTATTCAATTTGTCACAAAAGTATAATAATTGTTGCTTTTCGAACAGCATGTAACACATTTATGCAAAGGTGGAATAAATGCATTCATTCATGCAGGTATTTTTGTATATTCGTATCTTAATTGTACCCAAAAATTTATCTATGCTCTCTCTTGATGCGATCATTGTATTAATCGTATTGGTTTTTATTCTCATTTCCTTCTATAAAGAATGGATCGGTCCGGCCTTTACATTCTTAATAGGTGTAGTGGTTCTGGGAATTAGTGGGATCTTAACACCTTCAGAAATTCTTAGTGGTTTTGCGAACGATCAGGTAGTCGTTATTTTAATGCTTCTGCTGATTGGAGATATCATTCGAGACCTGGGAATTGTTGAAACACTCTTCGATAAAGTTTTTCAGCGTGCCAAGGGATATCGGGCATTTATGGCAAGAATGATGTTCCTGGTGGGTGGTTTTTCAGCCTTTCTGAACAATACGCCCCTTGTTGCGGTAATGATGCCTTACGTGCACAGCTGGAGCAAGCGAAATAATATATCTCCATCGAAATTGTTAATTCCTTTATCGTATGCGGCAATTCTGGGTGGTTGTATCACACTTATTGGTACATCAACCAACCTGATTGTAAATGGTATGGTAAAAGATCAAACCATTATACCCGGTTTGGAATCCCTGGGAATGTTTAGTTTTGCTTATGTTGGTGTGCCAATGATGTTTATTGGTTCGGCTTATCTTCTTTTTGTAAGTAAAAGATTACTTCCTGATAAAGAAGATATTTTGGGTGACTTTTCGGAAAATACCAGGAAATATATTGTTGAAGCGCACGTGAAGCCAAACTCCGATTTAATTGGCAAATCGATAGAAGAAGCCGATTTGAGGAATTTAAAAGGCTTGTACTTGTTCCAAATCAACAGAGGAGGAGTAAGGGTTGCGGCTGTTTCACACGAATTTAGGCTAGAAGAAGGAGATCGTTTATTGTTTGCCGGTGATACGGAAACCATTGCGGATTTGGTATTGCCCAATTCAGGTTTAACGCTTCCTACTGTTGGTATGCTAACTCACAAGAAGCACATTGAAGTGGTTGAGATAGTAATCTCGCACAATTCGACCCTAATATCTAAAACCGTTAAAGAAGCCAACTTTAGAGGGCAGTTCGATGCCGCTGTAATTGGGATTCATAGAAATGGTGGAAGAGTTAGTGGTAAAATTGGGGAGGTGAAACTTCGTGCAGGTGATGTTTTACTATTGCTTGGTGGCGACGATTTTGTTGAGAGAACACATCGAATTCAGGATTTTTACTTCATTTCTAAAGTAAAAGAATTCAGAAAACAGGAAGCCTATAAAATTGGTTTATTGTTGGGAGGAACTGTTTTGGCGGTGATCCTTTCGGCTTTAAATATTGTGCCACTATTCATGACCTTAATTGTCATGATTATCGTGATTCTGGGATTAAAAATATCCAATCCAAAGGATATTGCCCGAATGGTGGATTTTAACCTGGCCCTGATCATATCGCTCTCCCTCGCCTTTGGAACGGCCATGATTAAATCAGGTTTGGCCGAGATTATAGCGAGTTTGCTGATATCGGTATTCCTGCCTTTGGGGAAAGTGGGTGTTTTATTTGGAATTTACCTGATTACTTCGGTTTTAGCAGCATACATTACCAATAAGGCTGCCGTTGCCATTGTTTTTCCTATCTCGTTAACCATGGCTTTAAACTTGCATTTAAGCCCTGAACCATTTGTTTTGATAGTTGCCTTTGCAGCCGCTGCCAACTTTATGACACCAATTGGCTACCAAACCAATATCATGGTGTATGGTCCTGGAGGGTATTCGTTTAAGGATTTTTTCAAAATTGGTTTTCCTCTAACAATCATTTACATGATTTTTACCGTATTGATTCTCTCATACATTTATTTTTATTAGACGGTTTTTCCATTTTAAAAAGGCATTATATTTATTCATGAATTTTAGCAGAAGAAAAGAATTGCTTTTAGAAGCCATATCAGCTTCATTACAAGCTGGTCAGGAGATTTTGAAAGTATATCAGTCGGAGGATTTTGAGGTACAGCTAAAGTCAGACAATACTCCTTTAACCATTGCCGACCAACGGGCACACAACAAAATCGTCTCAATACTGGAGCGCCTGGAGATTCCGATTTTAAGTGAAGAAGGGGAACATTTGCCATATGCAGAGAGACAAAAATGGGAGCATTGCTGGATCGTTGATCCGCTCGACGGCACTAAGGAGTTTATAAAAAGAAACGATGAATTTACTGTAAATATCGCCTTAATTGATAAGGCAAGGCCGGTGGCAGGTGTAATTTATGTGCCCGTTTTAAAGCAGCTTTATTTCGCAGATCTCGAATTGGGTGCTTATCGTATTGATAATGTAGAGAATTGGAATCATGATCTGGACAGCCTTGTGGAGAGATCCTTAAAATTGCCATTAATGCATAGGCGAGAAGAGATTATTGTTGTTGGATCGCGCTCTCATATGAACGATCAAACCAAGCAATTTATTGATGGTTTAAAGCAGGATAATGATCAAGTAAAGTTACTTTCCAGGGGAAGTTCGTTGAAGCTTTGTATGATTGCCGAAGGTGAAGCAGATGTTTACCCACGATTTGGTCCAATTATGGAATGGGATGTTGCAGCTGGCCATGCAATTGTTTCAGCATCGGGCGGAAAAATGCTGGAATTTGAAACAAAAGAAGAAGTAAGATATAATAAGAATGATTTGATGAGTCCACACTTTGTTTGTACAAGGTAAATTCATCAGATAATTAACCTATAATGCAACCTACAACTAAACACAAATGAAAAATTTATTGAAAGTCGTACTGTTTTGCTTGTTATCGATTCAGGTATCGGCTTATGCTCAAAAAGTTCCATTGCAACATAGCGATTATGATGGATGGAAAAATTTAAAAAGTCAGCAAATGTCTGCTGATGGTGAATGGATTAGCTTTGAGGTAAATCCGCAAAAAGGAGATGGGTTTTTATACCTGTACCAGGTGAAAACCAAAAAGCTTGATTCCATTGCAAGGGGATATGAGGCGGAGTTTTCTCCGAAATCGGAGGTTCTAACGTTTAAGATTAAGGCACAGTTCGATACAGTTCGCCAGGCAAAACTAGACAAAGTTGATAAGAAGGATTTGCCAAAAGATTCTATTGGAATTTGGAATTTAAAGACGAAAAAACTGTTTAAAGCTGCAGAATTAAAATCTTACCAAATGCCTGAAGAAAAAGGTGAATGGATGGCTTATATGCTGGAGATGCCAAAGGAAGAAAAAGACAGTTTGGCAACGGATTCATTAAAGCAGAAGAAGTCCAAGAAAAATGGCAAGGGAAAGGATAAGATCAAAAAAGGCAAGTTGGTAATTAAAAACTTTGCGAATGATAAGGAGTTTGAATTCGAAAATGTGAGCGATTATGCACTGGCCAGAAATGGAAATGCTTTAGGTTTTATCCAGATTGTAGGCGATAGCATACAGATGGCCCAGGTAAAAACTTTCGAAGGAAAAACAGAAAAGGTAAGCCAGGTATTCGAAAAAGAAGGAAAGGCTGATAAGGCTTCGATTTCGGCAAATGGAGACCAGGTTTCGTTTATTTTCTCGGCAGATACAACAAAAAACAAATGCTTCGAATTGTATTATGGCGATTTGCAAGCAAACAGCAAGAGAATTGTTGATACACTTTCGCAAGAAATTCAGGATGATTGGGCCGTTAGCGAAAATGGAAAAATTTATTTCTCAAGAGATGGAGAAAAGCTGTTTTTTGGTGTTGCGCCTAAGCCTGAAAAGGAAGTAAAAGACTCTTTATTGGATGAGGAAAAATATCATGTAGATGTTTGGAACTGGAAAGATGCTTTGCTACAACCACAGCAAAAAGTACAGGCAGAGAAAGAGAAGAAGCGTACGTGGCTGGCTGTTTATCATACCAAAGCAGGTAAATTGGTTCAGTTGGCCAATCAGGAAATGAGAAGTATAGATTTGTACAATCATGGTAACATGGAATTGGCCTTGGGAAGTTCTCCGCTACCATATCAGCAACTAACTTCATGGGATGATTGGTACTCTGATTACTACCTGGTAAATACAAGCACAGGTAAAAATGAGCTGGTTTTAGAGAAGAAAAATGCACATGTAAGCATTTCTCCTGCACAGAAATACATGATTTGGTACGAAACGCAGGATAGTATTTGGTATTCATATCAGATCGATACTAAGAAAGTGAATGCTTTAAGCAAGAAAATTAAGGCCAATTTTTATAACGAAAACCACGATACTCCAAACGATCCAAATCCATACGGATTGGTAGGTTGGACAAAGGGTGACAAGAACGTAATTATTAAGGATCGTTACGATTTTTGGATGATTGATCCAGCAGGAGTAAAGCCGGCGGTAAACCTGACCAATGGTTACGGTCGAAGAAATAACATCCGATTCGATTACGTACAATTAGACGAAGAAGAGCGATTTATTGACTTGAAAAAGCCGATGCTATTAGAGGCCTTCCATGAGTTCAACAAGAAATCGGGCTATTTTAGATTGCAAAAAGAAGATGATCCTTCACAAATTATTTTCGAAGACACCAAACTTTATGCAGCAGAGAAAGCCAAAGCTGCAGACCAGTTGATGTTTAAACGTTCTACTTTCGTTGATTATCCAAACTTGTGGACAAGCAAGTTCGATTTCTCTGGTCAAACCCAGGTTTCAGATGCAAATCCTCAGCAAAAGAACTACAATTGGGGATCGGTTGAACTGGTAGACTGGACCTCGGGTGATGGTGAAAAACTACAAGGCTTACTATACAAACCGGAAGATTTTGATCCGAACAAGAAGTACCCAATGTTGGTTTACTTCTACGAAAGAACTTCGGACCGATTGCACAATCACCACGTTCCTCAACCGAATTGGTCGATTATTAATCCGAGTTATTGTGTGAGTAATGGTTACCTTATTTTTATGCCTGATATTACTTACCACAAGGTTGGATATCCAGGAGAATCGGCTTATAGCTCAATTGTAACAGGAACTTTAACAATGATGGATCGTTACGATTTTATCGATAAAGAAAATGTTGCTTTGCAGGGACAAAGTTGGGGTGGATATCAGATTGCTTACCTAATAACGAGAACCGATTTGTACAAATGTGCTATGGCAGGAGCTCCTGTTACCAATATGACTTCGGCTTATGGTGGAATTCGTTGGGGAAGCGGTATGAGTCGCATGTTCCAATACGAGAGAACTCAAAGTAGAATTGGTGGAACCCTTTGGAACAGTACACTACAGTATATCGAAAACTCGCCTGTTTTCTTTGCGCCAAAAATTAAAACGCCACTATTAATAATGCATAACGACGATGATGGTGCTGTACCTTGGTACCAGGGAATTGAGCTTTTTGTGGCCATGCGCCGACTTCAGAAACCATGTTGGATGCTAACCTACAATAAGGAAGCTCACAACCTAAGGAAACGTCCAAATCGAATGGATCTGTCTATAAGAACCATGCAATTTTTCGACTATTACCTGAAAGGAGCACCGGCTCCGGTATGGATGATTGATGGAATTCCTGCTGTAAAGAAAGGGAAAATGGACGGTTACGAGTTAAAGAAATAAACCATAAACCGAATTTTGAAGAATGCGTCTCTCTTTTCTGAGACGCATTTTTTTATGCCATAAAAAAACACCTTTATCCTGGGTGAATAAAGGTGTTTATTGTAATCTTAATTGTTAGTTAAGTGTGTTGTGTTTGTTTAGCTATTAAATAGCTGATTTTATATGAGTATTTGTTGTTGTTTCCAGTGTTATATACTGACAAAGTAAAGAGGTTTCCGATAAAAATCATAGTGTTTTGATTTAAATAAGTAAAAATTACCGATATTGCAGCTGATATTAGTTAAAACTACTTTTACTTTTCCGCAAACGTTATAAATCGAAGTAAAAATTTCTTTTATGGACAAGCTTGATCAAACTGATAAGACGATACTTAGGATATTACAAACCGACTCGAAAAAAACAGCAAAAGAGATTGCCAGTATGTTGAATCTAACACCATCGCCTGTGTATGAGAGAATCAGGAGGTTAGAAAATCAAGGCTTTATTAAAAAATATGTGGCCATACTCGATAAAAAACGTATCGAAAGAAGTGTAACAGCCATTTGCCAGGTTTCAATGCGATATCACGATGAAACTTTCATTGATGAGTTTGAGGAGCAAATTCAAGACCTGAAGGAAGTGCAGGAATGTTACCATATGGCCGGTCAGGTCGATTTTATTTTAAAGATCCATGTAAAGAGTTTGGAGGAGTATCACGAATTTGTCCGATACAAATTGTCAAAAATCAGAAACATTGGAGTGCTTAACAGTACTTTCGTGATAAAAGAAATTAAACACAGTTCGGAGTACTATATTTAATCGGAGCTTTTCACGATTTAGATGAAATACTTGACGCGATTTTTAGTAACTTAGTAAGAGTTGCAAATGGGTATTTAATTTAAAATCAAGTATGTCGGATAGTTTTGAGAATATATCACCTGATGAATTTGAGAAACGACTGTTTGAATATCAGGAAGAAATAAATCAACTTCAGAAGCAAGTTGCCGCTTTAGATGCTGAAAATACTTTACTGGCCAAAGAGCTGAAAAATACCCGAACTCACGACGAATACGATTTACTTTTTAATACCACTGCTCAAGGTATTCTTATTCGCAATGCACAAGGGAAAATTACCTATGCAAACCCTGCGGCCTCAAATATTTTGGGGAAATCGAGCGAAGAGTTATTGGGTGTAACAAGCTTTGAGCCCCGAATTAATAATATTTTACCCGATGGCTCGATGATGGATGCCAATGCACATCCTGCAAAGTTGGCCCTGGAAACTGGTAAAGAAATCACGAACTCCGTGCTTGGAGTATTCAACCCCATTCAGCAAGATTACATTTGGATTAGCGTAACGGCAACTCCTATGTTCGATCGGGCTTCGAATCGACCCAAGCAAGTATTTACTGTTTTTGAAGATATTAGCCAAAGAATTGAAGCTGATAAAAAGATTAAAAGCAGTGAAGCAAAAGCCAGGGCTTTACTCGAAACAATCCCCGATGTAATCATTCGGATTACCCGCGATGGTAAAGTTGTTGACCTACATGGTAAACCCAATGGCTTATTTCACCATCCCCAAAATGCTGAATCGGTATCCATTCGAACTCTTTTCGAAAAAGAATTAAGAGAAAAGTTCTCGATTGCCATGGAAGAGGCTTTCGATACCAGGCAGGTGCAAATATTCGATTATCGTAAAAATGTTGAAAATAAAGGAGTCTGCTATTATGAATTCCGCATTAACTCGATAGGTGAGCGAGAAGTTACTGCCATTATTCGTGATATTACACAACAAAAGCGCTCGCAGCGCAAAGTAGTTGAGGCAACCAGGAGGTTAACCACATTAATTGGTAATTTAAAAGGAATGGCTTACCGGTGTTTGGTAGATGAATATTGGACCATGCTGTTTGTGAGCGAAGGAGTAAAAGAACTTACTGGATATACGGCTGAAGAATTAAATTACAATGCACAATTGGCATTTAACGATGTAATTCATCCTGATGATAGGGAATATGTTTCGAGAGAGGTAGATGATGCGGGGGAGAAGAATCGACGGTTTTCTTTAGAGTATAGGATACAGACAAAGGATGGCAAGTTAAAATGGGTGTTTGAACAAGGCTTAACCATTAAAGACAGGTTGGGAAGACCATTGTTTATTGAAGGCTATATCACCGATATCACCGAAAGGAAAATGGGAGAGCAGAAACTGGCTTTGAGCGAAAGTAAGTTTCGATTGCTGTTTAATTCGCTAAACGAAGCGGTATTTGTACATCCCTGGAAAGGTGAAGGTTTGCAAAATTTTATAGAGGTAAATGAAACTGCTGTTGATAGATATGGATACACGAAAGAGGAGTTCAGAAAAATTAATGCCCAGGCAATTGCCAAAAAAGGTGTGCTCACCAAGAGTAAAATAGAAGAGATTCGTGAAATTATTTCAGAATTGGGTAGCTTTTTTATGCGTACCTGGCACATTACCAAAGATGGACAAGAGTTTCCTGTCGAACTCACGGCAAACTTAATCGACCTGAATGGCGAGCAGTTTATCCAGACCGTTGTTAGAGATATCAGCAAACAGAAGAAAGCCGAAACCGAATTGGCCAGGAAAACCAGGATAGAAAAACTTTTAAGTAAGATATCGGCCGAACTGGTAAGTGCTCCTGTTGAGGCTATTGATGAGGCCATTCATTCCTCAATTGGCAAATTGGGAAGTCATACAAAAGCCGATAGGGCTTACCTGTTTTTGGTGAGTAGCAACAAATATGTCGAACGAAAATATGAATGGTTTGCAGGTGAAGAAATCATGGGCTTCGATAATCCCAAATTGATGCCTAGCGAGAGTTTTAGTTGGTGGATTGAGCGATTTAAAAAGTATAAAAATTTTGTGGTTGAGGATATCAAGAAATTGCCTACAGTTGCTTTTGCAAATTTTGATAAAGACCCACGAGAATATGTAAAATCGATGCTTGTATTTCCACTACTAACTCAAGATAAGTTGTTGGGCTGCGTGGTGTTCGATACGGTTAATGATAACAGAAAGTGGAATAAGACAGATAAAATTCATATCAAAACTTTTGCGGATATGCTTGCTGGTGTATTGAGCAGAAAACGATACGAGCAAGAGTTGATTTTTGCAAAGGATAAGGCCGAGGAAAGTGATCAGTTAAAATCAACCTTCCTGGCTTCCATGTCGCATGAATTGCGAACACCTTTGAATGCTATTATTGGATTTAGTACACTTTTAAAGCCCGATTCACCTGCCGAAAAAATTGAGAAATGGAATGAGATTGTAAAGTCAAGTGGGAAACATTTGCTTAAAATCATCGAATCGATTTTTGATGTGTCTTTATTGCAGGCCAAAGAGGTGAAATTAAATGTTGATCAGTTTTCTTTAAACGAGATGTTTGGCACAATTCAACAGTATGTAAAGGCTGAGGTGAAGAAGTTTAACAAGACCGATATTGGAACCAATTATATGCCATGTGGCGATTGTGATGTTTTCATCACTTCCGATCGTACAAAAGTGATGCAGCTTATTACCAACTTGCTGAACAATGCCATAAAGTATACAGATTCAGGACAAATCGATTATGGCTGTAAGATTCATGATAAAAGCATTGTATTTTTTGTGTCGGATACTGGAATTGGTATTTCAGATCGGTACAAGGAAGTGATATTTGATATTTTTAGACAGGTTGAAGAACCTTATTGGGGATTGCAATCGGGTGTTGGACTGGGTTTGGCCATTTGTAAGGAGATTTCGAATTTATTGGGAGGTGAACTATGGTTAGAATCAGAAAAAGGAAAGGGGTCCTGTTTCTATTTTAAATTGAATGATGTTGTTAGTATTCCTGATAAAAAAGAGTGTGATATACTAAAATCGATTGAGGTGCCAGACTTGAGTGGCAAGGATATTTTAATTGTTGAGGATGTAGAGATTAACTACGATTTGCTGGAGGAGATATTGGCTCCTACAAAGGCCAAATTGCTGTGGGCTAAAAATGGAGTCGTTGCAATTGGTATGGTAAAATCGAATCCCGATTTGGATTTGGTATTGATGGATGTTAAAATTCCTCATTTGGATGGATATCATGCCACCAAAAGAATTTTAGAGCTAAAACCTGGCTTGCCTATTATTGCGCAAACCGCCTATGCTTTAAAAGGAGATAAGCAAAAAGCATTAGATTCGGGTTGTGTAGCTTATATCACCAAGCCAATAGACCGGATTAAGCTGTTTGAACTGCTTCAAGAGTATGTGAAATAAAAAAGTCGACTCCTGCACTCAATTTTTGTTGTAAAATCAAGTTATTGTTTAGTGTGTTGTGGGTTTGTGGCGAGTTTAACTTGCAGATATAAAGGTGGTAAGAGGGTGTTGGGTGAGTGTTTGTGAAAGGACTGTCCCGGTGTAAGATTTTTATTATTCAATTATTTTTGTCAGCTTTGCTCCACACATTAAAAAGACTTGCCGTGAATATATCTACTTTACTATTTGGTATTCTTATCCTATTTGTGACTTCATGTAGTACTGGATCGGATAAAAAGCAAACAGAACAGGAGCAAAGCGAAATCAATGAAAAAATGCTTGTTTATGAACCAATTTTGGTGTCAGATAGTTTGCCGGTAGTTGTAGATGAACAATCGGGAATGATTTGGCATGATAGTTTAATCTGGGTAAATAACGATAGTGGTGGAGCAGCGGCATTGTATGCATACAATTTACAAGGAAGTTTGAAGAAAACTTTGCAAGTAAAAAATGTGTCGAATTTGGACTGGGAAGCTTTGGCCGAGGATGATCAGTATTTCTATATTGGCGATTTTGGAAATAATTATGGAACGAGACGTAATCTTAAATTATATCGTGTCGATAAATCCAAAATTGATAAGAATGATAAAATTGAAACAGAAGCTGAAGAAATTGGTTTCGAATGGGCCGATCAGAAGGTTTTTATATCGCTAAAGCATCACCATAATTACGATTGCGAAGCATTTTTCTCATCGGGAGATTCGCTCTACTTTTTCACAAAAAACTGGGCAAATTTAAAGACCAGGATGTATTCAATGCCAAAGACTTTGGAGCAGCATAAATTACAACCAAAAGCAGAATTCGATGCCGATTTATTGGTAACAGGTGCCGATATTAACACCACCGGTGATGTTGTTGCTTTGGTGGGCTATAAAGATTTCAGAACCTATTTGATTTTATTATATGATTTTGAAGCTACTGATTTTTTAGGAGGTAAAAGTGTGAAGCTCGATTTGGAAGTTTTAGGCAGTGCGCAAACCGAAGGGGTGCTTTTTACCGATAATGATGAATTGTATATCAACACAGAAGCAACAAAACAAAAGCAGGCCATTTATAAAATTGACTGGAAACAATTCATTAGCAATTAGTCTTGTTTCCAATCAAATATTCTATTCCTTATTTCATGCGGAAATACCTTTCAGCATTAGGGTAGTCAACAGGCGAGTTGTTATTTCTTAGGTATTCGATTATCGTTTCAGCATCGGTTAGTTCCTGAACTGTTCCTGTTTCAGGGAAATATGTATCATGAACTGCCGGAATATAATCGTTTAAGCCTACGCGTAATATTTGCTCATCTTCCAGGTGTTTGCCATCAACATCTTTAATAATTACATCCTGGCCGTTCTGACTAAGCTCTACACCCGAATAATAAAATCCGGCACCAGATTCTTTTAGAAACTTTTTGATATCAAGAACCGACATTTCATAAATAACTGTTCCATTGTTGAAAGGCGAAATTTCATAGATTTCTCGTGTGGTAATGTCTCCCTGGTTTAGCGAAGATCTTACTCCTCCTGTGTTCTGAAAGCTCAAATCTACCTGTAAACTATTGCGTAAGGCATCGGTGTAAAAACATCCAACCTGGCTTCTTCCATGGTTTCTGTTCGAATAGCCAATAACTTCTGTTAGATAGTCCTGGTTATTGTAATCTGCAATTAGGTTTTTTATCTCAGTATCTTCTATGGCGTAATTATTCAGGTCAATCAATTCAAAGCTAAATTCTTCAATCTTTTTGTTTGTAACCACCAGGTTTATTTTGCCAAGGTAATTTAAGTAACCACCCGATTGTACAATATGAACTCCATTTTCTACTGTATTTACTTTTTGATGAGAATGACCACCAATAATCAGATCAAAAAAGGGAAACTGATTGGCCAACTGAATGTCTCCAAGAACCTGATCGTTGCCATTCATTCCTAAATGACTTAGGCAAATGTATAGGTCGGCATCCTCCTCAGATTTGAGATCTGAGTACAGCGCAACAACATCCTGTGGTTTTTGAAATGTGATTTCTTTCACCCTCCATGGATGTGTAGAAGGAATGATAGCATCATCCTTTCCATTGGTTTCCACAAGCCCTAAAAATGTAAGTTTGATATCGTCCTTTGTGATTGTCTTGTATTCCAAAGGTTGTGGCAGTGGGCTGTTTTCCGTATTTACATTGGCGCAGATCCAATCAAATTCAGATTGAGTGAATCGGTTTTTTAAATTTTCCAGGCCATAGTCGAATTCATGATTCCCCAGAACAGCAATATCGAATCCGCTTTTGTTCATTAAATCCACCATAGGATATCCCTTTTCGGGATGATTATCAACAACAGGATTGCCCGAAAACAGGTCGCCTGCGCTTACAACAACTACCTGATGTTCTTCTCTTTCCTTATCAACAATGTATTTTAGCTTGGCAAAATTATCGATCTGTCCGTGTACATCATTCACACAAAAGATACTAATCTCTTTTGGAGTGTTATCAATCGGTTGCTTTTCTTCAGGTGTATTGCTGTCGGAGCAGGATGTAAAAATAAATGCAAAAAGTAGTAGGTAGTATAAGAATTGCTTCATGATGTGATTTAGTTAATTTGTGTGTGAAATTATAAAAAATATTTTCTGTACATAACAATTATTGGACCTAAAGTTGTGAGCTAAAATGCTGCCATAAGGCGATGATGTAATAAAGAATCTCATGCTTTGATTTTGAAATCCTTAAAAAGCTTGTAATTTTGCAAACCGTTTACTGAACAACCTAGATATTCGGATTGTATCATTGTAAATAAGAAAGATTTGAAAGACAAGTACAAAGAAATATTTGATAAAGGAACCGATTTGCCATTGGTTGAGGATTTCTATACCATTCAGGGTGAAGGGTATCATACGGGAAAACCTGCCTATTTTATCCGTATTGGCGGATGTGATATTGGTTGCCGCTGGTGCGATAGTAAAATTTCATGGAATCCGGCTGAACACCGTTTGATTTCGGTTGAAGAAGTGGTTCGAAAAGCGGTTGAATCGCCAGCCAAATCGGTTGTAGTTACAGGTGGTGAGCCATCTTTATATAATCTGGAGCCTTTGTGTACAGAGCTTAAAAAGCACAATATCGAGAACTTCCTGGAAACTTCGGGAGCATACAAAATTAGTGGTGAGTGGGATTGGATTTGTTTATCGCCAAAGCGAAATAAACTGCCGGTGCCATCTTCCTATCAGAAAGCCAATGAGCTTAAGGTGATTATTTACGATTTGGAAAAGGATTTTGAGTGGGCTGAAGAATTATCAAAGAATGTAGGTGAAGATTGCTTGTTGTACTTGCAATCGGAGTGGAGTCAGTATGTACACAATGTAAAACCAATTGTTGAGTATGTAAAGAATAATCCGAAATGGAATATTTCATTGCAATCGCATAAGTTTATGAGGATACCATAGTGTTTGGTTTATAATATAAAAGAAGGGCATTCAAATTGAATGCCCTTCTTGCCTAAACTAATAAACCAATTGTAGAAACTATTGCGATTAAAATGAAACTCCAAAAACAAGGAATAGGTTTTCTGCCATTGGGTTAGCGATAAGAGATGCAGAAAGAGGAAGTGAAAACTTTTCGGTAATGGCCACTTCTTTAGATGCAGTGAAACCCAGGTTCACAAAGCCGGCCGTATCGCCGTAAAAGCCCGATTCACCTTTTTCTTCATCAGCATCAACAGGAGTAAAACCTGCAAATACATCAATATCAATTTCCTTATAAGAGAAACTGTGTCCCAACTCTATGTATAAAGAGTATTGCTGATCTCCCTTATTATCCTGATCGGCTCCCCAAAAGTTCATTGCAGCCATAATGCTTATGGGAAATCCTTCCGAACCATTAAATGCAAGAGTTCCTTCCAGTATATGACCGGTTGATTTTTTCTTGTAGTCAAAATAGCTGTTCTTTGCAGCAATGTCATCAGTCGGGAAAAAGTAATCGGTAAGCGTAGCTGTAAAAAGATCATCGGCAAAAGTGTAAGAGAGGTAAATGTCGGCTTCAGCCCCATCATTATCACCATTATAAGCGTAAGAACCCCATGCACCAATGGCGAATCCTCCTTTGCTGTATTCAATACCCGGTTGAATTACTGGCCCGGTAGAGAATTGTGTTCCTCTCCAAACATATCGACTCATCAAATCTGCTCCAAATGAAAGCTCACCTTTTGTTTCCTGAGCCGATACTTGTCCGAAGAATAAAATCATTCCAATAAAAAATGTGTAAAACTTTTTAGTCTTTAGCATACTAATAGATTTTAGGATTAATAATTAAGGTTAATAGTTATATCTATACTGTTTTAATTGTGGTTTTTTCTTAATAGAAACACCTACCCCATTTTGAAGGGGGGTAGGTGTGGTAATTAATCAACTAATTTCTATTCTAACCCATTTATGAGAGGGGTATGTTTTCAAAAGTATGAAAAAATAAAAACAAGAACCAAAAAATAAGGGGGTAATTGCTTCGAAAAGTGATATTTTTTAACGCAAAGGTTTTAAAAATAGGGGGTATGCTTTTAAAAAGTGATTTTCTATAAAATGAGGTGTTGTTTTTCTGTAGAATTGGCTTAAATCAAGTTATCATTAGAAATGATTTAGATGAGAAGATATCGTAATTTATTTTTTTGCCTGATTATATCATGGTATTTTGAGATGCTGTTTGCACATAATAAAATACTGAAATGTATACTATTTATTGAATATAAATAATGAAATGCTTTGTAGATTTTGTTTTATGGGAATTGAAAAATCTTGATATTTGAATATCAAAATTACAAATCAATAAATTATAACTATGAGCATAAAAGGCACACAAACAGAAAAGAATTTGCTTAAGGCATTTGCCGGTGAATCGCAAGCAAGAGCCAGATATACATATTTTGCAAAACAGGCTAAAAAAGAAGGTTACGAGCAAATTGCTGCTTTATTTGTAGAAACTGCCGAACAGGAAATGCAACATGCCAAACGTTTCTTTAGTTTTTTAGAAGGTGGTGATGTTGAAATTACCGCAGCATATCCTGCAGGTAAGGTAGGTACTACGGCAGAGAACTTGAAAGCAGCTGCATGTGGTGAAAACGAAGAGTATACTGAATTGTATCCTGAATTTGCAAGAATTGCAGAAGAGGAAGGCTTTAAAAAAGTTGCTACAGCCTTTAAGTTAATTGCTAAAGTAGAGCAAATGCACGAGGAGAGATACCTTAAATTGTTAGAAAACATCGAAAAAGAAAAGGTATTTGAATCGGAGGAAGAAGAAGAGTGGTATTGCCGCAAATGTGGATACGTTCACAAAGGGGGTAAAGCACCGAAAAATTGTCCTGCCTGCGAGCACCCTCAAGCATACTTTGAGAAGAAAGCTAAAAACTATTAATATTAAAAAAAGGCTCCATTTGGAGCCTTTTTTTTTATTCATCCAATAAATCAGGACGTAATTTTTTAGTTCTCAAATAAGCTTGCTCTTCCTGCCATTTTTCAATCTTCTTATGATCTCCCGAAAGAAGAATTTCAGGTACCTTCCAGCCTCGGAATTCTGCGGGTCTGGTATAAATTGGTGGAGACAATAAATTGTCCTGGAATGAATCTGTAAGTGCCGAAGTTTCATCGTTCATTGCGCCAGGTATCAAACGAACTACACTATCTGTAATTACAGCGGCTGCCAATTCTCCTCCTGTAAGAACAAAATCGCCTATCGAGATCTCCTTAGTGATAAAATGATCTCTGATTCTTTGATCAATTCCTTTGTAGTGACCACATAGAATAATAATGTTTTCCTTAAGAGAAAGCATATTGGCAGTTTTTTGATCGTACTGATCACCATCTGGCGAAGTGAAAATGATTTCATCGTACTCGCGTTGATCGGTTAAATGTTCAATGGCCTTAACAACAGGTTCCAACCTCATTACCATTCCTGCTCCTCCGCTAAATGCGTAATCGTCAACCTTATTGTGCTTATCCTCCGAAAAGTCGCGAATGTTGTGGATGTGTATTTCAACTACACCTTTGTCTTTTGCTCGTTGAATGATGGAGTGGTTCAGTGGACTTTCCATCAATTCAGGAACAACAGTTAATATATCGATTCTCATGAATTCTAAATTTTGTGTAAAAGTATATATCCCGAATTAGTGATGCAAGTAAAACAAATATCAAGTCATTAAAATGAGCTACAAAGACAAAATGACACACGAAAAATCATAAAACAAGCCAAAATGACATGTTCGAAGCGGGCTTTTCTGACTTTTTGGATCAAAAAATGCAATGGTACATGCTTTGATTAATGTTGGTCGAAATTAAAAATGAAAATAATCGGAATCCGGAACCGAAGAATTAATAAAAAGTATAGGAGATTAGAGTTATGACATTATTGAGATATTCAAAAAGACCAAATGATTTTTTTACAAGTCAATTAATGAATCAATTGTTTAAAGAAACTCAGGATAGTTTTAAATCGGCTGTTGAAAGAGAGCAAGCTTTCAGACCTGCAACAAATGTTATTGAAGAGAAGGATTATTACCTAATCGAAGTTTCGATTCCAGGCTTTGCCAAAGAGGATGTAAGTATCAGAGTTGAAGATGGTTTTATTAAAATTTCAGCGAACAAGAAAGTTGAGAAAGAGGATAAAAAATTCCTAAGAAGAGAGTTTGGGGTACAAAAGTTCGAAAGAAGCTTTAAGTTGGCTGATACCATTAATCAGCAGAACATTTCGGCAGAAGTAAAAGATGGAATTTTAAACATTATCCTGCCAAAACTTGAAGAAAAGCAAGCTGAAGTTCACAATATAGAAATCAAGTAACTGAATAGTGGATTTATGTTTCTTGAAATATTCATAATAAAGAGCATGGTTTAGGGTAGTTAAATTTTTCTTAATAATTGAAAAAATTAGCTTAGTTAATTAGTTTGTTTTGGTGAAGAGGTTCGTGTAATTGCATGAACCTCTTGTTTTTTGAGGAAAAGAAAAATATTGAAAATCTTTGAGGATTAGCACATAATTAGTTAAATTCGTAAGAGTAGGCTTAAAAGTTTTCTTTTAGGTGGTATTGTTAACACGAGTTTCTTCCTGTTTTGAAACTTATCTAACTCAATTTACATGAAAGCACCAGATCTGTCAAATCCCTCACATGAGAATGAATTGAATGAAAATTTAGAAGAGAAGAATAAGGTTACCGATTCTCATGAAACCGAAAATTCAAATGAAGAGAAAGCAACAACTTCTGAAACTGAAAATGAAGATGTAATTGCTGAAGAAAAAAAGGAGAATGTATCTGAGACCGAAGAAGAGAAGACAAATGAAAAGGAGTCGGAACTTCAGAAGGAACCAGATTATACCTTAATGGAAAAAAGTGAGCTTAAAAACCGATTGAGTTTACTTCTGGAGAATGAGTCCTTATCTGCAGTTAAGGAGAAGGTAGAAGCAATTCAGTTTAACTTTTATAAAAAGCACAAGGAAGAAATTGAGGCTGCAAAGAAAAAGTTTATTGCTGAAGGTGGACCTGAAGAAGAGTTTGACTTTGGAACCGATGAGTTGGAAGTACAGGTGCGTGAGATGCTTCAAAAATTCAAGGATAAAAAGACAGAACAAAGCCGAAATATCGAACAGGAAAAGGAAGAAAATCTGAAGAAGAAATATCAGATTATTGAAGATATTAAGGAGCTGGTTAACAGGAAGGAAGCATTCGATAAAACTTTCCATGAATTCAGAGAGCTTCAAAAGAAATGGCATGAAATTGGGATGGTACCTCAGCAGGCATTGAAAAACCTGTGGGACAATTATCATCATCATGTCGAGAACTTCTACGATTATATTAAAATTAACAAAGAGCTTCGAGATCTGGACCTGAAAAAGAACATGGCCTCGAAAATTAAGCTGTGCGAAGAAGCCGAGAAATTGTTAGATGAAACTTCTGTGGTAAAAGCCTTTAATACCTTGCAAAAATATCATGAACAGTGGAGGGAAATTGGGCCTGTGCCTCGCGATGAGAAAGAAAATTTGTGGACTAGGTTTAAAGCTGCTACAACCATTATCAATCGCAAACATCAGGAGTATTACGAAGGCTTAAAGTCGGAACAGAAAAATAACCTGGAAAAAAAGACTGTTTTGTGTGAAAAGGCAGAGGAAATTGCCAATCGCGAAATCGGATCACATAAAGAGTGGAATACAAGTTCGAAAGAAATTATCGATCTTCAGAAGGAGTGGAGAACCATTGGTTTTGCTCCCAAGAAGGACAACAATAGAATCTACCAAAGATTTCGTGCAGCTTGTGATCTTTACTTCGATAAGAAGAGAGATTTTTACATGGCTCTAAAAGAAAAACTGAATGTTAATTTAGAGAAAAAGAAGGAACTGTGTGCCATTGCTGAAAGTCTTCAGGACAGCCAGGATTGGAAAGAAACAACCGATAAACTGATTGCCATTCAGAAAGAGTGGAAAACAGTTGGACCTGTGCCTAGAAAGGTTTCGGAAGAACTTTGGGTTCGTTTCCGTGCTGCCTGCGACAAGTTTTTTAACAACAAATCGGAACATTTCGATAATGCAGATGCAGGGCAGGTTGAAAACTTGAAACTAAAGGAAGCTCTAATTCAGAAAGTGCAAACCTACGAGCTTGTTGAGGATAATGAGAAAAACCTGAATGCACTTCGTCAGTTTCAAAAAGAGTGGTCCCAAATTGGTCATGTTCCTTACAAGAAGAAGGATAAAGTTCAGGAGGCATTTAGAAAATCCATAAATAGTCTGTACGATAGGATGAATATGGATAGCGATAATAAGGAGGTTCAGAAGTTTAAGTCGAAAATCGATAACTTCCTGACAATGAACAATTCCGAAGATAAAATTATTATTGAGCGAAATAAAATTGTGAACAAAATCAGGCAACTGGAAAGTGATATTGCTTTGTGGGAAAACAATGTTGGATTTTTCTCTTCATCAAAGAATTCAAGTGTTGTAAGTGAGATTGAGGAAAAAATTGAACGAGGAAAGCAAAATCTCGCCATCCTGAACGAAAAGCTCAAAATTATTGATGGTTTAGTTTCATAAATTTGTAATGTTTTATATTTCAAAAGCATTTCTTGTAATGAGGAATGCTTTTTTTTGCTTCCGATTTTTTTAGTGCGGTAAAATAAATCGATAAATGATCGCCTGAAACATGGATTTTGTTTCTTAAAAACCTATAATTTGACTACTTTTGCAGCTTTATTAAATCAATTAAAAAAGTTTATAAAGTGTCAACAACCAAATACATCTTCGTTACAGGTGGGGTAACCTCATCATTGGGAAAGGGAATTATAGCATCATCGCTGGCCAAATTATTGCAAGCCAGAGGATATTCTGTAACCAACCAAAAGTTAGACCCATATTTGAATGTCGATCCGGGAACATTAAATCCTTATGAGCACGGAGAGTGTTTTGTGACTGACGATGGAGCCGAAACAGATTTGGATTTGGGACACTATGAACGATTTACAAATGCTCCTACATCTCAGGCTAATAATGTTACCACGGGTAGAATATACCGTAACGTGATCAACAAAGAGAGAAAAGGAGATTTCTTAGGAAAAACGGTTCAGATCATTCCTCACATCACCGATGAGATCAAAAGAAACATCAAACTTTTGGGAACTAAACACAAGTACGATGTTGTGATTACCGAAATTGGTGGTACCGTAGGTGATATTGAATCATTGCCATATATCGAAGCAGTACGTCAGTTAAAGTGGGAGCTTGGACACGATGCTCTTGTTATTCACCTAACTTTGGTGCCTTACCTTGCAGCTTCGGGCGAGTTGAAAACAAAACCAACTCAGCACTCAGTAAAATCATTATTGGAAACCGGAGTTCAGCCAGAAGTATTGGTGTTGAGAACCGAGCATGAGTTGACTGCCGATGTTCGCAGAAAAGTAGCATTGTTCTGTAATGTTGATCCTAAGGCTGTTGTTCAGTCGATTGATGTTTCAACAATTTACGAAGTGCCATTGAAAATGCGTGAAGAAAAGCTTGATCAGACTGTTTGTGAAAAGCTTGGATTGGATCCTAAGAAAGAACCAAAATTGAAGGAGTGGACGAAATTCCTGACTCGCTTGCAGAATCCAAAATCAGAAGTAAAAATTGGTTTGGTAGGAAAATATGTAGAGTTACATGACGCTTACAAATCTATTGCGGAGTCATTCGTACATGCAGGATCGGTGAATGAGTGCAAAGTGAAGATTCAATGGATCCATTCTGAGAAATTGAATGATGCCAACTACCAGGAAGAACTAAAAGACCTGAAAGGGATTTTGGTAGCACCAGGTTTTGGACACAGAGGATTGGAAGGAAAAATTTTAGCCGTAAAATATGCTCGTGAGAACAATATCCCATTTATGGGAATTTGTTTGGGAATGCAGGTTGCAGTAATTGAATTTGCTCGCAATGTGTTGAAATTGGAAGAAGCTGATTCATTGGAAATGAATCCTAAAACTCCACATCCGGTAATTAACCTGATGGAAGAGCAAAAGAACGTAACCGAAAAAGGTGGAACAATGCGTTTGGGAGCGTATGACTGTATCCTAAAAGAAGATTCGAAAGCATTTGCAGCATACAAGCAAAAAGAAATTTCGGAACGTCACCGTCACCGTTACGAGTTCAATAACGAGTATTTGGAACAATTCGAAGCAGCAGGTATGAAAGCCGTTGGTATGAATCCTGATACTGGTTTGGTTGAAGCAGTTGAGTTGGATGGACACAAATGGTTTGTGGGTGTTCAGTTCCACCCAGAGTACAAGAGTACGGTAATCAAACCTCAACCATTGTTTGTTGAGTTTGTGAAGGCTACCATGGAAAAATAATTTCCCTGTAAGAGACATTACTTAGAAAAGATTAAAAAATAGAAAATGGATAGAAATTCGATTTGGGGCTTGGTGATCATCGGTGCGATTTTGATCGGGTATACTTACCTGACAAAACCATCGGAGGAAGAAATCAAAGCCATTAAGACCAGAGATTCTATTGCGCAGGTAGAAAGATTGCGCAGTGAGCAATTAGAAGCAGAAAGAATCGAGGCCTTAAAAAAGCAATACGCAGAGAAAAAGCAGGATACTGCAGCACTTCAGAGTGAATATGGAGCATTTGCCGGAGCGGTTCAGCAAAAAGAAGAGATAATTACCCTTGAGAATAAGTTGGTGAAATTGAGCATCAATACCTTAGGAGGTAAAATTGCCAATGTTGAGCTGAAAGATTACAAAACTTATGAGGCTGAAAAATTAATGCTTTGGGGTGAGAAAAATTCCAGGTTCGGATTAACATTCTATGCTGAAAACAAGGCAATGAATACCCAGGACTTGTTTTTTACTCCAGTAAGCACAGTTAAAACGGTTGATGCTTCTACAGCAACACAGGTTGTAAGCATGCGTTTACATGCTGGAGAAGGCAAGTACATTGAGTACAAGTATACATTAGAGCCAGATTCTTACATGCTTGGTTTTGATATCAATGTGGTAGGAATGCAGGATGTAATTTCTTTGAACCAAAGAGATTTAACCTTTAACTGGGCTGCCGATATTCCAAGCCAGGAAAAAGGCCGCAAATTCGAAAATCAGTATACCAATATCTTCTACAAGTTTTTCGAAGATGATGTTGATAGCATGTCTGCTTCAGGTGAAGATGAGGAAAGCCTATCAACCAAAGTAAAATGGATTGGGTTTAAGCAACAATTTTTCTCGTCGGTTTTGATTGCTGATGAATCTTTCAAAGGCATCGAATTGAAATCTGTGGACATGGCAGAAGATGATCCAATTCTGAAGAACTTCTCTGCTGCAATTTCATTACCATACCAGGGATCTCAACTGGAGAACTACCCAATGGAGTTCTATTTTGGTCCGAACAAGTACAAGACCATGAGAAAATATGGTAAGGATATTGAATTGCATTCATTGGTTGATTTAGGATGGAAAATGTTTGCCTGGGTAAACAAGTGGTTTGTAATTCCAATTTTCAACTTCCTTGAAAACCACATTGCAAATTATGGTATCATCATCCTGATTTTAACCATTATCATCAAGTTGATTTTGGCTCCTTTAACTTACAAGTCTTACATGTCGACTGCTAAGATGAAGGTATTGAAACCACAAATCGATGAAATTAACGAGAGAATTCCTAAGGATAAAGCAATGGAGCGCCAGCAGGCAACCATGGCATTGTACAAAAAAGCAGGTGTGAATCCAATGGGTGGATGTTTACCTATGCTGGTACAGTTCCCAATTCTGATTGCACTGTTCCGATTCTTCCCTTCGTCTATCGAGCTTCGTCAGAAGAGTTTCTTATGGGCAGAAGATTTATCATCATTCGATGCCATTGTAAGTTGGGATGCACATATTCCATTGCTGAGTTCATTCTATGGTAATCACATCAGTTTATTCTGTTTGTTGATGGCAATTACCAACCTGGTTTATACCAGAATGAACAGCCAGATGCAGTCTACCAATCAGATGCCTGGTATGCAAACCATGATGTATTTAATGCCGGTAATGTTCTTGTTCTGGTTCAATAGCTATGCATCAGGTTTATCATACTACTACTTTATTGCAACATTGTTTACTGTAGCTCAAACCTGGGCAATCCGTAAGTATATGGTTGATGAAGACAAAGTGTTGGCAACCATCGAGGCAAACAAGAAAAAGCCTGTGAAGAAATCGAAATTCCAACAACGTTTGGAAGAAGCTGCAAAGCAAAGAGGTTATAAACCTCCTAAGAAATAAAATCAATCCAATTGATATCATTCAGCCCCGCATTTTTATGTGGGGCTTTTTTGTGCTTTGTTATTTCCCTGAAAAATCTGTATTGATAAGAGTTTCTAAACCAAAGCATGCTGCATAACATTCTTTTCACTCTTTCCTTTCATTAATTATTGTCGGAATTTTAATAGAGTAAAACATTACCTGTCAGGACCGTGAAGTTGAGCTGTTTTACACTTTCCTCAACATAGCTTCGACTATCAGTCCTCTGCAACTTGCTTTTGCAAGCCTACAAAATCAAACAACAATTGCTCCCAAACTAACACTTATCATGGCAAAATTTACCAAAGAGGATGCGCTTCGCTATCACGAAGGCAAACGACCCGGAAAAATTGAGGTAATTCCGACCAAACCCCATTCAACCCAATTGGATTTATCGCTGGCCTATTCTCCTGGAGTGGCAGAGCCTTGCCTGGAGATTGAGGCAGATCCGAACAACGTGTACAAATACACAGCCAAGGGGAACCTGGTGGCTGTAATTTCGAATGGTACGGCCATTTTAGGCTTGGGCGATTTGGGTGCCGAAGCAGGTAAGCCTGTTATGGAAGGAAAAGGTTTACTCTTTAAGATTTTTGCCGATATCGATGTATTCGATATCGAGGTTGATAGTAAAAATGTAGATGAGTTTGTTAAGATTGTAAAAGGAATTGCTCCCACTTTTGGAGGAATTAACCTGGAAGATATCAAGGCTCCGGAATGTTTTGAAATTGAGGACCGTTTGAAGAAAGAGCTTGATATTCCAATTATGCATGATGACCAGCATGGTACGGCAATCATCTCAGCTGCAGGTTTGCTGAATGCGGTTGACTTGCAGAAAAAGAAGCTGAGCGATATTAAAATTGTGGTAAATGGAGCCGGAGCATCGGCTGTGGCATGCACGCGATTGTATATTGCTTTGGGTGTTAAAAAGAAGAACATCATCATGCTCGATAGCAAGGGTGTGATTCATAAATCAAGAACCGACTTAAGTACCATTAAAAAGGAATTTGCAACATCGGTAAATGTAAAAACATTAGAAGATGCCGTTGAAGGTGCTGATATGTTCCTGGGATTATCGGTTGCAAATGTGTTAAAGCCGAGTATGGTGAATAGCATGGCAGATAAACCTATTGTGTTTGCCCTGGCGAATCCAAATCCTGAGATTGCTTACGAGTTGGCGATGAAAACCCGTAAAGATCTGGTGATGGCAACGGGGCGATCCGATCATCCAAACCAAGTGAATAATGTGCTGGGTTTCCCATTTATTTTTAGAGGTGCTTTGGATGTAAAAGCTACCGGAATTAACGAAGAAATGAAAATTGCAGCTGTGAAAGCCCTGGCAGCTCTGGCAAAAGAAGATGTGCCTGATATTGTGAATACCGCTTATCATGAAATGAACCTAACTTATGGTAAGGATTATATCATTCCAAAACCATTAGATCCACGCTTACTTACTGTTGTTGCTCCTGCTGTTGCTAAGGCTGCCATGGACTCGGGAGTTGCTAAAGCTCCAATTCATGATTGGGAAGCTTACAAAAATCAGTTGGAAAAACGCCTGGGAAGAGATAACAAATTATTGCGTGCCTTAACCGATAAGGCCAAACGCAACCCCAAACGAGTGGTATTTGCCGAAGGAGCCAACTTTAAAGTATTGAAAGCGGCGCAAACCGTACTTCATGAGGGAATTGCAATTCCAATTCTTTTGGGAAATCCTGATTATATCAAGAAGCTAATCGACGAGAATGACCTGGATTTGGATGGTGTTTCAATTATCAATTGGAGAGCCGCCGAAGAACGAGTGAGAAGAGAAGAATACGCCAAAATTTTATTCCGTAAGCGCAATCGTAAAGGACTAACTTATAGCGAGGCTGTGGATAAAATGACCAACCGAAATTATTTTGGGGCTATGATGGTTGAAACTGGTGAAGCTGATGCTTTTATCAGTGGATCAACATCAAAATATGCCGATACGATTCGTCCGGCAATTCAAACTGTTGGTATCAAGTCGGATATCAACCATATTGCAGGCATGTATCTTCTGATGACTAAGCAAGGGCCAATTTTCTTTTCGGATACCACGGTAAACCCTCGTCCCGACGCACAAACATTGGTTGATACAACATTACTAACGGCCGAAGCGGTTCGGAAATTCAATATCGAGCCTGTGATTGCTATGGTTTCTTACTCCAACTTTGGATCCATAAGAGAAGGAAGTCCTGTGAGAGTTCAACAGGCAGTGGAACAATTGCATCATGAGCATCCGGAATTGATTGTAGATGGTGATATTCAGATGAACTTTGCATTAAACCCAGAGTTGAGAACCAAAATGTTTCCATTTTCGAAACTGGGTTGGCGAAAGGTAAATACCATTATCTTTCCGAACCTGAGTAGCGGAAATATTGCCTATAAAATGATGCAGGAAATAGGGGGTGCTGAAGCCATTGGACCAATACTGCTGGGAATGAACAAATCGATACACATTGTGCCTTTGGAAAGTTCGGTTCGTGAAATTGTAAATATGGTTACCATAGCTGTTGTGGATGCGCAATAATGCATCTGGATTCTCATATTATTTAAACCAGTTAGGATGAAAAAAAACTAACTGGTTTTTCATTTTCGAAAACAATGCTTCCTCTGAAACAATTTTATGGATAAACACGCTAAAGTGTTGATAGAATGAAGGTTTAATTGAGGGATTCTGTTTTCATGTTTAAGAAAAAATAACCAGATGTTAAGTGTTTAATTTTTCTTATCTACTGATAGTCAGGCGAAAGTGTAGGTTGATCATGCGAGATTGCGCTCTCACCAAAATAACTTAGACTGAATCTAAGTAATGAGTCGTTAAATTTGTACATATCAGAAAATCTCACGAAATTTTATTTACCGTTTTTAAAAATACAGGCTGATGATTGCTTGTTTTAGTCGGTGTGCATAAAGATTAAACCCAACTTTATGTAATTCATATTACTACCCAAACAAACGATTATTCGCCCAGAAAAAGTTGCGTGCTTTTTCAAAATTTCTATTTGCATAAAATTAATCGGCAGAATTGTTTTCTGTGACCGAGGAAGCGAAGCTGTGCCGATAACATATATGATAAAACATCGATCTACCATGAGAATTTGATTCAGGGATTCAACCACCCGTCAACCAAATCAACTTCTCATGAGGAACTATTTACATTCACTAGTATAAACCTTAACTCAATCAACCATGCAAGCTTTGAGAAGGCCGTATCTTTGGCACGCGATTTATACCAAATCGCGTGCAGAAAAGAGGCTGTACAAAGAATTGTGCTCAAGAAACATTGAGTGCTACCTTCCTTTAAAAAAAGAGCTTCGCCAGTGGAGCGATCGAACCAAGTGGGTCGAAGAGCCACTTATTCGTTCTTATTTGTTTGTGAAAGTCAGCGAGAGGGAGTATTACAACGTAATTAATTCTAGTTACGCTGTTCGATATGTAACTTTTGGTGGCAAAGCTGTGCCTATACCTGAAGAACAAATTCAAGCCCTTAGAGTTTTTCTCGACGATGAAAACCGTAAGGTAGATTTAAGTCATGAAAATCTGGAAAAGGGTGAATTGGTAGAGGTAATGGGAGGTCCTTTAAAAGGGATCAAAGGCGAGATCATGCAAATAAAAGGAAAGGATCGTATTGTAATTCGATTCGATTCTTTGGGAACTTGTGTTTATACTGATATTTCGTTAGACAAGATTAAACAAGTTCAACCCATCGTTTGATACCATTCAGAGTATCACAAAAATCAGGAAATATTTATGAGTAAGTTTGAAGTAGTTACCACAATTGGATTGGGGTATATCGGACTTCCTACGGCCTCGCTTATCGCTAGAAGTGGGATTCGTGTGCAAGGGGTAGATGTAAATCCAAGGGTAGTAGAGGCAGTTAATTTGGGTGAAATCATCATTGTTGAACCTGAGTTAGATGAATTAGTTCATCAGGTAGTAGAAGATAACTTATTATCGGCTCACCTTGAGGTGCAGGAAGCAGATGTGTATACAGTTGCAGTTCCAACTCCTTTCAAGGGCAACCACGAGCCCGATATCTCTTATGTGTTAGATGCCACTAAAGCGGCAATTCCTTTGCTTAAAGAGGGCGATCTATTTATTATTGAATCAACTTCGCCGGTTGGTACAACCGAAACGGTTCGCGATTTAATATATGCACAACGTCCCGAATTGGAAGATCGTTTGTTTATTGCATATTGTCCTGAAAGAGTTCTTCCAGGCAATATCATTTACGAGTTGGAACATAACGATCGCGTAATTGGTGGTATCGACGAGGAATCGACAGAAATGGCCTGCGAATTTTTCAGGCAATTTGTGATTGGTGAACTTCACAAAACCAATTCCAGAACTGCCGAAATGTGTAAACTGGTTGAAAATTCTTCGCGCGATGTACAAATTGCATTTGCCAACGAATTATCGATTATCTGCCAGAAAGCCAATATCAACGTGTGGGAACTGATCGAACTTGCAAACAAACATCCAAGGGTGAATATTCTTACTCCTGGTTGTGGAGTGGGCGGACATTGCATTGCTGTTGACCCTTATTTTATTGTTTCGGAATACCCGCTCGAAAGCCAGATTATTGGAAAGGCTCGCGAAATTAATAACTACAAAGCATTCTGGTGTGTCGAGAAAATTAAGAACGCTCAGCTTCAATTCAAATTGGAACGGGGATACGATCCTAAAATCGCAATCATGGGTTTGGCTTTCAAACCAAATATCGATGATTTAAGAGAATCACCAGCTATGTACATCGCCAATAAGGTAACTCAATCTGGACAGGAAGATTTTTTAATTGTTGAACCGAATATCGAGAGTCATGACGATTTTCAAATTAGTGATTATGAAATTGCCTTTGATATGGCAGACTTAGTGGTTTACTTGGTTGCGCACAACGAATTTAAAACACTCCCATTTAGCGATGAAAAGATGATTCTTGATTTTTGTGGGATCACCAACCAACAGCTTAAAATTGAGAATGAAATTCCTGTAGAAGTTCTGAAACCGAAACAGAACAAAAGAAACAAGTTAAGATAGCACTACTACTTTTTTACATTTTAATTCTAAAATTATGAGTAATAACAATAAATACAGGGTATTGCTGGTTTTTGGTACACGACCCGAAGCCATAAAAATGGCACCTTTGGTAAAAGAGTTTCAGAAATATCCGGAACAATTTGAAACCATAGTGTGCGTAACAGGCCAGCATCGAGAAATGCTTGATCAGGTATTAAATCTATTCGAAATTGTTCCTGAATACGATTTGCAAATCATGAAATCGGGACAGGATTTATACGATGTTACAAGCAGGGTATTAATGGGTATGAGAGATGTATTAAAAGTCTCAAATCCCGATTTGGTTTTGGTACATGGCGATACTACCACATCATCTACCACAGCATTGGCAGCTTATTATCAGCAAATTCCAATTGCGCATATCGAAGCCGGATTGCGTACCAACAATTTATATTCACCCTGGCCCGAAGAAGCGAACCGACAAATTACCGGACGATTGGCGCAGTGGCATTTTGCTCCTACCATCATGGCACAGAAAAACCTAATGGATGAAGGAATTTCTAAAAATAGGATTGTGGTAACCGGCAACACTGTGATTGATGCATTGCAACTTACCTTGACAAAAATTCATCGCTCTTCGAAAGTAGTGATGGACATTGTGAATGTTTTGCAATCGAAAGGAATTCCAACTCGCCTGGTAGCAGAATGGGTGTATCGAACAAGAAAAATGGTTTTGATTACAGGCCACAGAAGGGAAAACTTTGGAAAAGGATTCCTCAACATTTGTGAATCGATTAAATTCCTGGCAGAAAAATATCCTGATGTTGATTTTGTTTACCCGGTTCATTTAAATCCGAATGTTCAAAAGCCAGTTTATGATATTCTTGGTCAAGATCCGGCACTTGAAGGAGGAACAAACAATAATATTTTCCTGATTGATCCGATTGATTACCTGCCTTTCGTTTACCTTATGGATTTATCCTACCTGATTCTTACCGATTCGGGAGGAATACAGGAAGAGGCACCTTTCCTTGGTAAACCTGTATTGGTAATGAGAGATACCACAGAAAGACCTGAAGCGCTTACTGCGGGTACCGTGAAATTGGTAGGAACAGATTCACATAAAATTATTGAATCGGTTGATTTGTTATTTAGGGAAGAGGTCAGTTATCGAAAAATGGCACAGGCAATCAATCCTTACGGAGATGGAAAAGCCTGTATTCGAATTGTTCAGGAACTTAAAAAAGCTTCTTCCATCAGGGAACGCATTGTTGCCTAAGTTGTCGCTCACATGTCAGAACTAAAGAGTCAAACCATAAAAGGGGTTTTTTGGAGTTTTGTCGAAAAATTTGGGTCTCAGTTTATCTTACTGATATCACAAATTATTCTCGCTCGATTACTGGAACCTCGCGATTTTGGACTACTTGGGATGCTTGCCTTGTTTATCGCAGTTTCCCAGGCATTTATCGATAGTGGTTTTGATAATGCACTCATACAGAAAAAAGATGCCGATCAAACTGATTTTTCAACTGTTTTCTTCTTCAATATCAGTATTGGAGTCGTATTGTATCTCATTCTGTTTTTTGGAGCACCATTAATTGCCGATTTTTTCAGAACACCCGAGTTAATCGATCTGACTCGTGTGGTTTGTTTAATTTTGGTAATCAATTCCTTTGGTTTGATTCAGTTTGTAAAGTTCAAAATTGAGATGAACTTTAAGGCCATAGCACAAGTAGTAGTTACAGCAAACCTGCTTTCGGCGGTTTTGGGCATTAGTTTGGCTTTACTAAATTTTGGTGTTTGGGCCTTGGCGGCTCAAGTAATGGGAATTTATATATTCCGTACCATTTTGTTTTGGCTAAAAAGTACCTGGCGACCAAGTTTTATTTTCTCCATTCAATCCTTTAAAAGTTTATTCAACTTTGGATCTAAACTTTTGTTGTCAGGCCTAATTAGTCAAACCTTCGAAAATATTTACCTACTGGTAATCGGAAGAATGTTCTCCGCTACGGCTTTGGGATTTTACGATCAGGCCAGAAAGTTTCAACAAGTACCGGTTGCCACCCTGGCACAAGTGGTTGGCAATGTTACCTTCCCGGCATTTTCGAAAATTCAGGATGAAAATGAACGATTACGAATGGGATTCAGAAAACTGATAAAACTGCTTGTGTTCATCAATTTTCCATTGATGATAGGCCTTGCAGTAATGGCTGAACCCCTATTTCAAATTGTGTTGGGAGAAAAATGGTTGCCATCTGTTCCCTATTTTCAGTTGTTGTGTATCGCCGGAATGATCTACACACTGCATTCATCCAACCTGAATATACTAAAAGTAAAAGGTCGGTCAGACCTGTTTCTATACCTTGAAATTATAAAGAAAGTATTTGTTGTGTTGGCAATAATTATTGGTTTGCAATGGGGAATCATGGGCCTTATAGTAGGGCAGATTTTTACCTCGTTCATCAGCTTTTTTATCAATGCATTTTATACCGGAAAACTAATTTCCTATTCAACTTTCAGCCAGATTAAAGATGTGAGTTCAACATTCTTTATCACCTTACTTACTGCAGCTGTAATGAGTATTGGTTGGTTGATCGAAAATCAAATTCTATCTCTCTCTTTTCAGATACTTGCTGGTATCGGAACATACCTACTATTGGCTTGTGCGACAAAACAAGAAGCAGTTGGCGATGGTATCTTAATTCTTAAAGAACTTATACCTACACGAAGATGGAAAAACGTAAAATACTAGTAACAAGACCACAATTGCCACCATTAAACGAATTTATTCCTTTGTTGGCAGATATTTGGGATAGCAGGTGGTTAACAAATAATGGAAAATACCATCAGGAATTTGAGAAGGCATTGGCCAAATACCTTGGAGTACCTTATGTGGTGCTATTTGCCAACGGAACCTTGGCACTAATGGCAGCCATTCAATGTTTGCGAATTAAGGGAGAGGTGATCACCACACCATACAGTTTTGTAGCAACTACCCATTCTTTATGGTGGAACGATATTAAACCTGTGTTTGTTGATATTGAGCCAGATTACTGCAACTTGGACCCTGAAAGAATTGAAGCGGCAATTACGCCAGCAACAACCGCAATACTGCCGGTTCATGTGTACGGAAATCCATGTAATGTTGATAAAATACAAGACATGGCCGACTATTATGGACTAAAGGTAATTTACGATGCTGCTCATGCTTTTGGAGTACGACTGAATGGTTCAAGTGTACTGAACTATGGCGACTTATCCATTGTAAGTTTCCATGCCACAAAAGTGTTTAATACCATCGAAGGAGGAGCAATTATTTGCCATGATATCAAAACCAAAAAACGATTGGATTATCTGAAAAATTTTGGAATCGCAAATGAAACCACCGTAGTTGCCCCTGGAATTAATGCCAAAATGAATGAGCTGCAGGCTGCCTACGGATTATTGCAGTTAAAATACTTTGATACAGTAATTGATGGCCGCAAACACATTACAGACCGATACAAGGAAGGATTAAAAGAGATAGCTGGTATTAGATACCTTGATGAACCTGCGGGAGTGGATTACAACTATTCCTACTTTCCGATATTTATTGACGAGAATGAATTTGGTAGAAGCAGAGATGATTTATTTGAAGAGTTAAAAAAGCATGGTATTTACGGAAGAAGATATTTTTATCCGCTAATTAGTGAGTTCCCAACCTACAGGGGATTGCCTTCGGCCAAAGGATTGGATATCGCACATGAAATATCAAGACAAATAATTTGTTTGCCTTTGTATCCCGATTTGGCCGATGATATTGTTGATTTAATCATCTCTATTGCGAAGGGCATGGCACAACCTAATATTGATAAAGTTCCGGTAAAAGTGCTTAAAACCTACAAGGAAAAACGAAAATTCCCTAAAGAAAAATAAACCAGCCTTATGAATAAGCCTTTGGTAAGTGTTAAAACCATTACCTACAATCACGAAAAATACATTGCTCAGTGTATTGAAGGAATCCTGAATCAGAAAACCAATTTCGATTTTGAATACATTATTGGAGAGGATTGCAGTACCGATAATACCATGCAAATTGTGCAAGAGTACGCAAACAAATATCCCAATATTATTAGGATAATTAGCAGTGAAGAAAATGTAGGAGCTACAAAAAACGACCAAAGAACAGACGAAGCTTGCATTGGAAAATATGTTGCTTTTTGCGAGGGAGATGATTTTTGGACCGATCCCTACAAATTACAAAAGCAGGTGGATTTTATGGAGGCAAATCCTGAGTATGGTTTGGTGCATACAAATTTCTCGTGCATAAAGGGTGAGAAAGTACTAAAGGGTTTCAGAGATGGACAAAACTTACCAACAGGAAATATTTTAAGTGAATTAATCAGGGGAAATCATATTGCTACAGCTTCTGTTTGCATGAGGAATGATTTATTACAGTCCATTCGAATTGGAGATCCAATCAGGAAAAACAATTGGAGAATGGGCGATTACCCATTGTGGATTGAAGCGGCAGCCAGAACCAAAATTCACTATATGGCCGATGATACAATTACCTATCGAATTCATAATACTTCGGCTACTCACGGACTTGATGTGAAAGGTGATTTCAACTTTTTTAACGATCGCTATGCCATTAAAAGACACTATATTAAAAAGTTTGCTTGTAAGGATTTGGAGCCATTTATAAATAAAATGTATCACAGAGAATTGTTGAAATTTGCCATTTTTCTGAAAGATGAAAAGTTGAGAGAAACCTGTCTGAAGTATTTCAAAGCATCCACAATGGGGGAGAGTTTTCCTTATTTAATGTTGTCGCAATACACAATTTTCGATCCCTTATACTGCTTTGTTTATACCACACGAAAGAAACTAAAAATGGTAGTGTAATTGCTAAAATGAAAAGCCATTCGAAATCATATTTCAGAAACCAGCTAAAAGTGGAAACCTTTCCACTTCCGGCTAGTGCTGCAATTATTCAGCCCTATTTTTTTCCATATATTGGATATTTTCAGCTGTTGTATTCGGTGGAGAAAGTGGTTTTCTATGATGATGTGAATTTTATCAAGCGTGGGTGGATCAATCGCAACCGAATTCTAATGAATCAATCGGATTTCATTTTTACGCTACCCTTAAAAAAGGCAAGTCAAAACAAACAAATTCAGGAATTAGAAATTGCAGATCTAAAATCATTTCAAAAGAAATTCAGGCAACAGCTAAAATTTGCTTATTCGAAAGCACCTTTTTATCACGAGGTAAGCAAAATGATTGAATCTGTCCTCGATACAACTTACAACAATATTGCTGATATAGCCATTGAGAGCGTTCTATCGGTTTTTGCTTATCTGAATATAGAGATTGACTGGATGAAATCATCCACCGAATTTGATCAAACGCATGGTCAGGAAAAAGCTGATAGATTGATTAACATCAGCAAACAATTGGATTGTGATACTTATATCAACCCGATAGGAGGCAAAGAATTATACAGTAAGGAATATTTTAAATTATCAGGAATTGAGTTGGGATTTGTGCAGACTGGGAACATTGAATACAAACAGTTTGATCATGCTTTTGTTCCATGCTTATCGATCATCGATTTGCTGATGTTTAATGATAAGGACGCAGCCAGTTCGCTTCTGATTCAATTTCAAATTGTATAGTGCTATTTTTTAAGCAGGAAATCATCATGAAAAATCAAAAAAAGAAAATACTGATTCTTGGAGGAACCTCATTTCAGGTGCCATGCATAAAATATGCAAAGGCAATGAACTATCATGTAATTACCTGTGACTATTTGCCAGATAATCCTGGGCATAAATATTCCGATGAATTTTACAATGTAAGCACAACCGATTTGAAGGCGGTGCTGAAATTGGCCAGAAAACTTGAAGTTGATGGAGTGTTGGCCTATGCATCAGATCCGGCTGCTCCAACTGCCGCTTATGTAGCCGAAAAAATGGGTTTGCCCGGAAATCCTTACAAATCGGTTAAAACCTTGTCAGAAAAAGACTTGTATCGCAGTTTTCTTCGCTTAAAAAAATTCAATACTCCATTTTATGGAGCTTATTCCAGTTTAAAGGATTTTGCCGATTCCCAAGAGGAGTTTCAGTATCCAATTCTTGTAAAACCGGTTGATTCGAGTGGAAGTAAGGGAATTAGCGCAGTAAATGACTTTTGGGAGATGGACAAGGCCATCACTCATGCCATGAAATTTTCGCGTTGTAAAAGATTCATTGTTGAGGAGTTTATCGAAAAGAAATACCCGCAGTTAGATGGAGATATTTTTGTGTACAATGGTAAAATTATTGCCTACTACCTGGGCGACCAGGGCAATGATGTTGAGGTGAATCCTTTCGTTCCTTCAAGTATCAATTATCCATCTTTATTGCCTAAAAATATCCACGTAAAAATCCAATCGGAATTGCAACGAGCAATCGATTTGTTAAAAATAAAATTTGGCGGATTTAATATCGAAGTGATTGTTGATGAGAAGGATGAAATATACCTGATTGAAATCGGAGCTCGAAATGGGGGCAACTGCATTCCCGATATTATAAAATGCGCAAGCAATGTGGATATGATTAAAATGAGTGTAGATGCCTGCATGGGAGTAGAACCAAAAATTCAAAACCGAAAGGATATCAATAATTTTTATACCACTTACGTGATTCATTCCAATGAAGATGGAAAATTTAAATCATTAAAAGTACATGAAAGCATTACCGATTATGTACTCGATATTCGCCTGATGGTGGAAAAAGGAGGCAATGTATACAGGTTTAGTGGATCGAATTGTACTGTTGGAATAGGTTTGTTAGAATTTCCAAATTTGCAGATTCGCGATAAAATGATGGATAAAATTGAAGAGTTTATTGCCGTTGAACTGGAATAATAGCAAATGGTTAGAGCAATTGGTGGATATTTCGAATTGGAGAACCGATTCGAATCGGAATATTATCCGAATTTAATTCGACTGAATACAGGTCGAAACTGCCTGGAATATATCCTTCGTGCCCGCGCATACAAAAAAGTTTATTTGCCCGAGTACTCTTGCGATGCAGTATTGGAACCCATTTTAAAATTGGGGCTCGAATACGAAAAATATCCAATTAACAAGCAATTAGAGCCAGTCAATTTAGTACATCCAAAAGAGGATGAAGCTTTCCTGGTAATTAATTATTTCGGTTTAAAAGGAAGATACATTACCTTTTTAACCCGGCGTTTGCACAATTTAATCATCGATAATTCACAGGCTTTTTTCGAAGCACCAATCAATGGATTTGACACCTTTTATTCGGCCCGTAAATTTTTTGGAGTGGCCGATGGAGCATACTTGCATACCGATAATGCTCCTTACATGGATTTTAAACAGGAAATATCCTGGAAAAGAAGCGAACACCTTTTACGACGCCTCGAAAACGGACCTAATGATGGATATGAGGCCTTCAAACGCAATGAAGAATATTTGTGTGGTAAGGAAATAAAACTCATGTCAGATTTAACCTATCGTATTTTATCAGGCATCGATTATGCTGCAGTAAAGAGTCGCAGAAACAGGAATTTTCAATACCTGCACCTAAAATTAAAAGGCTTAAATGGCATTACATTTAGCGATACTGATATCGATGGACCAATGGTTTATCCGTTTTATGTAGAGAATAAGAATTTAAGAGAAGAATTGATTCGAGAGCATATCTATGTAGCCACATATTGGCCAAATGTTTTGCAGGATACCAATGAGGATCAGCTGGAAAACAAGCTCACCAAATACCTGATCCCGCTCCCTGTCGATCAACGATATGGATTGTTAGATATGGACAGGATTTGCAAGTTGATCATATCATATTTGAACTCATGAAATACATTGAAATCGGTTTTTGGTTTCTGATATTTTTTGTAGCCTTTTATTTGAAAGCTTATACCGTAGGCGGACAGGAAATGGTTTACTTGTGGAAACTCCCTCTCTTGTTGTTTCTGATTTCGAGAGTAGTAGGTCAGGAAACCAGGTATGCCTTTTTGATATTGGCTTATTTGTTTGCCGCAAAAAACCTTGTGAACGTTTCATTCTTTAAATTCCCGGTTGATTCGATTATAAATTTTATCAAATACCTCACCATTCCTTTGTTTGTACATTGGTTGTATTTGAATATTAACAGTGTTGGAGCATTAAAAAGATTAAGGTTGATACCGGTATATATGGCAGCCTTCTTTATTATTTGTAATGTACCCTATTATTTTGGCGTTTTTTCGGCACCCGTTACCACCATGCTGTGGATGGAAGATACCAAACTCGATGGACTGATTGGTTTCCTGGGAGCACCACATTACACATCGGCAGTGCTTGCAGTTGCTTGTGTTGTTCTGGTCGATTTTCTGGTCAAAAGGCGAGGAGATTTACGAATCAATTTAATTGTAATTCCAATACTTCTGGTAGGTGTATTTTTCTTGTTTAAAACCTACACCCGAACAGGATGGTTAATGTTTGTAGTTGGGATTTTGGTACTGTTTCTAAGAAGAATTTCCTTTAAGGATTTAGGTAAGATTGCTGCAGTTGGAGTTGTGTTAGTTATTGGTTTATCGGTTCTGTTCCAAACCAATGAGGGATTCAGACGCAGAATTATGGACGACAGGGCTGGTCAAGAGGACAAATCGGCCTATGAAACCGTAGGCTCAGGACGTTTACAGATTGCAGAAATTTACCTGGAGAACCTATACCAGAGCAATTTTGTGACCTACCTTGTTGGAATGGGAATGGAAGAATCGCAAAGGAGGTATGAAAAGAAAGATGGAATGCCACTTTTTGCACACAATGGATTTATACAAACCCTGGTTGATAATGGATTAATTGGTTTTGCACTTTATCTGTTATTTCTAATTACATTATACAGGGCCATATCGGGCTCGCAAAGTAGTCATAACCAGCTGACTGTTTCGGTGTTTTTCATGTTTTTATCATGCCTGGCCACGCAGCAAGCCAATTACTTTTTGGTTGATGTTTTTCTGTCCATATACATCGGCATAGCATTAATCGAGAACCGAATTAACCAATATGTTGATTACAAGCGCAAGTCGGAAGCTTATGAAGATCTTGAACATACTGCTCCCGCTTATCGCAGATGAAAAAAACTCAAATGTATAGTTTTAGTTTAATTACCTTAGAAGATCTGAAAGAGATCAAATATTTCTCGGCTTTCCCAGGGAATCAGGCCAGTTGGTTAAGCGATTGGTATCATACTTTTAAAAGTAAAAACGACAATGACTTTGGAAGCCAAAAAAAGCCATATATCATTACCGCATATCATGGCAGTAAGTTGGTTGCCATTGTTCCCTTGCTGAAATTAAGCCGAACATATTTTAAGTTTTTTAAGTTGCATTTTGTCGAATTTTTAGGGCAGCAATGGTCGGGAATGGGCTACGATATTTTAAAGATACGAGAGCTGGAAGATTGTTTTGCTCAGGATCTTGTAAAATGGATCAGGAGAAATATTTCATATCACTTCTTGATTTTCAAATACCTGCCAAAAACCAGTCAGCTAAAACACCGATTTAAATTCTACAAATATGCAGGAGCTCCATTTATAAATCCGTTGACCTATAAGAACTACAAGCACTTTACACAAAATGTATACACCAGAAAATTCCGCGAAGATTTACGCAGAACGCTCAGGCGAATAAAAAAAGATGGTTTCGAAATGAGCGTGGAACAAAAACTGGTAAATGAAGAAAGCTTAAAGTTGATTAAGGAAATATCGGCAAGTAAAACAAGCGATGGAAAAGGCAATTTGTACGAAAGCAAAGTGAAAGCAGATTTTCACAAGAAAATGTACAAGAACATGCAATCGCAGGTAATCTTTATCAAGTTTAATGGAAAGGCAGTTGCCTATGGAACATGCATCGATTTTAATGACCAGAGAATTGGTGTTGATGCAGCTTTTGACAGGAGTTTTAGAAAATATGGAGTAGGGATTCATTGTATCGACCAGGTGATTCGATCTTGCTTTCGCGATAAGCTCACAAAACTTTCTTTTGGAGTAGGAATGGATGCTTACAAATTTCAGTTTACCAATTCTATAGAAGAATTTTACATGTGTTTCGATTTCAAGTATAGGCTAAAGTCATTGTTGGTACTGCCTTATTTTCATTATAGGATCAAAAAAATGAATCAGTCTGTTTCTTCGATCTTACAGAAAAACAAAGAGCAAGTAAAAGCTAAAACAGAAAATATTACAACCTCTAAAAACAAAATGAACTTTGTTCAAAGTATTGAAATGTAGAATGATATCGTAAAAAAAAGAAGCCTTTGATTATATGTATCGATTCGAAACAATTACAATTGAAGCACTTGAAAACCTGGATTACAAAGCAAATTTCCCCACCAATCGATTTGAATGGATTAGTTGCTGGTACGAGGTTTTTAAGAAGGTAGAAAATAATATTGTTGGGTTCAACAAGAAACCCTATATCATCACTGTTTATAAAGGGGAGGAACTAGTAGCTATTGTTCCTTTGGTAAAACTGGTGAGGAAATATTTGAAATTTATCCGTATATCCTTCCTTGAGTTTTTAGGGCAACAATGGTCTAGCTTAGGAAATGATATCATGATATTCGGGAAAGTTGATAAGCTTTTTTATCAAGAGCTGAAAAAATGGATCAGCAAAAACATTTCCTACGATTTTATCTTTCTAAAGTACATCCCCAAACAGTCTGAATTGGAAACTTGTTACCACCTGTTTCATTATTCGGTGGCTCCTAGTCTTCAATTGAATAATTATGAAGGCTATCAGGATTTTACAAAAAAAATATACTCTAAGAAATTTAGAGAAGAACTGAAACGGACTTCGAGGAAATTGAGGAGAGAAAATTTGGAATATACCATTGAGGTAAGGGAAATCAATCAAGAAAATTTAGAATCGATCAAGCACATTTCAAGATCCAAAAAGATAGATGGCAAAAGCTTTTTATATGCCAACTCGCAAAAAGAAGCATTTCACTTACAAGTTTACAAGAGTTTTCCATCTCAAATACTATTGGTCAAACTCAACGATGAAATTGTAGCTTATTCAACCTCAATTGATTGGCAGGGAAAGCGACTGTGTATCGATTCATCTTTCAACAGAAAATTCCGAAAATATGGCATAGGAATTCATTGTATCGATTCTTGTATCAGCAATGCTTTTGATGATGCCAAAGAAAAGCTTTCGCTGGGAATGGGGCACGACTCTTATAAATTTAGATTTTGTGATGATATCATTTATTATTTCATGTGTTTTGATTTCAAATTCACTCCTAAAGCTTTATTGGTGTTGCCTTTCTTGAAGTATCGAATCGTAAAAACTCATGAACAAGTACAAGCTCAAGTTCAAAAACTATCTGCTCATCTGAAAATAAAGAAGAAGACATTGCATAAGAATGGAAAGGAAGTGCCATTGCTTGCCATTGAAAAACAAATACTCTAAAAAGAATGAATACACTAAAGAAATACATAGCCGATATTTTAGGATTTGTTCTTTTACTGATTTTTGAAAAAAGCGCATTAAAAAGGTTCGACAAACAGGTTTTATCCATCTATTTTCACAATCCATCGCTTTTGCTTTTTAAAGGAATCATTCGCTATCTGCTTTCTAAAGGTTTTAGCTTTATCTCGGAAAATGATTATTACAAGATTATTAATGGAGAGAAGCAGGCAGAAGAAAGAAGCGCATTTGTCTCTTTCGACGATGGTTGGAAAGGCAATCTGAAATTGATTCCTTTTCTGGAGAAATATCAGATTCCGGCAACATTTTTTATTCCCGTAAGGCCAGTTATGACAGGTAATTTCTGGTGGGAATATGCACCGATTGTGATCAGTGAAAATCCAGATTTTACGAGTTTGGATGAACTTAAACAATTGCCAAACCATAAAAGATTGAGCCTGATTCGTGATGCAGCTGCGAACTACGACTTAAAAAGATCCTGTATCGATCTGTCGGAACTAAAGCGACTGAGCGAAAATCCATTAATTAGCATTGGTTCGCATACCTACCATCATCCAATCACCATACAATGTTCGGATGCTGAGCTGGAATTTGAATATCGGGAATCTAAAAAAGCCTTGGAAGAATGGCTATCTGTTGAAATTCAGTCCTTTTCGTTTCCCAATGGAGATTACAACCAGAGAGATCTGGCCTTGCTCAAACAATACAATTACAGAATGGCTTTTACGGTAAATCCGGATTTAGAAACAAATGCAATTTCTGAATACCAAATACCAAGAGTTTCTATCAATTCAAAGGGCGGGAAATATGAGAATATTGCGCGCATGTTAAGGGTATGGCACAGGTTCGTTCAACCATTACAGCACAAGCCCTTATTTGGATTTAAGCCTAAATTATCAGGAAGTTAAAACAATTAAAGCAGTGAAAGAGGTTCTATACATAGCACCGGGAAATCAGAACTCGAAGGGCGGCATTGGTTTGTGTGTAAACAATTACTCCAAATACATGTCCGATTTTAAAGTTTTGGTTACCCACCGATTTACATCCAGGCTGTTAAACACCATTTGGTTTCCGCTTTGTATTATCGAGATGTTATTTATCCTGATAAAGGACCGAGACATAAAAATATTGCACATTCATGGAGCTTCGAAGGGGAGTTTTTATCGCAAGTATATCTTGTTTGTGATTGCCAGGTTTTTTACGGGCAAGAAAATCATTTATCACATTCATGGAGGTGGATTTCGCGATTTTTACCTGAATGCTTCGAAGTTTATCCAGAAAAGGATTCGCTATGTAATTAACTCGGCCGACCTTGTGATTTGCCTATCGGAAAAGTGGAAACATTTTTACACCAGTGCATTTAAACCAAAACAAATCAAGATTTTAAATAATATGATTATTCCGCCTGTAAATACAGAGCGAATGATTACCAATGATAAATGTAAGTTGTTATTTCTGGGCCTGATTGGCGACAATAAAGGCATTTTCGATTTAATTAAAACCATCGCTAAAAATCGAAATCAATTCGAAGAAACACTCGAATTAAAGATTGCAGGAAATGGCGAAGTAGATCGTCTAACAGATGCAATTTCGAAGTGGAACATTCAGAATATTGTAAGCTTCGAAGGTTGGGCCGATCAAAATAAAAAGGAGGAACTTTTCCGATCTTCAGACATTTTTATTTTGCCATCCTACAAAGAAGGTTTGCCTTTGTCCATTCTCGAAGCTATGAGCTATGGATTGCCAATTATTTCAAGTAAAGTTGGAGGAATTCCCGACCTGATTCACAAAAGCAGGAATGGAATTCTGGTTGTTCCGGGAAATCAGCGAGCCATAAAAAATGCAATTATCAAGTTAATGAACAATCGAGATCTTTGCGAAAACTACTCACACAATTCAACAAAAGCAGTTGTTGATTATTATCCAGACCGCGTATTAAAATCATTATTCTCAATCTACCATGAACTACAGGGGAATAAGGGATTACTTTTTGAGCAAAATTAAATTCGGAAAAGGATTTGAAAAGGAATTAAAAAGAATCAAGGAGCTATACTCAATCAGCGAGTCCCAACTATCAGAATTAAAACACCAAGAATTTGTAAAGCAATATCGCAACGCCTTTTTACACTCGAAGTTTTATAACAAACTTTATCGGGAACATGGCCTAAGTATCAATTCGGTAAAATCTATTGATGACGCCGAAAAGATTCCCATCATCACAAAAGATGACATCAGGCATTGCGTTGACGATCTGTTAACAAGCAATCGGTTGTTTGTATACAAGGCTTTTACCAGCGGAACAACAGGTTCTCCATTAAAGCTGTATCGCGATTATCAATCGGTTTGTAAAGAATATTCTTACGGATATCATTTTCAGAACATTCATGGTTACACTTTAGGTGATAAAGTTATTTCCATTAAAGGGGATCTCGATAAAGATGAAATCTCCAGGTTCGATAAATCCTTGAATACCCTGCATCTGTCAAGTTATAACCTGAACGAGAAAAACATTCTAAAGTACTATGATTTAATCAGTAAGTTTCAGCCTAAAGTGGTGAAGGGATATCCGAGTTCATTACAGATTTTATCGACCGAATTGTATAAAAAAGGACTGGAACTTCATATTCCAATTGCTTTTACCTCTTCTGAAGTGTTGCACGATTGGCAACGCAGAATTATCGAAAAAGTATTGCATTCCAAACTTATCGATTGGTATGGAAATTCGGAGCAAACCATCGCATTGGGGCAGGTAAAAGAGGATTTGTACCAGGATGTTCCGCTTTACGGGCATATCGAAGTAAAAGAGAACCATATCATTACCACTGGTTTTATCAACAAATCTTTTCCATTGATTCGATACCAGGTGGATGATATCATTAAGTTAAAGTGTGATTCGAGCTGTATAAGGTGTTGTACATCGAGAATATTGGGGCGCGATAACCAGTATGTAATGCTTAAGAATGGACAGCAAATTGGTTTACTCGATCATGCCTTCAATTTTAACAATATTAAAAATATTCTGGCGGCACAGATTGTACAAAAGGTTCCCGGCGAAATCGATTTGAACATCATACCCGACTATAGCTTTACCGAAAAAAATAAAGCCGAACTCTTAAAGAATTTAACCCAACTGGTAACAGAGGATTGCACAATACATTACAATGAAATTAGCGAGGATCAAATTATAAAAACGAAGGCAGGAAAGTTTAACCTGATGGTTTCTTACCTGGATACAAAGGAGAAAGATGCCGCTACAAAGCAAATTTTAAAAGAGATTGAGTCGCCTTAATGGCAAAATAAGAAGACATGGCAGTACAGTTAATCAAAGATTTGATTGCCTATAAAATAAAATTTGGCAGAGCATTCGAGCGCGAATTGAGACGGATCATTGAGCTTGATCAGATGTCTAAAAATGAAATTTTAGAGCTCAAAAGCCAGGAGTTTGTGAAGCAATATCGAAATGCCTATTCAAATTCACCTTTTTACAAAGAACTGTACCAAAAGCATGCTTGTAATCTAAACTCAATTCAAGATCTTTCAGACATTAGAAAGCTACCTGTAATTTCAAAGGTAGATGTAAGAACCAATGCAAAGCAGATTCTTGCCAAATCGAGACTTTGCGTATTTAAAGCCTACTCGAGTGGAACCACAGGAACACCCTTACAGGTTTATCGTGATTTTTCATCTACGATAAAAGAATATGCTTACGGTCATTTTTTTCAGCAGATGCATGGCTATCACCTTGGCGATCGGGTTGTGTCGCTTCGAGGAACTCTAAACCGAAATACCTTTTCATATTTCGACAAAAGTAACAATGTTTTGTACCTGTCTTCCTATCATTTAAAATCCGACAGAATAGAGGAATACTACAAACTGATTAAAGATTTTAAACCAAAAGTAATTAAAGCTTACCCCAGTTCCATGCATATTTTGGCAACCGAGCTGCACCAGAAAGGATTGAGCCTCGATATTCCAATTGGCTTTACATCGTCGGAGGTTTTGCACGGATTTCAGAAGGAAATTGTTGAAAAAACTTTGCACACAAAAGTTTACGATTGGTATGGAAACGCTGAACAAACTGTGGCATTAGGACAGTTCGAAGATGAATTGTACCGCGAGTTTCCGCTCTACTCACATACCGAATTCGAAGATGATCATTTAATTACGACAAGCTTTATCAATTCAGCATTTCCTTTGATTCGCTATCGGGTTGATGATGTTGTGAAATTGGCTTCGTGCAGCAATGGTTTGTGTGTGATAAAAAAAATTGAAGGTCGGGATGATGATTATATCATTCTGAAGAATGGGCAGAAAATTGGTCGACTTGATCTTGCTTTTAAGCAGGCCAGGGAAATTTTAGCTGCCCAGATCATACAAGAGCAGCCTGGCGAAATTCAGGTGAATCTAATTCCTGATAAAAAGTTTGCATTAAAAAATCAGAACGAAATAGAAAACAACTTGCGTGATTTGCTTGGAGCCGAGTGCCAAATTCGCTTCAAAAAAATTGAAACCGGAGGGCTCATCAGAACCGAAAAAGGAAAGTTTAACCTGGTGGTATCGAAATTGAAATAGCTGTATTGCATGAGAAGTTCAAAAGAAAAAATATTGGTAGTTGGAGCTGGGCCACAAGCACTGTTTCTGGTTCGCGAGTTGAGTCGTTTGCAATATCATGTAATTTTAATTGGGAGAAAAAACGAAATTGCCATGCACTCTAAATACGCCGAGAAAAAGGCAATTCGAAGCGAGGAACATTTGGTATTGGAGCTTAATTCCCTGGCAAACACTTACCCCAAATTAAAAGCTCATGTTGCGAGTGGTTTCTATTTGGCTTTTCTGATGAACCATTTTCCAAGGTTTTTTCAATTGTACCAGGTAATGCCAGGACATAAGGCCTCGATTGAGCAATTGATGTGCAAGGCAAAAACCTACCAACTGGCTAAGAATACCGATGTTTTGTATCCGAAAAGTAGTTTACTGGCTGATGTGGAGAAGCTTAAAATGGTAAACCAGCTTTCTTACCCACAAATTGTAAAATGGGACAGGGACATATTTCTGTACGAGAAACCAAAATTTAAAACCCGCCTGGTAGGCAATACGGCAGAAATGATTGATCTGCTTAAAGCATTGAACGATGAGGAGAAGAATTCACTCCTAAGCCAGGATTTTTTAGGTGCCGATTTAAGAAACAATTTTTCTTACGGAGCCTATGTGGTCGATGGAAAGGTATGTTTGGATATCAGTGTAAACGAAGTAAGACATTTCAGATCGGGAGTTTCATCGGTTGTAGAAGAGTACACCGGAAAGTACACCAAGGAGATACAAGAGCAGTCGCAAGCCATTTTGGCTCAAACTCAATTTACCGGATTTCTTGATGTCGAATTCAAAATAAAAGATGGTAAACTGTACTTGTTGGAGGTCAATCCGCGACCATTTGGTTTCATAAAAATCATGAAAAAGAAATATCCCGAACTCATTCCATATGTAATGGGTCGAAAAGAAGTTGCTTACCGAAATCCAAAGCCTGTCAAGTGGATCAATGTATTACGCGATTTGGTTCTGATTATGAGAAAACCAAGCGAGGTTTTTCACATGCTTAAAGTCTTATTCGATTTTAATAAGCGAACATTCGATGTTTGGGACATTAGCGATCCGCTTCCATTTTTCTATCAAATGAAAAGATAAATCCCTATAGAGTTTTTATATCATGAAGCCATTGAATTTGTGTTTGAGTATTGACTATGAGCTGTTTGGTTCGGGAAGGGGAGATGTGTTTACCCATATCATTGAACCGACCAACAGAATGCTTGCCATCTGTTGTAAGAATGGAATTAAACTGAGCATTTTCTTCGAAATTGTTGAGTATTGGAAACTAAAGGAAAACTATGAGTCCGGCGAGCGAATGGGTTACGATAAAAATCCGGCAGAGGCAATGGCTAAACAGATTCGCAAAGCACATCAGATGGGGCATGATGTACAATTGCACCTGCATCCTCAATGGATAGATGCAAAGTATGAAAATGGAGAGTGGAAACTAAACATGAAATACTGGAGATTACCAGAGGTTCCTGATCGGGCCAATGATGAAATTAGCATGGGATTGGGAGAGTTGATCAGAAAGGCGAAAGAAGATTTGGAAGCGATTCTTAAACCGGTTAACCCTGATTATACCTGTAATGTTTTGCGTGCTGGAGCTTACAATATCGATCCATCGGAACGACTTTTAAAGGTGTTAAAAGAGAATGGTTTTATTGCCGATACTTCGGTGTATTATGGAGGGAAAGCCGACAATAACTTATCGCGTTACGATTATACAAATATTAAAAATGATGTTCCTTACTGGTTTACAAATGGCTCTTTGCTTTCGGCCAGTAACAATCATATGGAGTTTTTAGAATTGCCGGTATTTGCAAAACAAATCCGAAGAATAAGAAAATACGATTTGATAAGAGTGCGATCTGCACTAAAGAATAAAGCCAACTCTATCGAAAAATTTAAAAACAACAGTGTCAAAAAATCAAAGTGGGAAACTTTCAAATATTTACTGGATAAAGAGTCGATTACCTGGGATTTTTGCCTGTTCTCGAAATCGAAAATGAGAAAATTCTTAAAGGCGGCTTATCAGGCAAATAAAAGTTCAAATGTTTCCTTTCATCCTTTTGTATTGGTCGGACACCCAAAAGATTTTTATTACCCCGATGCCATTGATTACCTGGCAAGGAAAGCATCAGCTGGAAAATTAAAATTCTTCACAATAAGCGAAGTCATATCTCAAATAAAAAAAACACACACGCAAAAATGATAGAACAAAGTCTCGAACAACTTCGGGAATATATAGAAGGCCAAGAGTACAAAGGCTGGGATCCATACGATGGATTAAATTCCAAACTTTTTCAATCGATTCCTTTTTTAAACAAGAGTCGATTAATGAGGTTGATATGGATACAAGCCTTTAAAAGAAATCCAATAAACTTCCGGGATCTTACAGGGATTAAAAAAGCTTATAATCCTAAAGGTCTTGGTTTATTTCTTAGTGGTTATTGTAAGCTTTATCACATTGATCGCACACAGGAGGTAAGATCCCGGATTCTTTTCTTAAGTAAAAAGATATTGGAACTGCAATCATCAGGATGGTCGGGTGCTTGCTGGGGCTACAATTTCGATTGGCAGGCAAGGGCATTTTTCCAGCCTAAGGGTACACCATCGGTAGTGGTTACTTCCTATGTTGTAAATGCTTTATTGGATGCCTATGAAGTTTTGGGAGACAAGGAGTTGTTGCGGGTTGCAATCAGTTCAAAAGATTTTATTTTGAATGATTTACACAGAACCTACGATGGCAATGGCGACTTCTGCTTTTCCTATTCACCATTGGATCAGACTCGTGTATTTAACGCTTCCTTGCTAGGTAGTAAAACCCTGGCCAGAATCTATTCAATTACCAAAGAGGAGAGCTTGGCCGAAGAAGCGAAGCGATCGGTTCAATTTAGTGTAAATTATCAAAATGCGGATGGTTCGTGGGCTTATGGAACCCTTCCTTACCATCAGTGGATCGATAATTTCCATACCGGATTTAATTTGGAAGCCATGGCTGATTACCAAAGGTATACCGGTGATGAGACTTTTAATAAAGCCATAGTAAAAGGATTAGAATATTACCTGAATCATTTCTTTACCGACGAAGGAGTTCCAAAATATTACAACAATACCATTTATCCTGTAGACATACACTGTCCGGCCCAACTTCCCATTACACTGAGTAAGCTCAATGTATTTAGTCAGAATCTGGAACTAATGGAAAGGGTACTTGGCTGGACAATTTCAAACCTACAAAGTCCCGAAGGATATTTTTATTTCCAAGCGGGAAAAAGAATGAAAATCAAAATTCCATACATCCGTTGGGCACAAGCCTGGATGTTTTTGGCATTATCTACTCACATATCAGAAACAATAAAACTGAATACGACCAAAAATATTGATACTGCTTCGATTGTACTCTAACTGAATCAATCCAAAAAAATACCGGAATATGAGAAAACGAATTACAATAATGAATTCTCCGGTTGATGTTTTAACCATGCGTGAAACCATTGATTTAATCGATGATTCCATTCGCGAGAAAAGATCCATACAGCACATTGTGGTGAATGCTGCCAAACTGGTAAATATGCAAGAAGACCAGGAGTTGTATCAATCGGTAGTGGAAAGTGACATTATAAATGCCGATGGAATGGCAGTAGTTTGGGCAGCAGGATTATTGGGAAAACCTTTACCTGAAAGAGTCGCAGGTGTCGATTTAATGCAGGAACTGGTAATTCTGGCTTCAGAAAAAAAATACAGGATATTTTTCTTCGGTGGTCGGGAAGAAGTGGTTTCCGAGGTCGTTAGAAAATACAAATCGGTATTTGGAGAGGAAATTATTGCCGGTTATCGAAACGGGTATTTTCAAAAAGAAGAAGAGTCGAAAATTGCAGAGCAAATTGCTGATTCGAAAGCTGATATTTTGTTTGTAGCCATTAGTTCTCCTACCAAGGAAATTTTTCTAAATACCTATAAAGAACAGCTTAAAGTTCCATTTATAATGGGTGTTGGAGGATCATTTGATGTGGTAGCCGGTAAAGTAAGACGAGCACCCAAATGGATGCAAAAATCGGGACTTGAATGGTTTTATCGATTCTTGCAGGAACCCGGCAGAATGTGGAAAAGATACCTGGTTACCAATTCGAAATTTATCTATTACGTGCTGAAAGAGAGAATCAGAAGTATGATTTGAAGTTCATAACTAAAACAATATGATTTAGATCTTAAAACCGAAAATACAATTCACTTTAAAACCTTAATAAACCAACCATGATTAAAGGACGAGAAAAAACTTTGGCCAGGATAAGCACCATTGTACAGGTGGCTTTATCCTTAGGCTGCTACTGGCTTGTTGCCTGGGCAACAAACAACTACTTGCGGCCTGTTGAAATTGCAGCTCACGATACCAATATCATTTACCTGATGATTATTGCAATTTGGTATACGATGATTAAAGAATTCAACCTGGGAAAAATGTTGAGAGTAAAAACTTACTCGGAACTCTTTGCTGAATATTTTGCCATGGTATTTTTAAGCTCTGGCTTACTATACCTGGGAAGCCTGTTCCTAACCGATACAGTTCCTTTCCTCATTTTGGCACTATTCGCCTGTTTAAATATGACTCTGCTGTTTGGTTTCAGAATGATGAGTTATACCATTTTCAAAAAAATAAGGGGAAAAGGATACAATACGCGCAATGTTTTAATTGTTGCCGATGATGAATCGTACCTGCATTTTATTGACCGGATGTTGTTTATTCGCGACTGGGGCTACAGGGTATGGGCCATTATGTCGGATGGGAAACACATCAAAAACAAGTACGATTCGCATGTAAGAGTACTGCATGAGCATTTTCAGTTGAATGAAATTATTGATGCCAATGTAGTTGATGAGGTGATTTACTGCAAAGGTAAATTCAATAACGATGAGGTGCGTGCACTGATTTATGCTTGTTCGGAAGTTGGTGTAACCTTTAGGGTGTATTCCGAATTGTTAAGCGTAGTAAGCATGCGTTCTCACCTCACTTATTTTAAGGAGCTTCCTTTTCTTACTTTTGCAAACAATACCAAGAACTACTTTGCTTTAAAGGTGAAGGAGATCCTGGATTTCGTATTCTCTTTCCTTATCGTTGTACTGATATCTCCTGTATTAATTGGAATAGCTATTGCCATTAAAATTGAGGATGGTGGTTCAATTTTCTTTAAGCAGGAAAGAGTAGGATTAAATGGAAGACTGTTTAAATGTCTGAAATTTAGAACTATGGTTGAGAATGCAGAAGCCCTTCGCGTGAAACTCGAAAACCTGAACGAACAATCGGGACCTGTTTTCAAAATTAAAAATGATCCGAGGGTAACTCGTGTAGGACGATTTCTAAGAAAAACATCACTCGATGAATTGCCTCAATTCTTTAATGTTTTAAAAGGTGAAATGTCCATTGTAGGTCCACGTCCGCCAATTCCATCAGAAGTGCAACAATACCAGCGCTGGCAGCGTCGTCGTTTAAGCATGAAACCCGGTATTACATGTATCTGGCAAGTGTCGGGTCGAAACAATATTCCATTCGACGAGTGGATGAGATTGGACATGATGTACATCGATACATGGTCCTTAAAATTAGATCTCATGTTATTCATCAGCACCATTAAGGTAGTGCTTACCGGAGATGGACAGTAAGCCGTGAATAGTTATCAGTAAAAAAATAATATAAATCTCAGATGGCATGCAAACAAAACTTTGTATGTGTAATTGAGCAGCCATAAGAAGCATTCCTGGATGGAAGGTAATTGGCTGTATCGTAAAGAAATAAACCACTATTAATAATTACTCATTCATAATTATTAATTCAAAAAACCAAGACCATGAAAAGAAAAATGATTATCCTTATGAACCTTATTATAGTAATGGGGCTCATATCCTGTCGATCGAACCAGGATTTAGTTTATATGCAGGATGTTGATGCAGAGGTGTTAGCACCCGAATTTGTGACAAAAGTACCTGAGTACCTGATCAAAACGAACGACAATTTGTATGTCAGTATCAAATCCATGAATCCTGAGATCAATCAGCTGTACAACCCTGCACAAAGCATAGGTCAGCAGGGAACTCAGAATCTTTACAGTCAGCTTCCCGATCAGTATTTGAATGGATACCAGGTAGATTCGAATGGAAATATTTCACTGCCAATAATTGGAAATGTTGGTGTTGCAGGATTAAGTCAGCGACAAGCACAGGATAAAGTGCAGGAACATGCCGACGAGTACCTGAAAGATGCCAGTGTGAAGGTGAAACTATTAAATTTTAGAGTCACAGTAATGGGAGAAGTAGCAACACCCGGTGTTTATTACAATTACAATAAAAGCCTGAGTATTTTAGAGGCAATTAGTATGGCCAATGGAATTACCGATCACGCTAAAATTAATCGTGTATTGGTGGTGCGAACCACTGATAAGGAGAGCAAAACATATCGAATCGATCTGACGAATAAGAACTTCTTAAAATCGGAAGCATTCTTTCTGCAGCCTAACGATGTTGTGTATGTTGAGCCCCATAAGATTAAAAATACAGACATGAACTCTAATGTTTACAGCCTGTTGTTGTCAACCGTTTCAACAGCAGTTCTGATTACCAGTTTAATTATCTCCAATTAAGATAAAGTTGTTATGAAATACGTAGATGAAGTAATGGACTATTTCGATAATAAGGATAGTCCTGATGTGAAGGATTTCCTCTACAGGATTTTATCAAAGTGGAAAATATTTGTAATCTGTGGAGGATTGGGAATTTGTCTTGCCTACCTGGTAAGTAAATATTCTACTCCTGTGTATATGATGAGAAGTAGTTTGCTGGTGCATGTCGATCCTGATGAGACAAGTGCCAAGCAGATGTTCGAAGGATATCAACTGCGCGACAAGGCCAACATCCAAAATCATGTTGAAATATTAAAATCCTTTACCATTAACCGAAAGGCAATGGAGGGCTTGGAATGGAACCAGTCGTGGTACAAAAAAACATTGTTTGTAGATAAGGGATTGTATCGAAACGAGCCCTTTGAGGTGATTCAACATGATGGAACAAACCTTACAGGAATTCCTGTTTTTATTAGGCAGATCGATAGTCACACCTATAAAATTAAGGTAGACGGAGAAACTGAATTTAATGGGGAGGAAGTAAAAATAAATTTCGAGAAAGAAGGATTTTTTAACCAGGCTTTTAAGAACAAATATTTCAATTTTACCCTTAAAACCAAGCAGGCAAAAGTCAATCAGGAAGCCAATTTCTATTTTGTTTTCAACGATTTGGATAAGCTCACGCTTAAATATATGGAGAGCATGGTAATTACGGTTGCCGAAAAAAAGGCGGAATTAATTCATTTGAGAATTGATGATTCAGAACCTGCCCGTGGTGTTGATTTTCTGAATGAACTGAACTGGGAATACCTTCAATTCAGGTTGATAGAAAAGAATAAAAAATCGGAAAATACAGTTCGATTTATCGACTCCCGCCTGGAAGGAATCGTAGACTCGCTGCAATTGGCAGGACAGAGTTTTACCAATTTCAGATCGCGAAACCGAATTGTAGACCTGGGGCAGGAAGCCAGTGTGGTTGTAGCCAAAATGGAAGAATTGGAAAGTCAGCTTTCGCAGGCCGAAATATCATTGGAATATTATAAAAATCTTCTTAAAAACCTTGATGATGCAAACCAGATGAAACAGGTTGTTGCACCTTCGGTAGCGGGAATTACCGATCCAACTTTAGATGCTTTGGTAACAAAACTTACCGATTTGTATGGAAAACGCGAGGTGCTTTCCTATAGTGTGCAGGCTAAGAATCCAAGTTTGGTGATTCTGAACAAGGAAATCGATGTGATTCGACAAAGTTTAGACGAAAACCTGAAATCAATGGTGGCCAATTCGCAAATAGAGGTTGCCAGTTTAAGTGAGCGAATGACGAAGGTGCGCGATCAGTTGGCTCGTATGCCAAAAAATGAACAGAAGTTCAACAATATGAAACGCAACTTCGACTTGAATAATGAGCTGTACACCTTCCTGCTAAAGAAAAGGGCCGAGGCAGCCATTGCAAAAGCATCCAACGTATCTGATGCTCAAATTATCGATCCGGCAAGGTTGGCTACCATCATAAAAATTAAACCAAAATTGGCGATTAACTTGCTCATTGGGATGCTTTTGGGTTTGGGGTTTCCGTTCTTAATCATTATTCTCCAGGAATTTTTCAACGATAATATTCAAAGCAGGGAAGAGCTGGTAAAGAAAACCAAATTGCCAATTTTGGGTACCATTGCTCACAACAGGTATGCAAACAATTTGCCTGTTTTCCATCAACCAAGATCTGCCATATCGGAATCCTTCAGATCTTTGCGTACCAATCTAAATTATGTTTTGCCCGACCAGCAAACCAGAATAATTGGTGTTCACTCTACAATTCCGGCCGAAGGAAAGTCGTTCGCAACAGTAAACCTGGCCAGTATTGTAGCCATGAACAACAAAAAAGTATTGCTAATTGGGGCAGATATGAGGAAGCCTAAAATCGAGAAAATGTTCGATTTGGAAAACAAGGTTGGCTTAAGTACCTATTTAATTCGATACAACAAATGGCAGGAAGTGGTACAGAATACGCACATCAAAAATTTGTATTGCGTAACCTCAGGACCTGTGCCTCCAAACCCAGCTGAACTGCTCGAAAACGGAAGACTCGAAATGTTTTTGAATGCCATAAGAGGCAAGTTCGATTACGTTTTTATCGATAATGCGCCAATATCTATGGTAACAGACGGTTTCATTACCGGGAAACTGGCCGATGCCAACTTGTTTGTCCTCCGACAAGGCTATAGTCATAAGGAGCAAATTAACTTTGTAAATCAGATTGCCGAGCGGGGAACCTTACACAATGTATCGCTGGTATTGAATGATGTAAATACAAATGGAACATACAGCAATTATGCCAATGGCGATGGTTATTACTACGAGGAACCAACACCGGGAATTGTCCGACGCCTTTGGGAAAAGGTCAGCAACAATTAATAAAATATAAGGTTCGAATTCATTTCGAACCTTTTTTCTTAGCTCTAAGCCTAGAAAGATTAGATTATTTCTATAAATTTAAAGGAAGTATAACTCCCATAACTTCTTGATTCATGATTATTGCAGTTGATTTTGATGGAACGATAGTTCAACATAAATATCCACAAATTGGTGCCGAAATTCCCTTTGCCATAGAGAGTTTAATCGAATTGCAAAAGGAAGGACACCAGTTAATTTTATGGACCTATCGTACTGGCGATTTGTTGGATGAGGCAGTTGAGTATTGTGAAAGTAGAGGTTTGGTTTTTTATGCTGTAAATAAAAACTACCCCGAAGAAGAGTTCGACGAAACTGTAAGTCGAAAAGTGTATGCCGACTTGTATATCGATGACAGAAACATAGGTGGTTTGCGCGATTGGGGACATATTTACCAGATGATTTCTACCAAGGAAGATGAATATCCTCCCGAGAGAAAAACTAAAAATTCATTCTCTCGTTTTCTCGATAATTTATTTGGTGAGTAATGCTTATACAGTCTGAAAGTCTAAAGGTCTAAAAGTCTAAAAGTCTAAAGGTTGAAAGGTCTTGAAGAGAAAAATATTGCCAGGACTTGAAGTTTCTGTTGATCGCTGAATACGGATAAGCCCTGTAAGGGCGAAAAATTTTAGCCCAGGGTAAATCGAACATTGATAATCGTCGCCTCTAATATGTTTCTTTTGTGGGGATGGTCATGCGACAAAAGAAAGTTGCAGAGTCAAAAAAGTCCAATAATTTAAAAGTTGCACTGTTATTACAATCCAAGAATTTTTACCTTGAAAGCAGAATCTTAATTTTCTTTTTCTTGATTCTTTCGTTTTTAAGCCTATTGGCCAATTTCTTCCCTAATCCACGTTTTACAGCTACAAAAGAGGTGTGATCCAGTACATCAATTTTACCCAGTTCATCTTTTTGCAGCTCTCCTTTCTTAAAAAAGAACCCCACCAAATCAACTTTGTTAATTTTCTCCTTCTTACCCAAACCAATATAGAGCGTTTCCCAAACTGGAGGCGTTGGAATTTGTATGTCGTTTTTAAGCGAAAATACCGGAATATCTTCAGTAATAAATTCGGGTATTTTTTCTTCTTCAGCCACCACTATAAACGAATTTCCTTTGGCATGCATTCTGGCCGTTCTACCATTTCTGTGTATAAATGCTTCCTCTACTTTTGGCAATTGGTAGTGAATTACATTCTGTATTTCAGGGATATCCAATCCTCGCGATGCAAGATCTGTTGTAATGAGCAGGTGATTGCTCCCATTTCGAAATTTTAGCAAAGCACGCTCTCTGTCAGCCTGCTCCAGTCCGCCATGAAAAATATCGCAGCTGATATTCTGTTCCTTTAGCAAATCGGCAATTCGCTCTACTGCATCCCTGTGGTTACAAAATACCAATCCAGGCTGATCGCCCACAGTACAAATCAATCTGAACAGCGCATCCAGCTTATCTTTATCGTTGGCAATTACCTTGCGTTGCGTTAGTGCAATGGCCTTTTGTTTCGGCAGAAAATTAATTTCCTTAGGTGAATTCATCCTGGCAAATTCCGGAATTTCAATTCCCTGTGTTGCCGATGTCAATACCTTTTTAACTCCTCTTGGTAAAGATTTAATTACCTCAGTCATCTCTTTCTGAAATCCCAACTCCAGTGCTTTATCAAACTCATCCAGAATCAGGAATTTAATTCCCGAAGCATCGAAGTTTTCCCTCCGGATATGATCAGCAACTCGACCAGGCGTACCAATTAAAACCGATGGTGGATTCTGTAAATTGTTCTTCTCAATTCTCATAGAATGTCCGCCATAGCAGCAATTTACCTTGTAGTTGGTTCCCATTGCTTTAAAAACCGATTCAATTTGTAAAGACAACTCCCGGGCTGGTGATAGCACAAGTGCCTGTACACCTTCCTTTGCGGGATCTAACTCCTTAAGCATAGGCAAAAGAAAAGCCAGCGTTTTTCCCGAACCGGTAGGAGACAAAAGAACCAGGTCATTCGATTTTTTCCACGATTTGGCACATACATTCTGCATCTCGTTCAATTGCTCAATGCCAAGTTTCTTTAAAATATCTTCAGTTTTTATTTGCATGCCGCAAAGGTAATAACAATTGGCAGTATTCAGCAATCAGTAATCAGCAAACAACGATCAGCAGCAATATAACTCCTCCAGACTTTTCGACCTTTAGCCTTTTCGACTTTCAAACTTTTAAACTTTCATCTCTTTTTTACCAGAAGGAAATGTAGTAGGTTTGTGATAGACTTTATCGCTTAGCTATAACACATGACCAGTAAAGCATCGCTATTAAATTCATATAAAAAGCAGAAACACTTGCGTGGATTAAGGGAATTCCTGCCCCAGGTTTTTGATGGAGAATTATTGGATATTCAGAAGTTAAAGGCATTCCTTGGAGAGGAAAGTTATATCGACCAATCGAATTTTGAGCTGAGCTGGTTCGATAAAAACTTAGCAATCAATAAGGCAAAAGAGGAGTGCAACGGACAGTTGGTTTTTGTGAAGGAGAAATCGGCTTTATCCGATCAATCGGAAAACCTGTTTATTGAAGGCGATAACCTTGATGCCTTAAAGCTGTTAAAAAAGGATTACCAGGAAAAAATCAAGCTCATTTATATCGATCCACCATACAATACAGGTAAGAATTTTGGTTATAGCGATAACTATCAGCTTGCAAGCGACGATTACCTGGAATATTTGAATCATTCAACAATTGGCAGGGTTGATCAGTTGAAACAACATAGAATAGAAAGTGGCGAATTACACACCCAATGGTTGAACCTGATTTTCCCCCGTTTAATTTTGAGCAAAGATCTTTTGAGCGAGGATGGAGTAGTGCTGCTTTCCATCGATGAATCGGAGAAGGCCAATGCGCAACTGCTTTGCAACGAAGTGTTTGGCGAAGAGAATTTTGTAGGTTCATTTGTTTGGGAAAACAGGAGCATCAGTAACGATTCTGCGAACTTGTTTTCTACGGTTCATGAGTACATTCTGGTGTATGCCCGAAACAAATCGCAACTAAAATTCAAAGGCGAGGAGAAAGATTTTTCCAACTATTCTAATCCCGATTATGATGCCAATGGCGATTGGACACCCGATAATCCAACTGCAGCAAGTGGAAACGAAAAATCGCGATTTCCCATTATCAACCCATTTACAGGGGAAGAATATTTACCTCCCAATGGCAGGTTCTGGGCTTTCTCTGAGAGTAGAGTCGAAGAGTGGAGTAAATCAGGAAAAATGGTGTTTCCAAAAGAATTAGGCAAGCGATTTTTATTGAAGAAATATCGCAACGAACTGCGGAGTGAAAGAAAAGCCATTTCATCTGTAATTACTGATATTCCAACACTGAAAGGCACCAAGGAATTGAAAGATTTGTATCCCGATGAGATCCCTTTCAAGCACCCAAAGCCAACCGAATTGCTCATAAAACTTTTCGATCAGTTAACAGGAAATGAAGATTTTATCATGGATATTTTCGCTGGATCGGCATCAACGGCTCACGCCGTTTATAAAATGAACAAGTTGGAAGCTTCGCAGAGGAAGTTTATTTGTATCCAGAACAAAGAAATCCTTTCACAGAATACAGCAGGTTACAGGGCTGGTTTTAATACAATAGCCGATGTTGCGATAGATCGAATAGAAAGAGCAGGAAAACAGCAAACTTCTAATAATTCTGGTGTAAATTATTTTAGAATATCCTATTCAAAGTAATTTTTACTGATACGAGAAGAAAACTCCGGTGATTTCAGCTAAATGTGTAAGTGCATTTGTATGCATTCAGTTTTATTTACTTAATCCCGGTGAAAGAGCTTGAATTTATTGACAAGTTTTTTTACTTTGTGAGGAGCTTTTTTGATGATCGCATCCCACGGAACTGTTGATTAATCAGATTGAAAGCAATTGAAATACAACAAAAAACAAAAACACATACAACATCATGGCAAAAATGAAAGCTCTTGTAAAATCCAAACCCGAAAAAGGGATGTGGATGGAAGAAGTAGATATTCCTGAAGTAGGAGTAAACGACGTTCTTGTAAAAATCAAAAAAACGGCAATATGTGGTACCGACTTACACATTTACAAATGGGATGAGTGGTCGCAAAATACCATTAAACCTGGAATGATTATCGGTCACGAATATGTTGGTGAAGTTGCACAAATAGGTGCCGGGGTAACTGGTTTCGAGATTGGAGATCGTGTAACAGGAGAAGGTCATATTGCTTGCGGACACTGTCGTAACTGTCGTAGAGGACGTAAACACGTATGTGAAAATACAGTTGGTATTGGTGTAAATATCGATGGTATTTTTGCTGAATATGCTTCTATTCCAGCTTCTAACCTGATGAAAATGAGCGATAAAATTCCAGATGAAATGTTGGCCATTATGGACCCATTTGGAAATGCGACTCATACCGCTCTTTCTTTCCCTTTAATTGGTGAAGATGTTTTGGTTACAGGTGCTGGTTTAATTGGTAGCATGTGTGTGGCTGTGGCAAAATTTGCAGGCGCACGTTACGTAGTGGCTACAGAAACCAACCCATTCAGAATTGAATTGGCGAAGAAAATGGGTGCCGATCGTGTAATCAATCCAATGGAAGAAAGCCTTGATGATGTAATTAAAGAATTGGGAATGATTGGTTTCGATATCGGTTTGGAATGTTCGGGAGCACCTGCTGCATTCAACGATATGGTTGGACACATGTACAACTCAGGAAAAATTTCACTACTTGGAATTCTACCATCTCAAACCACTGTAAACTGGAACGATATCATTTTCAAGAGTCTACAGTTAAAAGGAATTTACGGTCGTGAAATGTACGAAACCTGGTACCAAATGGAGCAGATGTTAATGAGCGGTCTGGATCTTTCTCCGATGATTACTCACCGTTTTAAAGCTGACGAATTCCAGAAAGGTTTCGAAATCATGGAAAAAGGTGATTGCGGAAAAGTTATTTTAGATTGGGAATAATAATAACCAATATATATCATTGTAAAGCTCGGTTTTTTAGCCGGGCTTTTTTTTTGAAAGTTCAAAAGTCTAAAGGTCTAAAGGTCGAAAAGTCTAAAAGTCGAAGAGTCTAAAAGTCGAAGAGTCTTGAAGAGTCCTGAAAAGTGGAAGAGCCTGGAAAGGTTGAACTCTTGCTAATGGTTTATTTTAGCCCTGAAAGGGCAATTTATTTCAGCCCAGGGCAAATGAGAGAAGCGAGTGTCGCCCTGGGTAAAGGCAAATCGCCGCAATTGTCGCATCTGTAGACTATCATTATTATAATTCAATTCATGCGACGGGTACAAGTCGAAAAGTCAAAAGATCGAAAAGTCTTGAAGAGACGAAGCGTTTTTTAATCATTTGCTAATGGCAATTTGCCTAATACTTATTGCTTAAATAAACCATAAGCATGCAGCCATAAAATTATGCTGATCGCAAAAAGTTTCGATGCTTACTGCAAAAAATTGCGATGCTTACCGCAAAAAGTTTCGATCAGCATAAAATTGCATAGCCTTGCCTGAGGGCAAAATTTTCATTTCTTAAAAAATAAAAAAGGCTACATTCTCTTAAAAATGCAGCCTAATCTATTTCTTTTCGATTTCCTATTTCTTATTAGATTCTTTCTTTTTTTTCGATTCAATTTCCTTTTTCTTCAATTCGATCACTTTTTTGATACTATCGGTAGTGATGTAATTAATTCCGGTAGAATCGACAACGATACGAACACCATTGGTTTGTGAATTTACGATGGTATCGCTTTTGGTTCCCAAAACTATTTTTCTACCATCGGAAAGTATGAGTGTGGCCTGCTTTTTTCCAGGCTTTATTTTTTTATCATTAGCCAATGCATGTTGGTTTACTGGCAGCATAAAAGCTACTAAAACAATTGCAATAGCAACTCTCTTGATCTGCAGCAAACCCGTTTTTGCTCTCGTTCTTTTGCCTTTAACAGCCAATAGCTTGTTTAAAATGGCAATCTCTCTCTTCTTCATTATTTCCCCCTATGTGATTCGGCTGATTACTTGTTTTTAATAATTACACTACAATAACAGTCGATTGTCAAAAACGGGTGAACGAAAAGATGAAATTATTTGTTAAAAAACCTTTAATTTTAATATTTGAAAGTAAAATAGGTGATTTAACTTACAGATTGATAGCTTGCTCTTGCATTTCTGTCAATGGAAATTTATTCCTTTTCTGGATATTCATACGCATTTCCTTGTGTATCTACCAATGGGAGTTTAAGTTGTTTCCAAACAGAAAGACCACCTTGTAATTCATATACATTATTGAAACCCTGTTTTACCAAGGCTTTAACCGCTGCCGGACTTCTTAATTCCATACCACAATACACCATAATTTGATGATCGCGATGCAAATCTTTCAAGGCTTCTTTAAAGTAGGTGAAATCGTAAATTAGTTTGCCTCCCTTAATACGTGGTTCCGAAATATAAACGTCTCTTGGGCGAATGTCATAAATCAATACACTGTCGCAATTTACAATTAAGCGATGAAACTCTTTTGCATCAACCAGTCCGGTAATGTCTCTGTATTGAGAGTAATCTTCCATCGATTCTTCAGAACCTGAATTACTTCCGATATTTTGAGAGTCTTGCTCCTTGCTTTTATTGAAATTGCTGCAAGCAGCCAATAGAAATAATAGGAAAGTAAAATAAAGTATTCGCATTTTGTTAATGGTTAGATAAATTCTTTGTTTGCTGTAATATTTGATTTTGAAAAGTGGCTTAAAGGTATCATTTCTTCCTGCAATTTGATTTCTCGATTGGATCTAATTCATTTCATCCTTTAAAAAAAACTTCTATTTTTGCTTCAACTAACCCACTATTTTAAAGAACCACATGTCCGAATCGAAAGATATTTTAAACGAATTGCTACGTAGCGGAAGCAAGAAAGCCTACGAAGCATTCTTTAAACATTACTACCAGGATTTATTCTTGTGGGCCAATAGTATCCTCAAAAATTCGGAAGCCGCAGAAGATGTTGTTCAGGAATTTTTTATCAGTTTCTGGGAGAAGAAAAGATACAAATCTGTGAGCTCAAATTTGCAATCGTACATCTACAGGGCGGTAAAAAATGCTTGCCTGAATTATTTGCAGCGCGAGAAAAAGCTAATTCACGATATTGAAAACCTGGAGGAGAAAGAATCTGCTCCCAAAGCAAACGAACAAAGTATCGAGAATTCTCAGTTAATTTACTCTGCCATTAACGAATTGCCCGAAAAATGTAAGGAAGTATTCATGCTTTGCTGTGTTAGTGGTTATACCTATAACGAAGCCGCTGAGGAATTGGGTGTATCAATGAACACAGTTAGAACTCATATGGTTCGTGCTTTTAAAATGCTACGCGAGAAGCTAAAATCTCCTCATTTGTTCTACATGCTGTTCTTTCATAAATAGAATTCAGCTACCTACTACAAGTTTATGCCTTTGGCTGAAAAAGAAAGAAGTATAAAATGTTAGCGGCTGGTCAGTTCTCCCTTTTCAAGTGGGGATTTTGGGAGATATCTAAAGCAGCACACCTGGTAAAAAAATTCTTCTTATCAAATTAAAAACCTTGTACATCATTATTTTACGAGCTTTATTGACTTGTGAATCCGAAAGTTATATCTTGTTTTCGGGCTGTTTTCAAAAAAAATGAAAAAAACTTTCAAATCTTTTCACATCATTTAAAAACTGCCTTGTCTTAAGGGTGTATACAAGATATCTATAGATCGAAATAAATTACAAATGGAAGAAAGAATTATTGATATTATTTCCAAATCACTTGGGGGACAACCAACTACCAGCGACGAGAAGAAAGCCCTGGAAGAATGGTTGAGCGATGGAGGAAATAAAAGATTCTACCAGGGAATGCAACATTTTTCATCCGAAGCCAAAGAGTCATTAAAGGCTCGCGAAGCCAATGTTGATCGTGCATTTGAAAAGCACCTGGGCAAAATGAAAGAAAATCGCAAAACATTGCGTTTGAAAACTTTCAGGAAAGTATTGCCTTATGCTGCCTCAATTTTATTAATGGCCGGACTGTTCTCGGTAATGATGTATTTGGGGCATGAAGATCCTGGCATTTCGCAGGAAGAACAATGGCTTACGGCAATTGAGCCTGGCTCGAATAAAGCAGAGTTGGTGCTTGCCGATGGAAAGGTGCTTGATCTGGATGCAAAGCGTCGTAAGAATGAAATTCAGGAGAAGGATGGAACACGAATTAGCAATACCGGTTCGAGTTTGGTGTATGATGCCAGCTCGAAAATGAGCGAAAAATTGAGTTACAACAGCCTGGTTGTGCCAAGAGGAGGAGAGTTTCAGTTGGAATTGGAAGATGGTACCAAGGTGTGGATCAATTCAGAAACCAGATTGAGATATCCAACCAAATTCCCGAAAGGAGAGAGAGTGGTACTACTGGAAGGAGAGGCTTACTTTGAGGTAAGCAAGGATCAGAACAGACCATTTATCGTGAAAACGCAAGGTGTTGATGTTAGGGTATTGGGGACACAGTTTAATATTTCCTCTTATGCCGAAGATGAAACCATACAAACCACACTGGTTGAAGGTAGTGTTGCAGTAATGGACAGCAAAAATCCGAAAACAAATCTTCTTCTTGACCCTGGATACCAGGCAGTATATGCAAAAGCTGCCAAACAGCTGGAAAACAAAAAGGTAAATGTAGATCTCTATACCTCCTGGAAGGATGGGAAATTTGTGTTCGAGCAAGCAAGCTTGTACGATATAATGAATAAAGTTTCGCGCTGGTACGACGTAAAAGTGTTCTACCAAAATAACGAGGCCGGCGATCTTAACTTTACAGGAACATTAAAACGATACGAAAATTTAGATCGATTATTGGGCATGATAGAAAAAACAAACGAAGTGAAGTTTTTCTTTAAAGACAATACCATTATCGTTCAAAAACAATATTAAAAAGAAAGAAATTAAAGTTTCAGCTTAAAGCTGATATCAACCCAAAAAGATTGAAACCCAAGATATAGAAACTAAAAAACGGGTTTGCTACCAACAAACCCGCAATGATAATAATTACGGTATTCATCCCTGAGTGGAATCAATAGATGAATACATATGTGTAACTGTAATCCTTACAAATTTATGAAAAATTCATTTGGAATTGCCTCCTTTTTTGGAAAAAGAAGGTGGAAGAAAACTTTAATGCGTATGAAGTTACTTACAATGTTGATGCTGGTGGGCGTATTGCAACTATCGGCAAATGTGAGAGGGCAAAATGCGTTGGTAAACATGAGTATGCATGACGCTAACCTGGTAGAGTTCTTTTCGGAGATCGCTGATCAGACCGATTACGAATTTTTGTACAATCACGATTTGATTCTAAGCAAGGAAACTGTAAGTCTTGATGCGAACCAACAAGACCTTAAAGAACTTCTTGAAGATGTTTTGCACGAGCGAGAATTGGATTATGAATTGGATGATAATGTAATCATTATTTCGGAAAGACAATTTGTTGCACCAAGTGCCGAAACAGCACCAGTTGTGCAGGAAAAAACAGTAAAAGGTAAAGTTGCAGATGATTCTGGAGCACCACTTCCGGGAGTGTCCATTGTTGTTAAAGGAACTTCAATTGGTACTGCTACCGATATAGATGGAAACTATACCTTAACTTTAGAAGAAGGACAAAAAACTTTGGTGTTTTCATTCATTGGAATGCTAACACAAGAGGTGGCTTATAAAGGACAGGAAGTTCTAAATGTGACTCTTTTTGCCGATACAGAGCAAATGGCAGAGGTGGTTGTTACAGGTTATCAAACCATTGCCAAGGAAAGAGCAACGGGTTCTTTCCAAATTGTAAACTCAGAAGATTTAGATAATGTTGCATCACTGGATATTACTCAAAAACTAGTTGGTGTTGCATCGGGGGTTAAGGTAGATAAAGATGGTCAGATTGTGATTCGTGGTCAGGCAACATTAAGTGCCGAAACTCAACCTTTAATCGTAGTAAACGGACTTCCGTGGATGGGGCAATTGTCTGAAATTAACTCGGAAGATGTGGAGCAGATTTCTGTATTAAAAGATGCTGCATCTACTTCTATTTATGGTGTGCGTGGTGCCAATGGTGTAATTGTAATTACCACAAAAAGTGGTAAAACCGATGGTAAACTTGTGGTGAATTATACCAATAGTTTCCAAGTTTCAGAAAAGCCAAAATTAGATGATTTAGATCTATTAAATTCAGAGCAATTTATCGACCTGGAGTGGGAGTCATATCAAACTGCAGGACTGCAATCTTTCCCTTGGTACAACTACAAGTCTGAGGTTGGAGAGATTTACAACCAGATGCAATCGGGTGTAATTACCGAAGCTGAGGCGCAAGGACAACTGGATGTTTTGAGAGCTTACGACAATCGCAAAGACATTGAAGAAGAATTTTTTCGTAGAGAAATGACTCAGAAACACACCATGTCTTTTGCATATGGATCAGACAAAAATCAATTCTATGCATCTCTTTCTTACGACGAGAACAAGACAAAATGGGATGGCATTGAGGGAAATAATATCGCTTTCAACCTGAACGATCAGTTTAAATTTAATAAGTTATTGAAGGTGAATTTGAATGCCTATGGTAACTTCCGCGAGAACAAGAATAACGGTAGTTTTGCTTCCATGACACGCCCTTACGTAAAATTCAAGGACGAGAATGGAAATTACCTTCACGAAGCAACAGGATCCTGGGACAATGCCACCCGTGCTTATCACGAAAGTTTGGGTTTATTGCCGATGTTTTACAATCAGATTCAGGAAAAAGAACTGAAAGATGATGAATCCAGATCGAGCAATATTGCAACCAATGTTTCTGTTGATTTAACGCCTACCGATTGGTTAACAATTACAGCATCTTTAGGCTATAGTGTAATGAATGGCCGAAGCGAAGATTTGTGGAAGAAAGAATCGTACCGTGTAAGAAACTATGTGAATCGTTACACCGATATGAACATGAACCAAGTGATTCCAAACGGAGACATTTTCTGGTACGACGATATGCATTCTGCCAACCTTACCAAAAGACTACAGATGAGCATTAAGAAATCGGTAAAAGATTTCGATTTTAGCTTTAATGCAGGTATGGAGCGTAACAAGTTCGAGTCTGATAACAATATGGGCAATGTGAGATTCAACTATCACTCTCAGCGACTAACGGAGAATGTAGTGAACTGGAAAGACTTGACTCAAGGTTTTGTGAATGCGACATTTGGTTGGTCTTCTCTTTGGCAAACTCCAATGCAATACAAATCGGAAGACCGATATCAGTCAACTTATTTTATTGGGAATGTTTCCTATAAAGGAAAATACGACCTTTCGGGTAGCTGGCGTTTGGATGAAACCAACCTATTCGGACAGTCTGATGATTACCAGGATCAGCCATCGTGGTCGGTAGGAGCCAAATGGAATGTTAGCCAGGAAGATTTCTTTAAGGTAGATTGGATCAACTCTCTTGCTTTAAAAGGATCATTCGGATTGGCTGGTAATATCGATAAGTCAACTTCACCTTTCTTAATTGGTAGAGCTGGAACCGACTATTTCACTGGAAATCCAAGTTTGAGCATTACCAATCCTGAAAATCCATTGTTGAGCTGGGAGGAAACCTATACCACCAATATTGGTGTGGATTATGCATTATTTGGCAATAGAATTAATGGTAGCATTGAGTTTTACAACCGATTAACCAAAGATGTATTGGCACAGGTGAATGTTGATCCGACTACAGGATTTGGCGGTACATGGGACAAAGTAAGAAAAAACAATGGTGAGATTCTGAATCGAGGAATCGATTTGAATGTACATGCCAATATCGTGAAAACTCCTGATTTTAGATACGATGTAAACTTCAACTTTTCTTACAACTACAACGAGTTGAAAAAGGTAGATAAGCCTGCCAACAACAGAACCGATGTAATTTATGGAGATCCGGTTGAAGGTGAAGCGGTAGATTTTATTTACGGATATCGCAATGCAGGTTTGGATGCCGATGGTGAACCTCAGGTGTACAACCGAAATGGAGAAGTTGTTTTGTGGAGAGATATGACCTCCTTTGATATCGAAGATGGGAAGTTCTTTGGAAGAACAACTGCGCCAATTTATGGATCATTGAACAATCATTTTACCTATAAGAATTTCTCTGCCGATATTTTCTTCCTGTATGATTTTGGACACTACGCTCCACAATGGGAATATCCAAATCCGGTAAGAACTTCTTCAGAGAAAAATGTTCAAAACATTGTCGACCAGAGATGGAGAAATCCGGGAGATGAATTGAAAACAAAAGTGCCAAGATTAGATAACACTGCCTACAGTAGCAACGATCGTATTTCTGCAACATGGAACAGTGATTTTAATATCGATAAGGCAGATGTAATTCAGCTGAAGAGCATCAACCTGGCTTACGATTTCTCTTCTTTAATCAAGTTTACAGGAATCGAAAGCTTGAAATTAAAGTTTGGTGTGGAAAACCTGTGGCATTGGACCGCTGCCGGAAATGATAGAATTTACGATACAAGAATCAGTCGTGAATTTGAAACTGATTTAAGTTATGAGCGTTCATTTGACTTCCCAAAATTCAGAACTTTCACTTTCGGAATGTCGATGAGATTTTAAAGCCTGTTTTGTAAAAGATTAAAAAATGGAAAAAATGAAAAAATTAATATATCTGTTTCTTGTAACGGCTTTTTTATCGAGCTGTAGCGACGACTATGTGGATATCCTGCCATTTGGTAGTACAATCCCGGAGAATACCGACGATTTGGCCATGATGCTAAACGTAACCAATGATATCAATAGTGGTGGTGGAAATTTTGGAAACCAGGCCGATGATGTTGTGATACCTGATGACAGACTGGCATTTTCAAATGAATCTGCAATAAGTTCATACACCTGGGCCGATTTCATGTACAAGGAGAATGAAACAGACGACGATTGGGCAGATCAATACAAAGCCATTTCGAGAGCCAACTATGTGATCTCCAATATCGATGAGTTTGAAGTTGCCAATGAGTTTGATGTAGAAAACACCAAAGGTAGAGCTCACTTTATCAGGGCAAATGCATTATTTTATTTGGTAAACGGTTATGCCAAACATTATAATGCCTCAAGCGCATCTACCGATTTGGGTGTTCCTCTTCCTTTAGAGTTAGACATTAATGTTTTAATTCCAAGAAGCACAGTGCAAGAAACCTACGATTTAATTATTAGCGATTTGGAAGCTGCTTTGCCATTGTTGCCAGATGTTAGCAGCACAAGTACATGGGCAAGTAAACAATCAGCTTATGCTTTGTTGGGACGTGTGTATTTATATCAGGAGAAATATGAATTGTCTGCTCAGAATTCAAGGGCAGCTTTGGATTTGGGAAATACACTTTCCGATTACAATTCGTTCTTTTTATACGATCCTTCGAATGCTGCAAGAGGTTTGGGTGGATACGATTCCAATAAAATCTCGAACGAAGAAAACACCTATGTAAACGAACAAGGTTGGTATAGAACATCTTTGTTCTTGTCGGATGAATTGGTAGCTGTTTTCGATCAGGCAAATGATTTGAGATTCCGTTATTTCATTTCTGATGTAGATCAGACGGGTGCACCACAACCAAACTATATTCCGGTAAATGCAGGTAGAACGCCATGGTCTGGAATCAGAATGCCGGAAATTTACCTGAACTATTGCGAGGCCTTAATGAAACAAGCTTCACCAAACAGTACCGATGCAGTTGCTTATTTAAACATGCTGAGAGCGAAGAGGTACGATGCTGCAACTTATGCAGACTTTACCCATGCTGATGATGCTTCAACATTGGCAGAAATTATGCTTGAACGTCGACGTGAACTTCGATTAACTGCATGGCGCTGGTTCGATATGAAACGTTTAGGACTTTCTCACTCGAGAACAGTAAACGGACAAACCTACACCATTAATGCTTCTTCGGCCAACTATGTTTGGGCAATTCCTTTAAATGTAATTGCAATTAATCCGTTGGAACAAAACGAGAGAGGTTTATAAACAAACAATTCAAAGGAGCCATAGTGCTCCTTTGTTTACCACTCTGCCCACTTCTAATAACTCTTACTCTTGGAATAGAATTCAAGTCGAAACGACCTGAATCGATATTGTACACTCAAAATTCAAATAAAATAACAGTTATGAGATATTTAATTACGCTAGTATGTGCACTTGCTCTGTTTGCATGTGGTAATAAAAATCAGTTTACCCTCGAAGGAAACATCAAAGGAGTAGAAAAAGATAAAATTGTACTGGGAACTTTCCAGGGAAGAGAAATGGTGGGAATCGATACTGCCGAAGTGGTAAACGGAACATTCAGGTTCGAAAGAGAGAGCTTACCGACAGGGAGCTATGTTTTGCGCTTGCTGGAAAGTAAAGTAAGTCTTGGTGGCATTTTCGAAAATGGGAATTTGACTTTATCTGCTGATATAAAAAATGCCGAAAGAGGATATATCCCGGAGATCACATTGCAAGGAGGTAAGAATTACGATTTGGCCGATCGTTTCAATAACATGCAATATGAAATTTTGAAGCATGAGAAATATGCCAATGCAGCTGATATCGCAGCAAAAATAAAAAAGACCAAAGATCATGAAGAGTATGTTGCCTTAAAAGAAAAACTAAATGCCTTGGCACCTAAGCTGGAAGAGGAAGTAAAAGCTGCGCAGTTAAAATTGGTAAAGGAGAATGTAGATCAGTATTTTGTGACACAGGTGTTTTGGATTGTTCAACAAATTACAAGCCCCGAAGATGTGAAAGCGATTTATGCCCAATTGCCAGAGAGTTCGAAAAAATCGGAGCGTGTTGTCACTGTAATGGAGGACATTAAAGCCAAAGAAAGAATTCAGCCAGGAAAAACAGCGCCTAACTTTACTTTGAAAACACCCGAAGGAGAAGACTTAAGCCTTTCCGATTTAAAAGGGAAAATTGTTTTGGTAGATTTTTGGGCTTCATGGTGTAAGCCTTGTCGTGCCTCTTTTCCACACATGAAGGAATTGTATCAGAAATATCATGCCAAAGGATTTGAAGTTCTTGGTGTAACCAACGATACCAACCACAAAGCCTGGAAAAAAGCCATTAAAGATGATGGAATTCCATGGTTGAATGTGGCAGATGAATTTCCAATTCAGCACAGTCCGGCAAAAGTGATATCTGAATATGGTATGGATTATTTGCCATCTACTGTTTTAATTGACAGGGAAGGAATCATTATCGCCAAATTATTGCATGGTGATGAATTGGATCAAAAATTAGAAGAGTTATTCGGATTTTAAACAGCACAAGGCAATGAGAACAATAATCATACTACTATTAGCCACACTAATGATAAGCTGTGGTAAAACGCAAAAGCACGATGGCTATATCCTTACAGGAGAAATAGAAGGCATAGCCAATGGTAAAATTGTTTTGTCTTATTACGACAGGGTACAAAACAAAGCGCTTACATTCGAAACTGCCATTATAGAAGATGGGAAATTCGAATTGAAAGGTAAAATGGAGTATCCACAGGAGTTAAATGTTAGTATTACGCCAGGCGATGCAAACTTTTCTTTTTGGTTGGAAAACGATGCAATTTCGCTGAAAGCTGATATGAAAAACACTTCAAAAGATCGATGGGGAAGAATTAGCCTGCCTGTGCAGCTATCCGGTGGAAAAATTCAAAAAGAGTTTGAAGCTTATGAATATTTACTAAAGCCAATTCAAGAGGAACAAAAACCATATACCGAAGCATTCGATAAGGCAAATATGGCCTACATGAAAGGTATGAAAGCCAAATTACCTGAAGAGGAATTGCTCATTTTAAAAAATAAAGCCCAGGCAACTTATGATGCGATCAAGCCTTTCACATCGAGAATGAGTGCAGTAAATAGAAAATATATGGATGATCATCCCAATTCATTTGTAACGGCTAACATTTTAAAATGGTCCATGTCGCATATGAAACCAGCGGAAGCCCAGGCAAAATTTGAATTGTTTTCTGATCAGATCAAGAACAGTCCTTTGGGAAAGGAGATACAATCGGAAATCAAAAAAAGCCTCTCAGGTTCACCAGGCAATATGGCTGCAGGATTTCAAAAGATGGATATCAATAGCAAAGAGATCAGTTTGGAAGATTTCAAAGGACAATATGTTTTGCTCGATTTTTGGGCCTCATGGTGTAAGCCTTGCCGAGCCGGAAATCCGCATTTAATTGATTTGTATAATAAATATCATAAAAAAGGCATTGAATTTATTGGAATTGCTAGCGATGACAATAATGTTCCAGCCTGGCATAAAGCGGTCAAAAAAGATCAGATTGGCATTTGGAGACACATTTTAAGTGGTACAAAAGAGCAAGGAAATGATATTGGGAGTGCATATGCCATTCATACGCTTCCTACAAAAATACTGATCGATCCGGAAGGCAAAATCATTGGCCGCTATGGAGCTGATGGAGACACTGATGAGGCCATGGATAAAATGTTTCAGAATATATTTGGTGAGTAAAACAGATTTGTTTTATGATTTGGGTAGGAATGCTGGCAGTGGAAACTGCTGGCATTTTTTGTTTGGACGCAGATTTCTATGATCTTTTTGATTTTCGCAGATCGGTAACCCCAATGTTTTAATAGAATAAGTAAATTTTTTTCTGCTTTATACAGAAATTAAGCGCTTTTCGACTAAAGGATCCGATGTTTGTTTAACTATTGATTCGAATGATTCATAGATTTTATATCAAGCGAAAATACATTGAATCGAGTAAGCAAAGACCTGTTTAGGTTAATTAAGGTTAAAATTTCAATTTTCATTCACACATATCGTGTTTTGATATGTCCTAAGAGTATAAAAAGAAATTTATTAATGGTAATTACCACAAAATTTAACTCAAAATGAAAAAGTTATTAGGAGTAATGCTGGCTGTTTTTTTATGCAGCAATGTATTCGCACAGGGAATTGAATTCGAGCACGGAACTTTTGCCGAAGCTTTGGCTAAAGCAAAAAAAGAAAACAAAATGGTTTTCATGGATTGTTACACCACCTGGTGTGGCCCATGTAAAATGTTGGCCAAAAATATTTTCCCTCAGAAAGAGGTAGGCGACTATTTTAATGCTCACTTTGTGAATGTTAAAATGGATATGGAAAAAGGTGAAGGTATCGAACTTCAGAAAAAATATGGTGTGAAAGCTTATCCAACCCTTCTTTTTATGGATGCCAATGGCAAAGTTGTACATACCAAAGTTGGGGGAGCTGATGCTGCTGGTTTAATCGAAGAAGCAAAAATTGCCGGCGATCCTTCAAGACAAATTGGAGCGTTGGAGAAAAAATATGCCGAAGGAAATCGTGATCCTAAATTTGTTGCACAATATGTAAAGGCTTTATATGCAGCATACAAAAAAGAGGAAATGTTGCCTGTTGGAAAAGATTTTATTGCAAACTGTCCGAAAGAAAAATTGGTTAATGTAGATGCCTTTACAGTGATTGGCTATTCTGAAGCATTGGAATTTGGAAGTGAAGCCTACAAGTACATTATTGCCAACAAAGACAAATTTATTGCAGCCGAAGGAATTGGACAGCAGAATTATGATGCTGTTATCGGCGCTGTGGTAAACAAATATGTTTCTGGTGTTGCAACAACAGGAACGATGGATGAATTGAAAGCAGCCATTGAAACTGCCAAGAAAGATTTCACAACACCTCAGCAAAAAATGGCCGAAGATAACTGGTACTCTACTTACTATTTGGCACATAAAGAGTACGACACCTGGTTCGATAAGCAAATTTCTGCTGCTAAGGAAACTTTAAAGACCGATAAGAGAATGGGTTCGGGTATGTTGATTAATACTACATACCGTATTGCAATGGATCCTGCTTTCGCAAACTCAGGTCTATACAGCAAAGCAATTAGCGCAGTAGAAGAATACCTGAAGGAAGATAGCGAAATGGTAGCTGCATATTATTGTCTTGCAAGCTTGTACAAGAAATCGAATAAAAAGGAGAAAGCATTGGAGAACATCAATGCATTTATCTCAAAAAATGAAGAACAAGGTGGAAAAACCGACCAACGTGTTTTATCATTGAAAGAAGAAATCGAAAAAATGTAATCAGTACAGAATTTATTGATTATTTTTAAACACTTAATAAAGTAGTTTGGCAATTCGTAATAGGGAAGCCAAACTACTTTTCCCAATCAAAAAACAAACATAAACCGATCAAATGAAACTTAAAGTAAACCTACTAGTTGTCCTGGCAGCCATGCTGGGAATGTTTGCATGTAACAATGCAAAGCAAGAAACAAAATCAGAAATGGTTTTAACGGGTACCATTACAGGTGTTGCCGATGGTACGAAACTGGAGCTAGCGCACTATACTGCCAGTGGTATGCAAAAAGATACTGCCATTATCAAAGAAGGCAAGTTCGAAATTAAAGGAGACTACCCAAATCCAACCTTGTGCTACTTTGCAGTGGCCGAAACCAATACTTTTGCGCAAATCTATGTGGAAAATGTTCCAATTAGCATTGTTGCTGATGTAAAAGATTTTGCCAACATGAAAGTTACAGGAAGTAAAGAACATGATACTTATGTAATTTACATGAAGGAGAGTAATCTTATCCGCGAAAAATACAAGCATATTATGGCTGAACTTTACAAGCCAGGTGTAAGCAAAGAAAAAGCGGAAGAATTAATGAAGAAGTTAGAACCTCAGCAGAAAGAAATTGATGCTCTGAATGAGAAATTCATCAAGGAAAATCCGGCATCGGCTCATGCTGCCAGCCTTGTTGTTAGAGAACTTTCTGGTAAGAATTATAAGGAAGCTCAAAAAATGGTGGCTGCAATGGATCCTCAACTTCAAAAGAATGTTACCATTGTGAATACACTTGCCGATATGGCAAAAAAAGGTGAAAAAGATGTTAGCATTGATGAATTAATGGCCAATGTTAAGAATGTATCTTACCAGGTTGACAAGAAATTTAATGGAGAAGCATTAACAGATATCATTTACCTGGGAGCATTTAAAAACAATAACATTTGTGCTTTGAAGAAAGATGGTAGCATACAGGTGATCGATCCAAATGGTAAGGTTCTTAAGAATATGAAACCAGAACATAACGGACAGGCATCATCACTAGCAATTGATGCAGATAATAATATTTACCTGCTATGTGCCATTCAGGAAGAAGTTGAGAAGAAAGTTCGTGGTAGAAAAATTAAAAGAATGATGCCTAAATCGGTAGAGTGTGTTGTTCTTGACGAGAATGGAAAAGAAAAGGCAAAATATGAATTGAAAGATGTGATTACTGCAACTGGTGCAAGAATTATTGATAACAACCTTGTGATTGCTGACTACAGAGATGCTAAACTTGCCATGTTTAATAAGACTACTGGTGAAGCTGGTCCTGTAATGAATGATATGCGTCCATGTTGTGGTATTCTTGATTTCTCGGTGAATGCCAAGAAAGAAATTTTGGTTGCGAACCTTGGTGCTTTTCGTGTTCAAGGCTTCAACTTTTCAGGCGAAAGTATTTTGACTTTCGGTCAGAGAGGAAAAACACTTAACGATTTCCATGGATGTTGTAATCCTGTTTCAGTAGCTTCATTAAACAGTGGTGCTATCGTAACTGTTGAGAAGGATCCTACTCGTATTAAAGTATACAGTAGTGCTGGTGCAAAACAAATTGCTGGTATCGAAGAGTTGGTGAAAGGATGTTCGTACATTCCAATGATCTCTGATGCGAAGGACAACCTTTATTTGGCTTCTGCCGAAAAAGGAATTGTAAAGTGTGTATCAGTGAATTAAGATTGATAAGAAAACTTAAACGAAAGGGTCATTTTTTACAAATGGCTCTTTTTTTTTGCTTTTTTTTCACCCGATTCGCTCATTTAATTGTCTATATAATAGAAGCGAATAAAAGGGAGAAAGTCATGATTAATGTAGAATACAAATCGGATAAAGATATTTTGGATGTTGTGATGACAGGGAGGATACAATTCGCTCAGATGAAAGAATATTGTTTGAATCTTTTAAAAGACTTAACAACACCAAAACATATAAGGATATTGGAAGATGCAAGTCAGGCAGAACTGCTTTACGATATCGATGATGCTGAAAGATTAGGTACAATTCTGGAAGCGGAATTAGATCATAGGTTTATTGTGAGTCATGCATTAATTCGCCGAAATCCGCTCGATACGGCCTACGGTATCATTAGAATGAAAACCAATACAAACGATCGCTACCATTTAAAGGTATTTTCTACAGCCGAAAATGGAAGAGATTGGTTACTGAGAGAATAACTATTAACACCATTATAAATTACTTTTTTACGAAGTGAATGTTAGCGGGTATTTTTGTCAGATTTAATACTCGTGTCATAGTAATAAACCGGATCGTTTAACGATTCGGTTTTTTCTTTTAGTGAACCTTCCAACACCCAAAATTAACCGGGAAAGCAATTCATTACTGCGTTTAAAGGTTTTAAATAAGTAATTGAATTTTATTTAGATTCAATTTATTTAGAGACTTTGATTATTGTTTTTAATTGTGAAAATATGTTAATTACATATTTGGTGAAGTTATAATGAAATCAGTATGATTAGATGTTTTAAGTTTTGTTTTAAAAACTTGCATAAGGTTAAATTATTTATGAAGACAATTGAGTAGTATAACCAGTGAATCTACAATGCAAAATATATTTTTTAAACACATACTTTGTAATACTATGTATGATGTATATCTTTGTATTGAAAGATTTTTCAAAATCTTCTTTAATCTGAATGAAAAGCTATAGATAATAACAAAACTCATCATGAATAAGAATAGATCCAAAGAATATGATGTAATTATCATCGGAGGGGGAGCAACAGGTGCGGGGACAGCGCGGGATTGTGCGATGAGAGGATTAAGCGTATTGCTCGTAGAACGTCATGATTTTGCAACCGGAGCCACAGGTAGAAATCATGGACTATTACATAGTGGTGCCAGATATGCAGTAACCGATCATGAATCGGCAGCAGAGTGTATCGAAGAAAATATGATTTTGCGAAAGATTGCAAACCATTGCATTGAGGAGAACGATGGACTATTTCTGACACTACCAGAAGATGACATTGCATTTCAATCACAATTTGTGGATGCATGTAGCAGTGCGGGAATATCAACCGAGATTATCGATCCTAAACTGGCTCTTCAAATGGAGCCATCAGCAAATCCGGATCTAATTGGAGCGGTACGAGTACCTGATGGTTCAGTGGATCCATTTCGCCTGACCATGTCGAATGCATTGGATGCAAGATTACATGGAACGGATATTTTAACCCAACATGAGGTTACCGATATTTTGAAGGAACAGGATCGTGTGATAGGAGTGGAGCTATTCGATCATGGAAAAAAGGAAAAAGTAAATTACTACGGAAAAATTGTTTGTAATGCAGCTGGGATATGGGGACACCATATTGCCAATTTTGCAGGAGTAAATATCAATATGTTTCCGGCAAAAGGATCTCTATTAATATTCGGGCACCGCGTGAACAAAATGGTGTTGAACCGTTGTCGCAAACCGGCCAATGCAGACATTCTTGTTCCAGGCGATACCATTTGTCTGATTGGAACCACATCGGAACGTATTCCTATCGAAGAAATAGATAACATGTATGTTTCCAAAGATGACGTGGATGTGCTGATTAGAGAAGGGGTAAAGCTTTCTCCATCATTGGCAACAACCAGAATTCTTCGTGCCTATGCAGGGGTTCGCCCATTGGTGGCAGCCGACGATGATCCAAGTGGCAGAAGCATTAGTCGTGGTATTGTACTGATGGATCACAAAGAACGCGATGGTCTGGAAGGTTTTGTAACTATCACTGGTGGTAAACTAATGACTTATCGCCTAATGGCCGAGGAGGCAACCGATTTGATTTGCAAGAAATTATCGGTAGATAAAAAATGCGAAACTGCCAGCATTCCATTACCAGGATCGGAGAAAAGCGAAGAAACATTGAGTAATGCTGGAAATAAAATATATACAGGAGCAAGTATCACACAAAAATCGGCAAAAGACAGGCATGGATCTTTAGCGCATAAAATTGCCAATGGCGATAGTAACGAAGATTCGATGGTTTGTGAATGTGAAGGAGTTTCAATTGGTGAGGTAAAATATGCAATTAACGAATTGCATGTAAACAACCTGATTGATTTAAGAAGACGTACTCGTGTAGGAATGGGAACATGTCAGGGAGAACTGTGTGCCTGTCGAGCAGCCGGTTTACTTTGCGAATCGATGGAAGAAGCTGGAAAAGCAAAAGATGATTTGGCCAATTTCCTTCAGGAAAGATGGAAAGGGATGTCGCCAATCGCATGGGGAGAAACGATTAATGAGATTCAATTCACTTCGTGGATTTATGAGGGGATTTATGGTTTGAAACCAGAAAACAATTAAGCTAGGAGTATGAAATTCGATAACATTATAATAGGTGGTGGGTTAAGCGGACTCACCTGTGGAATCAAGTTGGCGGAGCAGGGAAAAAAATGTGCTATTGTTTCATCAGGTCAAAGTGCAATTCATTTCTTTTCTGGTTCGTTCGATTTGTTAGGTAAAGTCAACGGCGAGGAAGTTACTAATCCTCTTGAAAGTATGAAATTTTTACCTCAGCAGCATCCATATCAACGTGTTGGACTTGAAAATATTGAAAGATTAACCGACGAAGCCTTGCATTTGTTAATTCGTGCAGGTTTAAGTTTTACAGGTAAAGCCGATCGAAACCATTACACCCTAACGCCGATGGGCGTGATGAAACCAACTTGGTTAACATTGAATGATTTTACCAGCTTCGATCAAAAGGATTCATTCCCATGGAAGAAAGCAGTGATTTTAAACTTTAGCGGATTTTTAGATTTTCATACTCTTTTTATCAAAGATGGATTGAAGAAATTCGATATCAATGCGCAAATCAAAAATGTTTCGATGAAGCAGTTTGAGGCCATTCGTAAAAATCCGAGCGAGATGCGTTCTACCAATATTGCGAAAGAATTCGACAAAGGAAATGCCATTGAAGAATTTGCACAGAAAGCGAATTTATTAAGCGAAGGTTTTGATGTGGTGATTCTTCCTGCCGTATTCGGATTGTTCAATAAATCGGTAGCCGATCAGCTAAAGGAAAAAATTAACAAGCCAGTTCTTTTATTGCCAGCCATACCTCCTTCGGTTCCTGGCATTAGATCTCAAATCACTTTGCGCGAAAGATTTCAGGAACTGGGAGGAACCTATCTTTTGGGCGATAATGTAGAAGAAGGAATATTTGAAGATGGACGATTATTGGAAATCAGAACCAATAATCATGGAGATATAAAATTTGAAGCCGACCAGTTTATTCTGGCTAGCGGAAGCTTCTATAGCAAAGGAATTGTAGCAACTCACGATAAATTGTACGAACCAATATTCGGATTGGATATTGATGGAGACAATAATCGCGAAGAGTGGTTTGATGAGAAGTTCTTTAACGATCAAGCCTTTATGCGTTATGGCGTAAAAACGGATGAGAATTTTAGAGCCTTGATGAATGGTGAACCTGTTCAAAATTTATTTGTTGCAGGTTCTGTATTGGGAGGAGCAAATCCTCTGAAAGAAGGAAGTGGAGCAGGGATAAGTTTACTTACATCGCTTCATGCTGCTGAACAAATTTTAAAATAACAGGACAATGAAAAAGGAAATTTTTAAACCATATAACGTAAGCGATAATAACTTTGAACAGTGTGTCAAATGTACTATCTGTACGGTTTATTGTCCGGTGTTGGAAGTAAATCCCGATTATCCGGGACCAAAACAGTCGGGTCCCGACGGTGAACGAATGCGTTTAAAGGATCCCGAGTTTTACGATGAGGCTTTAAAGCTATGCTTAAACTGTAAACGTTGCGAGGTAGCTTGTCCATCGGGAGTGAAGATTGGAGATATCATTCAGTCGGCTAGGATTAAGTACAGCAAAAGCAAGCCAAAACTTCGCGATATGATTCTTGCCAATACCGATATTGTTGGTACAATGGCAAGTACGTTTGCGCCGATTGTGAATACTGCCGTAGCACTAAAGCCTGTTCGCAAGGTGATGGATAGTGTTTTAAAGATCGACCATCACCGTATGTTCCCGAAGTATACTGGTTTGCGATTTGAAACCTGGTATCGCAGGTATGCCGAAAAGAAACAGAAAGAATTCAAGAAGCATGTAAGCTATTTTCATGGCTGTTATGTGAATTATAACTTTCCGCAGTTGGGTAAGGATTTAATCAAGATCATGAATGCCGCAGGTTATGGTGTTCATCTTCTCGAAAAAGAAAAGTGTTGTGGTGTGGCGCTGATATCCAATGGTTTAATTAAGCAAGCTACCAAGCAGGCAAAACACAATGTTGAAGCATTCAAGAAATCCATTGTAGATAAAAACATGCCTGTGATTTCCACATCATCAACCTGTATTTTTACCATTCGCGATGAGTATCCTCATTTGTTGGGTGTAAAAAATGAAGAAATCAGGGATGAAAGTGAATTGGCAACAAGGTTCCTGTTCCGTTTAATTGATGAAGGAAAGTTGAAGCTTGCTTTTAAAAAGAACTACAAAAAGCGCATTGCATATCATACGCCTTGTCATATGGAAAAGCTGGGTTGGTCGATTTATTCAACAACTTTACTTCGTATGATTCCAGGATTGGAATTTGTAAATCTTGAATCGCAATGTTGCGGAATTGCAGGAACTTACGGATTTAAAAAAGAAAACTACGAAACCTCACAGGAAGTTGGTAAACCACTGTTCGAACAAATCGAAAAATCAAAAGTTGATTTCGTAGCAACAGATTGTGAAACATGCAAATGGCAGATCGAAATGTCGACATCAAATAAAGTTCAACATCCTGTTTCAATTCTTGCAGAAGCAATTGATGTTGAGGCCACAATGAAACTTTGGCAAGAATAAATAAGAGAAGAAAGCTAATGGTGTAATTTTATAAAACATTTTATTTTTAAGTTAGGGTGATGCCGTGATTATTGGATTTTTGTGATCCATTAATTGCGGCATTTTTTTTGCATATAAACCATCTTTTAAACTTTATACTGTTATATCGGTTTTTTAAGGTGTGAAAATAGGAGATTCCCTACTTGTGAAATTCAAAGTGGTAATCTATTTTTACCGCCCAATATAGCAAACAACGTAACCTTAAAATAAAACTAAACAAAGAATTAAAATGAGTGCAGAACAAGTGAGTACGGGAAAAAAAGGGTTCTCAAGAGCCTTTTGGGTGGCAAACTCTGTTGAGCTTCTTGAAAGAGCAGCCTACTATGGAGTTTTCATTGTAATTACCATATATTTATCCAGAATTCTTGGATTTACCGATATCGAAGCTGCAATGATTTCTGGTCTGTTTTCGGCTGGATTGTACCTTCTACCAACATTTAGTGGTGCTTTAGCCGATAAAATGGGATTTAGAAAAGCCTTACTTTTGGCTTTTACATTATTGAGTATCGGTTATGCGGGTCTGGCAGTTTTACCAACCATGCTCGAAGCAGCCGGATTGGTTGAATATACCGAAGTAACCAAATTTACCGGCCTGGAAAAAACAGGATGGAAATGGATGATTATTCCTATTGTAATCGTGATTATGATTGGAGGATCATTCATTAAATCGGTAATTACCGGAACAGTTGCCAAAGAGACAACAGAATCGACTCGAGCAAAGGGATTCTCGATCTTTTACATGATGGTGAATATTGGTTCTTTCTCGGGAAAAACCATTGTGAAACCTTTACGTGAAGCCATGGGGAACGAAGGTTTGGTAAACCTTAACTTTTTCTCTGCAGCGATGACATTAGCCGCAGTTTTTGCTGTGTTCTTCTTCTTTAAAACTTCAAAAACAGAAGGCGAAGGAAAATCATTAAACGAGATTTGGCAGGCATTAACGCGCGTAATTGCAAATGGTCGTTTAGTCGCATTAATCCTAATCGTTACCGGATTTTGGATGGTACAACACCAGTTGTATGCAACCATGCCAAAATATGTATTGCGTATGGCAGGTGAAGGAGCTTCTCCTTCGTGGTATGCCAACGTAAACCCATTAATTGTTGTTCTATCGGTAGGATTAATCACCCAGCTGATGGCCAAACGTACGGCACTTTTGTCTATGACCATCGGTATGTTCATTATGCCGGTTTCAGCCTTGTGTATGGCAGCAGGTAACTTACTACATGTAGAATCCATTGATTTGGGATTGTTCAGCATGCACCCGGTAGCATTCATGATGATTGTGGGGATTGTTTTCCAGGGATTGGCAGAATCATTCATTTCACCTCGCTTCCTTGAGTATTTCTCATTACAGGCTCCGAAAGGTGAAGAAGGTTTGTATTTAGGGTTCAGTCATTTGCATTCATTCGTATCTTCTATCTTAGGTTTCGGATTATCGGGTGTGCTGTTAACCAAATACTGTCCTGATCCAACCTTGTACGAATCAAGAGCAGAATGGGAAGTGGCTTCGGCAAATGCACATTACATTTGGTACTATTTTGTTGCCATTGCAGCAGTATCGGCAATTGCATTAATTATCTACGGAAGAATTACCAAGAAGCTAGATGCTCAAAAAGCATAAAGCTAAACCAGAATAGATTTTTAAACCGTCTCATTACGAGGCGGTTTTTTTTTGCTAAAAAATGTTTTTGTCACGAGTTTTATGCCTTTGGAAGATTAGATTTTGTTCGCTGATTTCAGAAAATTATCAGCAGGCGCTCATGCAACAAATTTTCACTTTATCAGATTTTTTGCATCTTTGACAAACCTAAATGAACCACCTAAGAAACCTAAACCATTGAAAACTCATCCCCAAAATATTGATTTTCTGATCCGTAGATTATCGGTCGAATCTGATGAAAGAGCCTTGGATGAGCTCTTTCATATTTACTACGACAGATTACTAACAGCATCTTTTGTATTGGTAAAGAGTAAAGACCTGGCAGAAGAAGTTGTTGCGGATGTATTCTATCGTCTGTGGCAAAATCGGGAGAAACTACCAGAGGTTAAAAACCTTGACAACTACCTGTTTATTAGCATTCGAAATCAATCTCTGAACTACATCAATCGTGAACAACGACATGGAAAAGACTCTATTGATGATGTGGTATCGAACCAATTAAGCGAGGAAAATACGGCCGAAGATTTTATTGTTGCCAAAGAGCTCCAGGATAAAATTACCCAGAGTATTGAAAGTTTACCACCAAAATGTAGGGAAGTTTTTTTGCTCATTCGCTTCGAAGGAAAGAAATACAAAGAGGTAGCCGAACTGCTCAAAGTGTCTGTAAATACAGTAGATACACAAATGGGAATTGCCATCAAAAAATTGGGCGAAATGTTGGGATATAAGGGAAAATCGAAAAAAAAGTAATTTTTTTCATTTTCTTTTAGTGGAAGATTAAAATAATCCTGTCTTTAAATTGAACTACAAGAATACAATGACGGAAATGACTAAAATAAATCAATTGATAGCAAAGCATTTTGCTGGAGATATTTCTAATGAAGAAATGAGTCAACTAAAGGAATGGCTTGATTCTTCGGAAGATAATAGATTGCTATTTAATGATTTAAAGCAAAGTTGGGAGAGTTTCAACTTGCCTGCTTCATCAGAAGATAAATTTCGTGTTTTGAGCAAGGTGAAAGCGAGAATTAAAACTGATGAAATTAAAGAAGATAAAGTAGTTAGACCTCTTTTTAATAAAGTGTGGTATAAATATGCTGCTTCTCTTATCGTAATCGTTTCTGTTTCAATTTTGGCTTGGTATCAGCTTAATGAACCATTTTCTGTTTTAAATACTTTAGGCTACGAAGTAAATCAGTGTGAAGCCGGCACCCACGAAAAACTAATCTTATCCGACGGAAGTCAGGTTTTTATGAATGGAGATAGTCGCATCAAATATAAAATGAATGCAGAAGGAAGCGAACGAATTGTATATCTGGAAGGAGAAGCCTTTTTCGATGTTGCAAGAGATGAAAAAAAGCCATTTATTATTGGTTTAGATGATGCAGAAGTAAAAGTACTGGGAACTTCTTTTAATATCAAAGCTTATCCTGGAGATCATTCGGTGGAAACATCGGTTGTAACCGGTAAGGTAGCATTTAATCACATGCATGGTTTTCTTAAAAAGAATAAGGAAAGTATGTTTTTGGTCCCAGGTCAAAAAGGGGTAATTAACCATAGTAGCGATTCTTTCGATCAATTAAGCGTAAACAATGAATTGGATATTGCCTGGATGCAAAAGAAGCTCAACTTTAAGAATACCCCGCTTTTAGAAATCACAAAACAATTATATAGAATGTATGGTGTGAAGTTTAAACTTACTGATGGCAGTCTGGAAGATTTAAAAATCACAGCCAGTTTTGAAAATGAGAAATTGGAAGAAGTCATGAAAATTCTTGAGATGATGAGTGAGTTCTCATATAAACAAGAGAATAACCTGCTAACAATAGGAAAGAAAGGTGAATTCTAACAAAGGGGAGGAATCCTGAATAATATTCAAAAAAAATACCAAAGAATGGCAGCTCTTCGGTATTTTAACTAACATGTAGTAAATTTACTTGTCAAGTAAAAAACTAATTGAAACAAACGCAATTGCTTCAACTAGGATTATGTACGACAAAATTAGGAAAAAATATCGATTCAATGCAAACAAAAATTCAATTGTTTGTAATTCATCTGCAGCAAAAAGTGGATGCAAATTGTATATGTGGATATTTTTTAAACTGTTCCTGATTTTCCTTTCTTTCCCATCTCTCGCTCAAAACACACCAATTTATCTTCATTCAATGGGAAAGGATATGAGCATTGAAGACTTTTTCAAAGAAATTGAATCTCAAACCAGTTTTTCTTTTGTTTTTAATCCTGATAAATTAATTGGATTAGAGGTTTCCATTCCCGACAGAGAGGAGATCTCCTTGGAGGAATTATTGAGCATGACGCTAAGTCCTATAGGATTTACCTTTATTTTATATCGTGATAAAATTATTGTGAAGGAATCTGGACCAATTGTTCCAATGACAAAATTAAAGGCAGCAAATAAAGTGGAAGCTGCACAGCAAATCCGAATGCAAAAAATTATGATTGGTCGTGTTCTTTGCGATGAGGATGGACTTCCGATTATTGGTGCTTCCATTAGAATAAAAAATGAATTGAGAGGTACAGCAACAGATAAAGATGGATACTACAATTTGAGCTGTCTGATAGGAGATACTATTGTTTTTTCGGCCATAGGATTTAATAAAGAAGAGCTGATTGTAGGTCTGAAGATGATAGAGGATGTGAGATTAACAACCGATGTTGTAAACCTTAAGGAAGTTAATGTAATTGGTTATGGAGAAGAAAGCAAAGAGGAACAAATAGGTGCCATGAGTTCGGTGAGCAGTTCTATGACAGGTGAAGTTCCTAACAATTTGGATGAAACCCTATCAGGAACAGCAAGTGGGGTTTGGTTTCAGAAAAGTTCGGGAGTGCCGGGAAGCGCTTCAACCATTGCCATAAGAGGTGTTACCTCATTACAACCCGATGCAAATAGCCCTTTAATTGTTGTGGATGGAGTTCCTTTGTTTAACACAGAAGAAGGTCTGAGTCAAATTACCTACCAGACAGCCTCTGGTGGTCCGGCTTTTGGACTCCTGGACAATTACGTTTACAACGACCTGAGAGAAAGTGATTACTTTCAGAAGAATGGTTTAAATATGGTGAACACAGAGGATATCGAATCCATAAGTGTTTTAAAAGATGCCTATTCCACCTCCATTTATGGTTCGAGAGGTGCAGCTGGGGTTATTTTAATTCAAACTAAAAATCCTCGCAAATATGGCTTAAGTATCAATTTGTTGATGGAAGCCAGTCTTTCAAAGCCAATCAATAAACCAAGTTTGATGAATGGGCCAGAGTATGCAAACTTTTACTCCAATTATTACAGCCAGCTAAAGGGAAAGGAAGTTATTTTTCCAAACACCTACAACACCAATTGGTACAATAAAGTTGTGAGAACGGCGAATGCTAACAAATTGGCTTTTTCCATTCAAAATAAGAAGCATAATGGTTTTCTTTATTTCAGCTTTTCACATCTAAACCAGGAGGCTTATGTAATTGGTTCCGACTTTAAACGATACACAGGTAGATTTAATTTTCAGCAAAGCATAAACAATCGCTTTAAAATAGGTTCCAATATATCAATGACTTCTGAAAAGAACAATTCCCTGCTGGCACCTAAAATTTACCGCGATGCAATTTTAAAAGCACCTAATCTTCCGGTCTACAATGCCGAAGGTGATTTTAATTTTTCTACCTCGGAAAATCCATACGGGAATTACACAGAGAATCCTGTTGCTATGGCACTAAATGATAAAGGAGAGGTGCTCGATAATTACGTAATTGCCAATGTTTATGCCAATTTCCAAATCACAGATTGGCTGGCATATAAGTTGGATTTAGGGGTAAACTTTATTGATACAGATGCCATATCATCCTATCGAAACAGTTATTCCATCGATGATAAATTAAGCATTGAAACCGATGGTTATTCGAGAAAATTTGTGCTTACCAATACCTTAACCGGAGATAAGACCTTTGGGAAACATGCGTTCAAATTTGTTTTGGGCCAAAGTTTCGAAGAATCGAGACAAAAAGAAGAGCAATTGCATTACGAGAGCCAGTATAGAATTACCAATCGGAATGGATACAATTTGGTTGATTATACTACCGATAAACGAAAGTACGCATTGGCTTCGTGGTTTGGAAGGTTGAATTATACTTACAAACAAAGATTTTTTACAGGGCTGAGCTATAGGGTGGATGGATCTTCACGCTTTAGTAGCGATAACAGGTATCAGATTTTTCCTGCATTTTCGGCCGGATGGCTTGCGATCAAGCAAAAAGAGGAGGGAATCATTAATAACCTGAAAGTAAGGGCAAGTTTTGGATATTCAGGAGTTGAACAATCCACTTATACCTATGGTGCACTGCGAACCTACGAGACACATCAGTATGATTTAACTTACGGGAACAATGTAATTCTAACTGAGGCCAATGGTTCAAACCTTAACCTCTCGTGGGAAAAAACCAAGAATTTTGATGTGGGAACCGATATCAGTTTTCTGAATGGTCATGTAAATCTATCACTCGATTATTATTCCAAAAAAGTAAATAATCTCTTGTTATTTACCGATGTTCCTGCTGTATCGGGTTACACCAAACAATGGATTAATGTTGGATCAATGAAAAATACAGGAATTGAACTTACAGTAGATTCCAGAATTCTGAACAGAGGAGTGAAATGGGATTTGTTTCTAAATGCAGCCTATAACAGAAATGAAGTGCTGGAAATCAATCAAACGGGTTATGAAGTTTGGCAAGCCGAACAAGCCTACAAATATTTTGAGGAAGGCAAAGAAGCAGCTCAATTTTTTCTTTACCAGTGGCAGGGAGTGAATCCTGAAAATGGAAATCCTCTATGGCGTTATGCTGATGGCAGTATCAGTGAAACGCCACCAACCAGCCTTGAAGACAGAAAAGCTCTAGGATCGGGCATGCCAAAATATTCGGGGGGAATGAGCAATGTGTTCGCATATAAAGGCATAGAACTGAGTGCTTTTGTGACTTTTGCAAAAGGGAAAAAACTAATGAACGGCACCTCTGCGATATTAAATACCTATACCACAACCGATGTAAACAATTTAAGTGCTGATGCAGCAAACTACTGGCAAACTGAAGGAGAGGAGAATGGGCGTCCGGCCTTATTCAATAAGTCCATTACAAGTCAGAACAATTATACCACCAGTCGAACAAGTTCAAGATTTTATGAAGACGCATCGTTTATAAGATTAAAAAGACTTGTGTTGGCTTATCATTTTCCGATGAAACTCGTGAAAAAACTAAAACTGGATAAAATAAAAGTGTATGCCCAGGCTACCAATTTATTTACCATTACTGGATATTCAGGTATAGATCCTGAAGTCAGTGCCTTTGGTGTTTCATCTCTCTTGTCGGGTTACGATGAGATTACGATGCCTCAAACCAAGACTTTTAGCCTTGGAATGAGAATTGGTTTTTAAAAAGAAATTGTCAAGTAAATAATTAAAAAAAATGTAGTAAATGAAGATGTTACTGAGTCTGGCAGGGCGATGTAACCCTTTCATGAATTAATTACAAAACACAAGTATGAGTCAACATAATATCAATCGTTTGATTGGTAAAAGGGAAAAATACATGCCTGTGTTTTCTGGCTTAGCTTTCGCTGATTGGATGAAAGTGAAGGGTTTAGGATCTACAATGAGCATTTTAAAGTAATGTGTAAACACGATTTGAAAAATGCTCTCTGATCTCGAAATGATTATTCAATTAACTCAATTAATAACCTAAAATTAAATTTTTATGAAAGTTTTTAAAAACTCCTGGAGTGTAGCTTTATTACTTTTAGCTATTGTTTGTAATGGTGTATTAAGTTCATGTAGCGATGATGATAAACTAAGCGACCTAACTGGTTTATTAAGTTTTGGTTTTTCCGATGAGGCTCTTGCCGATTACGAATTTGTAATTGGTGATGACAATGTAATTACCAACGAAATTGCATTGCCATATGGATTTGACGCATCTGCATTAACTCCAGTATTTTCATCAGTACCAATGTCGACAGTTTATATTGGTGAAACAGAGCAGCTAAGTGGTTCAGCTTCTATCGATTTTTCGGATGATGTAGTGTATAAGGTAGTAGCAGAAAATGGTAGCAATCAGGTAAGCTATACCGTAAGGGTTAATGTAGCTACTGATATTACAGCTTGGTCTAACTTATCTCCTGATGCTAAATTCCCTGATTATACATCAGTAGTTGCTTTTGAGGCTGGTGGAAAATATTTCATCATGGGTGGTAAAAAAGGAGCATCTGGTATTGGTGGACATACTTATGGCATTTTTTCTTCTACAGATGGATCTGATTTCTCAGAAGTAAATACAAATATTTTCAAAGAGTACGGAATGGGTCTAGGTGCTGCAACAGTTAGTCATGATGGTAAGCAATTATTGATTGGTGGTTATACACCTTCTGATTACGAAGTTTGGGGCGAAACTGGTAATGGTGCTGGTATCAATGCTGTTTGGTCGACCGAAGATGGCGAAACGTGGACAAAAGTGAATGAAGGAGCTGCTGCTGAGCAAACATTCTCGGCAAGAACAAATGCTTCTGTTGTGAATATGAATGGCGATTTGTATTTGACTGGTGGTTATAGTGTTGCTTTTGGAGCTCCTCAACAACCAATGGCTGATGTTTGGAAGTCTACAGATGGCGGTGCTACCTGGACCAACCTAAATGCTGAATTCGGTGAAGATTTTACACCAAGAGGCGATGGACAATTAATCGCATATAATGATGAGTTATATCTTATTGGCGGTAGAACTGGTTTCCCATACACTTACTTCAATGAAATTTACAAATCAGCTGATGGTGTGACCTGGACCAAATTAAATGTAAGTGTTCCATTTACAGAGCGCGCAAGTTTCTCTTGTTTCGTGTACAACAGCAGAATTTTTGTTGTAGCAGGTTTAAGCACCAAAGAAGTTACCGAAGGCGAAAACACAACAAACGTTGATGTTCTTCACAACGATATGTGGGTTTCAGAAGATGGTGGTATCAGCTGGACTGAGATGAATTCAGGTGCTTTACCAGCAGGATTTGCAAAGAGATATGGTCAGGCAATTATCGTGAATGACAATACGGTTCACATTTTTGGTGGGAATGGTGTTGATGCCGAAGACAATGCAAAATCATATACTGATGCCTGGAAAGGTGTATTAAACTAAAAACATACGAGAGTCTCAATTTCAATTGAGACTCTCAATTAAAATTCATTGGACTTGCCTGATTATTGGCAGATAATCAGGGAAAAACAAGAAGATGAATGCTTGATTGGAAGAGAGATTTCCTAAAGGAATACTCGTGTGACATGTAGTAAAAATCAATAATATGAATAAGATATTCGTCCTATTCTTGTCTTTTATATGTTTGTTTCTGAACCTTAATATTCACGCACAAACCTATAAGCAACAAGAAGTAAAGACAAAACATTTAACGGGAACTGTTGTATGCAGTTCAGATAAAACCCCCATTGTTGGAGCAACGGTAATTGTAAAAGGGACAACAAATGGAGCAGCCGTTGATTTTGATGGCAAGTTTGAAATTCATGCCAACGAAGGAGATATTTTGGTGATATCGTCCATTGGTTTTATTTCAAAGGAAATAAAAGTGACACAGAAAGCTCACTACCAGGTAGCTCTTGATACTGATAATGTATCTCTTTCGGAAATTGCAGTGATTGGTTATGGCGTGCAGGAGCGAAGAGACTTAACCGGAGCGGTTACCTCAATTAATGTTGAGGCGTTAGAGCAACCGGCTTTAAGTATCGATAATGCTTTAGCTGGACAGGTAGCTGGGGTTCAAATTAACTCAAGTAGCGGAACTCCGGGAAGTGCCACTGCAATTACCATTCGAGGAATTACTTCCCTGGCAGCTGATAATAACCCACTATTTATTATTGATGGTGTTCCGGTTTATGGGGCAGGTGGCTATTCAACAACTTCGTTTGAGTCAGGATCGATTGCAGCAGTAGCCATTGGAGGAAATAGTGCGGCAGGACAAATTGGAGCCAACTCCGAATTCGAAAGAAACCCTTTGGCAAACCTTAACATGGATGATATAGAGTCTGTGGAAGTTTTGAAGGATGCCTATGCTACTGCAATTTATGGTTCGCGTGGTGCAGCAGGTGTAATTCTGATTACTACCAAGAAAGGTAAAAAAGGTGCGCCTAAGGTGAATTTTAATATTTCTACCTCATTAGCTACTCCTGTTGATGTTCCGGATGTATTGAGCGGACCGGAGTACGCCAACTTCTACAACAGTTATTACGGAAATAACGATAAAGTCAATAATATCAATACCGACTGGTTTGACGAGGCAACTCGAATTGCCATTACAAACAATGTTTCTGCAACGGTTTCTGCGGGAAGCGAGAAAGATAATTACTTCTTGTCCTTGTCATACCTCGACCAGGATTCGTACGTAACCAATAATGATTTTAAAAGGTACACTGCAAGAATTAATTACGAATACAAATCGAGCGAAAAGTTAAGGTTCGGGAACAATATTACCTTGACCTACACCGATAACAATGCAATAAATGCAGGGCAGGTGTATCGTAATGCTTTAATTGCTGCCCCTAATGTGCCAGTGAGGCATGAAAATGGCGATTACGCTTTTGTTCAGAGTAATACCGATTTTTTTAATCCAATTGCGAAAGCAAAAGATGATATCAATTATGTACGCGATAAACGAATAATCGGTAACCTTTATGCAGAATATAAAGCCTTGTCGTGGTTGACTTTAAGAAGTGAGTTTGGTGTCGATTTTATGGCATCAAAAGCATACAATAGAAATCTATCTTACGATGCTTCACCACTTCTCGAAGGAGGAAGTGCTAGTCAAAGCAATATTCAGAATATCAAGTATGTAATCAACAATACCGCTACGGTTTACAAGGAAATGGGCGATCATGTGATCAATGGTGTTTTAGGACAAAGTTTTGAAACTTCGGAAGAAGATTACACGAGAATAACCGGTACCGATTTTCCTACCAATAGTGTAATGAGTATCGAACAAGCCGATAGCAGAAGAGTGGATGGAGCACTTACGCAGGAGTGGGCAATGGTTTCATTCTTTGCCAGAATGAATTATCGTTGGAAAGATAAATACTTGGCCGGTGTAACCTATCGTATTGATGGTTCTTCACGTTTTAATAAGAACGAAAGATATGTAGGCTTTCCTTCATTTTCTGCAGGTTGGAGAATTTCGAATGAAAACTTTATGGTGCCATATACCTGGATTGATGATTTGAAAATCAGGGCCAGTCTCGGATTTAGTGGAATTTCAGGATCTGGTGGATATTACGGACACCAGGGACAGTATGTACTAAAGGATAATGCCTCGAAGTATGGAAGTACCAACATTTTGGAAGTGAAACAGGCAAGTAATCCTGATCTTAAATGGGAAAAGACACAAACATTGGATTGGGGTGTTGATATGAGTTTGTTCCAATCAAAATTAAAATTGTCTTTTGATTACTACATCAAGAAGAGTGTGGATATGTTGATATCATCCTCTGTTCCACTGTACTCAGGTTATTCGAGTCAGACACAGAATTTGGTAGATATGGAAAACAAAGGCTTCGAAATTTCTCTGAATACCTTAAATGTGAATAAGGAATTTAAGTGGAGCACCAATTTAAATGTTGCCAGAAACACCAATAAAGTAACCAAACTTAATCTTGATGGCTATCAGCCAGGAGGAGCAGAAATTGGTTATGCATATTACCAGGTTGGAGAATCTGCAACAGCATGGTTTCTTTACGACTGGCACTCGGTTGACCCATTAACAGGGAATCCACTTTGGAGATATGCCGATGGCACAATTAGTAAAACGCCACCTGAATCGATTACCCAAAACGAAGCTTACGACAACAAATTTGTAATGGGAGATAGATTGCCTGAAATTACTGGTGGGATTACAAATGTGTTTTCGTACAAGAATTTTGAGTTAAATACCCTATTTGCTTTCTCGTACGGAGGAAAAATAATGAACGGTACAAGAGCCGAATTGTTGACCTATTCCGATAACAAGGATCGAAACCTTAGTTCGGATATACTGAATGAATGGATCATTGCAGGACATCAAACCGATATCCCTAAAAAGAATAATCAATCCATTATTACGGGTAGTACAGGAGGTAAAACCGATTATACAGTGAGCCGTCAATCCGATCGTTTCCTTGAAGATGGATCATTCATCAGGCTAAAAAATATCTCTCTGTCATATCGATTTAATAAGGATCGAATTAAACGATTAGGGCTTAGAAGTTTGGTTCTGTATGTAAAAGGATCTAATTTAGCTACCTGGACAAAGTACAAGGGTCCTGATCCGGAAGTTAGTGCATTTGGTTCTTCGGCAATTTATGCTGGTAACGATGAATTAACCATTCCACAGCAAAAAGCTATTCAGATAGGAATTAAAGTTGGGCTTAAATAATTTGAATCATGAATAAGATAAAATATACAATATTTGGATCAGCACTTGTAGTATTCTGTCTGTCATTTACAGCTTGCGATAAGCAGCTTGATTTGGCCCCTGAAGACACCACGGTTGAAACTGAAGTGTTTCAATCGGCAAGCTCTGCTGAATCTGCTTTAATGGATGTTTACAACAAAACATACGAAGCAAATAAAAGTACAGCCTATACCATTGGTGATTTTACCACCGATTTACTGGTTGTTCACAATTCATATAATCAGACTGTAATTGCAGGAGAACTTCCGGTTGATGACTATACCACTGAGCAAATTTGGGGCAATTCTTACTCTGCTATCAATGTTGCCAATGTAATTATCAAATCGGTTCCTGAATTGGGTACTTATAACGAAGATCTGGAAAACCAACACGTGGCCGAAGCCAAATTCTTAAGAGCATACAATTACCTGGTTTTGCTTAAGTTGTTTGGTGATGGTGCTTTAACCGGAGACTTTAATGGTTTAGGATTGCCGTTGCAACTTACACCTTACGAAGGAACCGAATACGACTCGGGTAAGGCTCTTACAAGATCATCTGTACAGGAAGTATACTTGCAGATTATTACAGATTTAACTGAAGCTCTTCCACATTTGCTTGATAATTATGAGGAGGATTTGGAAACAAGATCGCGTGCTACAAAAGGAAGTGCTCATGCATTATTATCTCGAGTGTATTTATACATGGGCGATTATGCTAATGCTGCAAGCGAGGCCGAATTTCTAATTGGAAATTCGAATTATACACTGAACAGTGATTTAAGATCAGTATTCCCAATAAGTAGTGGTTATGATGTACCTCTTGATAAGGAGTTCATCTACGCAATACCTTTAACATTCAACAATGGGAATCATCAGTTTGGGACACATTATTATTCCTACTATTTTAAAAGTTCCTATCACTTAGCTGATGATTTTATTGCGAAATACAGCGATACTGATCAAAGAAAAACAAGCTTAATATGGCAAGGTTATTCGGGAGGATCATATGGTGCAAAATTAACCAGCTCAAAGTTTAATAATTCTGAAGGACGCGATAACATTCCGATGATCCGTTTATCGGAAATGTACCTGACCAGGGCAGAGTGCCTGGCAAGAACTTCAGGTGTGACCCAGGAGGCTATTGACTTGTTGAACACTGTAGCTTCTCGTGCTGATGCCAACTTTTCGGCATATTCGGTTTCCGATTTTACATCGGGTACAGATTTGGTAGATCGAATTTTATTGGAAAGAGAGAAAGAACTTTGCTTTGAGGGCTTACATCGCTACGATTTAATTAGAACCGGACGTAAGCTACAGTATAAAGACTTGCCAGAAAACCGATATGTCTTACCAATTCCAAAAAGAGAGATTGACATTACCAAAGGAAGCCTGGAACAGAATCCTGGATACCTGTAGAATACCTGTGTAACAAACAGGATCATATCTAAACGAATTCATAAAATCATAGTCGTTTTAAGTTGTTAGGAGTCACCTGAATCTTATTTCAGGCCTCTTAACACAGCGATACTTCTATTCTTAAAACTTGCAGAATGAATACAAAGTTAGTAGCATTTATGCTTCTTATTCTGTGCTTTTCTTCGAATGCTCTAAAGGCTGGAGCTACCGATGAACAGACTATAGAAAAAGGGATCAAATTCAATCATTCTAAATGGAATGAGATTTTGGATTTGGCAGCAAAAAATCAGAAACTCATTTTCATGGATTGCTATACAAGCTGGTGTGGCCCATGTAAAATAATGGCAAAAAAAGTTTTTACCGATCCTGAAGTTGGTGAATTCTTCAATCAGAATTTCATTAATGTAAAAATGGATATGGAGAAGGAACCAGGAGTTTCACTAAAATCAACATTTGCCGTTAATGCCTATCCAACACTTTTAATTATCGATGAACATTCCAATATTATTCACAAATGTGTTGGTGCACTTCAAAAAGATGAATTTTTAAAGTTTGCCAAAGAAGCCTTAAATGGAACAGCCACGCTTTCACATTATCATGAAAAATACAAAAAAGAGGGAGTGGCAAATAAGGAATTTGTTTTGCAATACCTGCTAAAACTTGAGGCTGCAAACGAAAAGGAACAACTTGCTGAGGTAATCAATCGCTATTCCGATGATTTGAAGAAGGAGGACTTGTTGGAGAAAGAGTATTGGAATCTTCTAAAGAAGTACGTTCATTCTATCAGCAATAATGCATTTCAGATTGTACTCAAGCATCAACAAGAATTTATCAATGCTTTTGGTCAAAAGGAGGTTGAAGATAAAATCTACTTTACCTTCCTGAGAGAGGGAAATCAATTGTGCGATAAAAAGGAGAATGGAGATTTTTTATTGAATTCAGAGAAAAAACAGCGATTTCTGAATCATCTAAAAAAGAATAAGGTAAAGAACAAAGAAGCAATTGTTGCTTATTCAGAAATTTCAACTGCAAGAACACTAAAAGACTGGAAAGCCTACATCCATAGCATTTCAAAATATCTAGAGAAAGGCTTAATCGATAACGGACCAATGTCATTGTACAATTATGCCTTGCCTGTTGAAGCGGCAGTTAAAGACAGCGATTTGCGATTGAAAGCAGCCAAGTGGTGCGAAATGGGGATGAAAATTGAAGGTCTTCATAAAGCCTATTTAGATGCTTTTCAGAAATTGAAAAATCAATTAAGTCAGAGCAAAAAATAATAAATAGAGGAACCTACTAAGTATAAAAACCAAATGAAAAATTTATTTAAAATGATTACTGCAGTGGCATTAGCAATTTGCTGCTCAGTAAATGCTGAAGCTCAAAATCGTTCAGTTGAATTCGAGCACACAAGCTGGAAAAAGGTTTTAAAGAAAGCCAAAAAAGAGGATAAGCTCATCTTTGTTGATTGCTATACATCATGGTGTGGCCCTTGTAAGATGATGGCAAAGGATGTGTTTACACAAGATCATGTTGCCGATTACTTCAACAGCAATTTTGTGAATTTTAAAATTGATATGGAAAAAGGCGAAGGACCTACCTTAAAACCGGGTTGGAAGATCAATGCCTACCCAACATTTTTAGTAATCAATTCGGAGGGAGAAGTAATTCATAGAGTTGTTGGAGCATTCGGTGCCGACGAGTTTATTACCTACATTAAGGATGCACAGGATCCAGACAAGAACTTCGCAGCACTTTCTAAAGCATACGAGGCTGGACAAAGAGATGGGGAATTTATGTTTTCCTATCTGCGTGGACTTCGCTTGGCAAATCTGGATAAGGAAGAAGCAAGGAAAGCGAAAAAATACATCGCCAGCCTGTCAAAGGATGCTTTGCTGAAAAAAGAAAACTGGAACATCATTAAATTTTTCATGAAAGAACCTTTGACTGATGAGTTTAGATTTGTTGTTGAAAACAGGGAGAAGTATGCAGAAATGCATGGGGCAAAGGAAATTGATTCTAAAATCTACACTACCTACAACAAGAAAATTGAGTCATTCTCTTACTTCTATCCAGGAAATGGAAGAGAGTACGACAAGGCTGGATTTGATCGAATGATTCAGGATCTTCAGAGCGCTGACTTTCCAAAAGCTTCAGAATTAATTGCAATTGCGCTTAAAAATGAATACCAGCGATTGAATGATTGGAGCAAGTACGCTTCTGTGATTGATGGGGCTTTGGATTTTGCTTTACTAAAGAACTACGAGAAGCAGTATGACTATTTTAACTCTGCTGCATCCATGATTGCAAAAGCATCAACAGACCAGGAAATGTTGACAAGAGCACTTCGCTGGGCAAGTTTTGCTGCTCAAAATGAATCGAGAGTAGAATACAAATCGGGTTACCTGGCAACTAAAGCTAACCTGCTGGAACTTGTTGGGAATGCCGAAGCAGCAAAAACTGCAAAAATGGAATCGGAACAAGCCGATAAAGCGGCCGAGAAAGCTGGTACAAAAATTATTTCTATCCCTGCCTTTAAAATGGGAGGAATGAAACCAGCTAAGAAAAAATAAAATGCCGGGAAATGTTGAAATGAGCAAACATATCCGAAAGCATTCTTAAAATGATACATTATTAATTATACAATATTAAAATAGATGAGAACAATAGTAATTGCATTGATTGCGGCAGTATTATTTGGTTGTGCGCAACAACCAGTTGATAATACCATTACAATTAAAGGAAAAGTACAGTTTCCTGATAATAACTTTAAAATGACCATTGTAAAACGTTCTGGTTTTGAGAAAGAAATAATCGATTCTGTAGAGCTAAACGCTGATAATACCTACGAGTTTACAATGAATGTAGACAAGCCTGGCGTTTATACATTGGATTGTCAGAAATGGCAATCGGTTCAGTTTTGGGCCGAAGATGAGGATTTGGAAATTGATTTTCGTGGACAGGATACTGCAAAAATCAAAATCAAAAATCCTCCATATGTATACATTAATGGTGGACCGAATAATGAGGTGATGAACTTATTAAATTTTAACAATTATCGCTCTTATCAAGGGATGATTGCTGCCGGAAAAGTAATTTACAAGGCTTCATTATCAGACAGTAAAGAATGGAAAGAAAGTGCTGCACAGGGCTATAACAGAAACTATGAGCAGAGCGATGCATACTTTAGATATATTGCCGAGCATTACGCCGATCGTAACTCGATTTTATCGGTTCTGGGTTCATTAAGAAAAGAGAGTGATAAAGAGCTGAAAGAGAAAATTCTTAAAACTCTTGAAGCAAAAAATCCAAATTATCAGCCTTTACTCGATGTGAAAAAAGAAATGGCAGAAGCCCAGGAAGCAAGGGAAAGAATGATGGAAGGAAAGGTAGCTCCCGATTTTTCATTCCCAACAAAAAGTGGTGACAGAACTTATGGTCCTAAAGATTTTCGTGGCAAATATGTGTTAATCGATTTCTGGGCATCATGGTGTGGTCCTTGTCGCCAGGAAATTCCTCACCTGAAAAAGGAGTACGAAAAATATCATGATAAAGGATTGGAAATGTTAAGCGTTTCAATTGATCAGAGCAAGAATGCCTGGATGAAAGCTATGCGTAAAGAAAAGATGCCTTGGCCACAGGTACAGGCTCCAAAGGCTGGAAAAGAGATCATGAAGGAATATCAGTTCTCAGGAATTCCATTCATCGTGCTTTTAGATAAAGAAGGGAAAATTGTTGGAAAGAATTTGAGAGGAGAGAAATTGGAAAAATTGTTGGAGTCAATTTTTCATTAAAAAAGAAGGAATACAAGTTTAATATTTGCGAATCTATTGATGAAGTCCCACAAGCCCATTTGTGGAGTGGGACTTCCAATTTGAATACAAAGAGATGATGAAAAAACACATTTTATTATTGGTTTCGTTAATCGTTTTAACGGTGACCAGTTCCCTGGCACAAAGTGCAATGCAGCCAGCAACAAAACTTCCTCCAACGCTACAGAGAGAAGGAGTTGTAAATGCAACGGCCGATGAGCTTTGGGCTTTAATTTCGGTGCTGGATAAGGTAGATGAATACAATTCGGAATTTGTACAATCGGTAGAGAAAGAGGGCGACGGTTACGAAGCATATCGTTTGGTTAAAATGGTGGATGGAAACGAAAGAGGCGAAGAAGTAACAGTTTTTGCAAAATCTGCAAAAAGAATCTGTTTTAGATCGGAAGATTCCCAATACCCGGTTGAGTATTTTATTGTGAATTATTACATCGAGGAATCAGGAAAATCGAAATGTAAGCTTCGATTGGAATCTTATTTTAAGGTGAACAAAGGTGCTGCAAAAACGAAGACCTACAAAGCTATTGCAAAGGAACTATCCACAACCTTAAAAGGAATCCAAACCTATTTCAGCAAGAAATAATGATTAGATTTTTATAAGATCCATTGAATAGGATAAGGCCGTCTCACAAGAGGCGGTTTTTTATTTACACCATTTCACAAAGGTTAATTAAGCTTAAAAAGTGAGTTTGGCTTTCACCCTATTTGTTTTTAAAATTGTCTTTAGAACAGAAAGAATAAACAAAGGTAATGGAGGAGAGGTCTCTTTCATGTTGTAAAAAGTAATGATATGAAAAATAAAATTGCAGTACTTCTGGTACTAATGTTAAGTGTGTCAACAGTTTCTTTTGCGCAAATTTTAACCCCTGCAAAATGGACAGTTGAGTTATCGAAGAAAGAAATCAAAGTAGGCGATGTAATTGATGTCGTTTTTAAAGCTAAGATTGATAAAAGCTGGCATGTATATTCAAATGATTTTGACGCGGACTTGGGGCCAATATTAATCGAGTTTGATTTTGAAGCTGATGCAAGTTACGAACGCATTGGAAAAGTAAAACCAATTAATGCCCACAAGAAATACGACAAGATTTGGGAAGGTGAAGTAAGCTATTTCGAAAATACAGCCGAAATGCGTCAGCAAATTAAGGTAAAGAGTTTACCACTGCATGTTGAAGGAACTTTCGATTTCCAGACATGTTCGGACCAAACAGGACAGTGTGTTATGGGGGATGATGAGTTTGATTTGAATTATCCTGCCAAGTAAATCAAGTTTATATTGAAGTGAAAAGGCTGTCTGTTAAGGGCAGTCTTTTTTTTGCATCTATTCTTAAGGTCAAAAACTTCCTGATCAACATTCCAATAAAAATTTTTCATCTTCTTCACCCACTTTTCAAATTAGCTTGTCTCCCTATAAAATAACCAAGTGCTAATTCTAAATTTATGAAGAAACTATTAATCATTTTATGCATGCTTATCAGCACCATGCTGATGGCACAGGAAGAGGAGAAGAGGGAGTATACCAAACTAAAAGTGTATTTGGATTGTAATTTCTGCGATATGTCTTACCTAATTCAGGAAATGAGTTACATTAATTTCGCACGAGATCCGAAAGATGCCGATGTTTACGTGATTGTTAGAACGCAACAAACCGGCAGCGGTGGTACTTCCTACCAATTGGAGTATACAGGCCAAAATTCCTACGAGCACATTTCAAATCAGTTTAGTTTTACCACTTTAGCTACCAATACCCAGGACGAAATAAGGAAAGAGCTGAAAGTTGCCATTGAAATGGGATTATCGACCTATTGGATTCAGTTGGGGCAAAGAGAATACAAAGAAAGGCAGCAAAAAGAAGCCGGTGAAATTGTGGAAGAAAAGCCTACAGAGGAAGATTCAAAAGATCCTTGGAACAACTGGGTTTTCCAAGTGGGTGCCAGTGGTAGCATGAGCGGTCAGAAGACCTCAGAGTCGAGTAGGTATAGCTTTAATTTTTCGAGTAAACAAGTAACCGACAAACACAAATTTTACCTGAGCGCACGACATAATTCAAACCGATCGGAATATTCATTCGGAGAGTTTAAGGAGGTGAGTAAAACAAAATCGACTACGCTGGATGTAAGTGAAGCAATCAGTATATCAGATCATTGGTCGGTGGGTGCTTTTGCCAATCTTGAAATGTCGGATTTTGCAAACTACGACTTAAGCTTATCGATTAAACCAGCCATAGAATACAGCTTTTTCCCTTACAAGGTTTCTAACCAGAAACAGCTTACCCTATCGTATAGAGTTGGAGGATTGTATAACGATTATCAGATTCTAACGGTGTTTAACGAAACCACCGAATATTTGTGGGAACACAGTTTAAATTTGGGTGCAAGTGTGAGACAAAAATGGGGCGATTTATCAGGAGAAGTCGAATACAAAAGTATCCTTGATGACAGCTCACTATACTCCTTTAATTTTAGTTTACATACCAGTATCAGGTTGTTTAAAGGCTTCTCGCTAAATGTGAGTGGTAACTACGAAATTACCAGGAACCAAATTAATCTGGCGGCACGTAGTGTTGATATCAATGATATCATTCTGCAGCGAAACCAGGTTCAGTCGAACTATAATTTTTATACATCTGTTGGAATTAGCTATTCCTTTGGTTCCATGTTTAATACGGTTGTAAATCCACGATTTGGATTCTAAAAAATCAAAATAAACATATTATGCAAACTGCCTCTTTTACAGGGGCGGTTTTTTCGTGTTTAAAAAGGATGTATTTGTGAGTTTTGACAAAGAACTGTTAAAATATTTTAAAACAAAATTATTCTTTGATAACTAAGTGATTGCGAAGGGTGAACCAGATTTTTTTAGCAAAACGAATTTGCACAGACTAAAAAAAAAACACTATTTTGCCCACAAATAACCCACTATTAATGAAGACCTATTCTGATAAAACCATTACCGTTGAGAATAATGAGTCGCTGAGTTATAATGATTTATTCAATGAAATGTATTCAGCACTCTGCATGTTCGCCGGGCGATTTCTCGTAGTCGCTTCCGACGGGGAAGATTTGGTACAGGAAGTTTTTGTAAAATTGTGGGACAAATTCGAGGAGTTTAACTCTTTGAATGCTGTTAAAGCCTATCTATACCAGGCAACGAGAAATGCTTGCCTAAACGAAATCCGACACGAAAAAGTAAAAAGAAAATACGAATCTCATCAGGTGAAGCAGGTTGAATCGGAATCGTACTACCTAAAACAGGTGGTTGAGGAAGAAACAAGTCGAATTATCGCCAATTCCATTGATGAATTACCTCCACAGTGTAAAAAAATCCTGCAATTGAGTATGCAGGGATTAAAGAACCAGGAAATCGCCGATGATCTTGGAATATCAGTAAATTCGGTAAAAACACAAAAGGCAATTGCCTACAAAACATTACGATCTAAACTGCAGAATATCTTCGATTTAATTCTGCATATCCTCTGGATGTAAAAAAATGTATTTTTTTTTCTTTTTTCTTCACCCTGTTTTTAAATGAAGGTGTTTCACCTATACAAGAGGAAAAAATGAATCACACAAAAGAACATATTAAACTCGCCGAACTGCTTGTAAAAGAGCTAACAGGAGAATTGACCGAAAAAGAGAAGGAACAATTGGATCTTCTTGAAAAAGAGGATGCAAAGAAGGAGATTATGGATTCGGTTCGTGAAAAATCCATCGATTTTGATCGGATTTCTCAATATCAGCAATTCAATATTGAAGAGGCTCGCAAGAAAGTAGATTGGAGAGTAAGATTCCAGCAAAAAAATAAGTCGCGTAAGCTTACGCAGTTCCTAAAATACGCTGCAGTTATTGCATTGCCATTAGCCTTGGCGGTATACATGATTTTTGAAGTAGCTAATACAGAACAAAATTACGTTAGTCAGGTGTCTGTAGAAATTCCTGCTGGAGAAACCAAGGCGCAGCTTTACCTTTCCGATGGTAGCACTGTAAACCTTGAAAACAAAGAGAGCGATCTAATTCGCGAGAAGGATGGATCCTTAATCGAAAAAGGTGAGGAAGGATTGAATTACCAGACTGGAGAAGATGCTGCGAATGCAGGACAGGTAGCAGAAAATATCGTAGTAACACCTGTTGGAGGAGAGTATCAGTTAACCCTTTCGGATGGAACCAAAGTGTGGATGAATGCCAAATCTGAAATTCGATACCCGGTTCGGTTTACTGGTAATAAAAGAAAAGTAAAAGTTTCGGGCGAGGTATATTTCGAAGTGGCGAAAGACCTGAAAAAACCTTTTATCGTTGATGTTAACGATGTGGAAATTAAGGTTTTGGGAACCCAGTTCAATGTTATGGCGTATCCTGAAGAAAGAAGTATTCAGACCACATTGGTTGAAGGAGCTGTTCGACTGAATGCTAAAGGGCTTTCGGGAAACAACGAAACTGTTGATTTGATTCCGGGCAAACAAGCCGATTACGATAGATTTTCGAAAACAGTGGAAACCAAAGAGGTGGATGTGGAGCAATACATCGCCTGGAAAAATGGAAAATTTGTTTTTGAAAAAGAGACTCTAAACGATATCATGAGAAAGCTGGAAAGATGGTATGATGTAAAAGTATTCTTCCAAACTCATGAGTTAAAGCACAAACGTTTCACTGCCAGAATTGACCGATACGGCAATATCAACGATATTTTGGATAAGATGGAACAGACAACCGATGTTCAATTTGTAATTAAAAACAACGTCATCCAGATTAGAGAAAAATAAAACCTAAAGTATATAAACCAAGAAACAGGAAATGCGGCAACATTCCCTGCTTCGAAATCAAATAAAGTATTCCATGACGGGAATACAATGTTTAATCTAACCAATACAAATTTATGAAAAAATTGGCCTTGTGCAAACTTTTCCCTCCCGGGGAGAAGTTCAGAAGATTGATGCGTGTTATGAAAATTACCTGGCTTATTATCTTACTGGCTAGCTTGCAAATATCAGCAAGCGTGTATTCTCAGCAAACTACCTTTAGCGTTGAGTTTAAGGATGCTAGTCTGTACGATTTAATGAAGGAAATTAAAAGTAACAGCGAATTTGACTTTATTTATTCCGACGATGAGATCGAAAGTGTTAAAATTAACGATGCAGATTTTTACGGTTCTCATATCGAGGAAATCCTTGATGAATGTTTGGACGGAACGGAAATAACCTACACCGTAGAAGATAAGGTAATCATTTTAATGCCTGCTCCTCCAAAGCCGATGATTAAAACTCCGGTACAGAAATATGAAGTTAGAGGTACAGTTACCGATAAGGATGGAGTTGCTCTTCCGGGTGTGTCTGTTGTAATTAAAGGGACATCAATTGGTACTGCTACTGATATAGATGGTAATTACATGCTTAAGCTGGAGAAACCATCAGCTGTACTTGTATTCTCTTTTGTGGGCATGTTGCCTCAGGAAGTAAACTTTAATGGTCAAAAAGTTTTGAATGTAACTTTAACTGCCGATACAGAATCATTAAGTGAAGTTGTAATTACCGGTTATACCAAAACCAGTAGAGTAAGACAATCTTCTTCTTCAACAAAAATTTCTCAGGAAGATGTGAACCGACAGGTAACAACCAACCTTGACGATAAGATGGAAGGTTTATCAACAGGTTTGAATATTACAAGTGTTTCTCCTGATGGTGGACAAGAAAGATTAGAACTTGTTCTTCGTGGTATTTCCACTTTCGATGAAGAAGGGGAAGCATCTGATCCGGAAATGCAAGCAAGAAACTCATTAAACAGACAACCACTTATTGTTGTTGACGGTTTCCCATACGAAGGTCCTTTTAACGATATCGATCCTTCTACAATTGAGTCGATTGACGTACTGAAAGATGCAGCGGCAACTGCACTTTGGGGATTGCGTGCATCCAACGGTGTAATTGTAATTTCGACAAAACGTGGTAAGCAAGGAAAGCCTAGAGTTTCCTTATCTACGAACTTTACTTTCGGAACAAAAATGGATTTGGGAGATTTAGGTATTGCAAGCTCACCTGATATTATTGCGGCAAAAAGTGCCTATATGAAATTAAATCCTACCAGCAATACTGCCTATAATGCCATTAACTACGCTGCTATTCCTGGATGGTGGAATCCTGCTTGGGGACCATATCCATATCCTGTTCAAGAGAACTGGGGTAATAAATATACCAGTATGGATGCATTTAGTTCTATTTGGGCCGATTTTTATGCAGGAACAATTTCTGAAACGGAAAGAGATCAGCAGTTAACTGCTTTAGGACAAAATGATGTATTGCCAGAATTCAAAGACAAATTCCTAAGAGGTGGTACAATCATGCAAAACTCGGTTAACATTAACGGAGGTTCCGATTTTGCATTCTATAACTTAGCGATTTCACATACCGATGAAAAGCGTCCGAACAAAGGTGATGATTTTGAACGCTTAAACTTGTCGTTGACAACTGATCTAAAATTAAATGAAAGATTAAGAGCGACAGTTGATGTGAGTTTGGCAACATCGGAAACCAATTATAATGCAATTGGTGTTGGAGCACTTTATACAGGAACGGTAATTAACCGTTACGATAAGTTAACAGATGCTAGTGGCAACCCATTAGCCATTAAAGATGTTTATGCTCCATTTAAAGATGAATTTTTATCGAAAGGTTTTGATGATTATTCTTACAGTCCTATTATTGATTCGAGATACCAGGACAACAATCATAAAAATTACAACTTGCGTTTGGCCGGAGGTTTGAATTATAAAGTTACCGATTGGTTAACTGCTGATTTAAAATATCAGGTAAACAAGGTTGAAAATACCATTCGAAACCATCGCCCTGTTGAGCAGTATATGATGAGACGCGAACAAAATTCGTATATCACTGCAATTGATGACGGTACGGGTTCAGGCGTTACAAGAGCTGTTCCTTATGGCGAGTGGCTGGAAAGAAAGAAGACTGTAACTACTTATAGCATTTTAAGAGGTAGCCTGAATTTTAACAAAGTATTTGCCGATGACCATGTAGTAAGTGGTACTGTTGGTATGGAAGCTACAGAAAATGAATATACAAGCAACCAGCAAAAGTTCGTAGGTTATAGTGACAAAACAGGTTTGTACTCAACTACTTTCGAGAAAAACCAATGGGCTTCTAATCATGGACAAATTGATGATACTTATTTAGGTTATGGTTCATTCCAGAATGACGATTTATATGTTCCAGAAACAATCAGTAGAACAGTTTCTTCTTTCTCAAACTTTGGTTACTCTTACAAAGCGAAGTACAATATCGAAGGATCATTGAAAGTTGACCAGGCAACCGCATTTGGTATCAACAAAAAATTATCGAAAAACTTGTACTGGGCTGTTAGTGGATCGTGGAACGCAGCCAAAGAAGAATTCTTGCAAGCTGAATGGCTTGATGAATTAAAGCTTAGAGGATCTTACGGTGTGAATGGTAACATGCGTCGTGGTTTAACAACAATGACTACCATTCGTTTCGCATCTTCAAGCTGGACAACAGGAAGACCATATGCTACTATTGATAATCCTGGTAATCCTAACCTGGCACCAGAGGAAACAACTACTGTGAACTTAGGTTTCGATTTTGGTTTGTTTAACCGATTAAGAGGTTCGATTGATGTTTACGATAAACATTCTAAAGATTTGTTGGTAACAGAAGAATCAAATCCATCTTACGCATTGGGTAAGGTAATGATTAATGCCGGTGAAATTAAAAACCGTGGTATTGAGTTATTCTTACAAGCTGACCTGGTTAAAACTAAGGATTTTAAATGGCAGGCTGCTTTTAACTTCTCTTATAATAAAAATGAGGTGAAGAAGTTTGGTGAGCGTGTACCAACTAGTGCTTCTAGTTACTATTATGATATTACCGGAGGAAGATCAAAGGTAATTGGAGAAGATGTAAGTGCTGAGGTAAGATACAAGTGGGCAGGTTTGGACGAGAATGGTGATCCTCAGGTCTACAATAGAAATGGTGATATTATCAAGTGGAACGATCCTGAATTTGATTCGATGACCCAGGAAGATATGGTGGTAACCAAGCCTTTTACAGCACCTACTTTTGGTAGTTTAAGTCAGTCGTTTAAGTACAAGAACTTTACACTTTCGGCAATGTTGACTTACAAATTTGGTCACGTATTCCAGGAAAATCTATTGGCTAAATATCCTTATATAGAACCTTTTGATAATACACAAACCAAACATGTGGATGTAGCCAATGCTTGGAAACAGGCTGGAGATGAAAATTTCACAGATATTCCTGCTATGCCAACCAGTTTATCGCAAGCAAGTTATAATAGAAAAACTGCATTCCAATTATCAGATTATGCAATGCACGATGCCTCTCATATCAGGTTAAAGGATATTACTTTAAACTATGAGTTCAACAAGGAATTGATTCAGAAAGTGGGTATCTCAAGAGCAAGCCTAATGTTCCAGGTAAGAAACCTAGGTTTGCTGTGGACTGCAAACAGCAAGAATATCGATCCTGAATCAGTACCATTCTCAGGTAGATCAATCTACTTTGGTGGTAACTTCCCACAAGCATATCGTCCGGGTATCAAAGTTCCTGTGTCGTTTGTAGTAGGAGCAAAGATCGATTTTTAAATAATGAATAATACAAGTTCCGTGAATTGAATGGAAATTTAATTAACGGACTCCCAAAGAATTTGGGAACATCTGAAAGTAACACATAAAAAAGTAACAGATGAAAAAACTAAATATATTAATACTATTTGCAGCGATTTTCTTTGCTTCGTGTGACGATTATGTAGATATCACACCAAAGGGATCGGCTATTGCAGAAGATTTAGACGATGTAAATGCTTTGCTGGAAAGTACAGATAGTTATGGACTTGGAGCATTTGGTAGTGTTATCGAACTCTTGGTTAATGATAATTTGACATTGAATGAAGAAGAAGTTTCATATTGGGCTTCTCAAAGTTGGTATCGTAAAAATGCGGCCATTTATAATTTGGATCCGGTTTTCCATGATGAATCTCAGGAAGATAGAGAGTGGAGTTACCATTACAGTTCAATTACAAAAGCAAATTACATTCTGCAAGTATTAGAAGAAGTTACTGGTGATGAAGCAAGAATAAACCAGTACAAAGCAGAGGCTTTAACTCACAGAGCAATTGCTTACTGGCGTGTGGTAAATATCTTTGGTCAGCATTACGGATTGCCTGCTGCGGCTGAAGAAGAGTCGGGTGTACCAATTTTGTTTAAGTATGCCGACCAATCTGAATCTTTGCTTAGAGCATCGGTGAATGCTGTTTATGAGCAAATCGTTACAGATTTAACTACAGCAATTCCATTATTGATGGAAGGTCGTCCGTACATCGATAGAATTAACAAAGCAGCAGCACAAGGCGTATTGGCACGTGTTTACCTGCACATGGGCGATTATGCAAATGCATTGGAGCAAGCAAATGCAGCCTTGGCACATAACTCAACTTTAATTGATTATAACGACTATGATCCTTTTGCTGGAAATTATATCCCTAAGGGATTAGATAATCCTGAGCACGTGCTATTTAGAGCTACATACCCTGTTACTACAGGAGCTTATCCTAACACTGTAGGAGCAGGAAGATTCTCAGATGCCTTAGCAGCTGTATTTACGGATAAAGTGAATGACTTGCGAATCGCAAAACATTCATCAACTTATCCAGATCCTAACGATCCGAGTAAAACAATTTATCATTATGCTCAAAACAGCTACTCTTCCTATCGATATGCAATGGGTATTACTGTACCTGAATTGTTATTGATTAAAGCAGAGTCGGCTGCAAGAACAGGTGATGTAGCAGGTGGTTTGGATGCTGCAAATACGCTACGTGCGAAAAGATTTGACGCTACTGTTGTAGCTGCTGATGGTCACTTGTTAGCGACAACAGATCAGGCTGAAGCTATCCAGATGATTCTTGATGAGAGAAGAAGAGAATTCCATGTGAAAGGATATCGTTTCTTTGAAATCAAGCGTTTAAATGCACTTCACAATGCGGGTATTTCTTTAACAAGAGGAAGTGTGACATGGCAGGCAAACTCTATAAACTGGGCTGCACCTATTGGCGCTGCTGTAGTGAATACAAGTAATGGCCAGATCAAACAGAATCCAAGAGAATAATCTCTGACCTTTATCATACAATCTCCGGTTCCTATTGCTGGAATCGGAGATTACTACTTACAACTAACAACAACCAAAATGCAAGCGAGTTTTTAACTCCGGTAATTGTACTTCCTGCATGGGATGCGCAATTATTGGAATAATGTAAATTGTGACATCCAAACATCTCAAAATGAGAAATATTCTTCTGATCATATCAGCTTTATTAGTGTTAAGCTGCGGTATGGAACAGCCTGAAAAAGGCTTTATTATTCACGGAACCATTGAAAATTTCGAGGATCAATACCTTTACTATCCCAAAGATTTTGTTGCCAAACGCAATGCCGCTATGGATTCTGTCTTTGTTATAGACGGGCAGTTCACCTTATCAGGCAAAGTAAATCATCCTGGTTTCTTTAGCATCATGTCGAGCGAAAAAGGAAAGTTTTATGCCAGCTTTGTGCTCGAAAATTCTGAAATATATTTTACTGCTGATGCCGCTTTGGATCGCAAAGACGAGAAGCGAATTAAAATCAAAGGTTCAGTATCTGATTCTTTACAGCATCATTTTCAGAAAGATTTTGAGAGTGCTATTAGTAAATATGGTGGCTTGCAGAAAGATAAAGTTGATGAATTAATTCAGCAAATTGAAAACAGAATTCATCAATATCCAAACCATTGGATGTCCTTATACGCTGCCAGCGATTTGTGTTATTTATTGTATTCCGGTGGGAATCATCAAAAAAGCATGAAGCACATCATTCAACACCTAAAACCAAAGTTTAAACGTGAAGAGAGGTTTAAGATGATTTTGAAATTCTGTGATGCCAGTGATCGCAGGCAATTGGGCGAAAAATTTATTTCCTATTCGGCCAATACATCGAATGATGAACGATTTGAAATGGATGATGTTTTGGGGAATAGTTATGTATTTGTGGATTGCTGGGCTTCGTGGTGCGGACCTTGTCGAAAAGAAATGCCTCGCATCAAAAAAATTCAGGAACAATATAAAAGCAAAGGCTTCCAGGTGTTAAGCGTATCGTTCGATAGCAATAAAAAACTGTGGAAAGAAGCTATTGCCTACGATAGAATCGAAGAGTTTATCAATGTTTCTGAATTGAACCATTACGATAATGCAATTGCCAATGCATACCGAATCAATTTTATTCCTGATAATTTCCTTTTGGATAAAGAGGGTAGAATTGTAGCCAATGGATTAAAACCACAGGAGCTCGAAGAGATGCTCAAAAAGCTATATCAATAGAATTGATTTTATTAGAAAGTAAACTTCGGCTGCCAGGTCGGAGTTTTTTGTTTTATAGAGAAAAATTAGGTGCTTAAATCAGGTTTTTAGGCGGTCTAAAGGTGCAGAGCACCGCAGTATTTATAGCTCAAATTTGTAAAGCAATCCAAAGGTGCAGCGCACCGTAATATTTTCACCAATTTCTTCTTTAAAATATTTCATACCACGGTGCTCTGCACCTCAATTTCATTGATTATTTATTTGGCTATAAATGCTTCGCCACTCTGTGGTTTTTTTGCCGATTGTAAATAAGGTGGGTTGTACAGAAAACTATTTAAATCAGGTTTTATGGCAGCTATAGGTGCGGCGCACCGAAATATTTATAGCCTAAAAATTAGCACAAAGCAATAAGGTGCTTAGCACCGCAGTATTTATAACCAGAATTGCATCCCCATTGATAACGTGCATATTGATTTTGTAAAAAATCAATAAACCATAGTTATTCTTCAAAAAAATCAAACAAGTAATTCTCCTCAAATTTGATGTCATTCTTCTTTAAAATTGATAAATATTCATCCTTAAAAGATTTCTTTATATGGTGTTCTCGCTGGTTTAAAACATACTTAGCTACTCGATCAATCTGGGAGTGAGAATGAGTGAAACAAGCATATCCATTTTGCCAACTAAAATGAAAAGGACAAAGTTTTTTGTCCTTAATCCATTTATTGGATGAAGTTTTGATTTGTTCTACCAGCTTAGGAATCGGATTGTTTAGATTGTAGCCAATAAAGATATGGATGTGATCATGGGCAGTTCCGATTGCAATTAATTTATGTCCTTCAGCCTGAACAATGCCTGTAATATATTTTTCTAAGTCTGAAGCCCAGGAATCAAGAATTAAGGCATTTCTATTCCGAACTGCAAAAATAAGGTGCATGTAAGATTGAGAATAAGTGTTTGCCATATTGTTGATATTTAGGGTGAAATAAGGTTTAAAGTAAATAAAATAATAATATAGATAAAAATAAATTTTCATACCACGGTGCTCTGCACCTCAATTTCATTSATTATTYATYTGGYTATAAATGCTTCGCCACKCTGTGGCTTTTTTGCCAATGGTAAATAAKGTKTCTAGTMCAGAAAATTATCTAAATCAGGTTTTCGGCGGTCTAMAGGTGCAGCGCACCGACATATTTATAGCCTAAAGATTAGCACAAAGCAATAAGGTGCTTAGCACCGTGGTATTTACYTTAATTATAAATTTAATATGAACCATATCACGGTGCTCTGCACCTCAATTTCATTSATTATTYATYTGGYTATAAATGCTTCGCCACKCTGTGGCTCGTTTAGCCAATGGTAAATAAAGTGTCTAATACAGAAAATTATCTAAATCAGGTTTTCGGCGGTCTAAAGGTGCAGCGCACCGACATATTTATAGCCTAAGGATTAGTACATATCAAAAGGTGCATCGCACCGTGGTATAAAATATCACCTTGAACAATTAATCACACCGCCTATTTCATATTTTCTATCATTCTTAATGGCTAGTAGAAAATTGAATAAGGTTAATTAAGGTTAATTTCATTTTTCTCTTCACCCCCAATTTACATGTGCGTGTTTTACTAATAAAAGAGATAAAGGTCTGATTAGATTGTCTGATAGATCTTAACTCCAAATGCAAGTAATACGAAAAGATTTTTAATCAACTGTACGTAAAAAACGAACATATGAAAAGAATTGTAAACCTACTATTAGTGGTTTGTTGTGTGTTATCCGCAACAGCGCAAAACAGGGAAGAGGACAAGGAGAAAACCAAGAACTTTCCTAAAATGAGGGAAATTAAAAATGCAGATATTCCTGGAGCTCCACTTTTAAAGAACCCTATACTATTGACTGGAAGTAAAAATGAAATCAGAACCGAGAAACATGGTTTAATCTATCCTGCCTTTTTCGATTGGAACAAAGATGGAAAGAAGGATTTGTTATTGGGCGAGTTCGAAACGGGAGATACAGGATCAAACATCAAAGTCTATATCAATAAAGGCTCTGATAAGAAACCAAAATATACTGGTGAATATTTCTATGCAACGGATATCAAGGGAGATACCATTACCAATCATCAGTGGTGCTGTATCGGAATTCATCCAAGAATTGTAGATATGGATGGCGATGGGCATTTAGATATATTGTCTGGTCAGTACAATCCTGGAAAGATTTCCTGGTGGAGAGGCTCTGATAAAGGTTTTCTACCTCGGGTTTTCATCGACCAGGAAGGATATGTTGAAGGGGCTCGCCTTACACATGACGATCCATCATGGGATCCGAAAGCAAACTCCTACTGGAACTACACTTCGGCCGACTTTGCCGACTTCAATGGTGATGGTTTATTGGATTTGTTTGTTGGTGGATCAGACGGTTTTCGTGTAGCACTAAACAAAGGCACAAAAGTAAAACCCAAGTTTGGCCTGAGAAAATATTTGCACCATGTTGATGGAAGTATCCTGAAAGTGAATGATCCTGAGCAAAAATGGGTAGAACAAGCTAAAAAAGACGGAACCTATATTAACCTGGCAGGAGTTGGCAAAGGTTACATGACACCAACAGACTGGGATGGCGATGGAGTATTAGACCTATTGGTTACGCATGAATATTACCAAAAAGGACACAATCCTGTTGAATTTTTCCGAGGTGTTCAAACCGATAAAGGTTTACGATTCGAAGCTAAAAGAGCACTGTTTAGCGAGCTAAATGGCGATAAAGCAATGCCGGGTTGTCAGCCAATGATCACTGTTGTGGATTATAACAATGATGGCGTACAGGATATTGTGATGGGAATTTCCATCCCAACCATTAACGGATATGATGCTGTACCGGAAATTGCCTGGAGATGGGTAAAAGATATGCAAATTGAGATGCCTGGTAAAGATGCTGGTCGTACCATTAAATGGGCAGGTGGTGTTGAAGGAGCAATTAAAAAGATTGAAGCAGATACCATGGGCTGGACTCGCAGAATGTACATGGGTAATCTGGATGATTACAAGTATCTGACCATGCGTCACAGAGGATATACATTCGTTTTTTACGGTAAAAAGAGTGATACAAAAGCCATAGCAAAAAAAGCAGAAGCCCAACCAGCCTTCCAACGTAAGCCATGGAAAAATGAGTTGGTTAAAAGCTCCTCAACGAAAGGACCGGTAAGTTTTACGATAAAATCGCCAGAGCGTGTAAAGTATGGAAAAGAACATATGCTTGAGATTGATTTTAAGTTGAAAAAAGATTGGTACCTGTATACCGAAAACAAAGCCAATATATCGGCTGGCTTTATTCCAACAGTAGTTAGTGTTGAACTGCCAGATGGTGTTGATAAAATTGGTGAACTGGTAATGCCGAAAGAAACGCCAAAAGGAGGTATGGTAGTTTATAAGGGAGATAGTGTTTGCTTCAAGCAGAAGTTTTCATTGAAGCGCCCAACAAGAGAGCAATATATGGATAAAAACTTTAAACCTTTAAGAGAGGTGGATATTAAGGTGAAGATCAAGTTTCAAACCTGTAACAACGAAATGTGCTTGCCACCCGAAGAACATGTGGTGGATGTAAAAGCTAATGTAAGCATGCGATAGTTTTTTTGATTAGGGTGAAAAGACTGTTTCCTGTAATGGGGAATGGTCTTTTTTAAAGTCCAAAAGTCCAAAAGTCCAAAAGTCTTAAAGTCAATGAGATTATTACACATTATTAATTACTCATTGTTAACGCTCGAAGGTTAATTAAGGTTAAATCTCATCCAGCTCTTCATTCCATAATCAAGCATGCGTGTATTACTAGAACAAAGGGACTTTTAGAAAATAAGTTTCAAATTAATCTAACCAAAAATAGAGATAAACAATGAAGAAAGTATTACTGATTGCATTACTTGCAATTTTTAGTGTAGGTGTGAATGCACAGGGAATTCAGTTTGAACAAGGTACATTTGCCGAAGCTTTGACAAAAGCTGAAAAAGAAAACAAATTGTTGTTTGTAGATTTTTACACCACATGGTGTGGCCCATGCAAGAAAATGTCAAAAACCATTTTCACTCAAGATGAGGTTGGTGCTTTTTTTAACCAAAACTTCATTTCTTTAAAAGTGGATGCTGAAAAAGGTGAGGGACCAGAATTGGCAGGAAAATACAATGTAAAAGGCTTTCCAACCATGATTTTTTTTAATGGCGATGGATCTGAAAACAAGCGTTTGGTAGGAGCAACTCCTGATGCGGGTTTCTTCCTGAGTTTTGCCAAGCAGGTAACAGGCGATGAGACGCCATTTTTAGAGAAGTATGAAGCTTACAAAAAGGGAAATAGAAATCTGGATTTTGTAAGAAGCTTAATCCTTTCCGGAGGTGTATATGCCTCAACTTTACCACGCGAAGAACAGGGCCCTTGGTATGAAAAATTTGCTGATATGGCATCCTGGTATTTTGTTTGCAAACAACCACAGCAAATGATGAACAAAGACGACTTTCGTCTGATTTCAATGTATTTAGATGGACCGAATAACGGAAATCCATTTGTGGAGCACATTTACAATAATTATGAGGCTTGGAAGAAAGTGATTCCTGTTGAAGATTTAACCATGTTCATTTTGAGAACAAACAACCAGTCGATTCACGATTCATACCAGAAGGGAAACTTGAAATTTCGTGAATACCTGGCAGCAATACATGGTCGTTTGGCCCAGGCTCATATCGATGGAAAAGCAAATGATACGCATGAGGTGATGACCTATGTTGCCGAGGCTGGTTATTGCCTGCATGGTTTAAAAGATGTAGACGGCTACCTGGATTGGAATGAAAAATACAAAGCATACCAGAAAGAAAAAGGTGAGTTGGATGCCAGAAGCTATATGGCTACTGTTGGCAACTGTTTGCATGCTTCGAAAGATTACATTAGCGAAAAGCAGGTGAAAAGGTTGATGAAATTTATCGAATTGGGATTAAAATTAGATGCCAATGCAAGTACACTTATCGAAAATAAAGGAGATTGCTACGCATTACTTAAAAACTCTGAAAAAGCAAAAGAGTGCTACAATAAAGTAATTGAATTAACCAAAGACAGCAGACATGCTGATTACTATAAAGAAAATATGACCAAAAAAATTCAAGCGCTATAATTAGCTTTGAATCGTGAGTAGTTTCAGGCCATTCCTTGTACGGGGGAATGGCTTTTTTAGTCAAAAAAATACATGAATCTGGAGGTAAACAGGAAAGTTTCTTGACTAGAAAACTAGCTGTAATGAATGCAAGTTAGCCCTGAAAGGGCATTTCATTTCAGCCCAGGGCAAATGAGCGCAGCGAATGTCATCCTGGCTTATGGTTGGTAAATCTCTCGTCGCAACTAGTGATCATCATTATTGTAATTCAATGCATGCGACGAAAGAAAAGAGGAAAAATTCAAGAGATTATTATCCATTACTAGTTATCCATTACTCATTATTAACCGCTCGAAGGTTAATTAAGGTTAATTCTCACTCTTCCCTTCATTCCATTGGAAAGAGTGCGTGTTCTTCAAATACAAAGGGACTTATAAGTAAATGAAGTTCGAATTAATCTAACCAAAAACATATACAATGAAAAGATTAGTAATGATTGCTTGCCTCTTGATGGCAACAATTGCAGTAAAAGCACATCAGGAAGGAAAAGGAATGAAATTCTTCCATGGAACTTATGAAGAGTTGCTGGCTGAGGCTAAAAAGCAAGACAAGAAAATTTTTATCGATTTCTATACCAAATGGTGCGGACCATGTAAAGCCATTGCGAAAAATGTGTTCCCGCTGGAGTCGGTTGGTAAATTCTACAACGAACACTTTATCTGTTACAAGGTAGATGCCGAAGTTGGAGAGGGGCCCGAGCTGGCAAAGAAATACAAAGTAAAAGGCTTTCCAACATTTACTTTCACCGATGCCGAAGGGAAATCGATTTACGAAGGAACCTCAATAGGTGCAGGTGATGAAAAAGGATTTTTAAGATTGGGGCGCCTGGCCCTTGGTTTGGAAAAGAAAGATTGGGCGTGGTACCAGGAAGAGTTCAAAAAAGGAGCGCGTTCAGTTGCTTTTCTCGATGAATATTTCCAGGCCAGAATGGCTGCAACTCACAGACCTCCAAGTGCCGACGACTGGTACATGATGTATGAATGTTATCCAGAAAATGAACGTTGGGAAGGAAAGCCTTTGCTAATGGCATTTTGGCAAGCTCGTTATGGCAACAAATTCTACAATGTAGTAGTTAACAACAAGGAAAAATTTCCACTCTTAAAAGATGCTGCAAATGCTGTTGCCTGGTTCTGTTCTTCCTTATACGATTCTATGGGTGATGAGGCAAAACTCAAAGCTACTTTTGAAGCCATGAAAAAAGATTTTCCAGCTTATGCTGATCAGGCAAAAGATCTTTTCGATCGTGATATGTTGAGATTTAACGGACAAGAAGCTGAACATGTTCTAAAAATGATGGAATACAAGGAAAAGTATGGTGAACCTCTTGGCTTTGATCAAATGGTTGGTTTTTCGGCCTTAAAAGCAAAAGAGCTAAAGCCTGAGCATGCCGATTTTATTCGCAAAAAGTATGAAGAAGGTTTGAATGCCACTCCCGTTCATTTCTTTTCGGTAGGTGCTTATGCTTACTTAAGCTACAAAGCTGGTAAAACAGGTGAAGCAAAGGAAATTGCTAAAAAATATGCCAAAGAAGCTGAAAAATATGCTACATCAAAGAAATCAGCCTGGCCATATTCAATCGTGCAAAATTTACTAAAGGGAGAGGAGCTAAGCCCGCTTTCATTTCCAAAAAGATAATTGATATTTCTCAAAAGCCTGTCAGAGCGAATTAAGCCTGACAGTGCTTTTGCTTTTTCATATTGCTGAACAGCAATCAAATCTGAAAAATTAATCTAACCAAAACAAATACAAAAAATGAAAAGATTACTATTGGTGGCAGTAATGGCGGTGATTTCACTGTCTGTTTCTGCACAGGGAATTCAATTCGAACACGGCACTTTTGCTGAAGCTTTAGCAAAAGCTAAAAAGGAGAACAAATTGCTATTTGTAGATTTCTACACTACATGGTGTGGCCCTTGTAAAAAAATGTCGGAAACCATCTTCACACAAAAAGAAGTTGGCGATTATTACAACAAAAATTTTATCTCTTTAAAGGTTGATGCCGAAAAAGGAGAAGGTCCAAAATTGGCAGAAGCAAATAAGGTGAAAGGTTTTCCAACAATGATTTTCTTTAATGCCGATGGAACAGAAAACAAGCGTTTGGTAGGAGCTACTCCCGATGCAGGTTTCTTTATCAGCTTTGCGAAACAGGTTACGGGCGAAGAAAAGCCATTTCTTGAGCAATTCGAGGCATACAAAAAGGGGAATAGAAACCTCGATTTTGTAAGAAACCTGATTCTTGCAGGTGGAGTTTATGCTTCAACTTTACCACGCGAAGAGCAAACTCCATGGTTTGAAAAGTTTGCCGAAATGGCTTCCTGGTATTTCGTGTGTAAACAACCTCACGAAATGATGAACAAGGAAGATTTTCGCTTGATTTCGATGTATTTGGATGGTCCAAACAACGGAAATCCATTTGTGGAACACATTTATAACAATTATGAAGCCTGGGCGAAAGTTATTCCAAATGCAGATCTTTCCATGTTCATTTTCAGAACAAACAATCAATCTATTCACCAGGCATATCGTACTGGCGATTTGAAATTTCGCGAATACCTGGCTGCAGTTCACGGTCGATTGGCAAAGGTATATGCCGATACACCTGATGCGGATGCAGAGGATACTTTCCAGATTATGACCATGGTTGGAGAATCGGGACTTTGTTTGTACAAAAAAGATTTAGATGGTGTTCTGGATTGGAACGACAAATACCTGGCATATGAATTGGCAAAGGGAGAAGTTGAATCGTATTCTTACAACACCTCAGCTGGTCAGTTACTACAAGCTAAGGATGCCATTACTCCTGCGCATGCAAAACGCGTAATGAAAATCTTAAAAACAGGCTTGAAAAAATACCCTGGCGACAGAAGTCTTACCATCTCTTTGGGAGAATATTCGGCACTACTTGGTGATAAAAAAACAGCCAAAGAATGTTACGAAAAGGTAATTGAAATGACAAAAGATGGGCGAGGTGCAGATTACTTTAAAAACCTAATGGAAGAAAAGCTACAAGCATTAAAATAAGATCTTTCACATCAATAAATTAACCAGTATTGGGATTGTTTTGAATGATCCTGCTACTGGTTTACCCAAACAACAAAATCAATGAAACTAAACACAAAATCAAGAAAGATATTCTCGATGACCAAGATGGCTATGCTGATTTTGGTATTGAGCGTTTTTGCAAGTTCTTGTAAGAACAAAGAAAAGCAAGCACAAGATGATAAACCTGGGATGTCGCTGGATGGTACGATCGAAGGTTTTAATGGAACTCTTAAAGCCTGTACCAATTATGGTGAGAAAGAATTGGGAAAAGTAGTGGTAAAAGATGGGAAGTTTACCTTTAGTCATGATTTTCCCGTGCCTACACAATTGTCTTTTGAGACAGACGACCGATCGGTTTACATTAATTTTTGGGCTGAAAATGCCGTAATGACCCTGCTTGCCAAAAAGGAAACCTTGCATTTTGGTGGTCAATCGATGGATCGATATGTAGCCGTGGTAACAGGTGGTGAAATGCAAGCAGGAGCCGATCATTATAGCAAGGCGCAAAAAGAGTATAGCAAGAATCACCCGAGCGAAATGGATTACTATGGGAAGATTCATACAGCCAAAACAGAAGCTGAGAAGAAGGCTTTAGAGGAAGAGCAAAAGAAAGCCAAATTGGCCTACCTGGAGTTCCAGAAAAACTACATCAAAAACAATCCTACCAATCCTTATTGCGCCCAGTTGGTATGGGTGCGATTAACCTCTAAAACAGGTGGTGAAAGTGCTGCCGTTTTGAAGGAATGGGCTGATCCTATCGATGCTAATACCCGCAAAAATCCATTTGTGGCGAAAATGTTCAAAATGTTGAACTCGATGTTGGAAACAGAGGCTGGCTTAGACAAATTCGTAGCTGGCGTGCACAACGTGAAGTACAAAGTCGACAATTCGTACAAGGGAGCGGTTCACAAGAATGTAGTTTACCTATCGATGATGCAGAATGATAAACTTTGTGCACTTGTGAGTGATTTTGGCGTACACGACAATTACAATTCTCACAATATGACTGGTGAGAAGAAACAAGCTAAAAACTTCTTCGTTCAAATTATCGACCCAAATGGAAAAGAATTGAAGCGTTTCAATGTGAATGCAAATGGTTTGGCTTCATCAATCGCTGTGGATGATCAGGATAACATTTACGTATTGTCTACATTGCAGAAAGTAATTGAGGTAAACTTCAGAGGCAGAAAATCGAAGCAGCTTAGAAATGTAGGTGTTGAGTGTAATGTGTACAATACCACAGGTGACAAACTGAAAACTTTCGAATTGGCTGGACGTGAGTATGCTACCGGGGCAAGGATTTATAAGGATAAACTATTGGTTTCTGATGTGGGTAAAGGTGCATTGGGGATCTATAACAAGGAAGATGGTAAGCTTTTGTCTACAATCGACGACCTGCGCCCTTGTTGTTCAATTCTCGATTTTGATGTAGATAAAAAATCGGGACAGGTATTGGCTGCAAACCTAGGCTCTTTCCGTGTTGATGCCTATGAGTTATCAGGGAAGAAAGTTGTTTCATTTGGGAAAAGAGGAAGAAGTCTCGACGATTTTCATTCTTGCTGTAACCCTGTAAGCGTGCGCCGATTGGACAATGGAGCAGTAATTACAGTGGAAAAATCACCAACTCGCATCAAGGTTTACACCGAAGAAGGAGCTAAAATGATAGAAGGCATAGAGGAGTTGGTAGAAGGATGCTTCCACATCCCGGTGATGTCTGATAGCAAATCAAATATCTACCTGGCATCTCCCGAAAAAGGTTTGGTAAAATGTATTGTGATGTAGATATCACATGAATTTGAATATTAACTAATGCGATTTTTAGGCGGGTTGTAATGGCCTGCCTTTTTTCTCTTCACCCTTATTTTAAATAAAGGTGTTTACTCAATAAACAATAACAAAAAGAAATAAGCCAAATGAAAATAATGAAGCAATTCGTTGCAGGTTTACTAGTGCTTACAGTGGTTTTATCTGCTTGTAATGCAAAAAAAGAAGAAATTAAAAAAGGTGGTTTTAATCTAAACGGAACGGTAAGCACTTTTGCTGAAGGTAAAATTGTGGCATCGGTGTATAAAGATGGCGTGGGCAACGTGGCGATAGATACCCTGGAAGTGAAAGAAGGAAAATTTAGTATGAATCATGATTTTCCAATGCCTGAGGAATTAACACTTGAACAATTGGACGGAGAATGGGGAGCCAGATTCTGGGCCGAAAATGCTGATATGACAATGCTTGGAGGAAAAGACTGGAGAGATAACCAGGTGAGTGGTGGACCTATGCAGGATGGTGCTAACCAGTACCGCAAAGCAAGTGCTGAATTCTTCAAAACTCACATGAGTCCATATGAATATAGCTCACTTGTTTATCAGGCTAAGACTGAGAAAGAGAAAAAAGAGGCGGAAGAAAAAGTGAAGAAAGAGAAATTAGCACACCTGGATTTCCAGAAAAACTTTATCAAGAATAATCCGACTAATCCATATGGGGCTGATTTAATTTGGGTACGATTAACCTCAAAAACTGGTGGCGAAAGTGCTGCATATTTGAAAACCTGGGCCGATCCTATCGATCCTTCGATTAGAAATCACCCTTATGTAGCCAAAATGTTTAACATGCTGAACATGATGCTGGAAACAGAAGCAGGACTGGACAAGTTTGTGGCCAATGCTGAAAGTGTAAGCTATAAGGTAGATCAAAACTTTAAAGGTGCTGTACATACCAACGTTTCCTACTTGTCTATTTTTAAGGATAACAATTTGTGTGCTTTAACAGGAACAAACTTGCACGACAATTACAATAGTCATGGGAAAGAGGTAGAAAAAACCAAGACTTTTGTTCAGATCATCTCTACCGATGGAGCGGAACTAAGCCGATTCGAAGTGCAAGAGGATGGCTTGCCATCAACCATTGCAGTTGACGATCAGGATCAGATCTATATCTGTGTAGGAAAACAAAAAAAGGAAACCAGGAAATTTCGCGGACGAACATCAACCTATATGGCGCCGGCAGGAGTAAAATGTTTGGTTTACAACAAGAAGGGTGATTTGCTGAAAGAGTTCATGCTAAAAGGAGTGAAACAGGCTTCTGGATCGAGAATTTATGAGGACAAACTTTTGGTGTCGGATGTTGGAAGCCAGTTGATGCAGATTTACAAAAAAGAAGATGGTACGCCTGTTACCAAATTGGGAGATCTTCGACCATGCTGTTCAATTCTAGATTTTGATGTAGATAAGAAAGGGAACATCATTGTTGCCAACCTTGGATCTTTCCGTGTGGATGCCTACGATTTTTCGGGTAAGAAATTGGTTTCATTTGGGCAAAGAGGAAAAGGAATCAACGATTTTTGGAGTTGCTGTAATCCGGTTAGTGTTCGTAAACTCGATAACAACTGTGTAATTACTGTAGAAAAAACTCCAACAAGAATCAAAGTATACAGTAAAGATGGTGCGCAACCAATCGAAGGAATTGACGAATTGGTAGACGGATGTTTCCACATCCCGGTAATTTCCGACAGTCAGAATAACATCTACCTGGCTTCGCCAAATAAGGGTTTGGTAAAATGCGTAATTAAAGGGTAAATATTTTGGGATTTAAATATTTCATAGTGAATTGGCAAAATAAGTAGGTTTTGATTGCCAATTAGAGGTTTAGTTTAAATGATTGGTAAGGGCAGGTTTTCATTCGAAAATCTGCCTTTTTTTGTATCTCTTTATTTGTCAGAGTATCATTAAAAAAAAGACTTTTCTGTATTTTTTTAAGATTTCTCTTCACCCCATATTTTATTTAGAGTGTTTTTAAGTTACAAATAAGCAACAAAAACCAGTTGCATGTTTAATCTAACCAAATAAATACAATATGAGATATTCAAAATGGATTGTTCTGGCAGGCTCGATAGCGCTACTGTCTGCATGTGCGACAAAAAACTCCGATCGCATTAGCTACAAACCTGCCAAGAACATGAAAACAAAGAACATGTTGAGCATTCCTGAAATTGTAAATGAAAACATTCCGGGTGCACCTCTTTTGAGTCAGCCCATTCAAATTCAGGGAGAGATAGACGAAATTATGACAGAAAAGCATGGTTACGCCTATCCGGCTTTATACGATTGGAACAGGGATGGAAAAAAAGACTTGCTGATTGGTGAATTCGAAACAGGCGAAACAGGTTCTTTCCTGCAGGTTCACCTGAACGAAGGAAGTAACGAAATTCCTAAATATTCAGGAAAATTCGAATATGCATTAGATACAGCTGGCGATACTATTACTGCCTACTACTGGTGTTGTATTGGCCTGCATCCACGCTTTATAGACCTAACCGGCGATGGTATCGATGATATGGTAACAGGTTCCTACAATCCAGGCATAATCTCGATGTGGGAAGGAACAGCCAATGGTTTTAAACCAGTGGTAGAAGTTGAGCAGGAAGGCGATCCAAGAAAATACATCAACGGCTTGGAACTGACCGATAGCAAAAGCTTGAATTACTGGAATTACACTTCGGCTCACTTTGCCGATTTTAATGGCGATGGTTTATATGATTTGTTCGTGGCAGGATCTGGTGGCCTTCGTGTGGCCCTGAATGTTGGAACAAAGACCAAGCCTAAATTCGGATACCGAGAACTTTTGCTCGATCCAGAAGGAAATGCACTAGTACTGATGGATCAGGAGGTGATTGATGAGCACAACAAAAAATATGTAGGTCCGATTTCGGGAGATATGAAATCCTATATCGAGCCAATCGATTGGGATGGCGATGGAGTACTTGATTTACTGGCCACTTCGACTTATTCGTACAAAGGACAAAATCCGATTGAGTTTTTCCGTGGCGTGAAAACTCCAAAAGGCATTCGCTTTGAGCAACGCCGCCCATTGTTTACTGCCAAAAATGGCAGCGACAGGCCATTCCCGGGATCAGCAACCCAGGTAAAAGTGGAAGATTATAACAACGACGGCGTAAACGATTTGTTGATTGGGATGAGTATCATTTCTGTACAGGACTATAGAATTGTAGATTCCCTGGCATGGAAACCACTGGATCATTTTGGATTGCCACGCGTTGGAAAAGATTTGGGACATGGATATGGTGATCCAAATCGCCATGAAGAAACCTGTAGAATGCAGAAGCGCTTTGCAGGAGAAGATGGTAAAATTCCATGGTTCTATCAACGTCCTTTAGACGATCAGGTGAGAGATATTTACTCCTCCCGTCATCGCGGATATGTGTATGTAATGTATGGAGAGAAAGCAGAATCAAATGCTACAATTAAGGAGTACAAGGAGGCCAAAGATTTTGTTTTGCCTGATGTGTACAAATTAAAAACCAATCAGACAGCATCTACCACCAGCGGACCTGTAACTGTTTCTTTGGAAGCTACTAAAGATCCGAACCCATATTCCACGCCAATGGTAATCAGGGCAAAATTTACAATGAAAGCTGGGTGGTATTTGTATGCCGATACCAAGCACAACAGGGAGAACGATTATGTGGTAACCACATTTGAATTTGAACCTTGCGAAGGAGTGAGCCTTGCAGGCGATATTGCTACTCCCGAAATGTTTAATCCAGAGGGAACGGCAAAATTCGAAGGCGAAGAACTGGTTTTCGAGCAGGTATTTAAAATGGGGAGAGCTTTTTACGGAGTTAAAGACAAGAAAGTAGGTGTGAAAATTACCTACCAGACTTGTAATCAGGATATGTGTTTGCCACCTGTAACAATCCGTGAAACGATTCAATTCTAACTTATCGATATAGGCACATATTTTGCTATCTTAGCAGTGTTTAAACAACAAAATGTCTAACAAGATTAAAATTTTTACAATGAAGAAATTGAAAATGGTATTGTTCGTTGGTGTAGTAATGATGTTTCTATCAACTACAGTAAAAGCCCAGGGAATTGAGTTCTTCCACGGAACATATGCCGAAGCACAAGCAAAAGCAAAGAAAGAAGGAAAACAACTGTTTATGGATTTTTACACCTCATGGTGTGGTCCGTGCAAAGTAATGGCGAAAAAATATTTTACTCTCGAAAGTGTTGGCAAGGTGTACAATAAGAAGTTTATCTGCCTTAAAATTGATGCTGAAAAGGGAGAAGGTCCTGAAATTGCAAAAAAATACGGTGTTAAAGTGTATCCTACTTTGGTTTTTGCCGATTCTTCTGGCAAAGAAGTAAAGACAATTAAAGGAATGCAAAATGAACAACAGTTGCTCGAGTTGGCAAAATAAGTTCATCTAAAATTGAAATAGAAAGATTCCTGCTTCTCAAAAGAGGCAGGAATTTTTTTGTCTTGTTGGGGCGATTCTTTTTCAATTAACCTTAATTAACTTTAAAAGTAAGCTCCTTCTTAATTCTATTTTGATTTCATCGTGTTTTTGACTTATACAAAGGAATCTAATAAACAAAATCAACACAATGAAACTTAAAATGAAGACTTTAGCAGCCTTGTTAAGCATTCTAATGATGCTTTCGGCTTGTAACTCCCAAAAAAAAGAAGCTGGTTTTACCCTAAACGGAACCATTCACGGATATGAAAATGGAACGCTTTTATTAAAGAAGGATTTTAACGATCCAAATCCTGTAAAGTATGAAGTAAAAGACGGGAAGTTCACCATCACCGGAGATCTATTGGATGAACCCAAAGACCTATTCATGGAAATCAAAGAAAAAGATGTTCGTTTCGGACTGTATGTTGAAAACGGCGTGAATACTTTGGAAGTGAAGCTTACCTCTAAAACGCACCCAATGATGGGAGAAATGTTTAGCATGGAAGTGATTAAAATGGAAGCTTCCATTGTGAATGAACACGAGAAGGAGATACGCGAAAAAGACCAGCAAGTAAGAGATCAGTATTATGGCAAGAATATGGAGAAAATGGCAAGCCTTACTGATGAAGATATTAATGCTTACAAAGAGGCAAGTGCAAATGTAAATCGTGAGTTTATTAAAGCCCATCCTGATGCATACTACTCGGCTTATTTGGCTTTACGTTTGGCTCACGGTGAAGATTCTGAAGGTGTGAGAGAAGTTCTGGCGATGTTAGATCCAAAAATGGACAATTCATTGGTAAGAGCCCTTAAAACCAAATTGAAAGACATGGAACTCACTGATGTGGATCCATCGGAAATTATCAAAGCCAAAAATGTATCGTATAAAGTTGAAAAGGCATTTGCAGGAAGTAATCATACCAATATTGTGTATATGGGGATGTTCTCGAACGATAATGTTTGTACACTTACTAAAGATGGTAGCATTCAGATTGTAGATGCAAAAGGAAAAGAGATCAGCAAATTTAAGCCAAGCCTGGCATCACTGCCAACTTCAATAGCTGTAGATCAGGATGATCAGATTTATGTGATGTATCCATTGACAAAAAAAGTAAGCAGGAAATTTAGAGGGAGAACGATGGAAATTGATGAAACCTATGCGTTTGAGTGTAGTGTTTTCGATACAAAAGGAGAGCTGAAAAGCACTTTCGAGCTGGAAGGAATTGTTACTGCAACGGGAGCTCGTGTTGCCGAAGGAAAACTGTTGGTGGCCGACTGGCAAAGCAGAATAATTGGTGTGTTTAATGCGAAAACTGGTGCAAAAGAAGCTGCTTTGGAAGACATGAGACCTTGTTGTGCCATTTTGGATTTTTCGATCAATGCCAAGAACGAAGTTTTGGTTGCCAACCTTGGAGCATTTAGAGTACAGGCCTACGATTTAAGCGGCAAAAACTTATTGGCATTTGGCAAGAGAGGTAAATCGGTAAACGATTTTCATGGATGTTGTAATCCTGTGAGTGTTGCTTACCTGGATAATGGTGCTATTGTTACGGTAGAAAAGGATCCAACACGTGTTAAAATTTTCAGCAGCGAGGGAGCGAAGCAAATTGAAGGAATCGAGGAGTTGGTAAAAGGTTGCTCTTACATTCCAATGATTGTTGACAGCAAAGACAATTTGTACCTGGCTTCTCCTGAAAAAGGAATGATTAAATGTGTATCGGTAAGTTAATTTGTTCTTAGCATCGTTTGATATAGCAATGTTGAGTTGTATTACTGATAGTTAAAAAAATGACATGCCCAATCCTCTTAATGAATAAGGATGGAGAGAAATTGGGTATGTCAAAACAAGTAAATTCACTCTATTTAGGTTAAATAAAGTGAATAAACATTACTAAAACTCTCCTTAAACAAGCCTTCCAGTTAATTAAGGTTAAAATTGAAACCAATCATTCATCCAAACTAATAAGTTTGGTGTCCTAATCGTAAAGCAGAAAAAACTAAAAAGGAACTTCTCGATCTTAGGTGATAGAAGAGACATGAAAAAGGATTTTATTTAGAGGGATTATGAATAATGCAGAAAATCACTTTTTTATTCATCCATTTTTACAGGAATAGTGTCATATAGGCAAACACTTAGCGAGGTTGGTAAAACTTCCCTGACAGAAAAAGTGTTCCTTTTTTTATAAGTTTGATCAATTTTGAATTAACAGTATAGGGATTTTGATCTGTTGACCACAAACAGATGATAGGGGAATCCGATGTAGTATATTAAAGCTTAATAACATGAAATCACTAATTAAATTATCAGCAATTGCACTATTAATAAGTGTGTTTGCAGCCTGTAACGAGAAGCCTAAGAAAGAAGTAAAGAAAGATGAAGGGTTTGAAGAAACAGCATTTATGCCTTGTTGTGGCGATCCATCGCCAAATGATAAATTGCTAACCATTAATCTTGCCCTGAACGATACTTATTGCAAGAAAACAGCATGTGCCTGTATTCATGATATCGCAGCAAGAGAGTATGAAGAGCTTCAGAAACAATTGCTGGAACAATTCAATATCGATTTACAGATTACCTATTATATGGAACCATACATGATGGAGGATCAGTTAAGAGCCAAAACTCATGATGGTGTAATTACAAAACCCTGGAATGCTTTCATGTTGACAAAGGAGAACAAGTTGCGTTACGAAAGAGTTGCAGATATTCTTGATGTATACGACAATCAGTGGTTAACAGGTGTTTACCTTGTAAGAAAAGATTCCGACATTAAAACTTTGGCCGATATCAATGGCAGAACATTGGTTGCAGGACAGGAAGATGCTTACGAAAAATACCATGCTCCTTTGCGCCAGTTGGATAGCCTGAATATCAAGCCTGGAAATATCTACTACAAAGCAAGTTGTCTTGAAAGTATCAACGAACTAATGGATAAGAAGGCCGAAGTTGCTATTGTATCTGATTACGTAATGTCGGCAAGTTGTGCAGTTGATGTTGCCAGCGAGGAAGATTTTAGAGTAATTGGTGAAACAGAAAGAATGCCATTGTGTTCTGTGGTAATCGACAGAAAAAAGATCTCGAAAGAAGATGCCATGAGATTCCAGAATGCTTTGTTGGCCTTATCGAAAGACAAATCGCCAGAAGGAATGTTAAGCGCAGGATTTGTGAAACCTGCATCGTGGATTCCAAATCCATACAAAAAACCGATAGCACAAAACTAACATAAACTATGACTGAGAAGAAGAATTGGGACAGACGCAGCTTTTTGCGTAAAGCTGGTCAGGCCACATGTGCGCTTGCACTTGGAGGGATAGCTTACAGAATTGTAGGTCAACATTTGAATGAGGATACCGCAGGCCCAAGATCAAGATATGTTTGGCAAATTGATCCTGATAAATGTACCAATTGCGGAAAATGTGAAACAGGTTGTGTTCGCACACCATCGGCAGTGAAAGCTGTGAACGATCAGAAAAAATGCTCTTGCTGCGTGGTTTGCTACGGGCACATTTCCAATAAGCAAATCGATTCAGATAAAATCATGAGCGACGGAGAAAGAGTTTGTCCTTACGATGCAGTAACACGTAAGAACTTTTCTGGTGGCAAAGATGGATACTTTATCTACGATATTGATCACGACAAGTGCACAGGTTGCGGTAAATGTGCCGAAGCTTGTACCGATAAAGGAACAAAATCAATGTTCCTGATTATTCGTCCCGACCTGTGTTTAAATTGCAATTCATGCGACATTGCCAGAATTTGTCCGGAAGATGCAATCGATCGTTTGTATATCGGTCCAGAAGATGATTTTAAAGGAATTTATGAATTGGAGTACCCTCAAAACGATATGAACGGATATGGCGCGTAAAGGATTAAAATTGAATATGAGAGTACTTTTGACACTTGCCTTTGCAATGTTTTCACTAATAGCATCGGTAAATACCAGTATGGCTTTACCTTCGGTGCAGGAAGAGAGCCACGATTGTCATAGTGTTGATGATTTGAGCAGGGGAAATATCCGTGAGTTTAAGGACAATTACATTCCGAAGGAATATTTTCCAACTCCTGAATACATGGTATTTGTAGATTTGGGTGTGTTGGTTTTATTGATATTAATTGGTGTATTCCTGGTTTGGAGAAGGAAATCGCAAAAGGCGATGACACTAATGGCTATTATTACATTTGCCTACCTGGGTTTTATACGTGGAGGATGTGTTTGCCCGGTTGGAGCCATTTCCAATACCACAATGGGCCTGATAACACCGGCAGAAGTTGGATTGGCCAGCCTTATTATTTTTATGGTTCCACTGATTATAGCTTTAATCATTGGTAGGGTGTTTTGTACATCAGGTTGTCCATTAGGAGCGGTACAGCATATTGTGCAGAAATCTAAAAAGACCATCAAGCTTCCAAAAAAGCTGAATAATGCACTTAAAATTGTACCAATTCTAATGCTAATTGCCACGGTATATTTTGCCATTCAGAGTGCCTGCTTCTTTGTTTGTGAGGTTGAGCCTTACAAAGTATTGTTCTTTACAGGACAAACCTGGTTCGAACAAGCTTTGGCGTATATCCTGGGACATCCAATGGAACCTAAATTTTTATTGGCGTTCGGCATTGGAACATGGTTGTATTTAATTGCAATACTTGTTTTGGGATATTGGGTGCCACGACCATTCTGTCGTTTCTTGTGTCCTTATGGTGTATTGTTGGGAGTAGTATCATTCTTTTCGTTCAAGCCAAGAAAAATTAAAGATCACAATTGTGTGTATTGCGGCATGTGCGAAAAAGTATGTCCAACACAAGCAATTGCCATCGATAGAAAAAACAAATACTCATACGTGTCGAATTACGACTGTGTACAGTGTAATAAGTGTAATGATATTTGTAAGAAAGATGCTTTCTAAAATAAAGAATCAACATCATAGTAAAGAACCATCCTTCGGGATGGTTTTTTTTTGTTTTTGCTAGCAAAATAACGTCAGTCTGAAATCAAAAACGAGCTTATTATTTACGGATTTTAAGCAAAAAAGGGGTGTGAATAACAATCAGTGAAAAAAAAGTAAAAAAAAATTAATTTTTTTTTCACATACAGTTTTTATCTAATCTGGATTGTACTTGAATTTCCTAGCTCTAGATAATCAGTGAGTTTACTGAGTTTGAATTAAACAATATAAATAATTGATTGTTTTCTAGGTGTCTGTTAATGTGCTAATTATTAACCTTAATTAACGATATTTTTTACTTATTTCGTTCACCCAAATAGAGATTTTGGTTGTCTCTATAGCAAAGGTTAAAACCAAAAATAATCAACTAATCAACCCAACAGGTTGTAATCTGATCAAATTAAGGTGACAACCAGTTAAGACTAAAAAGAAACAGATGAAAGGTAAAATTACAATTCTAGCCATTTTAATGATGGTTTTTAGCGGACTTTCTTTCGGGCAGGTGATAGAGCCTACCAAGTGGAAAGTGGAGTTTTCTAAGAAAGATGTAAAAGTAGGAGACGAATTAGATGTTGTCTTTAAAGCAACAATTGACAAAACCTGGCACGTTTACTCCAACGATTTCGATCCGGATCTAGGTCCGATCTTAATTACTTTCGAATTTGCAGCGAATTCAAGTTACGAAAGAGTAGGAGACGTTAAGCCAATCAACGCTCACAAAAAGTACGATGACATTTGGGAAGGTGAAGTAAGCTACTTCGAAAATGAAGGTGAGATGCGCCAAACCATTAAGGTAAAAGAACTACCTCTACATGTTGCAGGTACTTTCGAATTCCAGACTTGTTCTGATGAAACAGGCCAGTGTGTTATGGGCGATGATGAATTCGATCTTAAAATAGGTAATGTAGAAGAAAAAGCTATTGTAGCTGATGCTTCTACTTCAGAAAATAAGGAAAGCAAAAAAGGTCTTTGGGCCATTTTTATTGCAGCATTTGTTGGTGGTTTACTTGCCATTGTAACACCATGTGTATTCCCAATGATTCCTATGACTGTAAGTTACTTTATGCACTCAGGTGGTGGTAACAAGGCAAAAGGAAGAATGAATGCATTCTTTTATGGATTCTCAATTATTGCAATTTACACTGTAATTGGTACCATCCTTGCCGTGGTAATGGGACCAGACTTTGCCAATTTCCTAAGTACTCACTGGGTTCCAAATATTCTATTCTTCCTGATCTTTGTACTGTTCGCTTTCTCATTCTTCGGAATGTTTGAAATTACAATGCCAAGCTGGATGGTAAACAAATCGGTAGCCAACGAAGACAAAGGTGGTTTCATGGGATCCTTCTTTATGGCCTTTACTTTGGTGCTGGTTTCATTCTCATGTACCGGTCCGATTGTAGGTTCAATTCTTGTTGCATCGGCAGGTGGTGAAGTATTGATGCCGATTATTGGGATGTTAGGATTCTCATTAGCATTTGCATTGCCATTTACATTGTTTGCAATTTTCCCAGGATGGTTGAACAACTTACCAAAATCAGGTGGATGGTTGAACTCTGTTAAAGTCGTATTAGGTTTCCTTGAATTGGCTTTGGGTTTAAAATTCTTAAGTGTTGCCGATCAGACTTACCACTGGGGATTACTGGATAGAGAAGTTTACATTGCCATCTGGATTGTAATCTTCACACTATTAGGTTTCTATCTGTTAGGAAAATTAATGTTCGCTCACGATAGCCCATTAAAGAGTATTAGCGTACCACGATTGATGTTGGCCATTGCTTCATTCTCATTCGTAGTATATATGATTCCGGGTATGTTTGGTGCTCCACTAAAAATGTTATCAGGATTTACACCTCCACAAGCAACTCACGACTTTAACCTGAGTCAGATTGTAAGAGAGAACTCTGGCGGAGGAGCACCTGCTCACAATACAGCTCATAAAGCAAAGTATTCAGATTTCTTGCACTTGCCTCACGGCTTGCAAGGTTACTTTGACTATGATGAAGCATTGGAAGCATCTAAACGTGAAGGAAAACCAATTTTTGTTGACTTTACAGGACATGGTTGTGTTAACTGTCGCGAAATGGAAGCGAACGTATGGTCAGATCCTGAAGTATTGAAAAGGTTACAGGAAGACTTTATCGTAGTTGCACTATATGTTGATGATAAGAAAAAATTGCCGGAAGATCAGTGGTATGTATCAGAATACGATGGCAAGAAGAAGAAAACCATTGGAAAACAGAATGCTGATTTACAGATTCGCAAGTACAATGTAAACGCTCAGCCATACTATGTACTTCTTGATGAAAATGGCAACGATTTAACAGAACCAACAGCTTACGATTTAGATGTAAGCAAATTTGTGAAGTTCCTTGATGAAGGAAAGGAAAATTTCAAAAAAAAAGTAACAGCTCAAACAGTTAAGTAGAGCTTTATATAAAGGTAGTTTAGATTAGTTAGTAAGTTTTCATATTGTTAGTGAAAACATGGTTAGTAAGGGTAGATATAGATAATGGGAGGGAATCACCTCCTGTTATCTGATCTAAAATCAACATACAACTACCAAAATCAAAAAATTACAACAACAAATACTAGTTAGTGGTTACGAGCAGGGCAGTCAAGAACTTTACCCCAATATCTGATCTATAAACTCCCTGCTCACACCCTTTTTCATTAGAAAACCGATTACCAAAACCAATTTTTTAGTGAGTGCAAACTCATAAAAATTTAGTCTCGGACTAAAGAACTCTCGGAATGATTTTGAGAAAAACTAAAAAAACAACAAAATGAAGAAATTCTTAACCTTACTCGTAATGAGTACGATTTTGTTCTCTGGAATGACCCAGGCGCAAAATACTACAACAATTCCTTTGAATCCTAAGGTAAAGCATGGTAAGCTATCTAATGGAATGAGCTATTATGTAATGCACAACGAAGAACCAAAAGACAGAGCAAGTCTTTACTTTGTGCAAAACGTGGGTGCAATTCTGGAAGAAGATGCACAAAATGGCTTGGCTCACTTTCTGGAGCACATGGCATTTAATGGTCTTAAAAATTTCCCTGGAAAAAACATGATTAACTATCTTGAGAAAAATGGGATTCAGTTTGGTAGAGATATCAACGCCTATACTGCTCAGGATGAAACAGTATACAATATCAGTAACCTTCCTACTGGTAACGAAAATTTAATCGATTCTGCTCTTCTTGTTCTTCACGATTGGTCTGGTGGCCTATTGTTGGAAGCAGAAGAAATTGAGGCAGAAAGAGGTGTAATTCACGAAGAGTGGAGAACTCGTAGAAATTCTCGTTTCCGTATCAATTCGCAAACCAGCCCGGTAATGTACAATCACTCTCAGTACGCTAAACGCGATGTAATTGGTGATTTGGATGTTATCGATAATTTTGAGCACAAGCAGTTGCGCGATTACTACAAGAAGTGGTATCGTCCGGATAACCAGGCAGTAGTTGTAGTAGGTGATTTCGATGTAGATAAAATGGAAGCTAAGGTACAGGCTCTTTTCTCAAAGATTCCAATGCCTAAAAATGCTGCCGAAAGAGTATACTACCAGGTAGAAGATAGCAAAGAGCCACAATACATTTTGGCAAAAGATAAAGAAGCAAAATCAGTTTCTATCAACTGGATTTTCCGTAAGCCAGCTTATACAACACGCGACGAGAATTACATGCGCGAAAGTTTGGTACAGGGAATGTTCAACACCATGTTGAATAACCGCTTGAAAGAGTTGATGCAAAATCCTGATTGTCCAGCTGTAGGAATGCAGGTTGGCAATTTCGAAATGTGTCGTACCAAAGAGGCGAACTACATTGGTGTTGCTCCAAAAGAAAATAAAGAAATTGAAGCATTCGAAGCATTCATGACTGAATTTGCAAGAGTGCAACGTTTTGGATTCACCGAATCGGAATTGGAAAGAGTAAAAACTTCTTTCCTAAGAAGCTATGAATCTTATTTACAAGGAAAAGATAAAATCTCGAATGAGGATTGGGCAAAAACTTACCAAAAGCACTTTTTGAGTGCAAATCCAGCTCCATCGGTAGAGTGGGAAGTAGAATTTGGTCAGAAAACCATTCCAAGCATTACAATTAACGAGGTAAACTCAATCTTGAGACACTATGGCAATATCAACAACAGTGTATTTGCTTTAAGTGGTCCTGATAAGGAAGAAATTAAATACCCTACCAAAGAAGAGTTGTTTGCTTCATTAAAGAAAGTAATGACTTCAAATATCGAAGCTTACGCTGATGAAACAGGTGATGCTCCATTGGTAACAGATGAATTGACTGAGAAGAAGTTTTTGGAGGAATCAGCAGTAAAAGGTACTGATGCGAAACTATATACATTAGAGAATGGTGCAAGAGTGGTTGTTCTTCCGACGGATTACAGCAAGGATGAAATCTTGTTTAGCTCTTATAGTTTTGGAGGTAGCTCGCTTCTTGAAAGAGAAGAGATGGAATCGGGAGAAATGGCTACCATGCTAGCACAGATTTCTGGTGTAGGTGAATTCAATGCCATTCAGTTAAGAAAGAAACTAACGGGTAAAATTGCAGGTGTAAAACCTCAATTGGGTTCATTTACTGAAGGATTCTCAGGATCTGCTTCTCCAAAAGATTTCGAAACCATGCTACAATTATTGTATCAGTATTTCGAACACCCAAGATTCGACCAGAATGTGTTCCAGGCTCAAATGGGTGCCATTAAGAACAATCTTCAAAATGCGAAAGCTGATAATGGCAAAGCATTGAAAGATACAATTGGTCAGATGATGGCAAACCACCACGAACGTGCTTTAATGTTCAACGATGAGTTTGTAAACAACATCGATTTTGAAAAAGCAAAGAGCATTTACCTGGAAAGATTTAAAGATGCAAGCGACTTTACCTTCCTGTTTGTAGGTAATATCGATGAAGAAAAACACTTGCCATTAATTCGCAAGTACATTGGTAGCATTGCTTCTGAAGATAGAGCAGAGAACTGGGTAGACAGAAAAGTACGCATGGGCGAAGGCAAAAAGCAAAATATCTTCGAAAGAGAAATGCAAGTGCCTAAATCTACCGTTTACCTTGCTGTGAATAACGAAATGGATTACAATCTTGAAACCAGAATGTATGCAAGAGTTGTGGCAGAATTGTTATCGAAAAGATATATGGAAACCATCCGCGAGCAAGAAGGTGGAACTTACGGAGTAAGTGTACGTCCTTCAATCAGTAAGCGTCCATACGAACATGTTGGCATCTCTATTAGTTTCGATTGTGCTCCTGAAAAGCAAGAGAAATTAAGAGGTTTGGTTTACAAAGAAATCGAAGACATTCTAAAAACAGTGAACGAAACTGATCTTGAAGAAATCAAAAAGAATTACATCAAGAACAGAGCTGAGGCTGTAAAACAAAATAGCTTCTGGCTAAGTGTAATTCAGTCATCATTAATGAACAATGAGGCGATTACCAATACCGAAGCCTACAACAAACTTGTAAACGGTATTAGCACGAAGAAAGTAAAAGAATTTGCTAAAAAATTATTCAAAAAATACGATTCTGTTGAGGTAGTGATGAACCCTAAGAATTCGTAAAACAAAATCAATAGTCTGTTTTGGTTTAGTTTTGGATCGGTCGGAGGTAAGGGGCCGGCCGGTCCGTTCTTTCATCTAACAACAATTAACCACCAAAAAACAAAAACAACAAACATTTAATTTTTAACTCTAATAATGAAAGAAGTTTTCTTACAAAAGCTGAAGGAAGAATTTGTCCCGGCTCTTGGATGTACAGAACCAGTAGCAGTAGCATATGCAGCTGCTAAGGCACGTGAAGTGTTAACACTACAACCTGAACGCATAGAGTTCTTTGTAAGTGGTAACATTTTAAAGAATGGTATGGGAGTAGGAATTCCTGGTTCTGGTATGGTTGGATTAACAATTGCCGGAGCTTTGGGAGCTTTGGGGGGCGATCCAACAGCAGGATTGGAAGTTTTGGATGGCATCGGCAATGATGTAATGGAATTGGCAAAAGCATTTGTCGACCAGGGAAAGGTCTCAGTTGATGTAAAATACGATGTGCCAAAGTTGTACATTGAGTGTATCTGCCACAATGGCGATAACACAGGACGAGTAGTAATTCAGGATCGACACACAAACATTGTAGCAGTTGAGAGAAATGGCGAAGTAATTTACAGCAATGCTTGTAATTCTGAAAACAAAGGAGGTACAGACTTCTCGAAGTGGAGTTTTGAAAATATTTATGCATTTATCAACACGGTTGATATTGATGAGATTCGCTTTATCGAAAAAGGAATTAAGCTGAACAAATCGATTGCAGAAGAAGGCTTGACCGGAAATTATGGCCTGCAAGTGGGTAAATCGATGATGTTGAACATTAAGAAAGGTTTGCTTTCTCCTGATTTGATGAACCGATCAATCATGTTAACGGCAGCTGCTTCGGATGCTCGTATGGCGGGTAGTACTATGCCGGTAATGTCGAACTGCGGTAGTGGTAATCAGGGAATTAGTGTAACACTTCCGGTTGTTGTTGCAGCCGAAGAGTTGGAAGTTGAGCAGGATAACTTGCTAAGAGGCCTTGCATTGGCTTTGCTAACAACCATTTACATGAAATCTTTTGTTGGTCAGCTATCAGCCTTGTGTGGAGTATTGCTTTCAACTGCAGGAGCAGCTTGCGGTATTACTTATATTATGGGCGGAGATTTCCAGCAGTTGGGCATGACATTGAAAAACATGACGGGTAGTGTTACCGGTATGATTTGCGATGGTGCGAAGTACGGTTGTTCTCATAAAATTTCGGCAAGTGTTAGTGCTGCAATCCAGTCATCTCTATTGGCCATGAACCACAATGTGCTGAACGGAATGAATGGGATTATTGATGATGATGTTGAGGCGACCATTCGAAATATCGGACGTCTGGCAAACGAGGGAATGGAAGTTACTGATGAGGTGATTCTAAAGACCATGTTGGAGAAAATGAAAAAGGTATCATAAGCTATAAAAGATAGATTAAAGATGGATGTGAAAGAGAATAATATTGAAAAAGTAAAGTGTTTGATTATTGGTTCGGGGCCAGCAGGTTATACTGCGGGAATTTATGCCTCAAGAGCCAATTTGAATCCTGTGGTTTATGAAGGCTTACAGCCTGGTGGTCAGTTGACTACAACAACCGAGATTGATAACTTTCCGGGATATCCGGAAGGAATTAGCGGTCCGGTAATGATGGGAGAGCTTAAAAAGCAAGCTGAACGATTTGGTTGTGATTGCCGTTGGGGAATTGTTACCAATGTAGATTTTGAGCAAAGACCATATAAAGTTACCGTTGATGGCAAAACAGAAATTGAAGCTGAATCGGTAATTATTGCTACAGGTGCAACAGCAAAATACCTTGGACTGGAAAGCGAAGAGAAGTATAAAGGATCAGGAGTTTCGGCTTGTGCTACTTGCGATGGATTTTTCTATCGTGGTAAAGATGTTGCCGTTGTAGGTGGTGGTGATACTGCCTGCGAGGAAGCTTCTTACCTTGCCGGACTTTGTAATAAAGTGTATTTGGTTGTTCGCAAGGACCACTTGCGTGCTTCTAAAGCAATGCAAGATAGAGTTTTCAAAACAGAGAATATCGAAATTTTATTCGAGCACAATACAAAAGAATTAACTGGAGATATGGGAGTAGAAGGCTGTACTTTAATTAAGAAGGCCGGAACTTCGGAAGAAGAAGAGGTGAAAATTGCCATTGATGGATTTTTCCTGGCAATCGGACATCATCCAAATTCTGATATCTTCTCGAAATATGTAAATACTGACGAGCAGGGATACATTTTAACCGAAGCAGGAACACCAAAAACAAATGTTGAAGGTGTATTTGCTTGTGGCGATGTTCAGGATCCTGTATACCGTCAGGCCATTACTTCTGCAGCTTCTGGTTGCCAGGCAGCTATGGAGGCAGAAAGATATTTGGCAGAATTGAACTAATTGAATTTTCTCTCTGAAGCATTCATTGAGAAGATTTGATCTTCCATAATATCGAATTTTAAGTGTAAGTTTCAGCGAAGCAGGCAATCTCGACAAATTTTCAGACATGTTTTTATAATGCGAGATTGCCTCTTTTAAAAAAAAATAAGAGATAAACAGATCTCTATAAATTAAAATATGTTCAACAACTAAATAACAACCTAACAAAATGATTACAAATCCCCTAAGCAAAAGACTTGTAGGAATTTCCAGTTTGATTGGAAATACACCTTTGCTGGCAATTGAGTTTGAATACAAAGGAGTAACACGAACCATTTATGCTAAAGCCGAATACCTGAATATGACAGGTAGTATCAAGGATAGAATGGCCTTTCATATTTTGCAGAAAGCATATCAAAGCGGAGCTTTAAAAGAAGGAGATCGTATTATTGAGGCAACCAGTGGTAATACTGGAATTGCTTTTTCAGGAATCGGTCGTGCCATGGGACATCCGGTTACCATTTATATGCCCGATTGGATGAGCCAGGAAAGAATCAACCTGATTAGAAGCTATGGAGCGGATATTCAGTTGGTAAGCAAAGAAGAAGGTGGTTTCCTTGGAAGTATTGAAATGGCCAATAAACTAGCCGAAGAAGATGAGAAAACATTTTTGCCACGCCAATTTTCCAACTGGGACAATTGCGAAGCTCATTACAACACAACAGCACAAGAGTTGTGGTGGCAATTAAAATATAGAAACTTACAACCTGATGCCTTTGTAGCAGGTGTTGGAACCGGAGGTACTGTAATGGGGGTAGGAAAATTCCTGAAAGAACAGAATCCGGAGATTAAAGTTCATCCACTGGAGCCTTCCAATTCGCCAACAATGACTACCGGTTACAAAGTGGGCAAACACCGTATTCAAGGAATTTCTGATGAGTTTATTCCATCAATCGTAGAATTGGATAAGCTGGATGATATTGTAAGTGTTGACGATGGTGACGCTATTATTATGGCGCAGAAATTGTCATCTATTTTGGGAATTGGAATCGGTATTTCATCGGGAGCAAACTTTTTGGGAGCATTGAAACTTCAGGAAGAATTAGGACCCGATGCTGTAGTGGTTACCATATTTGCCGATGACAATAAGAAATACCTGAGTACCGATTTAATGCGTGAAGAACCAGTAAAAGAAGATTTTATGGCACCAAGTGTTGATTTGCATAAATTCAGAGCCTTTAAACGAGTGTGTCACACTTGTTGTGATCCTACCGACTGTGTCGAAGGAAATTATCATGATGCATACGAAATGGTGAAATTGCCATATTGTCCGCGAAGAAATTAATCAATCTAATTTCCATATCTCAAGCCTCTGTCATTACCGACAGAGGTTTTTTTGTAGAAAGTTATTATATGCTTTTGATTTGAATGGAGTATATCTACAAGTAAAATTTTATTTCAAGATTTGTAAATCTGTTTAAACATGCACCAATTATTCCTCACTAATTTGCGAAGCCTTTTGCACCAACTGCTGGGTTACCTCTGCAATATTGTAAAGCAATACCAATTTTTGTCTTTGTGTTCCTCTTTCAGCATGCTCAAGGCGATCTCCAATTTTCTCAAGTACAAGGTTTAACTCCTCCGATGAGCACTGAGAATCGTTCTTTCTTAAAGATAATGCTACAGAATGCAATGTCTTTTCAACTTCCTGGTACATCAATTTCACTTCATCGTTCATATAATCAGCAATGCTTCGATGCGCTCCAAGTGCCGATAAATAGGAAAGAAGCGCATGGTTGAGATAGGTAATCGAAAAAGCACGTTTTTGCAATTTCTGGTGTCGCTTTGGTTCAAGTTTCATGCCTCTCCATGCCAGTGACAATGAACTGTCGGCCTGGTGAGCCTGGTAACGCGAAATGCGATATGGCAGATCATCTTCGCTTGGCGATTCATGCTCCAGCAAGATCCGGTTAAAATAATTCCTGTTTTTCTCAACTGCCGATGCCAGTAGGTTGGGCAACTGTTTGTACTGCCAGTCGGGCCACATAAAGCGAACCACCAGAATGGCAAGTGCAGCTCCGATTACAGTGTCTATCACTCTTGGAATCATCACCACAACGCCTTTGTCGGCAATCAGGTTAAAGGCAGCAATTACAAAAATAGTAACAAAGATTACCGATGTTGCATAATTTCTTTTTAACCATGAAAAGAAGAGGTAACTGGCTACCAAAAGCAAAACAACCTGTCCTCCGGCTGTAGGTAGAATTTGTACCACCGAAACACCAATTACAACACCTGTAATTGTTCCCAGAATTCTTTGGAACAGGCGCTGTCGTGTTTCGCTATAGCTGGGCTGACAAACAAACAAACTTGTTAGCAATATCCAGTACCCCTTTTCAATATCAAAGGAAAGCATTAAAATGTAACCCAAAAGAAAACAGGTCGACAAACGAAATGCATATTTTAATTTTGGGTGGTTCCAGTTTAACTGACTTGTAAATCGGTTCCACAAGCTGTTTGTATCTTTGTCAACTCGTGGTAAAAAGCCGGAACTTACATTAAAATTCATGTTTTGCAGGGAAATATGCGATTGATTCAAATTCTGTAAAAGTAAACCGAGATCGTTCTTTTTCGCAGATTTCCTGATTTCTTTCAGTTGAGTTTTGATGGCATTAATGGTCCATTTAATGGATACAGGATGATGGTATTCCGTTCCCATCAGCAAGCTTTTAGATACCTCGTGCGCTGCAAGTGACAACTGCAGCATCAACTGTCCCAGGCCTTCCAGAATTTCTCGGTTGTCCGAATCGGAACTCAACAAATCGTATCGCTCATGGCTCGAGGCTGCACGTTCATGTAAACTTTGCAAAAGGATAAATTTGTGCAGGTAAGGACGCAACTCATTGCTATCCTGAATGGCATCAGCATAGGAATTCAAAACATTCTTACAGCGGCCCAAGGAGGCAATCATCTGCACATTTAAAGAGGCAAGCCTTTGCCTGGTTTTCTTTTGTATGGATTTATCGCTTGGAAATAGTTTTGATTTTTCCTTCATGTATAAGGAAAGGTTCTCAAAACCATCTGCCAATTGCTCTTCAAGTAATCGGGCAGGATGCAGGTAAAGTAGAATTAAAGAGAGCAAACCATAAAACAATGCACCGGCAGGTAATAATATAATTTGCAAGTACCAGTTGGGAGAAATTTCGGCGCCAAGCATGGTATAAATGGCAATGAGCAAGGCACCAAATGTAATTCCGCGATAGCGTTCACCCAATCCTCCAATCAGGATAAAAGTAACAGTTGAACCTACAAGACCAATCCCAAATAATATCGGGTAGGGCAGCAAGAGCTGTACCGAAGCACTCGAAATTACAAAGCTGAGCACAGTTAAGAGCAAGGCTTTAATTCTTCCTTTCGGATGGTCATCGGTCTCGGATAATGCACCGGCCAATGCTCCCAAAGCAAGAGTTACCCCGATAAAAGACATTTGAAAGGCAACAAATGGAATCAGTAGCACTCCCATTGAAATGGCCGCCTTTAGGGCCAATAAGCGATTTGGATAACGCCACAAATTGCGAATCCAGAATTCATACCACTGTTGTCCTTGAAATCTATTTCCTCTAATTCTATTTTTCATCGCTCATCAAGATTAACTGACAAAGATAGCAGAACTTCAAATTTGAAAGTGTGTATTTTAGAATTTATTTCAAACTTTCCATTCATAAACTTCATACTGTAAGATGTTTAAATGTAAAATAGGTCTGTTAATCAAAACTTCACATAAACTTAATCCATGTTCTATATTTGAGTTGGTTTTTTATCTATTTTAGCGACTCAACAACCATTTTGTAGGCTCTTCGTGATAAAGTGAAAACTAAACAAATCATTATTATTAACTAAGCCTATGTTAACACTTTACACCTTGCGGAAGTGGTGCCTCGCGGCATTGCTAACTGTGATTCTTATGCCTGTCAATTTATTACTGGGACAGGGATTGGAAGACTTCTCAAAAATGACTCATTCAGCTGGTTCGTATCAAACGGGCAGTTTTGAAGGAAATAACTCCTTAACCTGGAATTATACGCTTTGTAGAGGTGACCAACAGATAAATGGAAAGTCCATTTGCTTTGGAAAATCTTCAAGCTCAATTAAAGCAGAAAATATTCCTAATGGGATTAAAGATTTTAAATGTAAACTTGAAAAAGAGTTTACATCATCTCCAACAAGAAAAGTAGAACTGTTTATCAATGGAGTGTCTTATGGAGAATCTCCTGCGATAACTACGGTGCAGGAATTTGTCGTAAATAATATTAATGTTGAGGGAGTATTTAGTTTAGAAATTAAGAATACCTCAGGTAGCGGCAAGCAAATTAGTGTGGATGACATCGAATGGACTGCATATGGTGATGCACCAACACAAAGCTCTGCCAAAGCCATTACATCATTCACAATCGATGGAAAGGCTGCCACTATCAACGAAAGTGAGCACAGCATAAGTCTTACTTTACCAGCTTCCGCTGATTTGACTTCTCTAACACCTGCAATCGAAATTTCGGACAAAGCAAGTGTGAGTCCGGCCAGTGGTGAAGCCCAGGATTTTAGTAATCCGGTAACATACACTGTTACAGCCGAAGATGCCTCAAGCCAGGATTATCAGGTTACTGTTACGAAAGAGAGCGTGGTATCTTCAAATTTGTTAATCAATGAATTGGATTGTGATCAGAGCGGAACGGATGCAGGAGAATTTATTGAATTATACGATGGAGGTGCAGGAAATACCTCAATGGATGGTCATGTACTTGTATTTTTTAACGGAAGTAGCGATCAATCTTACCAGGCCATTGACTTATCAGGGAATAACACAAATGCAGAAGGATTTTTCGTAGTTGGAAATGCTGGTGTTGCTAATGTTGGAATTACATTTGCGGAAAATGGATTGCAAAATGGAGCCGATGCAGTTGCGATCTACCAGGCATCAGCTGCCGATTTTGCCAGCGGAACTCCTTTTACCACCAACAATTTGGTTGATCTATTGGTGTATGATACCAATGATTCGGATGATGCAGGCTTATTGGCTGGATTACTCGCAGGAGGACAGATCAATGAAAATGAGGAAAATGATAAGGACAATCATTCCATTTACAGGGCCACAGATGGTGAAGGCGGTGCGAGAAACACCACAGCTTATGTGGTAGGTATTCCAACACCAGGAACATCCAATGCCAGTGATGATATTTTGGTGAATATTGAGTTCTCTGCCAATGCAGGATCAGAGGCCGATGCCACAGTCATTACACTAACAGCGAATGCCAGTGCAAATGTAAGTGAGAACCAAACTGTAGATATAACTGTTGCAGGAACAGGAATTACTTCTGGCGACTATACACTATCAGGAAATCAGATTACCATTTTAGCAGGTGCGTCTTCAGGAAGTGCCACACTAACAATCGTGGACGACTCTGAAGTGGAAGGAATAGAAAACATGACGGTTTCCATTAGCAATCCTTCAGCTGGAATTAAATTAGGCTCAGGCATTAGCGGAGAGATTACGATTGCCGACAATGATGGTGAAGCAAACGATGGTTCGGAAGAGAAACCATTTACCATTACAGAAGCTTTGGCTTTGGCAGAATCATCAACAAAATATTTTGCCTACGGTTATATTGTTAGCGTTGGAAGCGATTTTGAAGCACCATTTACAAATGCCTACTACATTTCTGTAGCCGATTCGAAGGATGAAACTAATTTCGACAATTGTTTGAACCTGAAATTAGAAGCAGGTACCAATCGTGATACCTGGAACTTGAAGGACAATCCCGAAAATTTGGGCAAGCAAATCAAATTTGATGGTTTTAGAGATACCTATAGTGGTCATGCTTCTTTTGAAGGGAATAGTGTGATTGAAGAGCTGTCATCGGGACCCGTATTACCAACTGTTGAGTTGGCATTATCTACAAACTCGGCATCTGAAGCCGACGCAAGTGTGATTACTCTTACTGCAAATGCCAGTGAAAGTGTAAGCGAGAACCAAACTGTTGATGTAAGTGTAACAGGAACAGGAATTACGACTGATGATTATACACTGTCGAATCACCAGATTACGATTATGGCAGGAGAAACTTCCGGAACAGCTACTCTAACTATTGTTGACGACTCTGAAGTGGAAGAATCGGAGAACATGACGGTTTCGATTAGTAATCCTTCTGCAGGAATTGAGTTGGGCTCAAGCATTAACGGCGATATTACAATTACTGATAATGATGTTGAAGCAAACGATGGATCAGAAGAAAAACCATTTACCATTACAGAGGCTTTGGCTTTGGCAGAATCATCGACCAAATATTTTGCTTATGGATATATTGTAAGTGTTGGAACTGATTTTGAAGCTCCATTTGAGAATGCTTACTACATTTCTGTTGCCGATTCGAAGGATGAAACCAATTTCGACAATTGTTTGAACCTGAAATTAGAGGCTGGTGCCAATCGTGATACCTGGAATTTAAAGGACAATCCCGAAAATTTGGGCAAGCAAATCAAATTTGATGGTTTCAGAGATACCTATAGTGGTCATGCTTCTTTTGAAGGGAATGCTGTGATTGAAGAACTATCGTCGGGACCAGCATTGCCAGCAGTTGAGCTTAGCTTATCAACAACATCAGCTTCGGAAGCCGATGAAACAAGCATTACCATTACTGCTACTACCTCCGAAAATGTGACAGAAAATCAAAGCATTGATTTGAGCATTTCGGGAAGTGGAATCACAGCAGGTGATTATAGCATTTCAGCAACTACACTTAGCATTCAGGCAGGATCGAACACTGCAACCAGTACTTTAAGTATTATCGATGATTCGGAGAATGAAGGCACTGAAAGCCTAAGTGTTAGCCTGACGAATCCTTCGGCGGGAGTTGTATTGGGAACAACAGTATCAGGAAATATCAGTATCACTGATAATGATGGAAGTTCAGGCAGCATTCTTGATCAGTACGTTTACCTTGATCCTTCAACCACAGGCGATGGAAGCATTGTGGTAAACCTGACTCCAAAAGAGTATGTGGCAACGGTAAGCGCCAGCCACCATATGAACAGTGTAAAGGTTCCAGTTGATTATTATGGTGAAGCTGTAGGTTTAACCGGAAGTGTATTGCGAGCTAAAATCCATGACATTATTGAGGCTGGTTCGTTACAACTTAGCTACAGTTCGGTTTGGGATATGTGTGAAGATGGAGACGAAAATCCTAAAAATGCTTCGCAGGTATGGCAAATGTACATTGAAGAAGGAATTGCAAAATCTGCACATGTATCGGGAAGTACAGGTTGGAACCGAGAGCATACCTGGGCAAAATCTCATGGAGGGTTTGGAACAGCAAATGGTCCTGGTACCGATGGTCACCACTTGAGAGCAACCGATGCTCAAGAGAATAGCAATCGCGGATCGAGAGATTTTGGAAATGACTCGCCAGGTTACACTCCGCCAAAATCGGCAAGAGGTGATGTGGCACGTATGATTTTTTATATGGCTACCCGTTGGGAAATGACAGTCGATGACCAGTGCAAATCATCAGAATCGGCTGCACGACACGGGAAACTTTCCCACCTTTTGGAATGGCACGAGGAAGATCCGGTTGACCCTTATGAGGTGAGAAGAAATAATGTGATTTTTGGCTACCAAAAAAACAGAAATCCATTTGTTGATCATCCTGAATTGGTGCAGTATATTTTTGGAGAAGCAAAGAATATTGCCTGGGATGGCGGACAAGGAACAACTCCGTCTAAACTAAGAGTAACAGGTGGACTTACAGATTTTGGAATGGTGAAGTACGGCAATGAATCTGCAGTACAAAGCTTTACATTATCGGCAAGTGAGCTGAGTGAAAATGTGAGCATTACAGCGCCTCAACACTTCCAGATTTCAAGCGATGGAAGCACATTTACTTCAAACTTAAGCCTTACAATTACAGATGGAAGCCTGGCGGAAACAACGATTTCTGTAAAATTTGTTCCTGAGTCGGAACTTGGGGCAGAAGTAAGAGCTAATATCGAGATTACAAGTGGGGAAGAATCAAAAAGTGTTTCGGTGGTTGGAACCGAAGGAGATCCAGCATTGGTTCCGGTGGCCTTCTTAAACGAAGATTTTGAATCGGATACACATTCGAACTGGATTTTGAAAACTGAAGTAGGCGACAGAAGCTGGGAAATTACTGAGTACTCGAGCAACAAGTACATGCAGATGTCGGCCTACCAGGCAAGCGGCGATATTGTTTCCTGGTTAATTACCCCTGAAATCGATCTGGAGAATTACAATAATGAAAAACTAAACTTTAAAACCAAAAATGGTTACTACAAAGGAACCACTTTAGAAGTATTGATTTCGACCGATTTTGATGGCTCAGATGTGACATCGGCAACATGGAATACTTTGCCGGCAAACATTGATGAACGAAATAACTCATCTTATGGACCTGACTTTGTAGCGTCTGGTGAAGTAGACCTGTCAGCCTATGAAGGTGGCATTTATATCGCTTTTAAATACTCGGGTAATGGTAGCAACCTTACCACCACTTACCAGGTTGATGATGTAGTAATTGAGGGAACAAGAGTACCAATTACAGGTACATTGTCGCACAACCAAACTGCTGCCCTTCAGTTCCCATATACCGAAGTAGGTGAAAGCAGTACAGCTCAAACTTATGAATTGAGTTTCGAAACATTGGAAGGTGATATCACCGTTCAGGCAAGTAAGAATTACCAACTTTCTTTGAATGGAACAGATTGGAATTCAGAACTTACAATTGCTAAAACGGAGACTTCTCCAATGACGATTCAGGTGAGATTGACTCCTGAGCTTGCTGTGGTGAATGGAAGTACAGGTGAAATTCTTCACAAAGCAAAAGGAGCGGAAAACCTGACACTTTCTTTGAATTCATCGGCTTCTCCTGATATTGCAGATGCTTCTACATTAGGAATGGATAAAACATTGGATGTTGTAGCCTGGAATATTGAGTGGTTTGGAGTTCCTTCAAAATCGAAAAGTGCATCGAGTTTTACGGAACAATTGAATGCAGTTTCGCAGGAAATTATCAACTTAAATGCAGATATCTATGCTCTTCAGGAGTTGGTAGTTGACAATGTGAATGGAGATTTTATGACTCCATTGGTGGATAAACTAAACGAATTGGCAGGAGATCAAATTTACGAAGGTATTGTTGGTCCGCGTTATTCACATGATGATTCCGAACCAACAACAGAATATCCTGCTCAGAGAGTTTGCTATATTTTCAATAAAACATCAGTGAGCAATCTGAACGATTTCTCCATGTTTTCGGATTTGTACCAGGGAGGATCAACAACTTCCATTGATGGATATACCGGCAATGCTTCTAAATTTTGGGCATCGGGTCGTATGCCATATTTGTTTGAAGCAGAGGTGGTAATCGATGGCAAAAAGGATGTGGTTAAATTGATTAATATCCACGCCAAGTGTTGCCAGGACAGCCACTCAAGAAAATTAGCAGATGCTACTTTCTTAATGAATGAACTGAATACCAATTATACTACTGATAATTTAATTGTATTGGGAGACTACAATGATTATTTGGAAGGCAGTATGACTTCCGGTAAAAGTTCACCTTACAGTTCATGGTTCGAAACGGAGGATTATTTTGATCATGTTGTGACATCATCAACTAATATCGATCACATTGCCATTTCAAATGAATTGTACGATGAGTATCAGTTGCTGACCAATAATACTTCTCAAACCAATGTGAGTATTTCTGATCACCATCCAATCATGTTGAGATTGAAACTGAATACGGAGGAAAATGCTAAAAAGACGCAAAGCATCACTTTTACAGAGATTTCTGATAAAACCTATGGAGATGCAGCCTTTAATCTTGAAGCAAGTGCTTCATCGGAACTGGCAGTAAGCTTCGAGTTGGTATCGGGTCCGGCTACATTAAGTGGAAATGAATTGACAATTACCGGAACAGGAGAAGTTAGTGTAAAGGCAATTCAGTTAGGTGATGATGAATACGAAGCAGCAGAAGAAGTGGTAAGAACTTTCACTGTAAACAAAGCCGCTCAGGCAATCACTTTCGCAGAGATTACAGATAAAACTTATGGCGATGCAGCCTTTGAATTAACGGCAAGCGCTTCATCGGAATTGGCAGTAAGTTTTGAACTGGTATCTGGTCCGGCGACTTTAACTGGAAATGAATTGACAATTACTGGAGCAGGTTCTGTATCCGTTAAGGCAATTCAATTGGGTGATGATAATTATGCAGCAGCAGAAGAAGTGGTAAGAACTTTCACTGTAAACAAAGCCGCTCAGGCAATCACTTTCGCAGAAATTGCAGATAAAACTTATGGCGATGCAGCCTTCAGTTTGGAAGCAAGCGCTTCATCGGAACTGGCAGTAAGCTTTGAGTTGGTATCTGGTCCGGCTACACTGGTTGGCAACGAGATTACGATTATTGGTGCAGGTT
>NZ_RZNH01000051.1 GCF_013141825.1 Marinifilum caeruleilacunae
GAACTGAAGCCATGACCGTGGCTAATTCTCTATAATCAATAGTTATGCATGGCATTTTAGCTAAGTATCATGCACCTATTGTTAGATAAAAAAGTATCTCTTAATTTTAGGTATCGATTTGTCCAATTAGCTTTGACGTTATACAGAACAGAGAAAAGAGCAACCATAAAAATGATTGCTCTCAAATTCAACAATTATAATATTTCTTAGCCTAGCTGTTGAACTATTATTTCTTCCAATTCTGGTTTTGATGGTGCAGGTGCAAATACATCGATTATTTCTCCTTTTTTGCCGATAATCATGAAACGAGGAACGCCTTGCAACAAATACTTTTCAAATTCGGTTCTGTTACAGATCAATTGTTCCGATACCTTTTCATGTTTTGCCAGGTACTTTTCCCAGACTTTTACATTGGAATCGATACTGATCGAAACAAATTTCAGGCTTGAATCATCTTTGTATTTTTCTGCCAATTTTTCGAAATATGGCGATTCAGCCTTGCAGGGTCCACACCAGGTTGCCCAAACATCAATCACAACTATTTTCCCTTTGTAATCCGATAAGTTCACTACTTCTCCTGCCCGATTTTTCATATTTATATCATCTGCCATTTGGCCTGGCATAATCAAGTCATACTTCGCAAATGCTTTCTTTATGGCATCCAAATAGGCTTGTGTTTTGATTTGCTCAAGACAATTGTTCTTTTCTTGTAAGACAGATGCTACAGGTCCGTTAAAACCAAGTTGCATGCTAAGCGAATATGCCTTTCCAAAATCCAAGACTTCCTGGTCTACATTCTCTTCACCCAATATTTCGATACATCTTTCAGCAACAGATAGATAAGTATCTACATTTAGGTAATCTGCATCGCCGCCATTGGCACAGTACATGTCAATATCCTCTTTGAAAAAAGCAGTCGCCTCATCGGCAAACTTCTTCATTTCTTCCTGTGGAATTCTTGCCATATAAGCTGCATAAAAGCCATAAGACATTAAAGAATTTGCTGCATCGAACAAGATTCTGCCCTCTTCCATTTTTCTGAACTTCTTGCTCACATTTTCTAAGGCTGCCAGTTCTTTTTGCCTGATTTTCACTTTTTCGGCAACCCTTTCGCGAATAGCTTTTTTCGTAGGATTGTCTTTCAGCATGTTGCCCCCTTGTGTAAGGTATGAACCTCCTTTAGGGAATGGTTTTGATTTCAGGTATTCACATTCTTCAAAAGCATCGCCACTAAAACTTGCAGCTTCTGGTTTGTTCATATCGCAGAACAGTTCAACCCGATCACCTGGCGACAGATAAAGCAAGTTTCTACCCAAACGGTAATAAGTTGGTTCATCTAATTCGAATGTGATATCAATGCGATTTTGTCCATCTAATTTAATTTTTTCACCTTCTTTTAGTAAAAGACCTGTTGGCGAATACTTGTTCATCATAAATTCGTTGGCAAAATTTTTCAACTCACCAGAAATATGAACCGTTTTTGGTTTGTCTTGACAGGATACGAATGCCAAACACACACTTAATATGAATAGTAATTTTCTCATTGCTTTATATTTTTTAGGCTAAGCCTGATTTGTATTCTACAAACAATTGTCTTTAGATATTTGAAATGTTGCTAGTAGAACAATAAAAAATGAAAATGGGTGAATAATTGGTTCAGCTTTTTAAAATTTAACTTTTCACCACACACTTTACCAATCCTTTTTCGCCCGATGCCAGGTAAAGGTTGTCGTTGCCATCAACAATCATAGGAATGTAGGAACAACCTTTCACCAACTCCTGAATGCCTTCGATTTGTTTTGCACCTTCTTTGCTAAATACTTTAACCCGTGTTGGATCTTTCTCAACAGTAACCAATGCTCCATTATTTAATGAAGCTACACTAACAGGGTTGCAGCAACCATGGAAATCTTCAAGGCTTTTGCCTCGCTTGCCAAATTCCATCAGACTTTTTCCAGATAAATCGAAGCTTTGAATTCTAAAAGCGCCCAGGTTTGCAACTACCAATTGGTTTTTCTTATTGACTGAGAAATCGAGAATGCCGCAACAAGGACGCATTTCTGGAATTTTAGAAATTATTTTTCCAGTTTGCGCATCGTAAATTCCTATCATTCCACCTCTATTATCAGACACTAATAATTTACCCTCTAACACTCTTGCTCCCGAGGCTGTAATATTCTCCTCACATTTAAATGCACGCTGTTTTTCACCTTTACTATTGTACACAGTACACTCAACACCAATTGGATTTGGGTAAGAATGAACTCGGCCTCTCACCTTCTTTTTTACCATTTCCTGTTGAACATCCATCACATAGATATTGTCATTTTTATCAATCGCAATTGAAGCTGCCTGACCTTTTATTCCAGCTTTAAATTCGCTTACTTTTTCACCTTTCGGATTCACACTAAGAATGGTTCCATCTGATTGTAATGCACAAAGATTATTATTGCTAAACATGCCCAGGTACACTACATTCTTTAGTGTAGTTCCCTTGTATTGATCATCCACTTTATAACTTACATTGCTGGCTTCTTTTACAAAATCTTCCAAACTAACCTCTGTTTTTTCCATTTTTTTGAGCTGAGCAATCATCTCATTGTAGGTTGTACTATTTTTTAATGAGGCATCAAGCAGAGCTAACCACTCCTTCATTTCCGATGTAGATGAGCCATGAGATTTAACCCATACCAAGTATAAAGAATAGTATGAAGCAGGATGATTCTTAATAAAATCCATTTCGATCTTGTTTCTTTCATCTTCAATTTTTGCCATAATGGCTTCAACTTCTTTTCGACGAGCATCCGTTGTAGCAGGATTGTACAACTCCATCATAACATTACGACTAAAGTTCTGCTCTTTTTGCATTTGTTGAATGGCTTCATCGCATATGGCTTTATCGGTATTGGCTTTACCGCCTACTGCTTTAAAAGAGGTCATATCTCCAAATTTTCCTGTTACAGTAATCTTCGCATTTTCAGCAAAAAACTGGGTCATATACCCTTGTTCGCCCATTAAAGCCAGCATAGTGGGTTCCACAAAAGATCCTTTATAAGTAAATGATCCATTTGTAACTAGTACTGAGTCTTTCCACTGTGTTGCCTTATTCAGAAGGTACACTTTACCAGATGGCAGCCCTTCAATTGTACCAGTTAAAACAAATTCCCCTTTAGGTGCTTTATCTTTTTTCGTATTCTTACATGAAACTGCCATTGATATTACGAATATCAATAACAAGACTGTTCTATAATTCATTGTTTATTATTTAAATAGGATTCATTTTGTTTTTTTAAATAGAGGCAATTACAGTGTCTCAATGGAGTTTTTAAGATCTAGTATACGCTGATCAACCTCTTTGCCGGAAGCCTTCACTTTATCGATAGCAGTATTGATATTTTTCAATGCAAGGTCTTTTTTTCCTTGCACTTTATATATATGTGCACAACACTCATAAGCCTTTGGTGATTCTGGCTGCAATTCCATTGCTTTTTTTGTCCACTCTTCAATTTTCTGCTGAACCATCTTTAAGTTTGCAGCTTTAGGATTCATAGCTAATTGCATACTTGTACTTGTCAACATATTAAAGTACATCTCATTACCATAATCTTTAGCAAGCTCAAAGTCCTTTTCTTTTAAATCGATTAATTTCTCGAACATTCCATTGGTCATATAAAAGGTTCCATATACATTATTAAGCATCATCTTCAATTGTGCTCCAGGTATGGCTTTTTGATATGCTGCTGCCAATTCGTCCAGTTCTTTCAGGTCATTTCCGACTGAAGCTTTTCTCAAACTTCCAAAGTAAGTCATCATGATAAATCCTGAAACAGACTGCTCATCAGAAAGTGCTACAAACTTCTCCTTATTTTCAAGTACATAAGCAAACTTTTCACTCTTGTAATCTCCCCCAATACTCAAATAGGTCTTAAAATTATCGTCCTTAAAAAGATCCTCATTTGCAAGGGTACTTAAGAATTCCGCCCCTACTTTTTTCAATTCATCTTCCAGGTAATTTTTTCTTAACAAACTGATATACTTAGAAACAACAGCCTTGCTTCTATCTCCATTCTCATATTTTTCTCGCACATAATCCAAACGCTCTGTAGGGTCAGCAGCCAATTTTGCATCGGCAATTAGTCCCGCAGGATCTGTTCCTCCTACTCTTTTGTACAATACATTTCCTTCAGCATCAAGAAAAAGCAAAGTGGGAAAACCTTTAACATCATATTTTTTCAAGAGTTCAGGTCCTTCCCCTTTTTCCATATCCATTTTTAGGTTCACGAAATTGGCATTGTAATATTCCCCAACTTCTTTTTGAGGAAAAACATTCTTGGACAAGGCTTTACATGGACCACACCAAACGGTATAACAGTCCATAAACAGCATTTTATTTTCTGCTTTTGCTTTTGCCAATGCCTCATTAAAACTTAGGTGTTCAAATTCGATTCCTTGCGAAAACACATTGCTACAAACCAGCAATGCCACTAACATTCCAATTGTTTTTTTCATCTGTTTTTTGTTTTTACAGGTTACCCCTTTGTGTTTATCTATTTTTAAGACACATCAGATTGCCGGAAGGTCAGTGGAGAAATGATATTTGTAGGTTAATTAAGGTTAAAGTGCTTATGATGAATTAAAGTTTAAATCTTTCTTTATATAGCTCTCATCCATTAGCAATATAGACTCTTTTTTCACTGTTAAATAAAAAAGCAGCTCCCTACATGGAAACTGCTTTCACAAAAACCGTTTTATCAGCTTTTAGCAGATAAAACCACACTTTATAAAACGATTATCTCAAAAGTTCTTCTAACTTTTCATCCAATTGTGTACCTCTCAAATTCACAGCTACAATTTCACCTTCCTGGTTCACCAAAAAGTTCGCAGGAATGCCTTGTACACCATACATTTGAACCACGGGACTGCTATGGGCTTTCAAATCACCTACATTAATCCAGGGAATTTGCTCCTTATCGGAAGCTTTTTTCCATGATTTCTGAACATGGTCCAAAGTGAAAGAAACAATTTCAAAATCCTTGTCTTTAAAATTCTCATAAGCATCTTTCATATGAGGAATTTCGGCACGACATGGTCCACACCACGATGCCCAAAACTCTACAAGCACATACTTATTTTGTTTTAATACCTTAGCCAGATTAAACGATTCTCCTTCCAGGTTCTTTGCCGTAAAATCTTTTACTACGCTACCTACACCAACTGTTTTTCTGTTCTTAGCCATTTCTTCGGCTTTTTTCATACTGTAATAGTAGTTTGCAATTTCAGGCACCAATCCTATCTCTTTTTCAAGATTTGCAAGCTCCTCTTTCACATTTTTTAATCCACGCAAGTGTGAAATACAAAGAAGCCTTACATATGGATCATTATGACTTTTAAATAAATCCACGTACCCATTTTGTAGAGCTTTGGAGTAAACTGAATAGAGTTCTTGATATTTTCGTTGAGCTTTTTCATCCTGTTCTTCCTTTTTCAGACTTGAATATTTCTCAGCAAATTCGGTTAAGTTCTTGTTGGCATTTGCAATATCCTTTTTTGCAGGAATGTCTTTCAATAAAATGTCATTGTATTTCCCTCCCTCAATGCTTGCCTTCTTTTCCCCTTCTTTCAATACAAATGTGAACGTACCAGGCTCAGCAATAAAATCCTGTTTCCAGCCACAAAATTCATTGTCTTTGGTATAGATGCCTAAAAATGCTGTTTGCGGATGATCAATATTTCCCTGAAGAGATATTTTTCCATTCTCGATAATACTTGAGGCAATGGTTTTTATTCCGGTTTCGGAAGTGTCACGAACCAATATCTGAAACTCTTTACCATTATATTGTTCCCAACCACTACCAGTTATTTGATATGAGTCGTCAGGAACTATGGAGCAACTTGCCAGTATTGTGGCAATTGCCAATAATAAAATACTTATTTTTTTCATCTCTTATAATCTGTTAAGACCTCCAATTTGCACAGCACTTATATCCATACATTCAGGATTTTTTATGAAAATGTAGGGGTAAAATAACGGCCTGTGCAAACACAGGCCGTTAAGATCTAATTTATATCATTTTGCGAATTGATAGGTCTGTTAAAAAAATGGGCCAGTTCAAAAAACCCATGATTAGTATGTATTTTGCTCAACCTTACCATCGGTTAGGTTAATAACTTCGTTTGGCAATGGTCTGGCATACTTTCTGCTATTTGGCTCAAGCGTATAAGTTTGAGGAGCAGCAAAGTTCACATTTCCATCCTGAAGCGCATAAAAATCTCTCGACAAAGTAATTGGGTCAAGCAAGCCTTCAGCATTTAGGCGCTTGATATCCGACCAACGAGATGATGTAAATGGGAATTCTCTCCTTCTTTCATCAACTACCAACTGCACAGCTTCTTTTACTGAAGCAGGCAATGGCATAGCCATATAATCGGCAGCAGCGTAACGGTTCACACGCACAGCTTCAACATTTTGCATACAAGTTGCGTAATCTCCTTCTCGACCAGCACATTCTGCCAGAATATAATACATCTCAGCCACATCGGGACCAGTGCTTACAGCTCCATTGAATTTATTGTAGATGTAATTGTTTTCGGTTAAACCAAAGTACAAATTTAGATACCATTGCGTATAAAATTTAGAACGTATATCAGTTGCTTCGTACGAAGCAATCAGATCGCTACTTGGATATAGATTATAATCTTCGACAACATATAGTTTATACTGGCTTTCCCAGGCAGAATAAAACGCATTCGAAAAGGTTGAAATATCACCTGTTGAAGGTACATCGTACAAGCCAAACTTTTTATTGATGGTAATTTCTGTTTCCATATTCACCATTCGATCCCAAAGCGAAAGTGCTTGCTGCGCATATTTCTTAGCATTTACAAAATCATGAACATACATGTAAAATCTTGCTGCTAATGCTGCAGCTGATGATTTACTCTCTCTCCAGCTGTCGGTTCTCTCTTTATTAATCTTTAAACCTTCAATAATATTAGCCTCAATTTCTAAGAAGGTGTCATCAAGATTTGAACGGGCTGGCAGCTCTTCGAATTCTGTAGTTGCTTTTAATGGTAAACCTAATTCACTTGCATTTGCCGATGATGGGTACAAACAATGTTTCATGGCTAGTGCCAGTAACTTATAGGCTTTTATTAGATGAGCTTCTGCTTTTAAGTTGGCTTTTTCTTCATCACTTCCCTCTAAACCATCAACATTGTTGATAATGTAGTTGGCCAACCAAATGTGCTTATATGATTTTGTCCATGATTCATCGCTCACCGCCATAATTTCATCTTGCCAGGCATACGATTGTACTTGTTCATATGGAATCCAGGTAGAAAAAGCTGCATAAACATTATCATGAAACTGAATGTCATCAGAAATGGTTGTAAAGCTAACATCAGAAATAACATGTCCCGAATTAAAAAGATCTTTTGTATTATCCAACAACAGGTTGATATCATTGGTTGATTCAATTTCCTGCTGATTGGTTTTGCTTGGTTTCTCTTCCAGGTAATCATCGCAGGCACTGAACAAAACCACAAACATTAATAATATTGCAAATATATTTTTCATTTCAGTTTCTTTTAAAAGTTAACATTTACACCCAAAGTATATGTTCTTTCAGGCTTAAAGAAGTTCATGCCTTTGCGATATTCCGGATCGATATCCTTATCGTTAGCAGTCCATAATAAACCTACATTGCTAATATGAGTGTAGAATTTGATGTTGTTCACTCCAATTTTTGCCACTAACGATTTTGGTAAGGTATACGAAAGCATTATTTCCTTTAAACGGATATAATCAGCCTTCTCAACTCTCGACTCAAGTAAGGTTGAGGTTGCACCATAAGTGGTTAAACCTGAAATTTGCTGAGTTGGTACTGGATACATTCCAATTTCATCGGCTCTACCATCCATAAGGTATTCCAGATCTTCGTGGAAGTTCATGGCATCGGTCCTGGTATTATAGTTAAAGCTATCGTTGTACATGTAGTGCCCAAACTTACCTGTTACTGTTGCTAACAAGCTAAATCCTTTAAACTTAAATTCGTTGGTAAAAGAGCTTACATAAGGAGCAATGGTGCTACCTCTGTGCCATACTACATCAGGACCATTTACTCCAGTTGAAGAAATGTTCACATTGGCTGGATATTCTACTCCATTTTTACCCAAAATCAGAGGGATACCGAACTCGTTAACTTCACCTGTAAGCTTGTAAGACCATACCGGACTCAAAGCATAACCTTCCACATAGGGAGCTGAATACTTAAGTTGCCATAATGGGATATCAGCAACATTTACCTTGCTTACCATACTCTTGTTGTAGGCAAAATTCAAGATTGGTGTCCAACTTAAATCTTTGCTAATATTCAAATTGGCATTCAAATTTAATTCAATTCCTTTGTTGGTCATTTCGGCCACATTAAATGCCTGAGAACTTGTACCTGCAATAGAAGGTAGAGACACTTGCGCAACCAAATCTTCACTTTTCTTGTTGTAATACTCAATACTACCAAACAGTTTATTGCCCAATACAGCAAAATCAAGAGCTACATTCAACTGCTTCACTTTTTCCCATCCCAATGTAGGATTACCCAAATCGTTAAGTGTAGCATGATCAACTCCTGCTCCATACGATCCAAAACCATAAGCACCATCAACGTAAGTAATTAATGGAACCTGTGCGGTATTCATCGGAATATTACCATTAACACCGTAGGTAGCACGTAAAATTGCCCTGTTTAACCAATCGTATTGCATGGCAAATTCTTCTTTGCCTAACTGCCAGCTACCTCCAATCGACCAGAAAGGAGAATAACGGTACTTGGCTTCTTTTACCGTAATGTTAGAAGCATCGGTACGAACACTACCACTAATGGTGTACTTATCTTTGTAAGTATAAGCCATATTCGAGTACAAGGAGAAAAATTTATTGGTAGTAAAAGTTATCGTTCCTCCTCTAGGAATACTGGCATTTGTTGCATAATACATCCTGTTCAAATCGGTATATCCCGAAGGCAGGTCTGTTGTATACTTTTCGTGATTGTAGCCATACAACCAGTTATCGTTCGATTCTGCTTCGTTCCAGTTTAACTCGGTACCTGCAATAAAGTTAAATCCATGATCACCATAATTCTTTACCAAAGAAAATTGATTTCTAATTAGATAGGCCCTGGTTTGAATGTTCTTTAGGTAGGCCATTTCGCCTTTAGGCACCTGGTATCCACTAATGGTTTGAGGCGTACCTGCTACAAAGGCATCGTAATCGGCAATGCTATACTCGTTCACCAAATTACGAACATAGTAAGAGTCTTCTTTGTATCTTTTCTTTACATCTACACTACCATGTGCATATTGCATCCCTACACTGTACTTAATTCCATCGGCAATTTTGAAGTTTAAGCCAGCATTTAAACGGGTATTAAAGCTCTTGGTTCTAAAATCCTGGGAACGCATGTTTTGCATTGGATTATGAGTCATATCCTCATAGGCCCAACCATCGCTAATACCTTGCAATTGCTCAATAATTTCCTTGTTCTTAATTCTGTCATGATTGATATGATTATAGTTACCATTCTCATCAACCAATAATTCGTATGGAGACATTTTCTTAATATCACCCAGGTTAACACCACCACTATGCGTGTTTTTTAATTGTGACATCACAGAAAAATCGAAATCCAACCATTTGGCAACCTTCATCGAATTGCGAAAATTTACCAAAAGATTATCATCTCTGTCTTCCTGGAATACCTGTTTGTTGTTGTTGTACATGATCGAAAGAGAATATTTGTTTCTCTCTCCTTGTCCGCGCAAAGTAAGGTTGTAGTTTTGAGAAACAGGCTTTCGAAGCATTAAGTCTTCTACCTGACCCTTATAAGATTGTCCTGCTAATTTTTGGAGTTCGGGAGTCATGGTAAAAGTTGGTAAACCTACTCCTCCATTTGCAACATGTTCTCTCAATTGCTGCTGGAACAACTCGCTCCCTTTCGTCATATTGTTATTGATACTTGAAATATCGTAAGAAGGGGTTCCATAACCCAACTGCCACATTAACATTTCATATTCCAACTGAGTAGCCGAGTTGGCAATCGGATTGGCATAGTCCAAATCAACATCGTCGCTAATTTTTGTATAGGCTTCGAAATTTACCTGAATGCCTTTGTCTTTATTGCCTTTTTTGGTTGTAATTACAATTACACCATTAGCAGCACGAGCACCCCAAATAGAAGCTGCAGCAGCATCTTTCAATACCGTAACTTTTTCAATATCATTTCTGTTGATAGATTCAAATGGATTCACAATGGCCTTGATATCACCATCGTTAACAGAAGCTGCATCCATATTCGCATTAATTGGAAATCCATCAACAACAATTAAAGGAGCAGTTTCACCGGTTAAGGTTGAAGAACCACGGATTGAAAATTGGGTGGTCCCATTTGCATCTACAGTAGTTTGCACACCAGCAACCAGTGATTCCAGGTTATCACCAATGGTTTCGTTCGGACTGTTGCTTACATTTTCGCTGCTCAAAACCGAAAACGAACCTGTAGCCCTTTCTTTCGAAATGGTTTGATAACCCGTTACCACAACTTCTGCCATTTGCTCAGTATCAGCGGTAAGCGTTATATTCTGAATGGTTTGACCCTCGTAGGCAATTTCTACAGGATTCATTCCAACGAAAGAAAAAACCAAAACTACATTGCTTTCTTCCAGTTCGATGGAGTAATTGCCATCAATATCTGTTGCAACACCAGTATTTGTACCTTTAATTACAATGGATACACCTGGTAGAGGTACTCCTTTCTCATCGCTTACCTGTCCGCTTAGGATTTTTCGTTCCTGTTCGGCTTCTTCAATAATTGGTTGAGGTAAAATTTCTGCTTTATACACCACAATTACCTCATCTTGTACAATGTAGGTTAATCCAGTTCCATTCAAAGCTTCATCCAGAATGTCCTGAACGTTTGAATCAACCACATTCATATTCACTCTCACATCAGGGTTAATTTCATATTCCTTGTATAAAATCCCATAACCTGTCTCCTCTTTTAAGTGATCAAACACTTCTAAAAGGGTTGCATTATTGTATTTGGCAACAGATATTTCCTGGGTAAATCCGTTCGCCATAACGCTTAGATTGCATACAAAAAACAGAATAATAAAATTCCTCATCATCCAATACCTTTTTAGCCATTTCCCCTGGTTAGCCGGGAAAAGGCAATTCCATTTTTTTTTCATAAATTTGAAATGAATTAGATTTAACATTGAATACCTCACAAGTATTCTTTAATTCCCCGAAAGATGTTGGCGCATTTTTCGGGTTTTTTATTGATTTGGGTTTGATTTAAAAATTAAACTTTTACTTTCTTCTCTCTATTTATAAGCACTTCGAGCCGTCACAACTGTTCCATGCACATCAAATTCTATATCGGTACCATACTCAAGCAAATTCAGAATGGTTGAAAAATCATCGAATCGTTTCATCTCACCGCTAAACCTTATTTTTAAAACATCCTGATTCGAAGCAAAAAATTTCACTCCATACCATCTTTCCAACTTTCTCATGATACTGCCCAGCTCCTCGTTGTCGAATTGAAATTTTCCATCTCTCCATCCAAAGTACTTGTAGGCCTCTACCTCCCTAATTTCTCCTTTTACATCTCCTTTGTAATACTGAACCTGCATATTGGGTTTTATCATTGAAGTTTGAACAACACCTGCTTTATTTTTCAGGGCAACTCCAACGCTTCCTTCCAATAAAGTAGTTTGCACTTTTGCCTCATCAGGATAGGCCATTACACTAAATTCGGTTCCATAAACTCTCACATCCATATCGTCTGTCTTTACAATAAATGGATGTTCGCTATCTTTCTCTACTTTAAAAATGGCATTTCCCTTTAAATGAACGATTCTTTCTTTACCCACAAATTGATCGGTATATCTCAATTCAGAATCTGAATTTATCCAAACCGTGGTTCCATCGGCCAATTCTAATTTGTATTCTCCTCCAACAGGTACAACCAATTTGTGCCAACGAGCTTCTGCCTGGGCCAATTGACCACTTGCATCATAGCGCAATTTATTATTTTGATTCAGGGCTTTTCCAGCAATTAAAGTGTCCTTTTGTTCTTCCAGGTTAATGGTAGATCCATCTGCCAAAACCAGGGTAGCTTTATTGGTTCCAGGTACAATTTGCTCTACAATCGCATCGCTATAGTTATCTGCTGTGTTCATGGCTTGATAAACCAGCAAGCCACCAATGGCCAAAGGCAACACAATTGCAGCTGCATATTTCATGAAATTCAGGAGTAGTTTGCGCTCTTTTGGTTTTTGAGCTGAAATTTGCGATTCAATATTTTGCCAGGCATTTTTGGGATCAATGGAGTCGTATTGTAATTGCTTCTCTTCCAGTTTTATTGCTGATGAAAGTCGAGATACAATCTTCTTATTTTCTTCGGATTTCTTCTCCCACTCATCCAATTCAACTTGTTCTTTTTCAGATAGCAAGCCAGACTGTTTTCGATACAACAATTCGGAGATTTTTATATATTCTTTGGTGTGATTGTTCATTTTCTTTTTTGGTTTTCTATTAGTAATACACTCGAGAAGGATGAGAGGACAGTGAGAAAAAGAATTTTTTTTCATTTTTTCTTCTCACTCCTATTTGGCTTTAATTTAAGGGATTAATGTGGAAAGGCAAAAAGGGGGAACTTTAGATGGTAATTGGCAGTTCGCTATCAGCTAACTTTCGACTTTGGTCTATTCCGTCACATGAATCGAATTACAACAAAATTGACCTCCAGTTGCGACAACTATCAGGGTTCGCCTTAACCCAGGGTGTCATTCGCTTCGCTCATTTGCCCCGGGCTATAAATACCACGCCCCTTCAGGGCTAATTCCTGGCAGTTGTTTTATCCCTTCCAGACTTTTCGACTTTTGGACTTTTGGACTTTTAGAATTTACAAATCCAACAACTGCGCTAAAATCGGCAGCAGGAAAATATGATCTTTCAGGCGAGAACGTAGAATATCAAAGGCTTTGGTTTTATGGTATTTTACGGTGCTTGTACTCAAGTTTAATTCTTCGGCAATCTGGGCATTTTGAACACCATTCATACTCATCACACAAACTTTTTTGGTTTGACCTTCCAATTCGTCAACGGCTTGCAGTAACATGCGGTAGGTTTCTTCCTCTATCATTTGATTTTTAAAGAAAGACTCTGAAGATTTAAATTGAATTTCTTCTTTTTGATGCTCTTGAATAATTTTGGACCGTCGGATATGATTTAAAGCTCGATTGCGAACACTAACATACAAAAAGGCCTTTATTGTGGTAGGATTCTCGATGGTTTCCCTTTTCTCCCAAAGTTTTACAAAAATTTCCTGAACCAGGTCTTCTGCCACATCGGATTCCTGCACAAAGTTCCGGGCAAAAATCAATAAACCTTTGTAAAATGTATCAAAGATTTGCTTGAAGACTACGCGATTTCCTTTCTTAAAAGATTCAAAATCCCTGGGAGTAATCATAGTGGTTCTGTGGGTTAATGGTCAGGTCAAAGATATTTGAATTCTCTAGAAATCAAAAATTGAAGAATCTGTAAAAAGGATACAAGCTTCAGTAATTATTATAATGACTGAAAACTGAACTGCCCTAATTTTGTCTCTATCAATAATTTAAATAAATTAAAAGAAAAATAGCATGGCAAAAGCAAAATGGGGTGAATCTCAAATTCCAAATCAAAAAGGAAAGCTTGTAATTGTAACCGGATCGACAAGTGGCATAGGCAAAGAAGCTGTTCGAATTTTAACAGATAAGCAAGCGACACTTGTAATGTCAGTTCGAAATACCCAAAAGGGAGATTTGGTGGCCGCCGAAATTCAAAGTGCAAATCCAGAAGCCAAAATCAAAGTAATGCAACTAGATCTAAGCAGTTTGGAGTCGATTAAAGATTTTGCTGCAAACTTCAACCAGTATTTCGACAGATTGGATGTACTGATTAACAATGCCGGAATCATGATGTGTCCGCATGCCAAAACCACTGATGGTTTTGAGATACAAATGGGCACCAATCACCTGGGACATTTTGCCCTTACCGGATACCTACTGCCACTGCTTAAAAAGACGAAAAACTCAAGAATTGTAGTTACCTCAAGCGTTGCCCATAAATTTGGCAAGATCAATCTCGACGATATCAATTGGGAAAAAAGGAAATACAATACCAACAATGCCTATGGTGATAGTAAAATTGCCAACCTATATTTCGCCTATGAATTGGTACGTAAGCTCAAGAGCGATCCGCATGCTCCAATGGTAACAGCTGCTCATCCTGGATGGACGAGAACCGAATTGCAACGACACAAGAGTGGAATTCGGTTCCTGAATAATTTCTTCTCGCAAGCTCCTGAAATGGGTATTTTACCTTCGCTACGAGCTGGTTTTGATCCTGAAGCAAAAGCAGGTGATTATTACGGTCCGGCAAAATATTTCGAAATGCAGGGTCATCCCGTTATTGTCAAGTCGAATCAGCTTTCGCATGATAGGGATATTGCCAAGCAGTTATGGGATATATCGGAAGAGATGACAGGAGTGAAATATTAACAGCAATCAGTGAATAATAAAAATAGAAAAGGTCTGCCTGGAAATGGGCAGACCTTTAATACATAACCACTAAACACAAATTAGATGGCAACGCATCGCACCAAACCTTTTTCCGGCGAAGCCAGGTAGATGTTCTCTTTCTTGTCTACAGTCATAGGAATGTAGGCACAACCTTTCACCAACTCCTCTATGCCTTCAATTTGTTTTGCACCTTCTTTGCTGAAAATCTTAATTCTGGTTGGGTCTTTCTCGACAGTGACAATTGCACCATTTGAAAGAGATGCCACATTTACAGGGTTACAGCATCCGTGGAAATCATCCAATGTTTTTCCTCTCTGGCCAAAAGTGGCCTGAAGCTTTCCCTTAAAGTCATAAATGTGCGTTCTGAAGGAAGCCAGGTTCGCCACAACAACCTGTTGCTTGTTGTTGATATCGAAATCGAGCATCAAACAACATGGACGAAGATTTTCGATGGCAGTCACCTCCTCTTTTGTTTCTAAATTATACAATCGAATCAATCGTTGATCGTAATCCGAAGCAGCAATATAACCAGCATCAACCTTCAGGCCGAAGAGATTAGTCATTCCTTTCAATTCAAATTTTTCCAGCTGCTTCCCTGCTTCGTTAAACACGTAAACTTCCACTTTTTTCACCACTTGTCTTTCCACCATACGGCCACGGAATTTTGCCTTCTCTACTCCCATTACAGCAGAAGGAATGTAAATTTTATCATCTGGTCCAACAGCCACAGCATTTTTTGGTCCTTTGGCAGCTACCTGTATATTGCGAATCAAATTTCCTTCCGGTGATATAATACCTACTATTCCCTTATTATCAATCGAACACAGATTGCCATTAGAGAATGAGGCCAAATATTTAATTCCTTTAAATTGGCTGCCCTTAAAACTATCATCACGTTTGTAGGAAACATTACTTGCATCTTTCATGATCTCTTTCAAACTCTTATCGGTTTTGGCCACACTCTCATTGCGAGCCAATAAGCGTTTTACAATTGGAGTAGCCTGTATTTCGGAAGACAAACGCGCCACTTCGGCTTTCACTTCATGTAATTTTTTTCCGCCTCGTTTTCCACTATTTCTTTGGCTCACCAAAACGGCTGAAAAATAGGAGTTTGGATAGTTATCGATAAACCACTCTTCTGTTTCCAATGTTGCAGTCCAGTGTTTTTCTCTTACCTCTGCTGCTTCCTCTTGCAGTGCCTTAAGTTTGGCAATCGATTCTTGATCCGTTTTGCCATACAATGGACTCATTTTTCTGTAAATCGCATAAGGATCTTCCGGGTAACGTCTCTTGATTTCATCCTCATACTTTTTTGAATCGTCGTAAACAGAGCTTCCTTCAATTACAGGATTTTTACCAAAATCATCTCCGTTTAGCTTTACATTCACGTTGCCATTGTCAACATAGAATCGGATGTAACGTGGATTTCCCCTCATCATATCTGGGTTTTCCTGTGGGATATTCAATGCCACTTCGATGGGTTCTTTTAGTTGCTTTTGGTAGCTAAACTTACCATCTATCACATCTACTTTTACATGTTCGGTATCATGCCCAAAGCTTACCTCAATCATTCCATTTTGATAGTTTGAAATCTCGCCTGCAAGGACCAGTTCATTCACCTTTTTCTCTTCGCAAGATGAGAATAGCACAAGAGCCATAACAAAAGCCAGCGTACCTTTAAATAAGTTCTTCATTCTAATTTATTTTGATTATTTCAATATTTTCGATTTACCCTGTAAACACCTTTACCACATAATGGAATGAAGAAAAAATCGATTTTATTGATATCCAAAAAAGTTCTAAATAAGTTCATGAGATCAGTTATACTGCTCAGAAGTGAACAAGGGGTGTTGGATAATCCGACATGAATTTGGACAGCAATTCCAGAACAGCCAGTAAATCAACATAAAAATATTTTGGCATATGAATTGAAAATGATCGGCCATTAAACAATGAATTGGTATTTTTGTTTATACCACTAAAATTAAAACTCATGAATCGTAAACAATTAGGTCTTCTGACCCTACTCCTGCTTTCATCGCTTCTGATATCTGCAAAAGGATACAAATACAAGGAAGTAAACGGCATTAGAACTTTCCAGGAGGGAAGCATGTTTGTTAAGGAAGGTGTTCCATTTTTAACTGTAAAAGGTGATTCCTACGAAATGGGATTGCAATATGGCGTTTTAATGAACGACCAAATTATGGAAATGCAGGTAAAGGTAGATAGCATCGTGGAATCGTATGTAGGTAAATTTTTCCTGAAAAAGTGGATTGCCAATATGGTTCTAAAATCAAAAATCAGGAAAATTGAGGAGAGAATGCCTCAAGCATTTATTGAGGAGCTTGAAGGTATGGCCGAAGGCTGCGACCTTAATGTGCGTGAGATCAAAACCATTGCCTACTTTCCGCAAATCTTCTTCAAAATTAGCTGCACTTCCTTTGTCATGAAAAATGAAGATGGAATTGTTCATGGGCGGAATCTAGACTGGCCGGGTATCGAAACATTCACCAAGTTTCCGTTAATCGTGAACTATCACCGTAAGGATAAAATACCAACTACCATATTGAGTTTTGTTTGCTACCCGGCTGCTTATACCGGAATGAACCACAATGGCCTGAGTATGTCGATTAATATGAATGGTGCCCCAATCCCGGAAGGAAAGGAAGAGAGCGATTATGTTACCGGAATGCCTATGCCCTACCAATTGCGCTATGTAATGGAAAATGCGGATGAACTTTCGGAAGTGGATGAAATGTTTGAGGATTACAGCACACATGGTTGGTTTATTACTGTTGGTAGCGACAAAGATCGCTCGGGTGCCATGTATGAACTAACACGCGGACAGAGTATTAAAAATACAATGCAGAATAATTATGTAGGTGTAACCAACCTATCGGTATCGGAAAAAGGACGGTACGAATACAGCCCGATAAACATGCATGGTGAAAGTAATATTACCCGAGAAGACAAACTAAAAGAACTTTTCCAGGATATTTCAAATAAAAACCTGGTTGACAAGGCTTACCAAATGGTTTCATCAACTGCTTACTATGAATTACCAAACGATTTGTATTACGGTTGCGGCATCAACAACGACATTACTGTTAAATCGTGCATTATGGATAATACCGAAAAGAAGATCTATTTTGCTTATGGTGAAATGCTTGCCGGTTGCAATCAATTTCTTTCCTATGATTTGAACAATCAGGAAGTTGAGGTATTTAAAGAAAAGCAAAAAGTACCCGATCAGGACTATATGGATGGCAGGATTGCCTACAGAAAATGGCTTAGAGTTATTTTGGGGAAGAAAAAGAATCTGGAAAAGGAAGAGTACCAAACAATTGTTGAACAGATTGATCGATTTAACCTGCATCCAGCCTACAGATCGAACCAATTGGCCTTTAGCTACACAAATCTTGAAAACAAGGAAAAGGCCTACGAATATGCCAATAATTACATCGCGGAATTGCCAACATTTGGTGCATCTTATTACGGGAAATTTTCCATCTGTAAGCGCTTTAAAGAATACGATAAAGCCATTGAATGTCTTCAAAATATGCTGGCTAAAGCTCACAACACTCCTGCTGATGTATTTTATGCCAAATGCGATATTTTAAAATGCTACGACAAGTTACAAAGTCAATCGCCAAAGCCCGAAAACATTCAAATCATGAAAAAACTGAACCAGGAAATTAAGGACATTTGCAAACCTTATTACACTGCAACATGGATACAAACAAGGTTAGAAAAAATGGACGAGATTGTGGCAAAGTATGATAAGGTTTTGAACTAAATCAGCATAAAAATGTAAACTCCAATTTCATGCTTATCGCAACTTTTTGCGGTAAGCATCGAAACTTTTTGCGATCAGTATATTTTTTCAGCCGCAACAGCATGCATTTTTTTTGCGATAAGTATGAGATAATTTTTCGGAGCTATTACAGGTATTATTAGTCAGCCCGTATAATCAGGAAATGCCGTTCCAAAGCTTTTAGAATTAAAAATAAAATCCGATCTTTCATTAAATCTCACCCTCATTAATTCTTAATATCAACAATAATACTTATGTTTGCGAGGTGCATACACCAGCACGTTTTTTACACCACAAAGAAAACCGCGTTTATTTCTGTTAAAGCAAATCTCAGGTATAAATTTTTACCTATTTTTACCACCCCCTAGTAAAATTTAACAACACAGGTGCATTGGCATCTTTTTTTAAACAACAAGTACTATAGTAAAATGAAGAAATCGTTTATTTTCTTATTTGCTGTATTATGTAATCTGGTGGTATTGGCTCAAGGCAATACAGAATGGATTAGATATGCAGCAATTTCGCCAGATGGTGAACAGATTGTATTTACAAACAGAGGTGATCTGTATTTGGTATCGACCAAAGGTGGAGAGGCTCGTCCTCTAACCTTCCACAAAGCTCACGATTACATGCCTGTATGGAGTCATGATGGCAGTAAAATTGCATTTGCATCGAATCGCTTCGGCAATTTCGATGTGTACATTATGGATGCCAAGGGAGGTGCTGCAACTCGTCTGACTTATCATTCGAACAACGAAGTTCCTTACACATTTACCCGCGACAATAAAAAGGTATTGTTTGGTGGTATTCGTTTGGATGATGCAATGCACAGACAATACCCTCATCGTTCGCAAACCGAATTGTACCAGGTTGCTGCCAATGGAAGTCGTGTTGACCAGGTTTTTACCATTCCGGCCGAAGATGTTAAAATCAGCAAAAATGGAAAACAATTCATTTATCATGATGTAAAAGGTGGTGAAGACAAATTCCGTAAGCACCATGTATCATCGGTTACCCGTGATATCTGGACCTACGATGTTGAAAACAACAAACACCAAATGATCAGCTCATTTAAAGGTGAAGACAGAAATCCTGTTTACACAGCTGATGAAAAAAGCATTTACTACCTAAGCGAAGAGAGCGGTTGTTTCAATGTTCATAAAATGAATTTGGCTACACCTTCTAAAAACGAGCAGATTACTTCTTTCGAAATGCATCCTGTTCGTTACCTGAGCATTGCCAATAACGGAACACTTTGCTACACACACAATGGTGAGTTGTTTACCATGAGTAATGGCAAACAAGAGAAAGTAAATGTGAATATTCGTACCGAAGATAAAGCCAATAACGAGCAGATTATTTCGGTTCGTGGCAATGTAAAAGAGATGGCTATCTCACCTGATGGTAAAGAGGTTGCCTATATCGTAAGAGGTGAAGTTTTTGTTTCGTCGGTTGAAGGTAAAATGACAAAACGCATTACGACTACTCCGGCTCAGGAAAGATTTGTAAGCTTCTCGCCCGATGGAAAAAGCATTCTATATGCAAGCGAACGAAACGCAAAATGGGGAATCTACGCAAGTAAAAAAGTAAGCGATACCGAACCCTATTTCTATGCTTCTACTTTAATTAAAGAGGAGCCGGTAATTGTAAATGATAACGACAACTATCAGCCTGAATACTCGCCTGATGGAAAAGAAATTGCATTTATCGAGAACAGAAGCTCTTTAAAGGTTTACAATATTAAAAGCAAAAAGATTCGTACCATCCTAAATGGCGATCACCTGTTCTATATGGGCGAAGGCGACCAGTATTTTGCTTGGAGCCCAGACAGCAAATGGTTGTTGGTAGATTACTCTCCTGTATTGGCCAATGGCGAAGTGGTAATTATTTCGGCCGATGGAAAACAGAAGATGATTAATCTTACCGAAAGTGGTTATGGTGATAGCTATGCAAAATGGGTGAACAAAGGGAAGCAGATGCTTTGGTTCAGCGATCGTCATGGTTTACGCTCGTATGCAAACAGTGGTTCTCGCCAAATGGATGTATACACCATGTTCTTTACCAAAGACTCGTGGGATCGTTTCAACATGAGCAAAGACGATTACGCTTTGTTGAAAGAGATCGAGAAGAAGGAAAAAGAGAAGAAGGAAAAGGCTGAAAAAGACAAAAAGAAAGACAAGAAGTCGAAAAAAGACAAGTCTAAAAAGGAAGAGGCCAAAAAAGACAGCTTGTTAACTTTCGATTGGGATGGCATGAAAGATCGCAAGAAAAGATTAACCATCCACTCTTCGAAACTAAGCGATGCTGTTCTTTCTAAAGACGGTGAAACACTTTATTACATTGCAAAATTCGATAAAGGATACAGCATTTGGAGCACAAAATTGCGCACCAAAGAAACCAAAAAACTGATTCCAATCGGATCACGAGGTGGTAGCCTGCTTTGGGATAAGAAAATGGAAAAACTATTCCTATTATCGGGTGGTAGCATGTCGAAAGTTGATTTGGCCGGAAAATCAACCAAGCCAATTTCTGTAAACAGTGAAATGATTTTGGATGTTGCGGCAGAACGTCAGCAAATGTTCGATCATGTTTATGCGAGAAACAAAGGCATGTTCTACATTTCGGATTACCACGGAGCTCCATGGGATGAGTTGAAAGACAATTACGAACCAAAACTAAAATCAATCAGTAACGATTTTGAGTTTGCCGAAATGCTTTCAGAAATGCTTGGTGAGCTTAATGTATCGCACTCTGGTGCCCGTTACTATGGTGGTATCAGCAATGGCGACAAAACCGCTTCTTTGGGTATTTTCATCGATTACAAACACAAAGGTGATGGTATCAAGATTAGCGAAATCATTAAGGATGGTCCACTTGACAAGAAGAAATTTAATGTAAAAGCCGGAATGATTATCGAGCAAATCGACGGAATTAAAATTGGTAAGGATGTAGATTACACCAAATTCCTGAATCGTAAAGCAGGTAAGTTTACCGCTCTTCATATTTTCGATCCTGTAAGCAAAAAATACCAGGATATTACCGTGAAACCTGTTTCTTTAGGTACAGAATCTGACCTGATTTACAAACGTTGGGTAAAGAAAAACGAAGAAGAAGTTGACCGTTTGAGCAACGGAAAATTGGCTTACGTGCACATTCCTGGAATGAACGATGGTGCTTACCGTAACACTTACGAAAAAGTAATGGGTAAGTACTACGATAGAGATGGTATCATTATCGATACTCGTTTTAATGGCGGTGGCGATTTGGTTGGCGATATTACCATGTTCCTGACTGGCGAAACCTTTATGGAATATGCCATTGAAGATCGTACCGTAGGTTATGAACCCGGCTACCGCTGGACCAAGCCTTCTGTTGCCATGATTAACGAGTCGAACTATAGTGATGGACACTGTTTCTCTTGTGCTTACCAGGATCTTGGAATTGGTAAACTAATTGGTATGCCTGTTCCTGGTACTTGCAGTTTTGCAGGATGGGAAATGCTTCAGAACGATAGAGTTCTTTGGGGATCGATTCCGGTAAGTGCGAAAAACAAGGCTGGAGAATGGTTAGAAAACAACCAGACTGTTCCTGAAATTATGGTGAAAAACATGCCTGAAACCATTACCAAAGGTGAAGATGAGCAGTTGGAAGCTGCTGTGAAAGCTTTACTTGAGGAGTGTGCTGAATAAGGCAATTCAATGATAAAATTTTAAAAAGCCGCTGTGTATTCAGCGGCTTTTTTTACACTTACAGAGCTTATTGGTTGTTTAATTATTACAATGTAACCATAGAAATGAAATAAAAGTCTAATATCATTTAGTAAGCTTGTAAAATGACTCACTTGTATTATCATCAAATTCATAGATCAATTTATCATTGAACCAAACCTTTTCTTTTCTTGTTAGATTATTTGTTCTATAAAACTCTGCACTTATTGTGTCAGAATCCTTATCATTCCACTGAATATAAGTAATTGGTTTATCATCACTTTTATCGTTGTTTAAAAGTAATCGAATCCTATATATTGCTCCCTCTTTGAAAATAAAGAAATTTCGAGGATATTGCATGTTAGGATCATATACCTCCCTTTTCTCTTCATTTATTACATAATAGAGTTTTATATCCGATTCTTTAAATGAATCATCATTATTAGGGTTTAAAAGATCATTTCCATCAATATCAAGAACACTTAATTCAATACTGACATCGACAAAAGCACTTGGCTCATCACCAGATGAACAAGAAACTAAAATTACTGCAATTGAGATTATAAGTATATATTTCATCTTTTTATGGTTGAATATTGTGAATCATTTTAACATTGTCATTATAGGTACGATCAGCGGGAGTAAAATTATTAAAACTATAAAATCCATCATAGGCTCCTCCCCATCCCCAGTTCATACTTAAATATAGATATCCCCAAGCCATTGAACAATCTTCTGATTAAATTAATTGTCTTCTAAAACCATCACATACCCACATGTGACCACTGTATGATGTAAAAATCCACCACCCTGACTCTCTACCACCGCTTAAAATAATTGGTTTACCTTGCCTTAATTCATTTTTGATTACCTCCGTATTATAATTTGAAGATCTAGCAGATGTGTAGTTAAATGCCCTGGTAAAAAGCTTGTGAGTAGCGAAATTTGTTGGTACACTTGTGCTACCACAATTGTAATCAACTTTTGACAACCACTGCCCATAATACCATATTCCGATATTGTCATGTATATCTTTTATTAGGTTATAAGTATCCGCTGTAGCACCATAGTTAGGCATATTTGACCAATTGTATGTGCTTGGGTGTTCATGATATTTCATAAGCTATGCTACTGCAATTGGTACACATCCTGCCAAAGCTTTAAATGGTCGTCCATTGCAAGTTATAATTGGCATTAATGTATTAAAAGGAGAGTCTTGATTCCATTTTGTTGAAACTAAAGGCTCTATTATTTCTAACTCATTTTCACAGCCTGAAGATGGTTCAATTCTTGATTCTACATCCCTACTACTTTTGAGGGCTACTGTTTCGTTTGAGACTTGATTTAAAAGATTATCCCATTCCTGCTTTATACCGGGAGTTTGTTCAATACTATCAATTCTAATAGATTGTATGCCGTTTTTGGTATTTGAAAGCCAATTAACAAGACCAGATGGGTAATCTTCACCATCTAAAGAAAACTTATTGTGATCTGAAAACGCCAAGATGGGAGTTGTTCGATTGTCAGCTGAAATTATAACAAATCCTCCATCTTTGTAATTGATGATATAAAATAATGATTCACAATTTTCATCTTCAATAGGGCTTATGTCAGATATTTCATTTGCTAACAAGTCGGAAGAACTTTTAGCTTTTAACTGACCTACATTTAAGTTGAGTGCTATTTTTTCAGCTAACTCATCATTAATAAAATGAAGGTCTTCCAATTTTAATTTTTGCTCATTGACATCCTCATTTGAACATCCAGCAAAGTAAAAACTAATCAGAATTAAAGCTGCGTAATAGTTAAATTTAATCATAAGAAATTTGTTTTTATTGAACAATCTAATCAGCCATAAACAATATAAAGTTAAGTGATTTAAAATGTACAAAACAAATTTTATGATATTTTTTATGATTGTTTATCTATTTTTTAACAGAGATTTAAAAATCAAACTGCCTCGACCTTTAACCCTGCATATCTGACCGTTATGCTTATTCTAAGTTCATTTTTCAAACGTTTGCTTTTTACATATAAATATCAAACATTTTTTATGTTGCATTTATTTCCTTATGCTCATCAATACATAATTACTTACCCACACAACCTCACTTTAAAATAAATATATTTACTATGTATGTTTTTTAAACATTTACGAACCTCCCGAGTTTCATAAAATAGTAGGAAAGGGGGCTTGGCGATAGCCTTGAAAAACAAATGACCAGCGGAAAGCAAACTTTTTAATTCAGCGATCGATATGGTGGGAGCTTAAGATATGAGCAGCGGCATTGTATTCAGCGGCTTTTTTTATTTCATTAGACTTGAATATATACTACGGTGCGATGCACCTTAAGTCTACTGTAATCATTTTGCTATAAATGCTTCGGTGCGCTGCACCTTCAAATGATATATAAATTAATTCATACACCAGATCAACAGGTCCTTCGACTCCGCTCAGGAAGCCTGAACCGGACAATTGCAAGACTGATCTCAAAAAATCTGCGAAAAAATCCGCGCTAATCTGCGAGAAATATATTCAGACACCAGGTTACCGGGTCTCCTTCGACTCCGCTCAGGAAGTCTGGATCGGACAATTGGAAGACTGATCTCACAAAATCTGCGAAAAGATCCGCGAGAATCCGCGAGAAATATATTCAGACACCATACTATCGGGTCCTTCGACTCCGCTCAGGAAGCCTGGACCAAACAATTGGAAGACTGATCTCAAAAAATCTGCGAAAAAATCCGCGCTAATCTGCGAGAAATATATTCAGACACCAGTTTACCGGGTCCTTCGACTCCGCTCAGGAAGCCTGGATCGGACAATTGGAAGACTGACTTTAAAAAATCTGTGAGAAGTCCTTTTTACAGCAAAAAAAAAGCCGCCAAGCAGTAGCTCAGCGGCAATCTATTTTATGATTTCAGGTATACTTGTTGTTTTACAATTCCAATACTTTCACCTCTGTTCTTCGGTTGGCCTGATGTTCGGCCTTGCTACATTTTACACCGTTAGAACAATGGTTAATCAGTTTTGTTTCTCCATAACCCTTGGCAATAATTCGGTCTTTGGCAATTCCATTTTCGATGATGTATTTCACCGCCGATTTTGCTCTTCGATCCGACAAAGCCATATTGTATGCATCGCTACCACGCGAATCGGTATGTGAACTCAACTCAATCTTCAATGATGGATTGTCGTTCATAATCACTACCAGTTTATTCAATTCAATAGCAGCATCTGGCCTGATATTCGACTTGTCCAAATCGTAAAAAATATTCTCCAGAACGAATACTTTTCCAACCTGTACCTTATCTACTTCCTCTTCCACATAAATGCGGTCCCCTTCCACATCAAAAGTGCTGATATAAGCCGATTTTGAAAGGATATCATCCTTATGGTATTCAATAGCGTATTCAGCATCTCTTTCCAGCGCACATGTAATTTTTCCTTCCGGATTTGTGATCAGATCTATGCTTTCTTCCGATCCTTTTTTCTTAATGATTACGCTTACACCTTCAACCGGCGAACGATCCTCACGGTACACCACCAAACCATCTAAATTCAGCGTATTATCTGGAGCCTGGAACAGTTTTCGGTAAGCTTCGGTCTGATCCTTTAAATCAAGTGCCAAGACCTCTCCCGCTCCATCGGTAAATTGTTGCTTTACGGATATAAGTTTGTAGTCCTGAACATCGCTAATCTCGAACTGGAACTTGCCATCCTTAGCGGTTTCCATTTCACCGATTAGTTCTCCATTCCCATTCAGTAAGGATACTTTGCTATTGCCCAAAATTTCACTGGTTTCCGAATTGAACACTTGTCCCTTAATTAGTCTGCCCAAAATCTCGAAACGGTAAATATCGTCGAAAGACTCTCCTTTTTCACGATTCGAAGACAGGTAACCTTTGCCATTTTTCATGATTAAGGCAAAATCGTCCTGAGATGTATTTACAGGAGCTCCCATATTCACAGTTTTTCCCTCCAGTATATCATCTATCCAGAAAATATCCAGGCCACCCAATCCGGCATGTCCTTTCGATGCAAAATACAGCACATTGTTTTCTGTCACAAATGGAAACATCTCATTCTCTTTGGTATTTACTTTTTCGCCTGCATTTACAGGTTCAGACCAGGTATCGCCATTTCGTTCCGAGTAGTAGATATCAGTTCCACCCTGTCCTCCCGGGCGATCGGAAATGAAATACAAACGCTTCCCATCCTTCGAAAGACTTGGATGACCGGTTGAATATCCATCAAGGTTCACAGACATCAATTTTGGAGTCGACCACTCTTTGCCTTCTTTTTTGCTGTAATACAACTGAATGCTCACCACGCCCTCATCGTTTCTTTTGGCTCTCTTCGAATCTGATACATAGTTACGGGTCAGAAACATTTCATCGCCAGCTACATTAAAACATACCGGACCATCGTGGAAATTGGTTCCCAAATCGCTCGATAGCAACACAGCCTTTTTCAAGTCGCCATCCTGCAATGGATTTGAGCTGTATAATCTCAAATAATTCTGCTCGTTCCAACGGTAATTGCGCTTAATCAGGCTTGGTTTCGCTTTCGCCGATGAGAACACAATTTTGTCCTGGTAAAAAGCGGTTCCGAAATCAGAAGCTTCGGAATTGCCCGAAATTGGCGCAATGGCAAACCTGCTTTCAGCACTTTTTAAATCGGCAATATAATCCAGGTCAATCCCCTTTACATTTTCCTTTGCCAACTCTTCATATCTTTCCAGGTAGTGTTTCGCCTGTTCATACTTTTGGTTGGCCTGTAAAGCACGTGCATAGTGCAGGTAATCTTCTGCCTCAACATTGCTACTCTTCATTAACCTGGCATACCACTCTTCTGTTTTTGTGCTATTGTTTAGCAACCTGTAAGATGTTGCCAACTGTTTCACCAGGTAATCGTTCAAACTGTCTTTTTGCCAAAGAATCTCATACAATTCAATTGCATCCTGATAAGCGTAGGATTGAAACTGCTTATCAGCCTTCGATAATATTTGTGCCTGCGACTGAATACAAATCAGTGAGAATACAAGACACAGTGTATATGTAATTTTCTTCATCTTTCTATTCAATCTTGGGTTAGAAATATCTAGGAGTCATGATTTTCTTCTTGTTGAACTGGAAGTCGAATGCCACCATAATTTCATGCGTTCCATTGTTGTACCTTCTCAATTCCGATTCGGTAAGGTCAAATGCATAACCTACGCGCAACTGCTCCGATAATTGGTAATGAATCAGGAAACTCATAGAATCATCGATTCGGTATGATGCGCCCAACCACAACTGATCGTAGAAAATAAAGTTGGCCGATAAATCGATAGAAAGCGGCGCATTCCACACAATTTTCGACAAGACAGAAGGCTTTAATTTGATATAGTCATTCAGATCGAACAATGCCCCTGTAGTCAAAAAGTAATGACGCTCTTTATAACCTAAGCTGGTAGTGTTAATGCCATCATTATCGTATTTGTTGTTCAACATTCTTGGAATGGAAAGTCCGGCATAAAATCGATCGGTATAGTAATACATCCCCAATCCAAAGTTCAGGATAAACTTCTCTTCGAAGTTTTGTGCAAAGGTTCCATCGTTTTGCTGATCGAGGGTAAGATTCATCAAATCGATCTGAATCATATCGAATCCCCCTTTCAAACCCATCGAAAGGGTTCCTTTTTCGCTCACCTTTAAATGGTAGGCAAAATCGGTGTAGAAACTGTTCTGTTTTACTGGACCCAATTCATCGTTAATGAATGAAAAACCTGCACCAATATTGTACTTCGTAATAGGTGCACTTAAGGTTAATGTGCGCGATTTTGGTGCGCCATCGAAGCCCACCCATTGCTCACGTGCCAGGAACATTGCACTCATCATATCGGTGCTTCCGGCATAAGCCGGATTCACCGTTAATGGATTGTGCATGTATTGTGTATACATAGGGTCCTGCTGTGCTTTCCCCTGCTTTAAGCAAGGGAAAAACAACAAGAATAATAAAATGTATTTTAGAGAATTAAATCTTGATCTATTCATAGTTTTTTAATTAGTAGTTGATGTAAACGAAACCTTTAATTACTTTGGATCCATTGCCTAAATCAATGATGTAATAGTATGTTCCTTCAGGAATGACTTCCGAACCAACTTTCATGTTACTTTCAGCTCTACCATCCCAATCGTTCAGGTAACCTGTTGCTTCAAAAATCTTATTTCCCCAACGGTTAAAGATCATCAGTCGTGAGTTCGGGAAATCTTTGATTCCTTTAATCACAAATCGATCATTAACACCATCGCCATTAGGAGAAAATCCTTCAGGAATCGAAACATACTCGCCACAATCGTCATAAGAATCGATATAATCAGCAATTCCGTCTCCATCACAATCATCATCTCCTTCTTCTTCATCCGGGTAACCATCGTTATCACTATCGGTATCCAGGTAGTCAGGAGTTCCGTCTCCATCGGTATCTACAGGTTCATCGGTACATGGATCTGTAATTTGTGCTTCTATCTCGTCAGAGATTCCATCATTATCGCTATCCAAATCAAGGTAGTTCAAATCAGAATCGCCATCGGTATTCAAAGTCAGTGTTTCAATGGCATCAGGAATACTGTCTTCATCCGAATCCTTCACTCCTATTTCAATAGTAATGGTTGCCACATCACACAATCCTGCAGGATCGCAAATTCGATAAGTAAACTGTTCGGTATTACAATAGTTGCCCAAATCGGCGATATAGCTAATTGTTCCATCTTCGTTTACAAGAGCATCACCATAGATAGGTTCATTAATAATATCAACAGACAATTGATCTCCATCTGCATCTACATCATTATCTAAAACTGAAATGATGATTTCTTCATTATCGTAAGTATCCATATAGTCGTCGTTGGCTATCGGAGCATCGTTCATCCCTACAATGATAATGCTAACTGTAGCCGTATTGCTCTGGGACTTGCCATCGCTTATACTATAAGTAAATGAAACTTGGGTTGTTTCACCAGTATGCAGATAATTAAACTCTCCACTTGGATCAAACACATAGGTTCCATCGGCATTTAAACGAACTGTTCCACCATTACTTAAAGCAACTTCAGTTCCCAGAATGGTCGATTCTCCATCAATTTCAACAACTGTTAAGTCATCCAGATCCAAATCATTATCGTTTGCTAAGACATTGCCCGAAACAGATGTTTTTTCATTGGTTGAATTCACATCGTCATTGGCAACCGGAGCATCATTTACTGGATTTACGGTAATGCTTACAATCGCTGTAGACTGATCGCCATTCTCATCTTCAATGGTATAGGTAAAATGATCGATCCCATTGAAGTTATCATCTGGCATATAGGTATAGTTTCCATCACCAACTACCAGTGCCGTTCCATTTTCAGGGTCGGTAAAATCAACTACATACACTGGTGCATCACCAAGATTGGTATCATTTGTCAATACATTTCCTCCTATTTCAGTATCCTCGGTAGTTATATTGACATCATCAATAGCTACTGGTAAATCGTTCACCGGATTCACAGTGATGGTAACTGTTGCAGTATCAGTATCACCATCGGAATCTTGCAATGTATATGTGAATGTATCTATTCCGTAGAAATCCACATTTGGCCTGTATACATAAGTACCATCTGCATTTACATCCACAGTACCATGCGAAGGTTCTGTATTGGAAATCACCACAACAGGATCGTTAATAAAATCTTCGTCGTTTGCAAACAAATCACCTGTGCTAATTTCTTCCTCATTAATAGTATCAAAATCATCATTGGCAATCGGATCGTAATCCAACGGATCAACAATAATGTATACAGTAGCGGTAGAAACATCCCCATCAACATCCATCAAAGTGTATTCAAATGAATCATTACCGAAATATCCTTTGTTAGGCGTATAAGTAAATGCGCCATCAGAATGAATCACCAGACTTCCGTGTGTTGGATTTGTATTTGCCGAAATTACAACCGGAATATCTACCAATCGCTCATCATTATCAAATACATTTCCGCTAATCGAAGAATCTTCTTTCAACCATAGGTTGTCATCAACTGCCAGTGGCGTATCACTTACCTGATTTACTGTAATGGTAACGATCGCTTCATCGCATTTCTGAACCATTGGGGCAACCGGATTATCGCAAATCTGATAAGTAAAGCTCACTTCACCAAAGAAATCAGGATTAGGATCGTAAGTAAAACTACCATCGGCATTGAATACCAATTGTCCATTATTTACTGCCGTTCCACCTTCAATCAATGTATAACTCATATTCTCCATTGCATTATCCGGATCAAAATCGGCTCCATTACCATTGTCTAAGCTCACGTTTCCATTCAATTGAGAATCTTCATCAACGATAAACAAATCATCTTCAGCTACAGGCTTATCATTCACTGCCTCAATGCTAATGGTAAATGTTTGTATTTCGGATGTATTATCTCCTCCATTTTCCACTCCTCCATTATCTGAAATGTAAACGCTTACAATAGCTTCTCCAAATGCATTATTGGTTGTCGTGAAAGTTAAATTACCCGAAGCATCCAAGTTAGGCTGAACATTAAATAAAGCAGGTGTATCATTTGATATATGTAAAGTCAATTCTTGAGAAGATTCGTTTGCAGGTCCACTTGATTGCATTGCAATCTGACCATTGACTACTACCTCACCAATATCTTCACTAACCAAAATATCTTTTGGATTTGTTAAGCCAAATGATGGTTCATCGTTTACTGCCGTTATGGAAATATTCATTGTATAAGTCTCAGCACTATATGCAATGCCATCGAACACTTTAAATTCGAATGAATCGTAATTGTTTCCATTTTCATGAATCAAAGCTTCGAAGCTTAACTTATTGATATCTAATTTTGATATTTCCAAACCTGAAATTACTGGCAAGCCATCATATTTCAAGTCTCCAACTGATTCTAATTCAACGATTTTAATTCCTGCAAAAACATTAGCTTCCGCATCTGAATAATTCACGGAGAAATTAGAGTTATTGAAAATTAATTCTTGATCTTCCAGTCCAGTAATGCTTTCATTACTTGCTTTAGGGAAATCATTAATTGAAATTGAGATTTCATCATAAGAATCTGAACATGCTCCCGCACCTAAACCAGTTGCAGTCATTCTGATTACAACATTATCAGTAGTTGAAGGTGTGAAAACTGGATTTAATGCATGTGGATCATCAAAACTTCCTCCCGTGCTTGTCCAGGTAATCTCGTCATAATTCTCCGCTGTTGCACCATTCACTATGTAAGACTCACCTTCATTAATCAGTGCTGTTTCAACACCTGCATCAATTACAACAGCTGGCCAAATTTTAAGTGTCATTACATCACTAGCCGCTCCGCTAATACCAGAAACATTTAGAGTCAATTGAATCTCACCATTCGTTCTGTCATCAGCACTTGGCTGGTAAACTGCATTTAATACATTGGCATCGACAAATGTACCAGAACCGTTCGTGGACCAAGTGTAAGTGCTTGCGTTGTTATGACTTGCATCACTTAAAGTATAATTGACATCAGTCGAACAGATTTCCGCATTATTTCCAGCGAAACAGTCAATGTCATTGTCAATAATTGTTGCCGATGCACTTGTCTGACTACCCAATATGGTGGTTACATCACCTGAAGCGATACCCGTAAGTGTAACGATCACTGTCTCCGAATCTTCGAATAAGATATCATCTGTTACAAGAATGCCTATCGTAGATGATTTACTACCTGCTGGAATTGTAATGGTTCCTGATAAGTTTGTAAAGTCATCTCCTTCAGTTGCAGTACCACTAAGCTGGTAAGTCACCAAAGTTGCTACAGTTGATGCCTTGGTCAACGAAACTGTAAATTCGGCATTGTTTACAGAAGGAGTACCTTCCTGAGCTGAATCATCAGTAGCAGCAATGCTTACTTCGGTTGAATCATCATCTCCTAAGTTCATATTTGCAGAATTAGTAGCAGATAAGCTTACTAAATTGCTTGTCGAATTCAATGTTATAATAATCGACTCTCCTCCAGTCTCTACCAATTCATCATCGATAACGCTCACAGGAATCGTTACTTCACTGGTATTTGCTGAAATTGTAACCGTAGTTCCTAAATTAGAGTAATCGGTTCCTTCTGTTGCAGTTCCAGTTATAGTAAAGTTAACTTCCGTATCAATATCAACCGGATTTGTCAATATTAATTTAAACGCCCCGTTCGTGGCAGGCTCGCTTGCAATGCTGGTTGCGGCGATACTTACCTCTGAACTGTCGTCATCAGAAATTGTTACTGTTGCTGTATTATTTGCTCCAATGCTGATTTGTGGATCTCCAGATGTAATACTTGTTAAAGTAACAACTACCTCTTCATCTGATTCCAGGATGTTGTTATCAATCACAA
>NZ_RZNH01000052.1 GCF_013141825.1 Marinifilum caeruleilacunae
CTTAAGTCATGTCGGCAGAAGTCTAATTCGGGACATAGGTTACAAACCTTAAACTATCGTTAGTTTACTTCTGCTGACTGGTTAATCACCACTAAACTACAAAATCAGAAGGACTAACCATGACTATGCAAACCTAAGGGATAGCTATTGGGAATGAATTCGGAATTATAAATTAGGCTGATAGAGTAAAAAAAATGCCATTCCAAAAGGAACGGCATTTATATTATCTGCGATCATCATAAACAATCATGATCATCTGCATCTTTTATTTCATACTAGCAATGCGCTCTTCTAAAACTTTAATTTTAGCTTCGGCATCGGCCATTTTCTTTTTCTCCATTTCAACCACTTTGGCAGGTGCGTTGTTCACGAAGCGTTCGTTGCTCATTTTCTTCTGAACAGAAGCAAGGAATCCCTGAGTGTATTTCAACTCTTCTTCCATCTTCTTCAACTCTTCTTCAACATCAACCAAATCGCCAAGAGGAATGAAATACTCAACAGCTTTTACAATGAAAGACATTGCTCCGGCCATTTCGCCATTGGCAGCAGAAATTTCGTTAAGATTACACATCTTAGCAACTACAGTATCAAAAGAAGAATCGTAATTGCCTTCTTTCAAACGGTAGTTCATTGCCAATGCATCTTTAAATGCGATGTTTTTCTGCTTACGGATATTACGAACTGCAACAATTACTTCCTTCACCTGCTCGAATTTCTCCAATAAAGCTGGATCGTATGCTTCAGGCTTAGGCATTACAGAAACCATAATGCTATCCTCATCCTTTCTATCAGCCAATAGCTGGTAGATTTCCTCAGTTAAGAATGGCATAAATGGGTGCAACAATTGCATCAACTTCTCGAACAAGCCAACTGTAGCTTCGTAAGTTTTCTTATCGATTGGTTGCTGATAACCTGGCTTCACCATTTCCAAATACCATGATGAGAACTCATCGCGGAACAAGGTGTAAACCGTCATTAATGCCTCACTGATTCTGTACTGCTTGAACTGCTCATCTAAAGTTTCCATGGTTTTATTCAAACGTGCATGGAATACTTCGGTTGCAATTCTTGCCGATTCTGGTTGTTCGATATCTGCAACTTCCCAACCTTTAACCAAACGGAATGCATTCCAGATTTTGGTGGTAAAGTTACGACCCTGCTCAGGTAAATTTTCGTCGAACAACAAATCACCACCTGCAGGCGAACAAAGCAACATACCCACACGAACACCATCGGCACCATATTTGGCAATCAAATCAAGTGGATCTGGTGAGTTCCCTAATGACTTAGACATTTTACGACGTTGGCTATCGCGTACGATACCTGTTAGGTATACATTGCTAAATGGCTTTTCGCCGATATATTCATAACCCGCAATAATCATACGTGCAATCCAGAAGAATAGAATATCCGGACCAGACACCAAATCGTTGGTTGGGTAATAGTATTTAATCTCTTCGTTACCTGGCTTGCGAATTCCGTCGAAAACCGAAATTGGCCACAACCACGATGAAAACCATGTATCCAGTACATCCTCATCCTGACGCAAATCGTCTGCCTTGTACTCTTTTCCTGTTTTTGCTTTGGCTTCAACAAGAGCTTCCTCAACAGTTTTGGCAACTACATATCCGCCTTCAGGCAGGTAGTAAACAGGAATTCTTTGTCCCCACCACAACTGACGAGAAATACACCAGTCTTTCACATTCTCCATCCAGTGGCGATATGTGTTTTTGAATTTCGCCGGATGCAACTGAATGTCGTCGTTCATTACATGCTCCAATGCTGGTGCAGAAAGTTCTTTCATTTTCAGGAACCACTGCATACTTAGCTTCGGCTCGATTACGGCATCGGTTCTTTCAGAGAAACCAACTTTGTTCACGTAATCTTCCATTTTCACCAGGTTGCCAGCTGCTTCCAGGTCAGGAATAATTAAATCGCGAACCTCGAAACGATCTTTTCCAATGTACATTTGAGCAGCTTCGCTCATGGTACCATTGTCGTTGAAAATATCGATAGACTCCAAATTATGACGATCACCAATTTCGTAGTCGTTCAAATCATGAGCTGGAGTAATTTTTAAGGCACCAGTACCAAACTCCATATCAACATATTCATCCTGAATAATAGGTACAGAACGGTTTACCAAAGGAACAATTACACGCTTTCCTTTCAAGTGAGTAAAACGCTCATCGTTTGGATTTACACAAACAGCGGTATCACCTAAAATGGTTTCCGGACGAGTCGTAGCAATTGTTACATACTCATCTTCGCTTCCTTCAATTTTATATCTTAAATAGTAAAGTTTCGATTGCAGTTCTTTGTAGATTACCTCCTCATCAGAAACAGCTGTTTGCGCAGCAGGATCCCAGTTTACCATACGAACACCGCGGTAAATTTTATCCTTTTTGTACAAATCGATAAATACATCGATTACTGATTCGTAAAGAGATTCATCCATGGTAAAAGCAGTACGCTCCCAATCACACGAAGCACCTAATTTTTTCAACTGCTCCAAAATGATTCCACCGTGCTTCTCTTTCCATTCCCATGCATGTTTCATAAACTCATCGCGTGTGATATCCGCTTTAGCGATACCTTCTTGCTTTAATTTGTTTACTACTTTGGCTTCGGTAGCAATAGACGCATGGTCGGTTCCTGGTACCCAACAGACATTTTTTCCCTGCAATCTGGCTCTGCGGACCAATACATCTTGAATTGTATTGTTTAGCATATGCCCCATGTGTAACACACCGGTGACGTTTGGTGGCGGAATTACAATTGTATACGCCTCTCTCTCGTCTGGTACTGAGTGGAAGAATCCTTTATCCATCCAATACTTGTACCACTTGTCCTCCGATTCTGCAGGATTGTACTTAGTTGGGATTTCCATTTGTTTAACTATAATTTATTAATTCTATATTTTCAAAAAAATTTGGCTCAAAATTAAGAAATTCTGCGGGATATTACTTCACTGAATGACAATAAAATGAGGGAAATAGTAAATATGAGCCTGCAATCGTTTTATCCTTTGAATCAATCGACTGCTTCTTCCTAATGGTCAGTTTTTTAAATCAATGTTGAAAAGCATTAAAAATCATTTTTTTTACCTGCTTTTTTATCTATTTTTGGCGAATTAGAAAACCTTATTCATAAAATATATAAACACATAACAAATGCCACAAATATCAGACAAAGGAAGATTGATGCCTGAGTCACCAATTCGTAAATTGGTTCCTTATGCAGAAGGCGCAAAAGCAAAAGGCAGAACAGTTTATCACTTGAACATTGGTCAGCCTGATATTAAAACTCCGGAAGTTGCAATGGATGCTATCAGAAATTGCACGGAGAAAGTGATTGAATACTCTCACTCAGCAGGGAATGTTTCTTATCGCAAGAAATTGGCAAAAATGTACCAGAATATTGGTATTGATGTTAACGAAGAGGAGATGTTGATTACAACTGGTGGATCTGAAGCAATTACTTTTGCTTTGATGACTTGTTTGAATCCTGGTGATGAAGTTTTGATTCCTGAGCCATTCTATGCAAACTACAATGGTTTTGCGATTTCGGCTGGTGTAAAGGTTGTTCCAATTACATCAAGCATCGAAAATGATTTTGCATTGCCATCGATCGAAGAGTTTGAAAAACTGATGACTCCAAAAACAAAGGCAATCGTAATTTGTAATCCTAACAACCCTACAGGTTACTTGTACTCTAAAGAAGAATTGAATCAGTTGCGTGAGTTAATCATGAAGCACGATTTATTCTTATTCTCTGATGAAGTATACCGTGAATTCTGTTATGGTGGAGAAGAACATTTCTCGGCAATGAATTTGGAAGGTATTGAGCAGAATGTTGTAATGATGGATTCAGTATCGAAGCGTTACAGCGAATGTGGTGTTCGTATTGGTGCTTTAATTACCAAAAACAAAGAAGTAATTAACACAGCATTGAAATTTGCACAGGCACGTTTATGTCCTCCTGCATTTGGTCAGATTGCTGCCGAAGCTTCTTTGGATACTCCACAAGAATATTTCGACGAAGTTTACGATGAGTACATTGCACGTCGCGATTTTATGGTGGCTGCTTTAAATGACATGGAAGGTGTATATTGCCCAATTCCTAAGGGTGCATTTTACACGGTAGTAAAACTTCCAATTGATGATGCTGATAAATTTGCGCAGTGGATTTTGGAAGAGTTCGAACACAAAAACCAAACGGTTATGGTTGCTCCGGCTACCGGTTTCTACGCTACTCCTGGTTTAGGTAAAAACGAAGTTCGTATTGCATATGTATTAAAGAAAGAAGATCTTGCCAATGCAATGGAAACTCTTGCTGCTGCCTTAAAGGTTTATCCTGGTAGAGTTTTATAAGTCGAAAAAGACGATAAGATATAGCGGTTCCTTTTGTAAGGAGCCGCTTTTTTTATGTGTTATTAGTCCAAAATTTCCGAATTGAATACTTTACGAAATTTGTATTATTAAAGTTTTTATTAATTTTAAGACTTATTACTCTTAATTTAAGAGTAGTACAATCAAATCATTATTAATTTAATACTAATCAATCACATGAAAAATTTCAAACAATGGTTTCTGCCAACCATTTTATTCTTAGGAATTGTAGTGAGTTCTTGTAGCAGTGGCGGCGATGGTCCGGGCCCAAATCCAGAGCCTGATAAGCCTGATCCAACTCCAAAGGAGTCAAGAAAGAACTCAAATGTGAGCGTAAGCTCAACTGATGCCCCTGCCAGCTATACAACAAAAATCCTTTTAGAGGATTATACGGGAACCTGGTGTGGATACTGTCCGCGTGTTGCCCATGCAATGGAAGAAGCAATTGCACAAAATGGCAATATTATCGGAATTGGCGTACATGATGACAGTGACATGGGATTCACTCATGTTAAGAGCATGCTTCAAAAGTATAATATTAGCGGATTCCCTACCGCTGTATTAAACCGTTCGGCAAAATGGCTGGAAACATTTGCCACCTTAAACCCATTTCTTGAAAAAGAAAGCGATTTGGGTATTGCTCTTGAAAGTTCGCTTAACAATACAACGGTAACAGGAAAAATTAAAATTGGTTTTAAGGCCGACCTTACAAAAAGTATAGATTATGTAATCTATCTTGTAGAAGATAAAGTGGTTGCCAACCAAGTAAATTATTACAATGACGTTTCAAGTTCTCCTTACTATAATAAAGGAAATCCGATTGTTGGTTTTGAACATGCGAATGTCCTAAGAAAAACGATTACCGATGTTTATGGTGATATCATTCCTGAAGATTATACCAAAACCGGAAATGTTATTGAAGCCGATTTTAGTGTAGAACTTGATACTTACGTTCCGGAAAATTGCTACATCGTGGCATTTGTTCTGGAGGAAGGTGGTGAAGAGATCATCAACACTCAAATTGTTAAAGTAGGATCCAATCAAGATTTTGATTAATCAGTACAAATATAAAGAGCTGTCCAAATGGACAGCTCTTTTTTTATTCCCCCGACCCCAACTTAAATCCTCCAAATTATTCTTATTAGTTCTCACTTAGAAGAAGTAAGTTTGGCTGCTACTTATTTTGTTAGATTATGAACTTTTTTAGGATCGCCAAATGTATTGGCTTTTTTCCATGCACCAGCTTTAGGCAAGATCATGCGTGAACGCTTCGTTTTTGTATTGTTGCGAATGTAATTCCTCAATTCAATCAGTTCTTCATACTCATACAGCATTCTCACTTTCTGGTCGGCAATTGAATTTCCGCTTGGTTTGTCACCTTTAATTACAAAATAGGTAAAGGTTTCGGCAATATCTTCGCCAGGATTTGTTGAAGCATACTGGGTTACAAATCGTTCCTTATATTTTTCGTAAAATGCAGCAAGTTTTTCCTCATCTTCACTATTGCTGGCTTCCTGGTATTCATCCCAGATATCGGCCCAATAATTTTGATACAATTTATTAATGTAAGAATTGGCTTTTGAAGATCCCTCTCCTGTATGGTAAGTATCGCTTGAGTTTGCATCTGTACCAGCAGTTACTTGAGTATTGTTTAATGTTACAATGTGTCCAAACTCATGAATAATCGTATAGGCCAATTCACCATCCGAATTGATTACGCCATTAGGAAAGGCATAGGCCATAGCAATACCAAATTGCCACTTCGTCAAGTCTTCTTTGGTTTGAACCACATATCCTGCAGTTCCTGATTTTTCCCCATGGAATAGCATGAAATCCGACAGGTAATTTCTATTCGCATCAGGAATAACATCCATTACAAGCTTCCAAATGTCTTTGTGCTGTTTTTCGTTTTTTTGAAATGTTAAACTTTCACCTGTTACATCATAGTCTTTTATCTTTTTTAACTGATCTCCTTTTACTTCATAATTGGTAATGTAATCGAAATCGGAAGAGCCATGGTCATGTCCGTTATCCCCATCTTTATCATCTTTCCCAATATTATCAGTTATTTGCTGATCCTGGTTATCAGGTGTATCATCATCTTTACTACACGATACAATTACAAAAGAAAACAACAATAGAATTAATGCCCATTTCAATCTTAATAAATACTTCATAATAAATTGTTTTAGTGATATAATTTATCTTTGTTTGAAGTTGTAACAGTTAATTGTCGGTATACCCTACCAAAATTTATTTTTTTTTAATGTCCATCTGCGAATCGAAAACATACGAAGCCATTTTTAACAGATATTCCGAAAGCATTAGAAATTTCGTGTACTATAAATGTGGAGACATGGAGAAAGCAGAGGATATCACACAGGAAGCTTTTATCAAGCTATGGAAGCAGTGTGCAAGCATTATCGTTGAAAAGGCAAAGTCGTTTCTTTACACAGTGGCCAATAATCTTTTTATTAATGATTACAAACACGGGAAGGTTGTGCTTCAACATCGCAGTTCAATCAAAGAGTCTGTGGAGGCAAAAACCCCAGAGTATTTGATGGAAGAAGAAGAGTTTATGCTCAAACTAAAAGAGGCAATTTCAAACTTAAAATCAAATCAAAGAGAGGTATTTTTACTCAGTAGAATAGATGGTAAAACCTATAAGGAAATAGCCGAAATAATAGGAATTTCGGAAAAAGCGGTTGAAAAAAGGATGCACAAGGCTTTGCTGAATTTAAGGGCGAAAATAAAATTTCATATTTAAAGTAGGGGCTTTGTATTTTATCTTGTTTTAGAAGAAAGAGATCATGAAATTTAATGATATGAAGGATACTTTTTTGGCACGATGGCTTGATGGTAAATTGAGCAAATCAGAACTGGATGATTTTGAAAAAAGCCAGGAACACCAGGATTACAGCAAAATAATAGAGGCGAGTAATAGACTCTATGTATCGCCATATGACAAAAAGAAGGCTTTCGAGAACTTGCAGTTCAATTTAAAACAGGAACAAAAACGAAAAAAAATACAGCTAAGATGGATAACTGGTGTTGCTGCTTCCATCATTATTTTATTTGGAATCAATTATTTCTTTCTCGATTATAAAACTGTCAAAGCAGGATATGGAGAAAGTATTGCTTACGTCCTTCCAGATCAATCAGAAGTCATTCTTAATTCTCGCTCCCAAATTAAATACAATCCTTTTACATGGAAATACAAGAGAAAAATTAAACTGGAAGGAGAAGCCTATTTTAAAGTAAAAAAAGGGAAAGATTTTGAAGTACTCAACAATGGTTCAGCTGTATTGGTTTTGGGTACAGAATTTAATGTTCGGGCCTTCCCTGATTATTTTGAGGTAAGCTGTTTCGAAGGAAAAGTAAAAGCACAAGCTGGTGGTGATAGTGCTATTTTAATAGCTGGCAATGCCTTCAGATCTATTGGTACTGATACAGAAAAGTATCAATTTTCAGAAGAAATCCCTCAGTGGCTGAAAGGAGAAAGCAGTTTCTATAGAGTTCCTCTTTTGCAGGTGATTAAAGCTCTTGAAGCGCAATATCAATTAAAGATTATATCGGAGAATGTTGATGTAAACCAAAAATTTACTGGAAGCTTTACTCACAAAGATCTTAGTTTAGCACTGGAAACAGTTTTCTCAACCATGGAAATTGAATATAGAATAGAAAAGAAGAACACCATTATTTTGTCTGATTGATAAATGAAGAGATTTGCACTATTTATTTTGTTTATACTGCTCCACTTCTTGTCTTTTTCACAAGATAAAGGTCTCGATTTGAATTTTAAGAACACGGCCTTATCTGAAGTTCTTATTTTTCTGGAAAAGGAATATGACATTAAGTTCTCTTACAAAAATCAAATTATAGAGAATTTGAGTGTTTACATGATTCAGAAGGTTCATTCGAAAGAAGAAGTATTTAAAAAAATAGAAGGCGACTTACCCATTATTTTCACAAAAATTAATGAGCGATACTTTATAATCAAACGCAAAGTCGATGCTAAAAATCTAAAAAGCATATCTGGTTTTGTCATGGCAAAATCATCGGGAGAGAAATTGGTTGGAGCAGAGGTAATGAGTTTGGAGAAAAGAGTAGGAATCCTTACAAACCAAGAAGCTTACTTCAGGCTCGATAACATTCCTATAAACGATACCATTCTTATTAGATACCTGGGCTACGCTCCACAACTCATAGCTGCCCGAAGCTTTTCCCTCCAGGACACAATACAAATGATTGAGGAGATCGTGGGGTTGAATGAGGTAATCGTTAGAGATTATTTGACTTCTGGACTTGACAGAAATGATAATGGTTCATTCAAAATTAATCCGAATCGGTTAGGATTACTTCCCGGACTTACCGAACCCGATTTATTCGAGAGTCTGCAGATGTTACCTGGAATTCAAAGTCCGGACGAAAGTGCATCAGGACTTCACATACGAGGAGGAACCCCCGACCAGAATTTGGTTTTATGGGATGGGATTAACATTTTCCAAAGTGGTCATTTGTTTGGTGCCATATCAGCATTAAACCCATATGTTACCAAAGATGTTCAGGTATTTAAAAGTGGAGTGAGTGCCCGCTATGGAAACAGAATTTCCGGCGTAATAGATTTTAACTCCGGAGAAAAAGTTCCTACAAAAACAGAAGGTGGATTGGGTTTTAATATGACCCATGCCGATGCTTACCTTAAAACCCCTCTTGCCAATAAAAACATAGGTTTAATTTTATCTTTCAGAAGATCTTACACCGATGCATTTAATACTTTCACCAATAAACGTTTGTCTAAAAAAACCTTTCAGGCAACCAGGAAATTAAATATCGAAAATAATTTAGGCTACGATCCCTTAATTAGCAATAACTCCTACTATTATATCGATTATAACATTAAAACCATTGCAAAATTATCTTCTAAAGATCAGTTGACTATGAATTATCTGCTCATACAAAATGAGTTGGACTATGTTACAAATGACATAGTAATAAAGGATGCTACCAAAGATGATTTAAAAATCAAAAACAATGGATTCCATATCTCCTGGAAAAGAAATTGGACGAACAGGTTCAGTCACTCGCTAAAGTTTAGCAACTCCCTGTACGATTTAAATTACCGAGGCACATATTCCTATGAAAATGAATTACTCACCATTAAGTTGAAAGAAAATCAGATTAATGATCTTAGTGCTGAATTTCAAAGCAATTACAAAATTAGCCAAACAAAATCCCTGGTGTTGGGTTATCAGTTTGGATACAATAATACCTCATTTGGAATTGATGTAGAGGAGCTGTTCAACCAGGAAGATTCATATCGCATAAGCGATGATTATAAAGATGTAAATCATGCAGTTTATTTAGAGTACCAAATGAAAAGCAAGGCCTATTATCTAAATGCTGGAGTTCGAATGAATCGATTCGCTAAAAGTAAAGAAACATTTCTTGAGCCACGCTTGAATATTGAGTATTCGTTACATAAAAATTTAAGAATGAGATTGTCGGGAGGAATTAAAAATCAACCAATTAGTCAAATTGTGGAGTATGAGACCTCAGATTTCGGATTAGAAAATCAATTGTGGATATTGGCAGATGGAGAATCGTACCCATTTCTTAGAAGCAAGCAAGTTTCATGGGGATTGATCTGGAAGAAAAACAACTGGCAAATCGATATTGAATCCTATTATAAACGAATAAAGGGATTAACATCCTTAACCAGGGGCTTTACAAATGATGTTGCCGATTTCTCTTATGGAAAAAATACTAGCATAGGATTAGAGATTTTGGTGAAAAAGAGAATTAAAAATTTCCGCACATGGGTAAGTTATACGCTTGCGAAATCCGATTTCAGATTTTCCAATTTAGAGGAAGCCAATCGCTTTTCGGGCAATTACGATGTAAGGCACAATTTAGTCCTGGCCAATTCTTACAAGTATAAAAACATTGAGTTATCATTGGGTTGGAGGTTTCACTCCGGAAAACCATATACGCATCTCGAGTTAGACCAATCTGATAATGAGACCAACATTGTTTATGAAAAAGTGAATGGCAGTAGATTGCCGGTTTACCATAGACTCGATTTATCTGCAACTTATAAGCTTCAGCTTTCCAAAACATCAAAGTCCAATATGAAATTAGGATTTTCTATTCTCAATTTATACGACAGAAAAAACATTGTGAATCGATATTACTACCTATTAAGTGGGGGCGAAAATGGAGAGGTTTTAATAAGAAATGACAGGAGAGCACTTGGAATCACACCAAATGTAATATTCAGGTATCATTTTTAAATTAAGCCAATAAAAAAAGGTCCCAATCAATTGAGACCTTCTTAATGATTCAAAAATATCTTTGATTAAAAGCTCTTGCTTAAACTTATTGTCAGTCCGCTTGCTGCCGGCACCATTCTACATACTCCGCCAACACACAACAAACCTTCTCTTTGTCTTCCATAACTTAGTGAGAAACGAGTTGAATTTTTCACAAAGCTTCCTCCTGCGTTAATGTAGTGCGTGTCGCTAACTCCCGAGTTGTACATATCAGAAATAAAGAAAGACCATTTGCTGCCAATATTATACTCCAATGCACCTGCTATCCAATCGCCCATATCCTGATCGGTACTTAAGTACTGCACCTCAGTTCTAAGTGCTTTTCCTTTTTTGAATTTATACAGGAAATCGGCAACATAAATTTTACTCTTTACCAAACCTTTGTCACCACCTTCGAGTGCACTTTTATTGTATTCAAGATTTATGAATGCAAAAGTTGATTTCAGCTTTTTAGACCATTTCTTATTTATCTCCACATTAAAATCGCGATACAATTTGTCTCCATCCAAGCCTAAGAATTCACTGTCGCTGTAAAATACGCCATCAACCAAAGTTCCTTCCAATTTATTGTAGTGGGAATAATTAAAGGCAATTCTGGTTCCATATTTTCCTCCCAGGGCAGTTTTCTTTTTAAATGTGTACACAAAATCGATCTGAGCACCAATTTCGCCCATTGCCTGGGTTGAATAAGGGTAAATATTTGCAAGGCTATATTTATGCTGTTTGGTATTGGCTGGCAAATAATTAATCAGCAATTCGTTGTTAGCTGCTTCTCTTTCCGATCTGAAAAGCATATTTTCCAATCGACGGAACGAAAAATTAAAACCTAAACCTCTTTGCGTATAGCTGTAGTTGGCCAAAAGTGCATTCCCTTCGGAAACAATTTGGGGCGTGTTTGCATTACCATCCTTGCCTTTACTTACATATTCGAATTGTAAGGCACTGCGTCCCGAGGTAAAATCCATTCTTGCCGACCATGCATCAACGCTCGACGGATAACCTTCAACTGGTCCTGTATAATCCTGGTAACGGTTCACATATCCAGCTCCTACAATAAAAACCGAATTCGTTTTGGCTTGCAAAGCAGTAAGTACATCCAGTTCTCCATCAAAACCTCTTACTCTTCCCTTACCTGTGTCGAAATATTTTCGTTGTTTTCCATATACAGCTTTTAAGCTGATATAGTCGGTAGGTTTAAATTTAACGTTTACCCCTTCCAGAGCGTTATTCAATCCCAACTGCCTGTCTTCATAGGCTCTAAAAAGCAAGCCGCTTCCAAACTGCTCATAAAAATTCCCAACGGTAATGGACAAATCCTGGTTTTCATAGCTAACAAATCGATGAACGATTCCATTGTCTTCCAGCTGGAAATCATATCCCAAAAGGGGAGGCAAATAGGCTTCGTACTGGATTCCAGCTTTAAAATTTCCATAGGTATAATCAAGCTTCAGGTAATTGTTCGATCCAAATTTGTCTTTGGGTGCTACTGCCCCAATTTTACTGTCGTTTTTGTAAATTTGGTTGTTACTTTCAAAACTCCCGGTAAGCGTTCCTTTATTTTGCGAATGTGCCATATTGCCACAGCACAGCAATAGCAAAATAAGGCATGTATATACTTTATTCATCTTGATTTTTTTACTGATAAAACTTTAAGGATTACTTGATTAACTGGCGTACTTGCTCGATTACCTCATCCTCGTTTCCTGGATTATAACTGGTATGTTCCCAAACAATTTCGCCCTTCCCATTTAAAACAAATGTATGAGGTACATTTACCACGTTTAAGGCACGTTTTAAATCCTGGTTCTGATCCAGGTATACCTCGAAAGGCCAGTCTTTACCATACACGAGGCTTTTTACCCTGGCACTGGCACGAGTATCATCAATTGAAATGGCAATAATTTTCACCCCTGTTTCTTCATGCCAATCATCAAATTCATCAGTAAAAGCCGATAACTCATTCAGGCAAGGTTTACACCAGGTTGCCCAAAAACTAATAATCATTGGCTTTCCATCGTTGGAAAACTCAACGGAAGATACTTCTTCTCCATCAAGAGTTTTTACACTCACTTCAGGCATCTTTTTCTGTGCCTGAATACCGATACTTACACTCAACAAAAGGAGCGCGAATAAGAATTTTTTCATGTTAAAAAATATAGATTGATTAGTGGTTAAGAGTCTGAATATAATATTTTTTAATATGATTCTGGAAACTTGGTAATGAAAGATTTGCAATATTCTGTAAAGAATAAAAGTGAAAGGCTCGGATTATAAGGCTTAAGGGAAATTAGCCAAGAACGAAAATTTTAATGCAGATTCTTATCATCAGCAGGATGAAACACAAATAACGCGGATCTGACAAACTGTTACGAAATACATTCGTATTGATCTGTTCTATCCGCGTCATTTACGTTCACTTATTGATGAAGCATCACACCAAATCGCAGGCATCAGCTGGCATCCAGTGTTTATCTTTTCCATCCCATTTTACATTACAGCCAATTGGGTTGGTAACAGGAGTCGAAACTGATTTTCCATCCAGGTATTCAATAATTGCTCGTTCCAAATCACGAACTGTAACCTTCGAAGTATCTTTTGGATTATCAACAGCACGTCCTGTATAAATCAATTCTCTTTTTTCGTTAAACAGGTAAAAATGCGGTGTTCGCAAAGCACCATAGTTTACCGCTATTTCTTGTGTTTCATCGTGAAGGTACACCCAAGGAAAATCATTTTCTTCCATGCGTGTTACCATGTGGTCATAATCATCTTCTTCGTATGTATTTGGAGAGTTCGAATTGATTCCAACAAATTCAACTCCATGTGGAATGTACTTATCTGCAATGGCTCGGGTGTCCTCATCCGAACCTGTAACGTACGGACAATGATTGCAGGTGAAAAAGACTACCAGTAGTTTTGAAGACTTAAAATCATTCAACTTGTATCTAATTCCATCGGTTGCAATCAGGTTAAACTCGGGAGCTTTATCTCCTATTTGTAAGGTAAATGCCATTTTCAAATTCGTTTTAGGTTGTTACTACATTAAATTTACCGATTATTTTGATAAGTTCTAAATTATTAAGTCTCATTTTTTGCATTAAACTTCCATTAAGTTAACATTATCGAATTAAATTTTGCCATTCATTTTTAACACACTTTTAATAAAGGGTTCAGATACATCAGCTTGGTATTTTATAAACTTGTTGTAGTAAAAAAATAGATCAACATGCTTATGAAAGGCAGGATAATTAGTGCAGGTTTTATACCCGATAGAGCACATTTCGACAAACAACAATTGAAGTTGACCAATATAAAGGTAGATGATTCATTTCATTGGAATCAATTATCCAAAAAGCAGTCGCAAAAAGAGATCGAAATCAAAAGTTTATTGTACGCTATGCGAAGAAAATCAGACAAGCTATACAATAAGCATTTGAGATTGATTTCACCCGTACTGAACCGACATACAAAATTTTGGAAATTACTTACAGAATCGGAACAAAATGCAAAAGCATTTAGTGGCTGGTTGGAGCACATGAGAACTTTTTATGATTTAATTATCAGTGATCCCAAATACAAAGAAGCTTTAAACGAGTATTCTATTGATTTATCGGAGTTCCATAAAGGCTTGATAATGCTGCAAGGAATTCAACAAACTCATCGTAAGTTGCAAAAGTGTATTTGTGAGAAAAGACTTATGCTGAAGCGAATCAATAAAGTTCCAATTGATTTTGATTCGGTAAATTCATACTACGCAAACAGAAACCACTATGTATTTTAAATAATGATATCCCTCTGAAGCAGGTCACCGGATTTTGTCAATTAAGTCGATACTACTTTCCTTTCGCCTCCGGTGCACCTGTTTCCGATTTTATTTCCAATCGGAATAAATCAGGTATTTTTTTCGAATTTCTTTATAGGATTCAAGATCTTTTTGCCAAGTGGCCCTGATCTCTTCTTCGCTCATTCCTTTTTCGATCTGCTTTCGCAAGGTATCGGTTCCAGCCAGGTTTTTAAAGAAAGCATTAAAAAATTTAGTGTTGGAATGCAATTGTTGGTGAGCCAATAGCAGGAAGGATAAATCCAAATTTTTACGTTTTCTGAAATCCATTAAATCAAACTTGCTTAAATCCTTACCAAAACATTTTTCTCCTTCAAATTTTGGATATTTACTTGCACCTGGAATGCTACGCGGTGTGAAAGAAAAATCGCCTTGATTCATTTTAGGATGTCCAAAGCACTGAAAAGGCTGATCGGTACCGCGACCTGCACTAACTGGTGTTCCTTCGAAAAAACAGAGCGAAGGATACAAAGCAACCGACAAGGCATTGGGAAGGTTTGGAGAAGGTTTTACAGGCAAATCATAAACCTGATTTCTTGTCCAGTTCTTACATGGAATTACCTTCAAATCACATTTTACTTTTCCCTTTAGCCAGGATTCACCATTAATCATTTTAGCATACTCACCAATGCTTAAACCATACACAACAGGAACTGGATGCATGCCCACAAAAGATGAATATTTTTTCTCTAAAACCGGACCATCGATATAGTGTGCATTCGGATTGGGTCGGTCCAAAACGATAAGAGGAATATTTTGCTCGGCACAAATTTCCATAACATAGTGCAGTGTAGAAATATAGGTGTAAAATCGAACTCCAACATCTTGAATATCAAATATCATAATATCCAGATCCTGAACCTCTTCGATACCAGGTTTAAAATGTTTACCATACAAAGAAACAATAGAAATACCTGTTTTTACATCCTTACTGTTCTTGATTTTCTCCCCGGCATCGGCAGTTCCACGAAAACCATGTTCGGGACTAAAAATTCTTTTGATCCTGATATTTTTAGAAAGTAAAAAATCTACCAGGTGCTGATCTCCAACCAATGAAGACTGATTGCCAACCAGACCAACCGACTTATTCTGCAACATCGGCAAATAAAGATGATCCCTTTCGGCAGCAGGAATCACTTTCTCATCATTTTGCGCTACACAAGATGTGCTGACTGATATCAGTAAAATTAGAATTACAAACAAATTATTTCTCACACTAATCTCTTTTCGAATTTTAATAAAATGAAATAAACATGAATTTACTACTTTTGTGTTAATCTTAACAAAAAGAATGTCGATTTGAACCTGGAACTGTTTATAGCCAATAAAATTACTACTGGTGAAAAGGGCGAAAAAAAAATGTCTCGCCCAATTATTAAGATCGCCAAAGTTAGCATTTCACTTGGAATCAGCGTAATGATTTTGGCAGTTGCTATTGTAACTGGTTTCAAATCGGAAATTACCAATAAAGTAACGGGTTTTGGTTCTCACATACAGATTACCAATTACGATAACAACTCCTCTTTCGAAACACAACCAATAAGCAAGGACATTATCGACACCAGTCTGATTCAACAGATTGATGGCATTCGACACATTCAATCATTTGCTACAAAACCAGGTATTCTGAAGGCAAAATCGGAAATTCAGGGCATTGTTTTAAATGGCATTGGAAAAGATTTCGACTGGAGCTTTTTTGAGCAACACCTGGTGGATGGAGAGATTTTTGAATTGGGAGATCAGAGAAGCAATCAAATCCTGATTTCGGAGAAACTCTCAGATTTACTTCAGGTAGGCGTTGGCGATAAAATTACAGTTTACTTTATTCAGCAACCGCCACGCGAACGCAGGCTAACAATATCAGGCATTTACAATACAGGAATGGAAGAATTCGACAAGCTTTTCCTTGTTGGCGATATGCGACACATTCAGAAACTGAACGACTGGGAAGAAAACCAGGTAAGTGGTTATGAAGTTTATATCGACGATTTTAGTGAGCTATCTGAACTTACCTACCTTGTAAAACAAATCACTGCAAGTTCTTTTACCCAGGAAGGCGGAAGCATTAAAGTAAGAAGTATTGTTCGAAAATATCCGCAAATATTCAGTTGGCTCGATATGCTCAACATTAATGTTTGGATTATACTTTCACTCATGATTATTGTGGCAGGCATTAATATGATATCTGGCTTGCTGATTATCATCCTTGAAAAAACCAATATGATTGGAATATTGAAAGCTTTGGGTACATCCAATTGGTCAATCCGAAAAGTATTTCTTTACCAGGCCAGCATGATTATTGGCAAAGGAATGCTTTGGGGAAATGTAATTGGAATTGGTCTATGCCTGATTCAGCATTATTTTGAAATCATTCCACTGGATCCTACCAACTACTACGTAGACACTGTACCTGTAAATCTTAAATTAAGCCATTTATTGCTATTAAATGTTGGAAGCTTAATCGCTACAGTGTCCATGTTGTTGATTCCATCTTATCTGATCACAAAAATAAGCCCGGCAAAAGCCATTAAGTTCGATTAATTACTTCTGCCAGCTGGCCACTGCCAGGCGCTTTTTACCATCCATTTTAATCACAAGTGGCTTTTTAAACCTAACATGTTTCACCGCTCCATATTCGGCTATTAAATCTTGTTTGCCCAACAATTCATAATCTACAAGCGAGGTTTCTGAATGATGATGAACCGAACAATAACCAATATTCATTGAGGTTACATTGTGAAAAAAGTGCGATCCCGATGAAGCTTCCAAAGGATAATCGGCAAAGCTGGTTTCAACAATTAGTTTTGCTTTAGAGATATCGTTCCATTTTACTGGAATTCCAATCCATTTGTCCCTGGTACCCCATCGTCCCGGACCAATCAGCACATAATTCTTGTTTTGCAATCTCATTTTTTCGTTTACCGATGAGATAGTTGCAGCAATATCTGGTGTCATCTCTTTTTTAAACAATTCGGGAGCTACATAAATTACATCGCACACATTATCAACCAAACCATTTCCCATGCTCATTTCCGAAAGCAACATCAATTGCTTTTGGTTTACCTGCTCTAAATCTACATTGTAATCGTCTACATTCCCTATTAATGGTTTAATTTGCAGCAAATAAAAAGAGGCTCTGCCATTTTTATCCTTGCTCAAATCAACCGCAAATTCTATCTCGATAGGCGATCCCATTGCTTCTTTCACAATATCCAAAACCAATTCGATAGTCTTGGCCAATGGGATGTAATCGTATTTCAAGATATTGGCAAAATTTACAATTCTTGGTCCGTAGGCATCCAATCCAGGACTTATGGTATCGTTAACCGAATTGTAAACCGAAGCACAATGAGTCAGGTTTCCATGCACTTCTGCATCGTCTATTTCCAAACGGGTTAATCCGGCGGTTTCGCCTTCCAGCAAATCGATGTCTTTCTTCTTTAAATCAATGGCGTAAAATTCCACCTGCGAATTTTTGAACTGATCCTTTGGTGAATTGTTCTCAATGGTCGGAAAAACAGGTGAAAATCTACAGGCTTTTTCCCCATCAACTACATATTTCCCCAAACCAACTGCAATAACCGCATATCCTTCTTCAGGTTTCATATGACCGTAAGGATAGTAGTTGTATGATTGTGCCACGCCCGAAATATGAGGGTAAAAAGTATCTTCATAACGATTTCCCACCACTTCCTGAATCACAACCGCCATTTTTTCCTCTTCAAGTTTGTAATTCAAAGCCTGCACATTGGCACGCGATTCCTCAGAGAAAATCGAAGCATATACCAATTTAATGGCATCGGTTACTTGCTTTACACGCTGATTTAAATCGGGATGATTGTTGGGAACAAGATAGGTTTGGAACACTCCTGCCACGGGTTGCAATAAGGAATCTTCGAACAAACCAGAGGATCGAATGGCCAAAGGTTGGTCGAAATTCATTAGCATGACCCTGATTTTCTGCACCAGCCTAATGGTCAGGTCAGAAGCCAAAAACAGGCGCTGCACCTCTTTAAAATCGGGCAAATCTTTTGTTCTGTCCAATAGGTTATTTCTATCGATAAAGGATTCATACTCATCCACACCAATTACGGCTGTCATGGGTGCTTTAATGTTGATGTCCTTAATGTATCGGCTCAATTCAAGATTAAACAGCATGGAATTAATAAATGCCAAACCCCTTCCTTTTCCGCCCAAAGATCCTGTTGAAAGGGTAACAATATTATTCGCATTTAATACCTGGTCGGAATTAAACTCAACCACTTTCCCCTTATTCTTCTCGTTCCGATAATTCTGAATTACATTAATCAGGTAATCCCTAACATCTTCGGCCGATTTAAAATCTCCAATTTTGTATGGAGCAATCATCTTTGCAATACGAATTTCGCCTCGTGCCATCAACCATAGCGAAAAATGATTCTTATTAGCATGATATACCAGCGATTCAGCAGGAATATGATAGAGGTATTCTTCAAACTCTTTTAGCGATTTTGCCGTAGCAATTTCGTTCCCATCTGCATCTTTGTATACGAAGTCACCAAATCCGAGAAACTGGCGAATAAACAAACGAATATCGTGGCGCAAGGTTTCCGAATTCTTGTTAATGAAACTGCATTTTAGGGTAAAAGCATGGGCTGCATTGGTCACATCCGATGATTGTAAAATCACTGGCAGGTTCGGGTATTCATCTTTTATTTCCTTTACCAGCTGTATTCCGGCATCTTCTTCAAAAACACCTTCTTTCGGGAACTTCACATCCGAAATTAAACACAACAAATACTCTTTAAACTTGTGGTAAATATTCATCGCTTCCTCGTAATTCGAGGCCAATAAAATTTTCGGACGAGCTCTTAACCTTAATATTTTATATTGTGCATCGGTGCTTACATCATCAATAATCCTTTGGGTTTGTGCCAACACACTCTGGTAAAGCATTGGCATGTACCGCGAGTAATATTTGGCTGAATCTTCAACCAATAATATTACACGGGAAAGTCCAATCTTCGTATCATTGTCAACATTCACCTTATCTTCCAATGATTTAATCATGGCAAAAAATACCTGCGATTCCCCATTCCATACAAACAATTTATCAACTGTTTTGTGTTCGGTTCTTTGCTCTTCGAACAGGGCAATATCCGCATCATTATTTAGAAGAAGGAAGATGGAAATGTAAGGAAATTCGCTTTTGATTTTTTCGCTGTATTCAATGGGTGTTTTCTTATCTACTCCAACCATAAGAATAATCATATCGAAATGCTTACTGTGCAACTGTTCCATGGTTTCTTCCAAAGTAGAAACACCGGTAACACGAGGCATAGAAGTAAGGTTCAATTGCTGATATTCTCCTGAAATTTGTTCTGCAAATCGTCCTTCTCTCTCAATACAATAGGCATCGTATAGGTTCGCTACCAAAAGAATTTCTTTCACCTTAAAAGGCATTAAGTCATGATATATATCTCGATCGGCATTGTTCTTATTCAGGAAATTTTGAAGCAGTTTGCGATTGGTAACAGGCACGTATGGTCCTATTATCTCTTTTTTTTCTTCCTTTGTCTGTTGAACCTGGGTAAGAAGTTGTTTCCCGGTTTCACTATTGATATAACCAACAATGATATTGGCCAGGTTCTCAATCAAGTGTCTCTCTTCTTTCAAAAAAGGACCTTCGTCGAGGTTGGGAAATTTCTTTACGTAACAGATTTCTATTCTCCCACTTTTATTGTCAATGGTCATGAATTCCTGGGTCATGGTCCATTGCGACAAACGAAAACCTGAGCTGAGATACTCGCTCCCATCAAAAATAATTCTGGCTACGGTAAACTCCGGATATTGCCAAGCCTTTGGCAGGATAAAGCAAATTTGTTGCAAGGTGTCCTCTATGGATCTGCCTTCCTTAATAATACCTGTAGTTTGATTAATTGCAGCAAGTTCTTTGAGTCTTTCAATATTTTCTGCAATAATTCTGTTAAGACCTTGATTATTATCTGATTCTGGGTTCATAGCTTTGGGGCTTACGTAGATACAATAAAAATTAAATATTGGAATTCAATTCTTTAGCACTATTACTGGGCTCTTTTAAATTTAATGAATTTAAACGAATTCTAACAGCTTGACCTTGAACGAATTCTTTCATACCTTTAATAGAGCAAGCAGTTATCCAAAAGACTGCTGGTATGTTACACCCAAAATAAATCATGTCTAACTTAAACTTTTTGTATCATGACAACCATGTTCAAAGCCCCATCCAGTAAAGAATTTATGGATGATCTTATTAGTAGAACACCTGGTGAAATTGAATTTCATCAAGCAGTTCACGAAGTTGTAGAATCCCTGGTTCCTTTCCTGGAGGAAAATCCTAAGTACAGAACAGCAAAAATTTTAGAACGCATTTCGGAACCAGAAAGAGTCATCATTTTCAGAGTGCCATGGGTTGATGACAAGGGGGAGATCCAGGTAAACCGAGGATATCGAGTAGAAATGAACAGTGCGATTGGTCCTTATAAAGGAGGTCTGCGCTTTCATCCAACAGTAAACCTTGGTATTCTTAAATTTTTAGCTTTCGAGCAAGTATTTAAAAACAGTTTAACCACGCTGCCAATGGGTGGTGGTAAAGGAGGCTCGGATTTCGATCCTAAGCAAAAATCAGATGGTGAAGTAATGCGATTTTGCCAAAGCTTTATGACTGAACTATCGAAGCATATTGGACCAGACACCGATGTTCCTGCCGGAGATATTGGAGTTGGCGGACGCGAAATTGGTTTCATGTTCGGACAGTATAAGAGACTACGTAATGAATTTACAGGTGTTCTTACTGGTAAAGGAGCAGAATGGGGAGGAAGTTTAATTCGTCCTGAAGCAACCGGTTACGGAAATGTTTATTTCGCCGAAGAAATGCTGAATGCAAAGGGAGACAGTTTAAAAGGCAAGATTGTAACAGTATCGGGCTCAGGAAATGTAGCTCAATTTACAGTTGAAAAAGTAAATGAACTTGGTGGTAAGGTCGTTACCCTTTCCGATTCTTCCGGATTTATTTATGATCCTGATGGAATAGATGATGAAAAGCTAATGTACGTAATGCGTTTGAAAAACGTGAAACGTGGTAGAATTGAAGAGTACGCCAAAAAGTATAATGTAGGTTACTTCCCGGGAGAAAGACCTTGGGGTGTGAAATGCGATGTAGCCCTTCCAAGTGCAACTCAAAATGAAATTAACGAAGAAGAAGCTAAAATTTTAATTGAAAATGGCTGTATTTGTGTTTCGGAGGGCGCCAATATGCCATCAACACCTGAAGCTATAGAAGTATATCTGAAAAATGAAATTCTATTTGGACCAGGCAAGGCAGCAAATGCAGGCGGTGTAGCAGTTTCGGGATTGGAAATGTCGCAAAATGCAATGCGCATGAGTTGGACACGCGAAGAAGTAGACAACCATTTGAAACGCATTATGAAAGACATACATACAACTTGTATTAAGTATGGTAAAACCTCTAATGGATTTGTAAACTACGTAAATGGAGCCAACATTGGTGGATTCGTGAAAGTTGCAAATGCAATGATTGCGCAAGGAATCGTATAATTCAATAGTTACAATAAAAATAAGCTTGCTTCAGTTTTGGAGCAAGCTTTTTTATTTTACAAGATTGCTTTTCATTAGTTTTGTTAACTTTAAACACCTTAATAAAACCTATACATCATGGACCAAATCAACTCAAATCCAGCCATAAAACATGGTTGGTTACGTGCAATTTTAATCATCATTCCATTTTTTATTGTAAGCGGAATATTCCAGGCAATTGGCCTTATTTTATATGGCGCAATCACAGGAACTCTCGATCTTCAAAATTTGCAAAATGTTAATATGTCAACGGGTTTCAGGCTAACCACCCAATTTACCGGCATGTTAGGCACTTTATTAATTGTTTGGATTTTCGCCCGCTTTATCGACAAAAGAAAGTTTGTTGATTTGGGATTTTCGCTGAAAAACAGAGGTAAAGATATTTTTTACGGATTAATTGCCGGTATTGTCATGATGGGTTTGGGAACTATCATCTTACAGGTAAATGGTAACCTAACAATAGATTCCATTCACTTCGCTGCAACAAGCCTTTTGCAGTCCGTTTTCTTATTCATAATTGTATCGGTAAACGAAGAAGTGTTGGTTCGAGGATATATCCTGCCAAATTTTATGGATTCAATGAACAGGTATTTGGCCCTGGTTCTTTCATCCCTAATCTTTACAGCATTACACCTATTCAACCCAAACGTGTCATTCCTGGGCATTACAAACATATTCCTGGCAGGTATTCTTTTAGGAATTGGATACATTTTCACGAAAAACCTATGGTTCCCATTGGCCTTGCATTTTAGCTGGAACTTTTTCCAGGGACCGATTTTTGGGTTCGAGGTAAGTGGTACAGATACCGATACCTTAATTTCTCAAAGCATTACGGGCAACGAATTGCTAACCGGTGGTAAGTTTGGTTTTGAAGGTTCCTTGCTTGCCAGTTTATTGTGTACTGCAGCCATTATTCTTTTTTGGTATGTCTATAAAAAACAAGATTTCCGATTACAAAACGCCTAAAGCTATGAAATACATTCTTGTACTTTTTGCTGCTTTTTTTCTATTAGGATGTGAGAAGCAAAATGAGTCAATTCTCGATCAGTATTCTACAAAGACTATCCAGAGTATATTTGAGAAGGAAAATACCAGTGGTTGTTTTATCATTCATGATTTTAAGAACAACAAATCATTGGTTCACAATTCGGCCAGACTCGATTCTGCTTACCTACCAGCCTCTACTTTCAAAATCATCAACTCGATGATTGCTTTAGAAACAGGAGTAATAAAAGATGAAAAAGAAATTGTAAAATGGGACGGCAAAAAACGTTTTGTGGATGCCTGGAACCGTGACCATAACCTGGAAACAGGAATTAAATATTCGGTGGTTTGGATGTACCAGGAACTGGCCAGAAAAATTGGTAAAGAAAGAATGAGCCATTGGGTAAAGAAAGCAGAATATGGCAATCGGAATATTGGTGGTAAAATAGACCTGTTTTGGCTGAATGGAGACATCAGAATTACAGCCAATCAACAAATTGATTTTTTGAAAAGGCTCTATTTAAACCAACTGCCATTTGAAGCAAAAAATCAGGAAACTGTAAAGAAAATAATGATTGTTGAGCAAAACGACAGCTATACAATTAGGGCCAAAACAGGTTGGGCAGCTCGCGTCAAGAAGCAAATGGGCTGGTATGTTGGCTATCTCGAAAATGAAAGCAATGTGTACTTTTTTGCATTAAATATGGATATCAGAAATTCGGAAGAAGCAAAAAAACGAAAGGAAATCACCAATAAAATTCTAGAAACCTTAACTTTAAAAAGTTTATAATCTACTAAACCAAAACAAAGCGTAATGAAAACAATAGGGTCGAAGATACTTTTAGTAATTCTGTTATTTGCTGCTTGTAACAGTTTTGCCAATAACAATGAGCTAAACGATGAATATGCAAAGGATGTGAAGCACCTATTCGAAGTAAATGGATCAGCAAACAGTTTCAAACAATCGATCAAAACCATGATACAGCATTTTAAATCCCAGGAATCGGATGTTCCTTCAAGCTACTGGGAAAAGGCTGAGCAAGAGTTTCTAAAAACTTCTTTCGAAGATTTGTATAATATGATTGTACCAATTTACAGAAAGAATTTATCTCATGATGATGTGAAGGCGATGATTGCATTTTTTGAATCGGATGCCGGAAAAAGGATTGCTCATAAAATTCCTAATATTACTGCTGAAAGCATGCAAGCCGGTATGATTTGGGGACAGGAAATTGGCAAGAAAATTCACGAAGATATCCAGAGTAAAGGCTACAAAATCAGGCTACCATTCATGCCTTAATTTCTTTGATTTTTAGTACATAAACCTGTCATTTATCATTTTTGGTGACACGAATAATATGTACTTTTTAGGGTTACTAATTTAACCCGAAATGAGTACTAAAATCACACCCAAACAAAACTATGAACTCACCCGACAACAAATTGGCTATGTAGACCGAAGGATCGCCACTCCTGAAGACTATCGTAGAATTGGATTTAAGTCGGGTTTAGAAGTTCATCAGCAACTTGCTACTAAAGAGAAGTTGTTTTGCCATTGCCCTTGCGGCGTATTTCAAAAAAACGGAGATTATGATGCCGAAGTAATTCGCCACATGCGACCTGCCATGAGTGAACTTGGTGGATACGATGGTACAGCGCTTATGGAATTCAAAACCCGTAAGAATATTATTTACCGTATCAATAACGAAACGGCCTGTACTTACGAAGTAGATGATACTCCTCCGTTTAAAATTAATCCTGAAGCATTAGAAATTGCATTAAAAATATCCTTACTCAGCAAATTAAATGTTGTTGGTGAGGTTCATATTACACGTAAACAATACCTCGACGGAAGTATTCCAACTGGTTTTCAGCGTACAGCAATTCTTGGCGTAAATGGGCACATTCAGCTTCGCAATAAAAAGGTGAATCTGATTCAGTTGAGTATCGAGGAAGATTCGTGCAGAGAAATTGCCGATGTAGGTCACGAAAGATGGTATAAAACCGACCGATTGGGCATGCCCTTAATTGAAACCGTTACTGCTCCCGAACTTGTTACACCTGATGAATTAAGAGAAGCGGCCGAATACATTCGATTTTTAAATAGAAGTACTGGATTGGTACGAACTGGAATGGGAGCCGGAAGAGAAGATGTAAATGTAAGTTGCCGTGGTGGTTCTCGAGTAGAAATTAAAGGAGTTGCTCACAACAAATGGATCCCTGAGCTTTCGCACAACGAAGCATTTAGGCAATGGGCCTTACTTCATATCAGAAAATTATTACTGGAAAGAATAACAAAGGAAAAGTGGCAGCCAAGACATATGGAGTTAGATCCTCATGAGTTCAAATTCACTTACCTGCTATTGGTAGAATGCAAGGAGAAAAAGCATAAAATTATAGCCATCAACATCCCTGAATTTAAAGGATTCCTTTCTCATTTTACGCAACCAGAACAGGTTTTTGCCGACGAAATTTCGCAAAGATTAAAAGTAATTGCCTGTATTGAAAAACCAAACATGATTCACTCCGAGCAGGAAGATGTGCTCATTTCGGATCATGATTTTGCCACAATCCGTACTAAAATGGGTGCGAAAAATAAGGATGCACAAATCATTATATGGGGTCCTGAAGAGGACATTGAAACAGCCATTGAAACCGTAATTGAACGTTGCGAAATGATTTTTGATGGTGTTCCGAATGAAACACGAAAATCCTTTGCCGACGGTACAACCATATTCGAAAGGGTTTTACCAGGGGCCGACCGAATGTATCCTGATACAGACTCCTGCCCGATTCCCCTGTCTGATGAATATATCGAAAGGTTAGGAAAAGATTTACCTCAGGATATCTCCAAGAGAATCGAATTATTAAGCAAATGGGGCGTTCCCGAAGATGCCTTCCATTTTATTCTTAGTAAAAATATCTATCCAATTATTGACGAAATCTGTAGTCGTTTCCTATTCGATCCGAAACGAGTTGCCATTTTCTTTGGCCACACCTACAAGAATATTGTGGGAAAACAAAAGGCTCATACCGATTTCAATTACAGAAAACTGGTGGGCTTGTTCAAATTTATCCATGAGCAAGGTTTGCACATTAACATTGCAAAATACCTTCTTCCAATATTGTATCAGCATCCAAGTATGGAGTTTAATTCGATGCTTACCGCTTTAAAATTTAAGAAGAGAAGCCTGGAAGAGTTGGCCGCTCCAATCGATTTTCTTGCCGAGAAGTACCGCGATATCAGGAAAACTGATGAGCAGGATGATGCTGCTAACTGGATTATGGGGCAACTTCACAAACAAGCAATTGGAAATATTGAGTTAAGAGATTTAAGAGAAATCATCGATAAACGATTACAATAATGGAAGATCTTTTTCAAGGATATAAGGGTGATGCTCTGGAAACCCTCAAAAAATATAATGTTCGTGTATGGGGAAAAACTCATATCGTAACCACCAGAGGAGAATTTGACGGAACCATTCTTCCGCGTGCAGAAAATGATGACGATCAGCATATCGTATTAAAAATAGATACAGGTTACAACATCGGTATAAATGTAAGCACCATTAAGGAAATGAAGGAAACTGGCTACAAAAAAGCCAATTACAAAGTTCCCGAAAAAGAGTTTCCTTATACCGAAGGCCAACCAAAAGTAAAATTGTTTGGTACCGGGGGAACCATAGCTTCTCGATTGGATTATCGAACGGGTGCTGTTATTCCTGCATTTTCACCTGGTGAGTTGTATGGATCGGTTCCTGAACTGGCCGACATCTGTAATCTGACTACCGAGAAAGTTTTTGCTGTTTTTAGTGAAAATATGGGGCCACAACAATACATTTCATTGGCCATTGCCATTGGTAAAGAAATAGAGAATGGCGTGGATGGAATTATCATTGCGCACGGTACCGATACCTTGCACCATACAGCAGCAGCACTTACCTATATGGTTCAGAATTTGCCTGTTCCGGTTGTTTTGGTAGGTTCGCAACGATCATCAGACCGACCATCATCCGATGCTGCCCTGAACCTGATGCATTCGGCAATTGCCGCAGGTCATGGCGATATTGCAGAAGTAATGGTATGTATGTTTGGTCCTACCTCCGATGAATATGGATTCCTACATAGAGGAACAAGAGTACGTAAAATGCATTCGAGCTACCGTTCCACTTTTAGAACTTTGGGAGACACACCACTGGCAACAGTTACCAGGAAAGGAGTGGAAGCCATCAAGAAAAAGTACAATCATCGCCGCAAGGACAAGGATGTAAAAATATTACCTTATTTCGAGGAAAAAGTAACGATTTTGTACTACTATCCGAACATGCAACCCGATGTGGTTGATGCCTTGGTTGATTGTGGCTACAAAGGAATTATAATTGCAGGAACCGGACTCGGACACGTGAACAAACCTGTGTATCCGGCTTTAAAAAGAGCAGTAGAAAAGGGAGTTCATATTTTCATGACTGTTCAAACCCTTTGGGGATATACGCACATGTTTGTGTATGATACCGGTAGAGATTTAATGGCCATGGGTGTGGTTCCTTTAGACAATATGCTACCCGAAGCAGCTTACATTAAATTGGGTTGGGCATTGGGTCAAACCACCAATAGAAATGAGGTGATCGATTTGATGCAAACGTCAATTAATGATGAAATCACAAAACGAGAACCATATAATGGATACCTGCTTTACCAGGGAGGTGTGCCCGAAGTAGAGCAGTTTGTTAAGAATTTTAGAAAGTAACCTAAGCCCGGCCATTTGCCGGGTTTTTTAATGAATTTAGGTAAAGATTAATCTTTTTTTGACATCTCAGGGAAACTTTATTTCTATCTTTAAGTAAGATTTGAAAAAGGATGATATGAGTTTATTAGATACTACTTTTGATTTAGAAGTGTTCAAGGCGCAATTGAACGAAGAGCTTAATAAAGGTCTTCCGGGTTTCGATGCACAAAAAATAATGTCGCCATCAATTCGCGAACATGCTCTTAAAAAAAGTGATCCATCCCTGGCCAGAGACAGTAGTGTATTGTTACTTTTCTATCCAAAAAACGGCCAGTTGTACCTTCCTTTTATGAAAAGAACCACGGGAAACACAAGTCACAGTGGACAAATTAGTTTGCCAGGTGGTAAATACGAAGAGAGCGATACCAATCGAACGGTAACTGCCATTCGCGAAACCAACGAGGAGCTGGGTGTAGATTGTAAAAAGATTAAAATTCTGGGATTCTTAACCGAATTGTACATTCCGGTGAGCAATTTTATGGTTCTTCCTGTTTTGGGATATTGCAAGCAGCGTCCCGAATTTAAATTGAATCCACACGAAGTTGAAGAGGTGATTGAAATGCCTGTACAGGAACTTCTTGCCGAAAAGAATATCTCGGAATTTAGTTTTAACACAAACGGACATAAAATAAACGCCCCATACTTCGATGCCAAAGGCCACAAGGTATGGGGAGCTACTGCAATGATTTTATCTGAACTTCGTGAGTTGTTTTTACGAGCTGGCCTGATCCGTTAAGGCCATGTTTTTATAGTGTTTGTATCGATCCAGAATCTTGATAACATACCAGTAAGGTTCCTGTCCGCGACAGTATCCATATTTTACTACCGGATCATTAAAAAATTCAGGTTTCGATTTGTTTAAGAGGTAATAATCTACACTACCTTTCCACTGGTCAGGATTTTTTCCATTCTTAAGTGCCAATCTTCGGGCATCAAGAATATGTCCCAATCCAACATTATAGGAAGCCAATAGAAACTCCAGTTTATCTGTTTTATCGTCTAAGGTTTTATCCAACTTGGCTTCAAGATATTTTAAGTGCTTTACTCCTGCTTCTACATTCTCCTGTGCTGTCGAAAGTGTATCCACATCATACCTGTAAGCCGTTTCAGGCATTAACTGCATCAAACCAAAAGCGCCTACCCATGAACGAGCCTTAGGATCAAAATTCGATTCCTGGTAAACCAGGGCCGATAATAATCTCCAGTCCCAATCAATGTGCTTGGCATGTTTCTTTAACAAATCGTCGTATTCTGAAATCTTCCCACTTTTCAGGGTAAAATATTCACTTTGAAGCATCTCTTCAATTCGGCTACTTTTGAAATATCTTCTGTAAATAATTCGATATTCCTTTGTTTTCTGAAAATCTATCAGCCACATATTAATGTCCTTGGTCAATTGATCTGTCCCTTTTCGTAAAGCCCAGGCCAAATTTTGAGGTTCACTTAAGTGAGTACGAATATCGATATTCGGATAATAAGTTTGATTTACCATCGCCACATTTTCATCGGCAATCGTATAAGAAATTTCTCTGTTCGCTACTTTCGAAATTAATTCCTCTACTTCAATCTGATCAACAGGAACAATATCTATATTTTCATTTCCCGTATTTGATATTCTGTGCAAGCGTTCCTCGAAAGATGATCCTTTGGGCACGTGAATTTGCTTTCCAAACAGTTGAGATTTTTCGTTTACATATCCAATAGGGCGAATTGAATCGTTAATCTGAATCAATACCTGGCGCGACTGACTATGAGGTACAGTGAAATTGAACTTCTCCACTCTATCTCCTGTAACTGCCAAATTCATACCTAATAAATCAACATCACCACGTTCCAAAGCATCAAAAGACGATACCAGATCATTATTTACGGTCAACTCAAGTTTTACATCCAAATGTTTTGCCAGAGCTTTCAGCATTTCGTACTGAAATCCCATGGTTCTACCTTTGTATATAAAATAGTTGGTTGAATTATAATCGGTAATCACTCTTAGCTTTCCACGCAGCTTTACATGCTTCAATTCTACAACAGGTTTCTCCTGCATTTGTAACTGCACCAGCTTACGCTGCTGATTACATGTCTGCAGAAATACCATGAAAATCAAAGGTATAAGTAGCTTTATGTATTTTACTTGTGACATAAAATTCTCCCTTCCTAATATTAAATTAGAAATAAACAGGTCTCGAACCAAGAATTATTTGACTTAGGTTCTTGCTTATTTTTAAGAATTCTTAATTGTAAAAAGTCCAAATTAATCCGTATTTCAACATCGACGGATTGATTGGATAATGAAGTGCTGAAAAATAGTTTTTACTACCAATAGAAGCGTTCGCGTGCTCATACATGATAAATAAACGTGTTCTTTTAATTCTAAAGTTAAAGTACACATTCACCTTAGGATAATCCCCCAGTTCCTTTTCGTTTTGTAAATAGAACTGTCCTGTAGCAGGCATATAGTTTGGTGCGTAAAAACCAGTATTATAGTGTATCGACACACCGGTTTGAAGTCCTAATGCGCCATTAAAAAATTCATTTTTATAATAGTTATTACTATAGATTGATAAAGTTGGAAGTGGCAAAATGTTTTCATCCGAACTATTTTGACCAACTAAGCTTTGGTTTAGATAAAAGTTACCTAGCTTGAAATTTTTCTGCAAATATCCGGTGATAACAGAAATTCCACTACTGGCCTGTTCAGGTGTTGCCTGCAAACCAAAATAAGTGTAATTATCTATCTGACTGAAACTTGCACCAATTTTAAACCTATATTTTTTATTAAAATATTCACCACCAACACGTAATTCCGTTTTCTTATCGAGATTTAAATCCCATTGCTGATGGTTTCCGTAATACTTCTCCAGAATAAAATCAGGAGTAGTCGATTCCAATCTTCCGGAAAGCTTAAAGCCATGTCCTGCATCTTTTTCACCAATCCATTTTGTCAATTGATAATCCAGTTCAAAGTCATTTTGGCGATACCCTTCAAAAGTGTATTTACCAACTGCTTTCCAATTTAAAGATTTTCCAGATAAACTAAATAAGCTGGCAACAAGTTCGTTGTTGTGGATGTTTTCATCTTTTTGCTGCCATGCATATTGAGAGACATTTCTTCTAAGGTTATATTTTAGAAATTCGCTTTCGATACCAAACCTGGCTCCTAAACGAATCCATTTATTTTCATTTTCATTAAAAACAACCTGAAAAGTATTTCTAATAGCTGATTGCTTTACCTTATCGAAGGTAGAGTTTGTGTTTAAAAGAAAGTCGGTATAAAAATCTGAATTCAAATTATCATCTTTGTATTGCCAACTATTATTCTCATAATTCAAGGTATATAATAAATCAATCGCGTAAGAGTAAGTGGTATCTTCCTCTACAACGATCTCCTTTTCCTTACCAATACCATACGAGTGGTTCATGAACAAATTAAAATTTGTCAATTTCGATCTCGCATTAGTAAGATTTACTTGTATATTTTCGGCTTCTTCATCGGTATCAGTAATCAATGAATCTCTAAAAACCCCGCCATTCTCTTCGGCACTCATACGATTCATATTAAGAACCATATTCATACCATAGTTTGTTCTTTTATAACTTGAGAAAATGGTAAAATCGTAAAGTTTTGTTTTCTGATTCTGATATTGGCCATCACTCGAAATCAAATCGTAATTGATTCCTACATTCCAATCAGGCGTAATATTTTGAGTTTGTAGAACTCTTAGTAAATTTTCTGATTGACCTTTAGGACCACCTGTCTCATAAAATAGTCGGGTATAAGGAGTGGTGGTATTAAAGTAAACGATATCCTCAGGCTTTACCATATAAGCGCGGTAAGGCTTAAAGAAAAGAAATCCTTCATCATTTACTCTATCCGTATAGATATTGCTTTGATATGCTGATCCAAGATTACCCAGGTATGAATTTGAGATGCTTCTACGATATATGGGATTGTAATTTTGAATTTCTCCTAAGATGGTATCCAGTTTGAATGGTTCCACTGCCGAATTCATATCAGTCAGCTTCCAGGTTTTAATTACCGATTCAACATCATATCCAAGACTATCCAACATTCCAGAATCATCCTTCTTTTGTTGTTCTGTCATCGGTCTACCATCTGGTCCAATGCTAACTCCAGTTAAATCTCTTTGTGCAAAAGAAATCACTGAAAATCCAAATACAAGAGCTAATATTATGAAATATTGTTTCATAGCGTACAAAGATATACAAACTGTAGCGAACTTAAACAGAATGATTGAAAATATAGGTTAAAAAACCTTAAGCACTAGTTAATGAATCTAAATTCCGGATTAGTGAATATGAAATTGAATCCTAAAATGAAATGGTGTGGCAGTTATTGATTAGTAAAAATCCGGGAATATAAAAAAAGGATAGTAAATCATAAGACTTACTATCCTTTAAAGCTTGGCGTCGACCTACTCTCCCACATCTCTGCAGTACCATCGGCGCTAACGGGCTTAACTTCTCTGTTCGGAATGGGAAGAGGTGGAACCCCGATGCTATAAACACCTAAAATCGTTGTTGACTATCTAGTCAAACTAATATCATAGAC
>NZ_RZNH01000053.1 GCF_013141825.1 Marinifilum caeruleilacunae
GCGTGTGTGCCGCCTTATTTCTTTTACTTTGGACTCAGTACTCTGTTTTTTCTTTTTCATCTTCCAGACAATTATTGGTGATAAAAAGTTAAGAAATCCATCTCTTAACTTTTATACCAATCTGTCCAAATTAGGCTGAAGACTTACAATGTTGATATTTTTCATAATTGTTTAATAAAAAAAGCAGCTTCCTAACTAAATAAGAAACTGCTTTTTGAATCTAACCTAACTATATGAAAATTGAAATCTTTCTAAACTGAAGGAATACCTCCCATTCCAAATACCATTGCAAGAAGTGCAACTGTTTCAATGATCCCCATAGCTGCAATGTACATCCCTGATCCTTGTTTATCATCTACTGCTAAATTGGCGCAAGCGGCAGCTCCAACTCTTCCCTGCATAATGGCAGAAGCCGCAATGGCAATGCCTACAAAAAATGCCCATATCATTTGATTCATATAGCTATCAGGACTCAAGTTGGCACCAATCATGGAATTCATAAAAATCATTCCATAGATGACCTGACTTAGAGGCATACCTACCATGGCAAGCGCCAGCGATGGAAGTTTCTTCTTTTCTTTAATGGCTTGTTTCCACAAACCCAATGCACCCATTCCGGCAATTCCTGTTCCTATTGCAGAACCAACTCCTGCTATTCCTAAGGCAATGGCATGTCCTCCAAAGCCTGTTACAACTGTTGATAACATCATTATTTAAATTTTAAAAGTTTGATTATTTTTTAATTTGAAAAGGGGTATACTCGTTACCCGAAAACTCGACAGATGCATGACCTGCATACTCTAACATATTTAAACGAACGCCATGAACCAGAACAGCCATAGCCGCAAGTATCATATTTAGCCCGTGACCAAGAATTAGAACAATAACAGCTCCTATACCCGAAGCAAGTGTTGATACTCCATCACCAATTGCCATTTCATTAAAACTTGTAGCCATTAACACAGTTGATAATCCAACTGCATAAAGCCTAATGTATGAAATAATATCTGAGAAGCCGTTAATGATACTTAAAGGCAAATTTACCAAGGACGAAATCATTCCTTTCATAAAGCTTGTTCCAGGATTGGAGAATAAAGCTATTAACAAAGCACCTCCAACAAAAAGCCAAATCATAATTCCTGATGCAGGAACTCCCAACACCATCTGATTTACGATTAAGTATAACCCCCAGATAATGGACACCCAACCCAACTGCGCAATTGCTTTTACGCTGTTTAGATACCTCCAAGAAATCTGTAAATGTCCTATGGTTAAGTGAACGGCTCCTATTAGAAACATAAATTTCTGAATAAAAACACTATCGCCACCAAAACTTGCCAATTGACTAATTCGCAATTGATTTAGAATTGGAATTTCAGCAATAACTTCTGATCCAAAATAAGTTCCAGTAAGTATTCCCCAAAACATAATTGCGGTAGAAAGAGTATACATTAACTGGAATTCTACTTTCTTCACATACTTTTGCTTGCGATGTACCAGGAAAGTAATCAGAAGAAATATCAAACCATATCCAGCATCTCCTACCAGAATACCAGTGAAAAAAGTAAAGAAAATCATGAACACTTTGGAAACATCAAGCTCCTTGTATCCTGGGACCAATCCCATAAAATCCATTACCGGCTGTATGCGCTTTGCCCAATTTGATGTGCGCACTAAAGTTGGAACTTCATCCATCTCTTCAGAAGTAGGTTCATCAATCACATAACCCCAACTATTTTTCTCTGCAACTTCAGTAAATTGATCTACCCTATCTTCCGGAATAAATCCTTTCCAGCATCGTACCTGATTGTCTATGGCAATTCCTCCATAGTGAATGTTGCGCACATCTAAACGTTTGTTTCTTTCATCTAAGGCATCCTGCAAAACTGCTTTTTGAGAATTAAGTTGTTGCAAAAGTTTTTCAACTTCATTCAACTGTTTCTCCGTATTTTTTAAAGCAATTTTTGCATTAAAGCTCTCCATATTGGGTAATGCGACTTGCAAAAAATCTAGTTTTTCATCAGTAATTTCAGTAATCAAAACTACTTGGTTTAACTCATCAATTCGTCCAATTAGATGAATGTCTTCGCGAGATTTAAGTAGTTTTAAATCCTTATCGCCAACCAGGTAAAATTTTAGATAAACTCCTTTCTTATTGAGTTGCTGAATATCTTCAAGAGAAATATTACCCCATCTTTGATACCAATCCATATCTTTGGATAGATGCAGCTTACTATTTTCCAATTGATTGCGATTTACTTCAGCACCCAAGACTCTTTCCATCAAATGGATTTCACCTCTTTCTTGCTTTGAGTAATCACTAAGTTCAATCGAATTCGAATCCTGTTTTTCATCATATCTATCCAAGATTGAAATGGCTTTTTCCAATTGTTTAATCCTAGCATCTACCCTTTCAATCGATTCATCTTTTGCAGTTTGAAAAGGACTAACATGCATGACTCCAAGCTTACCAAGAATTCTAAGGTTAGCATCCACATCAACTGCCGATTCAGGCATCAGAAGTATCAGTTTTTTCATTTTTGTAATCATATGCAAACCTCCTTTTGATTACTGGTTTTCACAACCTTTGCTGTTGCAATGGTCAATCGCTCATCATCTTGCAATTTCTGTCCAATTTTTCGAATGGCCATCTTTGCATTCGGTATGCGGCGATTCTCAAATAACTTCACCCTTGCTCTAACATCAAGCAATTCCTCCTCGAGTAAATGAATTTGATCCTCCAAACAGTTAATTTCTGCCAATAATTGCAATTGATCCTGCATTAAATGAATGGCATCATCTACCCACAATGGTGTATCTTCGGAAACTGGCATCACTTTAAAATCAACACTTTCGAACTGCTGAACCCGAACACCTGCAACATCAATTGGTTTAGTATTTATTTCCTTAACGGATATAAAATCATCTATTTCAACCCATGAATCACTCATCACGGCAAGCCATGCTTCTGCTGCTTTTCGATTTTTTTCAATCTGTTCTTTAATCTGATCTATACGCTCCGAAATGGTATTTACACTTGCCATTAATGATTTCTCCATGGCTTCAAACAAAGGCAACATCCTTTCCGAAACCTTCAGAATTTTTTTCTGACGAGCTCTTTCCGTTTTTGTATATTTAATTTTCACTCCAGCCATTATTGAACCTCCCCTTTTTTAGATGGATTCACAATTGAAGTCAACACTTCAGCACCAAGTTTTGCATTAAACGAGTTCATTCGGCTCAGAATCTGCAATTTTAGTTTGTACACCATTACTTCAGTCATACTAAATGTCTTGCCAGATTCAATAGATTCAAGTTCTTCCCACAGATATTTCATAATCTGTTTCTCGCGCTGTAAGGGATTTCCTGCAATAGCAATTAAAGACAAGCGAATCAAATTTGCCTGACGATTTTGTTTTCTGGCTTCACGTATTTCCGAAAGATCTTGGTATACTTCTTTCAATAATGTGTTTACATTCTTCAGAAATGATTTGTCTACTTGCCCATTATTCCCCTGAACATCGACCCGTTCAAGCATTTTAAAATGTTTTGCAGACAATTGCTTTTTAGCATCCTCCTTGAAATCACTCAATGAAATAGGTGGTTTCTGTCCAAAGGTCAAGCTTGGCAAACTACTCATAAGATATACCACGTTTGACATTCTTAAACCTCCTGATTTTTAGTAATTCGTTCCACTAAATCTTTGTTCAGAATTGCAAACAATCCTTCCTCCACATCCTGTGAACTCAATACGAATTGAATACCCTCATTTTCTGATGAGTTCACAACAATTTTAGCTTCACTTCCGGTAAAAGGTTTTATTTCTACCTGTTTGCCAAATCCTTCTTTTATCAGGAATGATTCCATTGCCGTAGCAGTTTCGGAAGAAACTTCAACACGCTTATTTCCTGAAATTGAATCTAAAACAGCCTTTAATAACTTCTCCTGATATTGCTCTTTTGTAAACAGGCTTTCACATTGCTTTCCGAATGCCAATTTAAGATTCTGAAGTATTGTTATTTTAGTTGCTTCCACCAAATCACGTGAAGCTTGAGTAAGGGCAATTTCAGCATTTTTTTGTGTTTGCTCAGCCCTAAGCTTTGCATCTTTAATAATGTTTTTTCTTAGTGTTTCAGCTTCTGAAAGCAAGATGTCAGCTTGCTTTTTAGCATTCTCAATAATACGCTGCTTTTCTTCCTCACCTGCACTAATGCCTTTCTCTTTTAATCTGGAAACAATACCTTCCAAATTTTCCTTATTATTTGTCATTTTATTGTCTTTAGGTATTAATTCTTGTTCCAATATTCGTCAATCAACTTCTTGCTTAACCCTGTTTCGGTAGGTTTGAAATGCCTTTTTAATATCTGCCAACATTGATCAAGGGCAGCTTCCAATTCGATAGATTCACCAAATGGTTCTTCCATATTGGCAATAAAATCTTCACGATAGCGAAGTAATTTTTGTGAAAAGGCATCATTGGCTGCTCCAACTTCTGCTGCCTCATAAGCCTTTTCTGCATCGGCTAACAAGGAGGCCATAACGGTCATTATTGGGCGATGATCATTTCGGGTAGCTCCATTTACTTGCTGTTTTAATCGCGAAAGCGAACGGGCAAGTTTTAGTTTACCATTCTCAAGAAAAAACTGTCCTTCGGTAATATAACCTGTGTTATCTGGCACTGGATCTTCCAACGACTCCAATGTTGTTGCCCCAATAATGGTAATGGAACCAGCTCCTTCAATATCAGCAGCCACTTCGTAACGTTTAGCCAATTCTGAATACAAAGATCCTGGATAACCTTGCAAGGAAGGAATCTGATCCTGGTAATTTGCAACATTTCTCAAAATATTTGACCAGTTGGTCATATCGGTAAGCAATACCAAAACATCTTTTCCCTGATCGGCAAACTCGCGAGCTACACCTAAGGCAACATCAGGCAACATCAAACCTTTAATCTGCGAATCACCGGCAAGGTGAGTAAACATGATGGTTTTATCGATATTTCCTGATTGTGAAAGTTGCTCTTTGAAATATTGATATTCATCGAATTTTAATCCAATCCCGGCAAAAATGATAATATCAGCCTGAGCACCTTGTGCTATCTGAGATAGTAAACGGTTATAAGGTTCAGTAGGACCAGCAAAAATTGGAATTTTCTGAGATTTCACCAGTGTATTAAACACATCAATCATTGGTATGCCTGTCCACAATGCTTGTTTGGGAACCAAACGAACCGTTGGGTTCAAGGTATCTAGTCTTGTAGAAACCTCTTTCTCAAAAATAATTTCCGGACCTCCATCAGCTACGTTTCCAACTCCATCGAAACTACGTCCCAACATATTGTATGAAAAACCTGCTGTAAGAGGTACTTCATGCATGCGGATTTTTGTATGAGTACTTAGTCCTTGTGTTCCATTAAATACCTGAAAACGTGTCGAGTTTTCTGAAATATTAATTGCCTTTGCAAAAGACAGACTTTGATTTGTATCCGCTTCCAATAACTCCACAACATGGTTTAAGGCAACCCCGGGATTTCCTTCAACTGATATTAGTGCCTTACCGATTTCGCTTATTTTACTTATTTCTTTTCGAATCATTTTACGCTTCCTCCTGTTTAATAAATTGTTCAAGCTTCACGTCAAGTTCATTCATTTGTTCCGCGCTTTGAGCATTGCTGTTCCAGTCTTTCCACCATTGACGCAATTCATCAAATTTGATTTTCACCAAGTCTTTCAACTCCTCATCATTCATTTCATTTTGTGAAAACTCAATTGGTGTGTTAATCAATTTCTGTACTGCCTGGTTGATAATTTCCAATCGCTCAGGACGTGTACAAGCATCTACTTCATGAAAGGCATCCTGTTGCATTACACAAAAATCGATGGTTTGTCCTTTCTGGTACTGTACATATTTATCAATAGGAACTTTTTTCAAACCAATGGTACTAATGGTTTGATCGATATCATTAGATTCATGTAATGTTTGTAACATATTTTTTCGGTCGTCCCAGGAAATAAAACTATCGTAAACCGACGTGGTGTAAACCAAAGGATCAATAGCCGGATATTTTTTAGCATCGGCACGATCTTGAGATAGTCCCCAAAAACCACCAGTCGCATCCATGGTTGCCTGTGTTACCGGTTCCTGAAAATTTCCACCTGCTGGCGATACTGTCCCAATAAAAGTTAATGATCCTCCCGTACCTACATCTGAACCTGCACGTTGGTACATTCCCTTTATCTGATCAGGAATATCCATTGGAAAAGCTTCTGGTCCCGGAATATCTCCTTGTCTCCCACTACGTTCACGAAGTGCCTGAGCCCATCTGGAAGTAGAGTCAGCCAAAAGAATTACATTATAGCCTTGATAGCGATAATACTCACCCACTGTTAAGGCAATAAAAACACTAGCTTCACGAGCAGCTACCGGCATAGAACTGGTGTTCCCGAAAATACACATTCGTTTCATCAAGGATTCGCCTGTTGAAGGATCATCCAATTCTGCAAAATCTTTAAAAACCTCAACCGCTTCACCTGCACGCTCGCCACAAGCTGCCATAATAATGATATCAGCTAAAGCATATTTGCAAAGTGAATGTTGTAATACTGTTTTACCTGCGCCAAAAGGACCAGGATTACCAACAGTACCACCATATCCTACTGGTGCCAACAAATCAATAACACGTACTCCTGTTGAAATAGTCTGACTTGGAATTGCTCTCTCTTTAAAAGGGATTGGTGATTTTACAGATTGACGAAAAGCCAAATTCAAAACATGGTTATTATTCTGTTCATCGACAACAACCGCAACTTCTTGCGTAATATTTAATTTGCACTTTCCTACAATACTTTTTAGTTTGCATTTACCCAAGTTAAAAGGCACTAAAATCTTGTGCTCAAGTCGGCCTTCAGGTACATATCCAATCGAATCTCCACCACTTAGCTCTTCTCCAACTTTAACTGTTGGAGTAAATTCCCATAACTTTTCCACATCAAGTGCTGGGGCTTTTAATCCAGGCACAAGATATGCATCCTGTTCGCCAAGTTTGTACAAAGGATTTTGAAGTCCATCCCAAATACTTGTCAAAAGTCCAGGCCCTAAAAGCACAGACAAAGGTTTACCTTTAAATTCAACCAAGTCGCCTATTTGTGCTCCCGTTAAATCTTCAAATACTTGCATCTCTGCAATTCCCGCTTGGGGATTTTTAAAATCTGGTTGAATTTGTAGCACCTCTGCCTGAAGCAGATGCCCATCTACCATAATTTCAGCCATTTCTCCCATCTTTACTTCACCAAGAAACCTAGCTTTTACTAGCGAATCCTGGATTGAAATAAGGGTTCCTGTTCGTTTATTACAATCCATAATTAAGATATACTAACATCCAACAACCAAGTACACATTATTTGTTTGATTCGTTTACTCGATTGGGAAAACAATACTAATCTTTTTAAGAACTAATTTTTACATCTCTGAATTAATGCGTGGGTATCAGAGTGATCTGTGGGATGTATTATTTCAATGGTGGTTCTTCTTTTTCAAAAATAGATGGTGAATCTAGAGAATATTTTTATAACAAATTTGCATAAATGGTTTGTTTAACTTTTATTAATAAAATTTAAGCCTTTACTTAATTTCATCTTTAACATCGACAAGACAAAACTTTTATTTTTTTAAACAAAGACAGACCGATTGCCTGGTCAACATCCTACTTTTCCAATGTTAATAGTTTTGATAAAATCGTATTCTAGATCCAAAATAAAAACAGTTTTAAGCTTTTCCCACCAAAAAGCTATACTGATGTATTGTTCAACATATGATTTCACTATGAAATTGGTAATGGCAACCGGCCTGTCTTAACCCACTATTTTATGAGATTAAATAATTCAAAATCATTATTTGCATAATTTTAAATATGTGACCCTTTGAATTTATGCAGGAAATTTTCGTGTTTTTCTTAATAATAATAAAAAAACAATGCACTGAGAATTTAATTATCCAACCAACGTTTAAATGATGCAGCTTTATCTTTTCCCATAATAATATCCTCAAAATGTTTTGGATTGGACTCAATTTTAAGTTTACCCTGAAAGTAAGAATGTACTTTAATAATGGCCTCAATATTAATTATTAACCCCCGATTAATTTTAAAGAATTGGTTATGGTCCAATTGTGCCATAAGATTTTCTAATGATAAATTAATAGGATATTCCCTCTTTTCGAAAGTAAGAGCAAAAGTTATTCCTTGTAAACTGTAAAACAAGGCTATTTTATGAACAGACAAGTGAAAAAAAGATTCGTTAGCCTGTATTAAAAATCGTTTACGAAATTCCTTCTTTTCTTCTTGAATTAAATTCATTAGTTTCTTATAATCAAGATCATTATTTTTTTCTTGAAGAAATTTTCTATCATATTTTTCATATTTATCAAATGCGATTTGCAATTCCTCTTTATCAATGGGTTTTAATAAGTAATCAAGACTATTAACCTTAAAAGCTTGAATTGCATACTCATCATAGGCAGTAATAAAGATCACCATACTAGTGATATTTATTTGCTGAAAAATTTCGAAGCTTAGGCCATCTGATAATTGTATATCTAATAAGACAATCTCTGGATGAATGTTAGTTTGAAACCATTTAACCGCTGATTCAACGCTATTTAAACAACCTACCAGTTCCACTGGAGGCTCGATTTGGTTAATAATCTCTTTTAATAATCGTTGAGCAGGAATTTCATCTTCTATTATTAAAACTTTCATAATTTATTCTTCTATTAATGGAATTCTTACTGTAAAATGAGACAAGTTTTGTTCAACACTGAATCCCTCTTTTTTAAGCAATTCATAACGACTTTTAATATTGGATAAACCCGTAAAGGTTGAGTGTAATTCCGATTTTGGGTTTAGATTATTTTTAACAATTAATGTATTATCATCGCAACTTTGGATAGAAACATTTAATGGATTTTTATCGTTTGCAATATTATGCTTTATTGCATTCTCAACAAGAATTTGTAAAGTTAAAGGTGGAAGTTGTTTATTTAAAGCAGCATCCGACACATTAAGAGAAAAATTTAGAGCATTCCCTATTCTAACTTGGTGAAGATATATATATGACTTAATAAATTGTAATTCCTGATCAACTTCAATTAAATCATGATTTTTACTTTGTAACACATATCTATAGACTTTTGATAATTTACGAGTAAATTCAATAGCTTTATCAGGATTATAACTAATCTCTGCAATTAGAACATTAAAATTATTAAAAAGAAAATGTGGGTCTACCTGATTTTGTAAAACCTTGTAATCAGCTTTAAGTTTTTCCCTTTTTAATTGTTCAACTTCAAGAGAATATTTTTGCATTTGCCTATGGAAATTGATTGCAACTGGAATTCCCATAAAATTTAAAAGAAAAATTAGAAATGTAATAAATAATATTACTGTAGAAATGGGGTATGACAATGACTGACCAATTTTTATATACCATATCACAAAAGGAATTCCAATAATAATCAAAGTTGATAAAATCATACATGAAAACTGTAGTATGACACGTTTCGTATTATTAAAAAACCAAGGAAGATGATTATTTAAATATTTATCTAGATAATAGTTAAACTCAGTATTCAAATTAAAAAGTATAAGATAAGATATCCAGAACGATCTTTCATTTATTGGAGGCTTAAATCCTACAACTTCAAGCAGTGTAACTTTTAAAATTCCACTAATAAATATTGCATAAATTGAAACCAAAAACAATCTGATCAAATTATTATATAATCTTCTTTTCATTTTAATATCATCCTTAATGACATGCTATTATTAAATCCTAATTATTTGAACCTATCAGCAAGATAATTTTTTATAATCTTTTTTTAGTGTTTAAAAGATGAAATACGTTTAAAGGTAACTGTCATATTTATTTAAAACTAAGATTTCATTATAAAAGCTGCCAAATTTCAGTAGATTCCTCTCTACCTTTTAATTGGACATCGCCTATCAAAGTTGGTGCTAAATCATATTCATTTATATTATTTAGCACCTCTCTTGAAATTAATACTTGGGATTTATAAGTTTTATTGAGTTGTTCGATTCTTGCTGCTGTGATGACTGTATTTCCGCTTATCGAATATTGTTTTCTTTTTTCAGTACCAACATTACCAGCTACGATAAGTCCACTGTGTAATCCAATTCCTATTCTTGTCCTAGGTATTTCACCTTCGGTATTTTTCTTATTTAAGGCATCTATTATTTCAATGGCCGCATTAACGGCATTCTGTGAATCATTTCCTCTTGAAGTTGGAACTCCAAATGTTGCCATATAACCATCACCTAAAAACTGATTAATAATACCATGATGTTTGTTTATAATTTCTATCATAAATCCAAATACATCATTTTGATAATTGATTATATCTTTAGGCAATCTATTGGCTGCAAATTTCGTAAATCCCCTAATATCCAAGAACATTACACAAACATACTGTTCTTTACTTTCAATTACATTGTTTTTTAACAATAATTCATCGACAATAGATGAAGAAATCTGTTGACCAAACATATTTATAATCTTATTTCGCTCCAAAATGGCATTATTAATCGTTTTAATATTCTTCTTAATTTGATTCGCTACCAAACCTGAAATAATACCTCCTAAAATAAGGAGTCCAGCTTTAGCAAAATGTAGGGTCTCACTTTCATAATAACCGTTTTCTATAATTCCTTCTGATCGATTTTTAATAACAAAAAATACCGCTAGATATCCTATTGCTGCAATTATCCCTGCATAAAAGGAAATTTTAAATTCCAAACTTAGAGTAGATAATATCAACACCAAAAAATATAGCATTACAACTGGAGTAAATATAATCTCGATAGAGTTCCATTGAAAACCGTATACAACTAATGCTATTGTTGGATAACTGATTTCTATGAAGTTAGAAAAATACCTACGTTTTGGATTGATATTTCCACCAGTTATTAGCTTACCATTTATCACTCTTAACGTTAAATATTCATGAAAAATAAATAACATCAAGACACCCACAGAATAATAAACTGATTCAATATTTGGAAAAACTATGAGTAATAAATCTGGGACAACAACCCTACAGATCAACAAACTAATTATTAGACCTGAAAAAATTCGGGTTAAAAATATAGCCTTTAGTTTTTCACTAATTAAAATCTCTTTTTTTATAGATTTATCGACTATAAAGGCTTCCATTACAAATAAATTATCTCTTTATTTTATCTATCTTCTAAAATGAAAATACAATGCAATTACGTTTAAAATGAATCTAAGTTGATTGAACAGATAAGGTCAAAAAACTGACCTCACCTGTTCTTAGATATGCTAATGATGAACTTTTACTTTATATAGTAGTTTAAATAAAACCGGAACAAAAAGCAATGTAATTAGAGTAGCAAAAAGTAAACCAATCATTATGGCAATAGCCATAGGTTCCCACAATAATCCTCCTCCTACATATAAAGGAATTAAACCTAACACAGTTGTAAAAGTTGTTAATAAAATTGGTCTGAATCTCTGCTGTGCTGCATCTACGATTGCATGATATGGATCCTTTTTATATTCATTTAACTCAATTTCAATCCTATCCAATAGAACAATTGCATTATTTACAACAATTCCGGCCAATGACACAATTCCAAGAAATGTAAAAAAACCTAAGTATGATCCAAATGTAAACAATCCAATCATAACACCTATTAGTCCTAAAGGAATAGTTGTTAGCACAATAAAGCTTTTACGGAACGAATTGAATTGTAGCATTAAAAGTATAAGAATTATAAAACCAGCAATTGGTAATTTTCCTCCAATATATTCAAATGCTTCCTGACTAAGTTCAATTTCCCCTCCAAGTGTATAGGAATAGTCATCATCCCATTCTTTTGATATTTCATCTAAATATGATATCAATTCTTGCGTAATTTCATTTGCTGTTGTTCCAGGCTTTGCATCACAATTTATACTTATGGTTTTAACAAGGTTTCTTCTCATTATCTTCGCAAGTTGCCAATCAATTTTAATACTTGCCACCTGAACTAAAGGAACATTTTTTCCTGAGATTTGTGAAAATACCATAATACTTTCCAAATCATGAATATCCATAGTATTACCATCTTTATTTTGTAACACAATTGGAATATTATCATCATTTTCTCGGTAATCACCTACATCATACCCATCAATAGCTGTCATTAAAGAAATCGCGATATCCTGATTGCTTATTCCAGCCATGCTAGCTTTATTTTGATCAATTTCAATTAATAGTTTTTTCGCTCGTGGGCCCCAATCATCATGAATTGCTGTAGTACCATTTATTTGAGCCATTTTAGCCTTTACCTTCTCTGATATTGAAAATAATTTATCAGGATCATCTCCTGAAACAAGTATCATTACATCATATTCAGATGGGGCAGCATTTGCCAACGGCTCTGCTAATATTTGAGCATCCGGAAAATTCTTAAATGCATAATCGTTAATTAATTCACTCACATACTCATTATCCTCAAAAGCTGTAGTATTAATTAACATGTGGGCATATTTTGAATTCGGTTGCTTTTCCTGATATCCAAGATCATATGAATATGGACTTTTACCTATAAAAGAAGTATAGCTTATAACACCAGGTTTTGATTCTAAATCATCTTCAGATGTTAACAGATTAGAGCTAATATATTCTGATAACTGGTTGACAACATTTTCTGTTTCTTCAATTTTGGTATCCTGAGGTAAATTAATGTTTACCACCACCAAGTTTCTGTCGCTATCCGGCATAAATATCGACGGCAGTTTTGGCCCCAATGATAAGGAGAATATAAAAAGCAAAATGGTTAATACAACCACTAATTTAGGACGTCTTAAGCCCCAATTTAATATAACCTTGTATCTTGCATTTAATTTTTCAAATATATCCTGTTTATTTTCTTTATTCTCCTTTTTGGTATGATCTTTTGGCTTTTTAACTCGAATAAAATACACACTAAGTAAGGCTACAAATGAAAAGGCAAGTATCCATGATGATAATAAAGCAAAACTTATAACAATAAATATGTCACCTGTCATTTCTGCCATTGTACCAATTGCCAGAAAAAATGCCAAAAAAGCGGAAGAAGTAGTTAAGGTTGATATTAACAGAGGAATTACTAGCTCTTTACATGAATGAATTGCCGCATCTTTTGCAGATGATCCATTTGCCATTTTAACCATTATGGATTCAGATACCACAATAGAGTTATCTACCAACATCCCAAGCGACATAATTAATGCAGCCAGTGTTACTTGATTCAGACCTACGCCAAAATTATTCATTAACATTAAAGTCGTCACCATGGTGGCTGGTATCAAACTTGCTACAACCATACCTGTTCTCCAACCCAAAAATAGTAGCATTACAACTAATACTATTAAAATAGACTGAAGGACGTTTGAAACAAAATTATTTACTGTATCATTTACAAAATAGTCTTGAGATGCAACTCTCTGTATGGACATTCCTACAGGAAATGATTCATTATACCCTTTAAGTTTCTTATCTATTTTTTCACCCAAAGTAGTTAGGTTAGCTCCATCCTTTAAATTGACAGCAAGACTCAATCCGTGCTTTCCATCCACTTTTACAATGCTGGTTTGAGGAGTTTCATAACCAAAACTAACATTTGCAATATCACTTAATTTAACTACTTTATTTGCACCTATTGGGATTAAAGTATTCTTTATATGCTCAATACTTTCATAATTCCCTGTAGGTTCTAATACAATTCGCTCATTGTTCAGATTAATCTGTCCTCCGGGGAAAACAATATTTGTTGTTGAAATTGAATTTTGTATTTGACTTGCAGATAATCCATATTGACCGATTCTTGCATTATCAAATTCAACAAAAATCCTCTCTTCTCTTATTCCACCAATTTCAACACGCGCAGCTTCATCCAATAAAATTAAATCATCTCTTATCTCTTCAGCATATCTTTTCATCTCAGCATATGAAAAACCATCTGCTTTTAAGCCTAACTGTATTCCATACACAACACCCACAGTTTCGTCCTTTACCTCTGGCTCTAGAATACTGCTAGGTAAATCGTCCCGAATTTCATCTATTTTTCGCCTAATCCTATCCCATACTTCTTGTAACTCGTCTTTCTCTACTTCAGCAATTAATTCCGCTTTAATAATAGATATTCCTGTTCTACTTTCGCTTGTAACTTTTTTTAATTCTGGAATTTCCTGAATAACTTCTTCAATTTTATCGGTAACCAGTCTTTCAACACGTTCAGGTGATGCACCCGGGAATTGGGTAACAACCTGGCAAATTCGTATTGTAAATGGTGGCATAGCATCTCGAGGTAATTGGTTATACCCCATTAAGCCAAGCAACGTAATAACTATTACCATTAAAATAGTTACCCTATTATTTTCTATTGATATCTTTGTAATATTCATAATGATCTTTGCAAAATGGATTTAACATTTATATTTTATACAAACATCGGATTAAATCAGAATTAATTTTCCAGAAGACAAACTTCCATATTGTCTTGTAAAAATCTTAAACCTGCTATAGCCACTAGTTCATTCTTTTGTAAACCTTTAATTACTTCAAATCCTTCAGGAAGTATTTCCCCAAGCTGAACTGTTCTTTTTTCTACTCGATAATTTGAATTCGAAGCTTTCTTTAGAACAAACACATAGTTGCCAGAAACATCTTCTCCTACTGCCGCAAATGGAGCTACAATTTTTGGTGAAATTTCATTATCTTCGTTTCCTAACTTAAAAGTAACATCTGCTGCCATCCCTGGGCGTATTTCTATTTTTGAAGTGTTAATGCTCACCACAACCGGGAAAGTAGACGAAGCGCCTGATGCGAAACCAACCTTTTTAATCTGCCCCTTAAACTTCTGATCAGGTATCGATGGTAAAACTATGCTAACTTCTTTACCCTTTTTTAATTTATTTATAGATACTTCTGGAACTCCTACTTCTATTTCAGGGTCAGTTTCACTATTCATCACTGCAATAATTTGACCTTCCCCCACACTTTCATTAGATTCAACATTAACTTGAGTAATAATTCCATCCATTGGAGCGTATAATTTAGTATAGTTTACTTGATTATTCGCCGCCTCTAACTGTTTACTAGCTGCTTTGAATTGAGATTCTGCTGAAGCCAAACCTAATTTTGCATCATCATAATCATTTAGCGAAACACTGTTATTTTCATATAACTTCTCAATTCTCTCAAAAACTGATCGAGCATTTACCAATTGACTTTCAGCCTTTCTTTTTTCGGCCTTTGCCTGTTCTGCCTGAACTATATAATCGATTGGATCAATACTTGACAATAACTGATTCTTTTGAATTTTTTGTCCAAGTTTAATATTTACGGCATTTAGAGTACCACCTACTTTGAAACTTAATTTTGTTTCGTATTCGGCTTTTACTACACCAGGAAAAGTCTGCTCTTGTTTCCCTCTTGAATAATCTATTTTCTCATACTTTACTGGCTTAACTGCAGGCAATTTTTTATCTGTTTCCTTACAGGAAATTATTGATAGTGTTAAGAGAAAAAATGATAAATATGTTTTCATTTGATAAATTTTTGCTGTTAATAATTGTTACCAACCCCAAAGAATTAAAATTTTATTGTCTCATTCTTAAAGAGTTTTTCTAAAATGCTTCTTCACAAATTTTAAATCTGTTAAGAGTTAATTAGTTATGAATAATATTAGCTCGCTCTATTTAACTTGTATTGTAAAAATCTCATAATAAAATCCGTACGCTGCTCTTCGGTAGAAAGTGATAGATACTTACCCACAGATCGTTCCAAGACAAAAAGATCTTGTAAAAATTGATAAGTAGAATTAAGGGCCTCAATTTTCGCTCCCAAATTAGCATTTTGTGCATCAATCAATGTTGTTACATTCACTTGTCCTTTACTATACATATCTTGAATGATTGATGCATTTTTTTTGGATGACTCAGCTGCCAATTTCTTCAATCTGGAATTTCTATATGAGGTTCTTAAGTTTTCCAAATTTGCTCTAATCTGTAATTCAAAATTGTTTTTTAAATCATTTTTTTGATCGCGTAACTGAAAAAGTTCAATTTTAGTTTTTTGTTTTTTATAACGATTCGAACTTCCTGCAAAAATTGGGAAGGATGCAGTAACTCCAACATACCATGTGTCATCAGCAGACATATCTATATTCGGAATTAATTGCTCAGCTGTATTCACCTCCTTAATTGGATGTTTGTAATTTGCACCAAGAGTTATACTTGGCATAAACATTTGTCTTTGATTCGATTTAAATAATCTTTCCTGAGCTTTTATGGCAAGATCTACCTGCTCCATTTCAGGCAAATTATTAAATGCTTCAGCAACTAAAAAATCAGCAAAATATTTGAATGATCCAGTATTATCAATAAAAGCTGAAAATCTTTCATCAAAAAGCTCACTTTTCTCATCTGCATCATTTTTTTTATCTAAACTAAAGACTTCATTTATTGGTCGGTTTAATACTTCATTCAACTGAAATTGAACAGCCTTTAAGTCCGTTTCTCCTTCATTAAAATCTGCTTTCGATTCGGCTAGTTCTGTTTCCCAACGATATACATCTGTCTGACCGCCATACCCAACCTTTTCTTTTCTTATTGAAATCTTAAGGTTTTCATTTTTAACTTTAATGTCTTCATTCAGTAATTCTAAAAAAGATTGCATTTTTCGATAATTGAAATATGCAGTCACTACATCTAAAACAACATCTAACTCGCTTGCATTCTCGGCTTCTTCCTGACTTTTTAATAACAACTTTTGGATTGAAATATTAGCCAGAGCAGGTTCCGAAAGAATCAATTGAGAAAACGAAGTTTCCGCTGACCAATTAAAATCTCCTTGCGATCCAAATGAAGTAGATACGGTGTGATCATCAAGAAAAAGTCCAGTAGAACTTACTTCTACATTTGGCAAGTAATCACTTTTTGCAAGTAAGAGTTCCTTTTGAGATAAAGCGGTTTGCTTTTGTTCCATTCGGTACTCTAAATTATTCTCTAGAGCTTCAGCAATGGCAGATTTAAGATTAATTTTTCGTTCAGTATCAACTTGATTAACGTTAACCAATAAGGCATCATCCAAGATATTTAAATTTGGATAGATACCCGTTTTGTTCACTGATTCCATATTAATGACCAATTGATGAACAAAATTCTCTACTTGCACAGGCAAATCTTTTAAATCATGCCCCTCGATTATTTTCGAAACATTTAATGCAATTCTTCTGGGTATTATCATCATATTTTCGCGAGAAGAGAAAGCTGCGTACGCACCATATTCAATCATCGGATCATCAATCAGAGAAAAGCAGACCAATTTCTTTTTAACAAATCCCTGAAACAATTCATTTAATTGTTCTGTTGAATAATTCTCTAAAGGTGACAAGACATACACCGCATCAATATCGTCTTTAATTAAATCCAGAGTGCTCCCCGGATCTTGTTGAATATCGATAAATTCACACTCCACCTCTTGTAACACTTGATATTGATTTTCAAAATCATAATTCAAACCTTTAAGAGCTGGATCAATTAAAACAGCCAATTTATTTGCGTTCGTAATTTGTGCAAGCATCTTCAAATCCCGTTCAATATTAAATGGTGATTCTATGAACGTGAAATTCGAAACTGATGATTTATTTATTGACAAATTTGTTTTCTGCAGAAATAAATTATCAAGATTAATAGCTGCAATAGTAGGTAATGTGTAATCATCTAATTTTGATAAAACACGACTTGAAACAACCCCAGAACCAATTAAAACATCTGTTGTTTTTGAGTTATAAACTTCATTGATATACTTATATATAGTATCAACTTTTCCAGATGTGAAACGATGCGTAAAGTATAATTCATGGTTTGCACCAAGTAAGGCTTCAATCTCTTTTTCAATTAATTTTTCCACCATGCCCTTTTCTTCTCCATCCCTATCAGAAATGATAGTAATTTTGATATTCTCTTGACCATAGAGGCATTGAAAGAATAATAAAACAACTACTAATAATCCAAGTTTTTTACCAATCATCACATTTCTATTTTTTAATTAAAAATCAATACGATAATAACCAATAGCAAACTATAAATATTTGTTTTTTTTAATGAAGTCGAATATTGGGCTATGTAGTCGAATATTGAGGATTGAATTGTGGAAAGCTTAAGATCAAATGGTTTGATGGTATCATATAGTTATGACATAAAATCAAATCCTACAATATTCTTTATCGTAGGACCTTACTTGATTCTTCCTTAAGCATGAGAAAAATATCCATTACATATTTCAAAAAAACTTGTTCCTGCCAAATATATTAAGATTAATAAATATTATTTAGTATTTAAACATAGTGTATGACGTCAAAACCAATTCGAAATGAATGATAATACATCGATCCTTTAAAGTATGGGGGGGGGTAATATTTTGTATAACTAATGGCAAGATGTAGTACACATCATAGTGTTTAATCAGCTATAACTTCATTACATATTAACAGGAAAGTACAATCCATTCTTCCATTACTATTTTTAAATTCAAAGTAAACCGTTAGAGGTTACTTTTAAGGAGAAGCACTTATTCAACATTACATAAAGAACCAAAGAGTCTGTGCTGATATGAAATATCGCTTGGATTCTTTGGTTCTTTTTTGGGGGATGGCACTATTTATGCTGAACAATAATTAGCTTGATTTTCTTGATTCTGCTGAATTCTGTCTACTGTTTACATTCAGTTTTAATTCAAATTAATTTTAGCGTATTTAGGTTGATTTATTCGTCTCTTAATGAAAAATGATGCCAATAAACCAATTGAAGCCATAACTAATGCTGATAGGAATGCTAAGCTAATCCCGGCGGTAGTTGCTGATTGTTGTTCCGCAATGCCAGGGTTTTGCAATAATCCCAGCTGTTTTTCTTGAGTGGTTCCCATTATTCCAATAAAAAGAGAAGATCCGAAAGCAGCGGCAATTTGAACAATAGTGTTTAAAACAGCAATACCATCGGAACCTATTTTTTTAGGTAGTTGGTTCAATGAATTTGTTTGAGAAGGTGTAATAATCATGGATACACCTAAATTTATGCATATGTGCATGGCGATAAGCCAATAAACACTTTCTGATGTAGAAATATTCGATAAAAAATACATGGCTACTGTAAGAGTAATGAAGCCGATAATTACTAAAATTCTAGCTCCATTTTTGTCATAAATTCGTCCTGACAATGGAGTTATAATCATATTCATAATGCTACCAGGCAATAATGCAGCTCCTGCTATTATTGGAGATAGTTTTAATACATCCAGTATATAAATCGGTAAAATAATACCTACTGCAAATGGCATCATAAAGGCAATAAACAACATAAAAGCTCCTAATGAGAACATGGGGAAAGAAAATACCCTAAGGTTTAACATAGGCTGTTTTAATATAAACTGACGTTTTATAAAAAATATCAGAGCTACAATGCCTAGTAATAAAGAAATTAATACCTGAGGATTCGTAAGCTCCTTTCCCTCAATTGAATTGATTGCATATATTAATCCTCCAAAACCAATTGTAGAAAGTACTACTGACAGAATATCAATTCTTGGTTTTGTTAATTTGGTTACATTCATTAATGTTTTTGATCCTATTATGATGGAAATAATTGCGAGAGGTAAAATTGAGAAAAACAACCAATGCCAATTTAAGTGTTCTAATATTAATCCGGAAATAGTTGGTCCAATTGCGGGAGCAAACACAACAATCATCATACTGATACCCATTGCAGCACCACGTTTATTGGGGGGATAAATATTAAAAATTACGTCCAACATTATGGGAAGCAATACTGCTGCCCCAGCTCCTTGTACTAATCGAAAAATTAATAACATATTAAATGATTGTGATAGACCACAAAACAATGCTCCCAAGGATAACAGTGTCATTGCCGTTAAATACAACTTTTTGGTAGAGAATGATTTTAGAAGGAATGCAACAACAGGTAGTAAAACACCAATCACTAACATATATCCACTGGCCAGCCATTGAACCGTGCCTAATGAAACATTTAAGTTTGACATGAGTTGCGGAAAAGCCACACTAAGGAGGGTTTCATTTACCAATGCAACAAATCCACCCATCAAAAGAGGAAGCATAATTAATGTACGTTGTTTTGCTGTATATTCCACTTTCTTTTCATTAGTCTCCGTTATCAACGCTTTTTTTCGTGAATTATTTACTTGCGTTTTATTCACCGATACAATCATCGTATCGTTTTCCAAAGTTTCCTGAGTTTTCATACTAATAATTAATTTATGACCGTATTTAGTATATTCATTATAGATTTTTGTATGCCTGCAAAAAAAGCAAGTATTGTATGTAAAAGGTATTTCTATATTTCACTTAAATATGTCTAAGTCTCCAGTATTGGACATATTTATCAAATAGTGAATTCTATTATTGGATAAAAAGAGAAGTTAGCATGGTTACAACACAGACTTATTTTAGTGATTCAGCATTAATTCCAGAGAAAAATTTATATATGGATTTTAATTCGAATAAATTCCCTATTTAAGATTCTCTTGTTAGATCTAATCAACTGACTATGTGCGTTTGTACTAAAGGCAGTGCTGATATTTAAGTAAACTTTGTAAAATATCATTTCGCAGAAAATATGACTCTGTCAATCTTTCTATTGCAAGTAGTGCTACTACTTCATACCAGTAAAGATTTCTCACCTTTAGCATGAGAAAAATATCCATTACTTCATACAATAAAACTTTGTTCCTGCCAAATCCATTGAGATTAAGAAATATAATTTAGTGTTTAAAATAAATCTTTTTTTTGGGGGGAGAAATCTCATCAAATACATTTAAATCTTTTATAAAAAGACAGGCCAGTTGCTTTTTCAACATCCTACTATTGCAATTATTATAGTTCTTACGAAATTTTATCTAAAAATTGACACCTAGCTTTAATCCCACTAGTAAAGCTAGCCTAACCATGAAGGGGTATTTCTTAGATTTTTGCCAAAATTTCACTATACAATTGTCACATGCAACCGACCTGCCTGAACCCACTAATAAACCATGACGAAATTTAAACTTATCTCATTTATAAAAATTCTTCTATTCAAATAGTAAAACCTCCTGAAGTCTCAAATCACCAATTGATTTCTTATATTTAACTTCAATGCTTTTGCATTAATTTAATCGGCATGTGATTCCTGTGATCGTAATTATGCGTCTAATAAATCTCACGTAGTTTTAATACCTTCCTTCAAGCGTTTGGTCTCCAAATTTAAATTTTTATAATATTGTTCCGGAGATGTTGAAGTTTAATCTAATTTCATTAGAGACTCTTTCAAACGAAAATTATTTTAACAGACCTTACTTGCACTTTTTCATTAACTTGTTCCTCACAACTAACAAAATTCTTATCAGCAAATAGATATTTCCTTCTAAACACCTTATTACTATCTGTTAGTGTATTTTTTTACTTTCCCTTAATAAATATGGCCCATCACACTTAGCGGGTGTGAACCCTTGATCTTATTTAATTAATTATTTTTTTATAACCTCAAACAAAAAACTTAACTGCTGTTCAGTTTTTGCTTCATATTCGATCACATCTTTACAATTCATTAAATTTGAATTTATTAATGAATCTATGATACCAATAATTAAATGCGCATCGGCATTAACTTTTAATTTGTTTTGTTGAATTCCTTTTTCAAAAAAAGCTATTATAAGATTGTGATACTCTTTTATATTGTCGTCAATCATTTGAGATATTCGCGGATATTCCGTTCTTATATTTTTCGAAGCTACAAACACAAATTCATCCACTACACCTATTATTTGGGTTGCTAACCCCACTAATAATTCAGAATATTCCGCTTCTAAATTCACATATTTTCGAATAGATCGTAAATTTGTTTTAAAAGTATCTTCGTAACACCTATATAACAAATCCTCTTTGTTGCCAATAATTTTATAAAGTGTTCCTTTGGCCATTCCACACTCGTTGGCCAAATCATTCATATTCCAACCTTTTAATCCTCGTCTGAGTAAAATATTCTGTGCACTTTCAAATACGATTCTCTTAATATCTGCATTATCAATTTTCATACATTATGTGCTTTTTGTCTTATTTTAGTCTTCTTTCGATTACATCAAAAATTACTAACTAATGTCCGTTTAACCATTCCCTGAAACATTTTTTTGATTGTGCGAGAGTATAATTTTCTACAGGTTATGAAACATCAACTGCATTAATCTCATCTTTAATTAAATCTATATTTTGCACCTAACAATGCATCAATTTCGTCTGCAATTAATTCTGCTGCAAAACCTGTTTATTGATCATTACTATTAGAAATTATTGTAATATTATATATTTTTTGTGCAGACAGATATTGAAAGAATAATTAATAATATATCAAGTTTTTGCCCATCGCCACAATTCTTTTTTTTACTCTAAAATCAATGCAATAATAACCTATAGCAAACTCTAAATATTTGTTTTTTTAGATGAAGTCGAATCTTGGGCTATGTAGTCGAATATTGAGGATTGAATTGTCGAAAGCATAGAATAACATGGTTTGAAAGTCTCAAATAGTTATTAAAATAAATCCTAACAATATTCTTTATCGTAGGGTTTTTATTGATGTTTCTTTAAAAAGAAAAAAATATCTATTACTTCTTTTAAAAAACTTTATTCCTTCCAAATCTTTTGAGATTTAGAAATATAATTTCATTTTTAAAATAAAAAGTTTTTTAGTTTTGGAATAAAGGAAGCTAAAAAAATACAATTAGGACTGTAATAAGATATGTTTGGTTTGAGCTTGACATTTAAGAAATTGATTTTATTTATCTAAAATCGATAATTTAAACGAAAATTAGTATTTAAAAATCCATTGCTGTTCAAATAGAATATTTAGCAGTAATTTAAGACCGTAAGAGAAAAGTTGATTGAGCTTAAAAAAGAAATATTAAATTACGGCATTTCGAATTCCGATGAAGAATGGAAGTATCTATCCACTTTTGTTTATAAGAAAACTGCAAAAAAAAGAGCAGTCATCTTTCAACAAACTGAACCTTGTAAATATGTGATTTTTATTGTGCGAGGCATAACAGCATCTGTATACAGTTATGATGGCAAAGAAGTAATCACAAGGTTCTTCCAAAAAGGAAATTTTAGTTCAAATATTGTTAGCGCAGAAGAGAAAAGCATTGCTTCTGATAGTTTAATTGCTATTACAGATATTGAATACTATTTAATTCCGTTTGTTAAATTTATAGAACTATATCTTCACTCCTACACCTTTGGATTATTCATTTGGAAAAAGCTAATAGAAAATAGCATTGAGAACAAAAAAATTACCACAATAAAGACGATCAATGAAACCGAAATACGATATCAGTTCTTAGAAAAACATTACCCCTTATTAATTAAGGAAACACCAGCAATATACCTTGCGAAGTTTTTAGGAATTACATCAGAGGGTTTTAGTAGATTTCTTTCTAATCGATTTAAGTATTATCCCACATCAATCTTTTTGAAGAATCTGCGTCGTAATTTTGTTTTTTAACTAAAGAGATTTCGATATGAAAGAATCAAAATTAATATTAATAGGTATAATTTTACTTTTTGCAATGTTGTGGTTGCCACTGGGACAGTATGAATTTTTGATTGACCATTGGATGAAAATTGGAACATATGCTGTACCATTTTTACTAATTGGTGCATTCTCTTTAAAACGTAATGAAGATTTAAAGAATCTTATAAAAGATTATCGATTCATTGGTATCATCATGCTGATAGCCTATATTATTCATCAATACGAAGAGCACTGGATCGATTTATTTGGCAATTATTATGCATTTTATGTTTTTAATAATGAATTCATTCTCGGCAATTTAGGTGAGGCCGGTTCGACAATAAAACCACTAACAAAAGAGGCTATTTTTGTAATTAACACATCATTAGTATGGTTAGTAGGTGTTTTAGCTATATGGAGAAGTCCGAAACATGTTTTCCCCTTAATTGCTATGGCAAGTATAATTATTGTAAATGGATTAGTTCATATTTTAGCTGGAGTAGTCAAATTTGAATATAATCCTGGCTTGTTTTCTTCTTTAGTAATTTTTGTTCCACTTTACATTTGGTTTGTAAGATATTTGATGAAACAATCAAAACATTACAAAAAGCAGATTATTGGTGGAATTTTATGGTCATTTCTTGCTCATGTTATTATGGTAGCAGGATTATTAATGGCTAATTGGTTTAATATTTACCCCGAATTTGTATATTTTTTAAAATTAATAATATGGTCCATATTACCGCTAGTATTATTTAGAAGAAAAACTATTGAAGATGTTGATTATTGATTACTACACTAATGAAGCTTAAAAAAATCATGTACCGTAATCATTTATTTATCTTTTAATTGTTAGGCTAAAAACAGATTTGTAAATGGAAAATGATAACAATGTAATTAGGTTCTTCCGTAGAAATTTTACTTCGCAACTATCTAAGGAAGATGAAAAAAGAATATTTACTTATTTCAAGCGGCATAAGTTCGAAAAAAAACAGTTAGTATTTATGAGTGGGGACATAAATACTGATCACTTTTTTATTGAGAATGGTTTAATGCGTCTTTTTTTGATTGATAAAACAGGGAAAGAGTTTAACCTTTTATTTGCAAATGAAAACCAGATTATTGGTGATCTTATAACTCCGGAACCAACGGACTTTAACCTTGAAGCAGTTGAAAAAACAACGGCATATTCAATTAGCGAAAGGAATTTTCAGGAATTAATCCAATCCTTAAGTCTTACACACCAATCTAATCCGCAAAATTCTTTAAGAAGGTCATATATTAAAATACAAAAAAGGTTAGTTTCAATTTTGGCAAATACTGCGGAAGAAAACTATTTAGAATTCAGAAAAACGTATCCTGAATTAATTCAACGTCTGCCTCAATATCATATTGCATCATATTTAGGAGTAAGTGCAGAATTTCTTAGTAAAATAATTGCACGAACTGTAAAAAAATAGAAACAATCCTTCTTCTTGAACTAGTTCAATTTTTATGATTTAATATCAATCTAAATTTGTATTGATAAATTGAATTAGTAATTATTAAATGAATAGAAGTATGAAAGTTAAAGGATTAATAATAGCGATTATAACTGTTTTAACAATTAGCAGTAACGCACAACAAATTAATGCTGAGAAATCGATAGTTAATTTCACAGCTAAAGGAATGTTTGGCAAAGAAGTAAAAGGCACTTTTACAGGTATGAAAGGCGAAATAAATTTCGATGTTAATGATTTAGATAATGCAAGCCTTGATGTAAGCCTTGATGCTGCATCTATTTTTACAGATAAAAAGAAACGTGATAATCATTTAAAAAGTGAAGATTTCTTAGAGGTTAATACATTTACAGAAATACGTTTTGTTTCAGAAAGCATTAAAAAAAGTGATAATGGATTCATTACTAACGGAGAGATTAAAATGCACGGGGTAAATCAGCCTGCCACCATCAATTTTACTTTTGAGAACAATACTTTCACAGGCAATCTTCAAATTAATCGCTTTGATTATAAAATTGGCGAAAAAATTAAAACAAAAATGGTAGCTGAACTAATTGACGTCGAGATAATATGTATCATGAATTAAACTATTGTATTTTAATAGAAGTGAATTTTAAAAGTTTGAATTTTAATATATAAAGCTAGAATTATGAATATTATATTATGGATTGTACAAGGTTTATTAGCTGTCGCATTTATAATGGCAGGGCTTATGAAAGTTTCGAAACCAGTTGAAGAACTTAGAGAGAAACTAGGAGAATGGATTGATAGCTTTTCAACAAAGACAATAAAACTTATAGGAATTACAGAAATTTTTGGTGCATTGGGTTTAATTTTACCGATGTTGCTGAAAACCCTTCCTCTACTTACACCCATTGCTGCAATAGGACTTTCCCTTACAATGATTGGAGCAATGACCGTACATATTAAACGAAAAGAAAAAAAGGAAGTCATGACCAACTTTGTCTTATTGGTTTTTAGTGCTTTTATTGTAATTGGTAGAGTCTATATTGTTCCTGTATTGTAACAAGGTTGGGGAAATTGCACTCTTCCCGAAAATTTAGGTATGAGTGCTGGAAACGTGGGATTTTCGGGATGTGTGCAATGTGCGTAGGCTTTCCCACTGTCCCGAAGGGCAGAAGCGCGGTGGCAAAAACTAATTTTTTCTTGCACTAAGGTTCAATCAAAGAGATAATATTTTCAAGTCGTTTTTTGAGATTTTAGGATCAGGATTCAATGCTGTGGTTTCACTCTTTTTACACTTGCAGCTAGCGCAAAAATAAAGGGAGTTTGCCCCCAGCTTAAGTACTCCAAATCTAGTGCAACTCTCACTAACCACAAACTGAACCACGAACGTACCATTTTGAAAGTAAAGTCTAATCCGCTCAGTAAATCTCTCGCAAAGAAACATGGTCATATCCAGATGAGAGAGGCGCAGGCAAATCGCTAGAAATCAGCAAATAACTAAGTAAACGGATGACCTTTATTGATTGTTAGATTTAGTTTTAGACATTTTGAAGTTCAGAAAGGCACCAATTTCCCACCCATTCAATTCAAGACCAGAAATATCAACATGCGTTGAGGTTGCTGGGTTCTTCGATATCAGTGTTAGATAGTAATCTGGTTTGGAGAATATGCTTCGGTTGTGTCTGGATACCGAGTGTACGTATCCAGTTAGAATGCTTGCAATTTCAATGCGAGACTGCTCTTCATGTTGAATAGTTAACGCATCATTGTCGATTATAAGTTTGGCCTTCCTATCAAACAGAAATGTTCCGAAAATAAACATGCCTAGCACCCAAAATAGCAAAGGCCACGGATATCCTGAATGCCCCGGGGATATCCAATGAAACAAATGGATACCAGTTAGAATGGTCATAACAAGGAATGCTTTATAATCTAAGAAAATGACAACCACAATACGAAGCACTTTGTAGATAGGAATTAGAGGCTGAAGGGTATATCCGAATTTCACCAGTTATCCTTTTTACCTTTCGTTATTCCTCGTATTTTATAACATTCCATCCAAAACTTTTAGCAAGGCGAATGGTATCAGATTTTTTTAGTACAATATGACCGTTTTCTTCAGAGCATGTTTTTGAATCAAAATTAGCTATGTCAATTTCTGATACATGGTCAAAAAAGAATAGAGGTCTTACATCAGGTTTTTCTAACTCTATGATGACGTTCTGAAATGATATGTTTTTTGCATATCTGCAATAGAAACCGGAAGAAGGCCTTTTACCAAAACTTCTTGGAGTATATTTAGTATGAAAAGGAATTTTCCTATCCGCATCAAATTCGTCAACATTACCTCGGAGCGTCATGTTAATATTTTTGAACTTTACGGATTCAATATGGTGCCCCGGTAGTCCTGATATCATACTTGTGAATACCCTGTTTTTTATATAACCATATACATCTCTACATTCAATATTCTCGAACAACACATTTTTAATAGCACCGATTTTTGGATTATTTCCTGCTCTGCCCCTATTCGTAATAAGAATAAAGAAAGGATTGGCAATTTTCGACATGGTAATATTCCTAAAGACTATATTCTCAATAATACTTCCGTCATTACTTGTTATTCCAAGACCTGCTTTATCAGCATGTTCAATGACGCAATTGGTAACCTTTACATTTTTAATATCACCTACGGTTTCAGAACCAAATTGAATTGCATTACAGCCACTAGACAAAAAGCAATTTGTTATAGTAATATTCTCACATGGTAGAGCGTACCCAAGAGAATAATCGCTCTTTATTCCAATGGCATCATCTCCACCTACCTTTTGACCACCTTCATACCGAATACATTCTATTTCACAATTACTAATTGTTACATTACTACAAGCCATTAGGTCTATACCATCGTTCTGGGTATAAATAGCAATTTTTTTGATAGTTACCCCATTGCATCCATTTAAGATAATAGCAAAGTGACCTCCAAGTTTTAGAGTTACTCCTTCAATGGTAATATTATTACATAGCTTCATGGCAATCAGTTTGTTTGCATCACCATTCCCATACTTATTATCTCTCAATACATGATTATTTCCATTTATAGTGCCTTTACCAGTAATTTTGATGTTTTCGAGGTTTTCCCCCAAAATCATGGAATTATGATAGTGGCTATGCCCAAAATCTTGATACATATCCCATTGATTAGGTTCGGGATCATCATAAGCATGAATACCTACCGGAGCTCCCAGAATTTCCGCTCCCTCTTGAATTTCAAGAATAATATTGCTTTTCAAATGAATACTGCCTGAAATATATTGTCCTGGCGGAACTATTACTTTAGCATTTTTACTTTTGGAGCAAGCGTCAATAGCAGCATTTATTGCTTTTGTATCAATGGTGAGCCCATCACCTTTAGCGCCAAAATCTTTAATGTTCAGTATTTCTTTCTCCAGAGTATTTGGATTAGAAAAGATTGATGTCGACAATAGCAATAAGTTCAACAAAAAAGTAGTGTATTTAATCCCGATCATTATCACCAAATTTTGATTTATTCTAGATTTAAAGCTAATCATGAACTAGACGCAGTTTCACTTTAAGCGCGATGCTAAAAATACGATTTTTTTTGACTCAGTATATATTAATTAGGAACTGAACCATATTTCAATCGAAAAGTGTACCACTTATTAACGCAAATGAATGAATAAAAAATCGTTCAGTAAAACATTATAAGTATGTACACAAAGCAAGAAATAATTATTCAAAGTTATCGAGAGGGTAAAAGCCAACGTGTTATCTCTCGTGATCTTCAGACAAGCAGAAGAACAGTAAAAAAATATATCGAAGAATATGAAAACCAAATAGCAACTTCTGATGATATAGAATATGCTTCCTCTCAATATCTAGGTACTGCCCCTGTATATAAAAAGAGAGCTTGCACTACGCTGAAATTAACACAAGAAATTCAAGATACAATAGATAAGCTTTTAGAAGAAAATAATCAAAAAAAGCAGCAGGGTCTACGGAAGCAGATGCTTAATAAGTGAAGATTTTTTTGAAGTGAATACATTCTCTCAGATACGTTTCGTTTCTGAAAGCGTTAAGAAAACCGATAATGGATTTATAACAAGTGGAGAGATTAAAATGCATGGAGTAAATCAACCAGCCAAAATCAGCTTTACTTATGATAATAACACTTTCACAGGCAGACTTCAGATAAATCGCCTTGATATAAAATTGGAGATAATATAAAAACTAAAATGGTAGCTGAACTAATAAAAGTTGAAATAGTGTGTGTGTGTTGAATTAGATGATTAAGCTTAAATTAAGATTGATTCACTGTTCTCTTAATCAATTAAAGAATGATTGCATAACGTCAAACCTAATTGAACACATCGATACTTAAAATTAAGAGATACTTTTTTATCTAACAATAGGTGCATGATACTTGGCTAAAATACCATACATACTTTTGATTATAGAGAATTAACCATATTTGGCTCTAGGTCTTATTGATTCGATCTTGTAACTTTCTTAAAATTGGATAACAGGTTCTGTCAAGAGTGCCCTGTGCAGCGCATGCGACAGGGCATTTACTTGCTCTTTACAGGTTCTGTAAGACATTTATCTTTGTTGTAAAGATGGAACCAAACATTTGTTCAGGAAATTAACTCCCTGTTTATCCTTCTTCTTTTCTACATGTTTCGTTCTTGATAATTAATCGCTACTGCAATCGCACCCGGTCTCTGCCATAGTAGACATCAGCGGAAGTAAGGTTGTTTAGGGATTCGTGATACCTTTCATGATTGTATTATCCACAAATTCTTAAATCCTGGCTATCAGCTCATCGGAGTAATAGTAGTTGTACAACTTTACTATATTTTTCATAGTTCTGTGATAGCACTCAATCTTACCTTGTGTTTGGGGACGATAAGGTGCTCATCTTAAATGCCCCATTTGTAGCTCACTAATGAATTTGGTAAAGTCATGAGAGATAAAACAAGTACCATTTTCAGATAATGGCCTAGGTCGTTTATTTTCAGGAAGTCAGCTTATACGCATAGCCTTTTCCACAACTCGACTGACGTTTGTTGAATCCATTCTTTTACAAAGCTCCCAAGTAACTATAAAGCGTGAATAATCATCCATGACAGTAGCCAGATAATTCCACCCCCAACCAATTATCTTAAAATAGGTGAAATCAGTCTGCCATTGCTGATGAATGTGGGTGGTTTTGTCTTTAGATTCATCTGCTGCTTCCATAACATTACAAGCCGGACTGGTTACCAATCCTTGCACCTTCAGGATCCGATAAACACTTGATTCGCTTATAAACCATTTTTGATTATCAGTTATCTGGTGTGCTATCTCCCTAGTAGATAACTCTGGATGCACCAGGGCTGTTATAATCACCTTCATTCGCTCTTTTTGAGGAATCTGATACCAGTATGAGCGTCGTTTGTTCTTCTTAGGTAAAAGTCCCTCATATCCATCTTCCAGATAGCGCTTATTCCAATCATAGAACGTAATTCGGCATATACAAACTCTTCAAGTGTTCGCTTACCCACAAGCTCTGATCCTTCTACAATGCGAATGTTTTCCATCTTTTCACTAGCACTTCTTCTCATATACTTGTAGTTTACTCGGAACCTGTTAGACTTTTTTTAAGCATGCGAACCTCAAGGCTTAATTCTGCAATAAGCTGCTTTAGATCCATGTTTTCATTTCTGATTTGATGTACTTCGCTGGTAGTGACCTCTCTTTTGGTATTACCCATTAATCTATTTTTTCCATCTTCAAGAAAGTCATTACTTCATTTGTAATAGAGGTTGGCACTAATGCCTTCGCGCCGACAAAGTTCTGCAACACTTGCCCCCCACTTAAACCATCGATGACGATACGGATCTTATCTTCGGCTGAGTACTTCTTTCGAGTGTGCCGTCTAATTTCTTTTACCTTAGCCTCGGTACTTTGTTTCTTTGTTCTCATTTTATAGACAATAATTGGTTACAAAAAGTTAAGAAATCTATCTCTTATATTTTATACCAACTTGCCCAATTTAAGCTGAAGACTTACAAAAACCCAATTGTAGATGTAGCGATTTATAGCGAAAAATTGTTCCAATTTTTCTTCTTGCAATTTGCTAGAATGAAACCCAAATCTATACGACTTATACAAAAGAATCCTTTATTTTCTTTTATATTTAATTATTTACGGGCCAAAGAATGTTTTTGCTGTTTATTGTTTGTTCAACAACATTATTTTGCAACAAAGCCAAGATTTATTATTTTTTTTCATGAATACAAATAGTTTATTTACTGTCCTGCGTAAATAATTGATATTATTCCGGCTACAAATAGTATAAACATAAGCGTAAGTAGACCATTGGTACTTTTTGAAGAACCTTTAAACTCTTTCCAGATAAAAACACCCCAGAGTGCTGCAACCA
>NZ_RZNH01000054.1 GCF_013141825.1 Marinifilum caeruleilacunae
GGAGGCGCCAAGAAAGGTAATCTGAGGTATCTTTGATATTGATGCCAAACTAATTCAAATAATTACTCTCCAAAAACATAGAAGCAGATTTGATTGACATCGATATTTTAATATTCAGTTGTTACTTAAATTGAACCATAGGCATTTATAACACTACTCAAACTTTAGCGAGTTTTACTTACCTTTACAGCTTAATTATAGACAGATTAGAATGATTACAACAGACCAGCTAAAAAGATTAGCGGAACGCACAGAAGCGTTGAGGAGGTATCTTTGACATTGATGCCAAACTAATTCAGATACAAGAAGAAGAAATGAGAACACAGGCTCCTGGATTTTGGGATAATCCGAAGGAAGCAGAAGTTCAAATGAAAAAGGTTCGTGGACTTAAATCGTGGGTTGAATCTTACGAGGAAGTAAAAGAATCTATGGACGATTTGGCGGTTTTATTTGATTTTGCCAAAGAAGGTGAAGCTTCAGCCGAAGAGGTTGATGAGCAATTTGCTTCGACAGAAACACTTATTGAAGCCCTGGAACTAAAAAATATGCTCCGAAAAGAAGAGGACAAACTTGGAGCCATTCTTAAAATAAATGCTGGTGCCGGTGGAACCGAAAGTTGCGACTGGGCCGATATGCTACATCGGATGTATTTGCGCTATGGCGAATCGCACGGCTACAAGGTAAAACAGTTGGAATACCAGGAAGGTGACGAAGCTGGTATTAAATCTGCAACTCTTGAGTTCGAAGGCGATTTTGCCTACGGTTATCTCAAATCAGAAAATGGTGTACACCGTTTGGTTCGATTATCGCCATTTAATGCTGCCAACAAGCGAATGACTTCCTTTGCCTCGGTATATGTTTACCCGGCCATTGACGATAGCATCGAAATTGAAATTAACCCGGCCGATATTACCTGGGATACTTTCCGTTCGGGAGGTGCAGGAGGACAGAATGTAAACAAGGTGGAAACGGGTGTGCGATTGCGACATGCTCCTACCGGAATCATTATTGAAAATACAGAAAGTAGATCGCAGCTGGGAAATCGTGAAAACGCACTTCGATTGCTGAAATCGCAATTGTACGAATTGGAATTGCGAAAGCGACAAGAAGCCATTGATAAGATTGAAGGTTCAAAAATGAAGATTGAGTGGGGATCGCAAATTCGTTCCTACGTGATGCAACCCTATAAATTGGTGAAGGATGTAAGAACAGGACATGAATCATCAAACGTTCAAGCCGTAATGGATGGCGATTTGGATGGATTCATAAAAGCTTTCCTGATGGAATTTGCAGGAGAAGAGAAATAAGATATTAAAAGAGACCTTGCTTATGCATCGTCTCTTTTTTCTTTTGGTTTGATTAATCCTCCCAGGAGAATTCCAAACAGCATTCCATAGGGAGCCATGGTGTACCAATTGGCTTTTATAGGGCAGGTGCCCGATACGCAACCTACGTATCTCCAGTATAAATAACCTCCTAAAAGGCCAATCGCACCTCCAATGATCTGGAATTTATACTTGTTCAAAAAATTTTTCATATGTCTTCCATTTATTCTTACCCAAACCTAATAAAGATTTTCTAAAAGCATTGTCAAATCGATGACAAAAAGGCTTTTCCATCCTTTCTCCTTTTATCATCCAATTACAGGCAATAAAAAAGGCCGCATCAAAAGCGGCCTTAAATCAGTTTAGTTAAACTGTATTAATTTCTTTTATCAAGAATGTTCTCGATCTCATCCATAATTTTATTCATGCTGGCGATTGTTTTTTCGAAAGGCTCCGAAGATGTCATATCAACACCTGCTTTTTTAAGCAATTCGATTGGAAAATCAGATCCCCCGGAAGAGATAAATTCGATATAGCGTTTGGTTGCTTCTTTATCTCCTTCCATTACTTTAGCCGCCAAAGCCTGCGATGCAACAAAAGATGTGCTGTACTGGTACACATAGAATCCCATGTAAAAATGAGGAATGGCTGCCCATTCAACAGCAACATTGTCTTCTACCTTACAAACTCCTTTGTCGTGTCCGTAATATTTTCGAGTGATATCGCCATACATTTTGGTTAGCTTTTTACCTGTAAGAGGTACACCTTGCTCAGCTGCTTCATGCATTGCCAATTCGAACTCTGCAAATTGAGTCTGGCGGAAAAGTGTTCCCTTAAATCCATCCAACATACTCATTAGCAGCGATAATCTCTGACCATCGTCTTTCAACTCTTTCTGCATCATATCATTCAGCAATACCTCGTTAAAAGTAGAAGCCACCTCGGCAACGAAAGTTGCATAACCAGCAGTTGCAAATGGCTGAGTTTTGTTCGAGTAATAACTGTGCATGGTATGTCCCAACTCATGAGTTAAAGTGCTCACTTCGTTGTATTGTCCTGTATAATTCATCAGGATATACGGGTGAACATCGTAAGCAGCACCATTCGAGTAAGCACCACTTCTCTTCCCTGCTGTCGGATAAATATCAATCCATCTGCTCTTGAAAGCTTTATCAACAACATCGGTATATTCTTTTCCAAGAGGCTTTAGTGATTTTAGGATCAAATCCTGCGCTTCCTCATATTCGTATTTTAGCTCTACTCCTTTTACTGTAGGCGCATAAATATCAGAATACATTAACTGGTCAACACCCAGCATTCTTTTCTTAAGCAATAGGTATCGGTGGAAAGTATCGAGGTTTTTGTTTACATTTTTAACCAATGATTTGTATACCTCTACCGGGATATTATTTCCTTTTAGCGATGCCTCAAGGCATGATTCATAATTTCTCGCCTTAGCTCTAAAAACATCCACTTTGATTTGACCATTCAGCATTTCACCAAAAGTGCCTTCGTATTTCAGATAATTGTCCCAATATACTTTTGTAGCTTCTTGGCGAACTTTTCGATCTGCCGATGAACGCGCAACACTAAAGTTGGCTGATGTTAGTTCTTTTTCTTCTCCATCGATCACAAATTTTGCACGAGGCATTTCTGCATTGCTAAAAACACTGAAAGCAGAATTGGCAGTTCCTGTAATTAAACCAGTTTTTGCCATGATGCCTTCTTCCAATTCGGTCAAAGTGTGCTTTTTCATGCGATAAACATCCATCAAGTCCATTTTGTAAACTTCCAATTTTGGCTCTTCACTTATGAATTTTTTCATTGTAGCTTCAGGAATAGCAGCCAATTCTGGAGTAACGAATGATGCCTTTTGTCCATACTCCACAAACACCTGGCGAATTTCTTTCACTCTTGCCATATTATCCGCATCTCTTAAATCAACATCCGATTTTAAAGAAGCATAAATATATAGGCGGTAACCTTCTTTCATCAGCTCATCAGAAAACTGAAGGTAGTCCAATAGATTTGTCGATGATTGGCCCAATTTACCTTTATAATCGGCTACTTTATTCATTTTCTCAGAAAGCTGATTTTTGGCTTCGCTCCAGGCTTCATTGCTATCATAAAGGTCTGTGAACTTCCATTTGTACTGATCATCGATTTCCGATCGCTCTTTTTGAGCAAAGGAAGTGCTGGTAAGCAATAAGATTGCTGCAAAGGACAGTAAACTCGTAAATATTTTTTTCATGCTGTTAATTTGATTTGTTTTAATGCGACTAAAATAAATAAAGATTCGGAATTAAAAGATGACAAGTGTTCTGTTGTATTTAAAAGGGTGTATATCACAAGTATAAAACCCTCATTCAAAAGAAGTAAGAGATTTCCACAACAGATCTCAATTCAACTTAAGGAAATTTAGCACGAAGTATCTGCTAATATTCTCGAAAGCTGTATATTTGTACTCACAAAACTTAAAGATACACAACAACACAATGTTATACCGATAAGTATTTAAACTACTCAATAATTTCACTAGGTTCATTTTTGAGTTTTAAATATCCATCGGCATAATGACTGTTTGCTTAACCATACTTGTAAAATGTCATTAAAGATCTATCACAATCCAAGATGTGCCAAAAGCCGTGCTGGATTAAAATACCTTCAGGAAAAGGGTTTGGAACCTGAAATCAGATTGTATTTAAAAGAAGAGTTTACCGAAACGGAACTTGCCGATGTTTTGATGAGAATGAACAAAGAGCCCCAGGAAATCATTCGCACTCAGGAAAAAATATATAAAAGCGACTTTAAAGGAAAAAACTTTACCCGTGAGGAGTGGATCAAAATATTGATTGAATTCCCAAAACTAATCCAACGTCCGATAATCGTTAAGGATTGTAAAGCCATTTTTGCAGATCCTGTCGAAAACGCTGAAGAGATTTTATAATCTCTACTAATTTAAATCTTTCTTAAACACCTAATTGAGTCTTGCAACAGAATTCAACAGAAATTTTATTGCCGGTTTTTATCCACTAAAATCAATTGAGGAAAATGAAGATCTTAAAAAAATATTACCTGATATTGCTCTCGGTAATTTCTGCAGCTTGCGATCCTTTCAGCACAAAAATTGGTAGCGAAGTTGCTTTGTACCAAAGTGCCGAAATTAAGGAATGCAGCTTTCCCGACACCCTAAAAGTGATGACCTGGAACATCAAATTTGGTGGCGGCCGTATCGATTTCTTTTTCGATTGTCATGGCGATAGGGTCATCATGGAAAAATCGGAAGTGATGGATCACATGAGCTCACTGGTTGAAAAAATCCGCGAAGTAAATCCCGATATCTTATTAATACAGGAAGCTGATGTAAATGCAAAACGCAGCGCTTTTGTTGACCAGGTACAATATCTGCTCGACAATACCGACTTAAATTATGCAGCTTATGCATCACAATGGAAGGCATCAACCGTACCTTCCGATGGAATTGGTAAAATGGATTCTGGCAATGCCATTCTTTCCAAGTGGAATTTTACCGATGCCAAACGAATTGCACTTCCCTTGATTCAATCTCAAAATTTTATCGTCCGTTATTTTTATCTGAAAAGAAATATTTTGGATGTACAACTGGAACATGAGGGTAAAAAACTTCATGTTTTAAATACGCATGCCTCGGCATACGCCAAAGACGATACCAAGAAAAAACAATTGGATATTATTAAAGCATACGCTGATGCGATATCCCTAAAGGGTGATAAAGTGATACTTGGTGGGGATTTTAATTCGCTTCCACCCTACACCCAACAAACCAGTTCGTTTGACGATTCGGTTTGTACCGATGAAGAATTTGAAGCAGACAATTATTCAGCCGAAACACAATGGATGATGCCTTTCTATGAAAATTACCAGGCTGCCATTCCTTTGGATGAATATCAAAATAATAACAAGGATCATTTTACGCATACAACTGACAAAAGTGGTTTCTGGAACCGTAAACTAGACTACCTGTTCACCAACGGAAAGTTTATTCACGGAAGTGGAAAAACACTGCAGCAGTGGATGCAAATCTCTGATCATGCACCGATAATGGTTAATTATGAATTGTAAATGATTAATGATTTAAAACTCAGACAAATCATTGCTTTAATCATTTATCATTAATAATTAAAAATTGAATAAAGGTGTTGTAAAAGTATGATGAAGAACATTTTTTTAACTTTTTCTAAGTGATAAAAAGGGCTTATTTTTAGACCCTAATTTTTAAACAGTTACAGTTATGGCAGATAATAAACTTTTTAGTGAATTTGCTCCACAATCAACACAGGAGTGGATCGACAAAATCACTAAAGACCTTAAAGGCGCTGACTTCGACAGAAAGTTAGTTTGGAGAACAAATGAAGGATTCAATGTTCAGCCTTTCTACAGACTGGAAAACATGGAAGATAAGATGTACATGAACACTTATCCTGGAGATTTTCCATATGTACGAGGAAACAAGAAAGACAACAACGACTGGTTCATCCGTCAGGATATCATCGTTGAAGATGTGAAGGCTGCAAACGCTAAAGCTCTTGACGTTCTTAACAAGGGTATCGACTCATTAGGTTTCGTTTTAAATTGGAAAGACCTTAGCAAAGATGAATTGGCAACTTTGTTAGAAGGTGTTTACATGGATTGTGTTGAGGTTAACTTTGAAAAATCTCACGGTTCTGTAGAGTTAATTAAAAACTTACAGGCAATTGCAACTGAAAAAGGAATTGCTCTTGATAAAGTTCAAGGTGGTGTTGCTATCGATCTTCTAGGTGGCTACAGTACTTGTGGTAAATTCTGTACTTCGGAAGAAAGCTCTTACAAGTATATGAAAGAAGCTTTGGAAGCTGCAAAAGAACTTCCAAACTTTAAAGTTGTTGCTGTTGGCGGTAGATTATTCAACAACTCAGGATCATCTATCGTTGAAGAATTAGGTTTCAGTTTAGCTGCCGGTGCTGAATATATAAGCAAGTTAATGGAAGCTGGTATGTCAATTGAAGAAATTGCTCCAAAAATCCGTTTCAACTTTGCAACCAGCTCTAAATATTTCATGGAGATTGCTAAGCTAAGAGCAGCTCGTATGCTTTGGGCTTACATCCTAAAAGAATTTGGTGCTTCTGAAGAAATGTGTAAAATGAACATCCACGCTGAAACATCAGATTGGAACAAGACAGTTTACGATCCATATGTAAACATGCTTCGTACTCAAACTGAAGCGATGTCATCAGTTCTTGGTGGTTTGGATTCATACACAGTGAAGCCTTTCAACTCTGTATACGAAGATACAACTGAATTCTCAGAGCGTATCGCACGTAACCAGCAGTTATTGTTGAAAGAAGAATCTCACTTCGGTAAAATTGCTGACCCTGCTGCAGGTTCATACTATATTGAGTCGTTAACTGAATCGATTAACGAAGAAGCTTGGAAACTATTCCTTGAAGTACAGGAAAAAGGTGGTTACCTTGCTGCGTTCAAAGCTGGTTTCGTTCAGGAAACAATTAAAGCTACTGCTCAGAAAAGAGATATGGCAGTTGCTACTCGTAAAGAAAACTTCTTAGGAACCAACCAGTTCCCTAACTTTGGCGAAGTTGCCGAAACAGAATTCGACGCTGCATTATTCGAAGCTGAAGATAAATCTGATGCAAACGCTGAGTGCGAAACATTGAAACCATACCGTGGTGCTCAGGCTTTCGAAACAATGCGTTACAAAACTGATGTTTACGCAAGAGAAAACGGTCGTCCTAAAGTGATGATGTTCCCAATCGGAAACCTAAACATGCGTAAAGCTCGTGGTCAGTTTGCTTGTAACTTCTTTGCTTGTGCAGGATTCGATGTAGAAGATCACAACGGATTCACTTCTGTTGAAGAAGGAGTAAAATTTGTAACTGAAAAGAACGCGAAAATCGTTGTTGTTTGTTCATCTGATGATGAGTATGCAACTATCGTTCCTGAAGTTTATGAAGCATTAAAAGGAAAAGCTACAGTAGTTGTTGCTGGTGCTCCTGCTTGTGCTGAAGAATTAAAAGCGAAAGGAATCGAAAACTTTATCAACGTGAAGTCGAACGTACTTGAAACATTAAAAGCTTACCAGGCTGATCTTGGAATCAAGTAATTGAGGAGAACGAAAAAGTAGATTTTCAAATTTTACTTCAAAAATTTAATTAAAGATGAAACCAAATTTTAAAAATATAGATATCAAGTCATCTCAAAGAGCTGCCAAGAATTCTCAGGAATGGGAAAAAGAAAACGGCATCGAAAAATCTTGGATGACACCTGAGCAAATTCCGGTTAAAACTGCTTTTAACAAGGAAGATTTAGAAGGTATGGAACACTTGAACTACGTTTCTGGTTTACCTCCATTCCTTCGCGGACCTTATTCGGCAATGTATCCTTTGCGTCCTTGGACAGTTCGTCAGTACGCAGGTTTCTCTACTGCTGAAGAATCGAATGCATTCTACCGTCGTAACCTTGCTGCAGGTCAGAAAGGTCTTTCTGTAGCATTCGACTTGGCTACTCACCGTGGATACGATTCAGATCACCCACGTGTAATTGGTGATGTAGGTAAGGCTGGTGTTGCTATCGACTCTATTTTGGATATGGAAATTCTTTTCGATCAGATTCCATTGAACAAAATGTCGGTATCGATGACTATGAACGGTGCTGTACTTCCAGTATTGGCTTTCTACATTGTAGCAGGTTTGGAACAAGGTGCTAAATTAGAAGAACTATCAGGTACAATTCAGAATGATATCTTGAAAGAGTTCATGGTGCGTAACACTTACATTTACCCACCAGAGTTCTCAATGAAGATTATTGCTGATATTTTCGAATATACTTCACAGAAGATGCCTAAGTTTAACTCTATTTCTATCTCTGGTTACCACATGCAAGAAGCAGGTGCAACCGCTGATATCGAGTTGGCTTATACTCTTGCTGATGGTTTAGAATACTTGAAAAAAGGTGTTGCTGCAGGTATGGACGTTGACGCATTTGCTCCTCGTTTGTCATTCTTCTGGGCAATTGGTATGAACCAGTTCATGGAGATTGCTAAGATGAGAGCTGGTCGTTTGCTTTGGGCTAAGATTGTAAAACAATTCAATCCTAAAAACCCTAAGTCGATGGCATTGCGTACTCACTCGCAGACTTCAGGTTGGTCATTAACTGAGCAGGATCCATTCAACAATGTTGGTCGTACTTGTATCGAAGCTATGGCTGCTGCATTGGGTCACACTCAGTCTCTTCACACCAATGCTTTGGATGAAGCGATTGCACTTCCAACTGATTTCTCTGCACGTATTGCACGTAACACTCAGATTTATATCCAGGATGAATCAACAATTTGTAAAGCGGTTGATCCATGGGCAGGTTCTTACTATGTAGAGTCACTAACTCAGGAGTTGGTAGACAAAGCATGGGCTCACATCGAAGAAGTTGAGAAACTAGGTGGTATGGCTAAAGCGATCGAGTCTGGTATTCCAAAACTTCGTATCGAGGAAGCTGCTGCTCGTACTCAGGCGAAGATCGATGCTGGTACTCAAACTATCGTAGGTACGAACAAATACCGTTTGGAGAAAGAAGATCCATTGGATATTCTTGAGGTAGACAACACTGCTGTACGTCAGGCTCAGATTGAGCGTTTGGCAACTCTTCGTGCTAACCGTAACGAAGAAGAAGTACAGGCTGCTCTTGAAGCCATTACTGCTTGTGCTAACGGTGGTGAAGGTAACTTGTTGGATCTTGCTGTTAAAGCTGCACAAGCTCGTGCTTCTTTGGGTGAGATTTCAGATGCATGTGAGAAAATTTGTGGTAGATATAAAGCTGTTATTAGAACTGTGTCAGGAGTATATTCATCAGAATCGAAAGAAGATGCTGACTTCGCAAAAGCGAAAGAGTTGGCTGATAAATTTGCTGAGATTTCAGGACGTCGTCCACGTATCATGATCGCTAAAATGGGTCAGGATGGTCACGACCGTGGTGGTAAAGTAGTTGCTACCGGTTTTGCTGATATGGGATTCGATGTGGATATGGGACCATTATTCCAGACTCCGGAAGAATCTGCTAAGCAAGCTGTAGAAAATGATGTACACATGGTTGGTGTATCTTCATTGGCTGCTGGTCACAAAACTTTGGTTCCTGCAATTATTGAGGAATTGAAGAAACTTGGTCGCGAAGATATCATGGTTACTGCAGGTGGTGTAATTCCAGCTCAGGACTACGATTTCCTTTACGAAGCAGGTGTTGCAGGTGTATTCGGTCCTGGAACAAAAGTTTCTAAATGTGCGATCCAGATGTTGGAAATCTTAATCGAGCAACAGAACGACTAATTATTAAGATTATCACTATATTTAAGACAGGGAGTTTTTACTTCCTGTCTTTTTTTTATCCTAATCGAATAGATATGAACAAAATTCTGATACTTCTCTTTTTTCTGGGCATAAGCTCTTCCCTTTTCTCTCAAAACAAAACCATTGAAGACACTAGACTTAAAAAGCAGGTTTTATATGGAAAACTAAACCTGCAAGCATTCGAAATGGATCTCTGTAAAGATTGGTATACAAAAGAATACAAGTCATTTACAGCAAAAAAAGGAGTTGTTAATAAACTTGGCAAACAATCTTTCGAAAACATCAGAATCGACCTGATTTTGGCATCATGGTGTCACGATTCTCACCGCGAAGTACCACGTTTCATTAAAATTTTGGAGAAAATTCAGTTTCCATTCGATCAGTTGCATATGAATGCGCTCGATACCAATAAAGAATCGCCCGATTATGATGCTAAAGCAAATAAGGTAAGCAGAGTTCCAACTGTAATTGTTTATCGAAACGACTTGGAGATTGGCAGAATTATCGAAACACCTATTAAAAGCCTTGAAAAGGACTTGTTGAAAATCCTTTCTAAAAATTAGTATCTTAGCAAAATAACACCAAATGCATTTCAATTTGGGAAAGTATAACAAGCACTAAAAATAACATGGAACAAGTACGCTCAAACTCTGGTCAAACATTAGGAATCATAGCCTTGGTTCTTGGTATTTTAACTCTTTTTGTTGGATTTATTCCCTGCATCGGCTTTGTAGCCTTTGTACCTGGTATAATTGCAATTATCCTGAGTATTATAGGCCTTAGTCAGGCAAACAGGGACAACGGCGCCAGAGGTCTTAATATTGGTGCTTTGGTGGTTTCTACCCTGGGTATTTTAGTGGCATCCATTTGGCTGTTCTTTTTTGTTGGAGTTGCCAGTATGAGCGAAGATGAAATCGAAGGTTTTGTTGAGGAAGTGATTGAAGAAGTAATTGAAGAATCGGTTCACAATCCAGACCTACAGGAAGCCTTAGACGAACTGGAACAACAGCTTGAAGAAATCAATATTGATTCAATAGCCAACGAGATTGACAGCCTTGAAATGAAAATAAAAGTTGAAGTTGAGACCAACAAGAAATAACGAGCCTGTTCCTACGTATCGAATTATCAATTTAATTTTTGCGATTATCATATTGCTGATTTTTCTATATTCAGCACTTTATTCGCACAAAGAGGTGAATCATCCAATTCCTTCTGTTTTTTCGGAAATTACCGGATCCGAAAGTCCATCAACGGGTCTTTCTCGTGCTTTCTCTGCCCTAATGCAATGCGATGTTAAATCGGCCCGGGAGTTGAATTCTTACGCACTTCAGATCTTTTTATTTTTTGTTTTTCAGCTGGTTTTTAGGACTTTCAACTTTTTCCTGACGAAAACTAACTTTTCTTGGATTAACACGTATATTTTGGCAGATATCACCCTGTCGATATTGTTCTTTTTGTTGGCTTTCAGGCCTTTGATTCTTTTCACATTTGAACTATTCAGAAATTTTATCGTAAATTGATTGAAGATTAATATTTATTAAACTTTTGCAATATGTCATTTATACTGGTTAGTTTATTCCTAATTCTGCTAACAAGTGTTATGGTCCTACATGTTCATAACGAGAATAATCTTTCAAGAAGGATTATTAAGGCAGGAGTTATTATTCAGGAACTGTTAGATCAACATGGAATCAAACATATTGATCTGGAAAAGAAATTTGCGAGCTCAAGTCTCTCTACTCAGCTAAGATTAGTTGAGTATCATATGAATTATCTTGATTCTAATTATACTGATTTTGGAACAAAGAAAACAGTATTCCAAAGAATCGATAATATTGAAAATGCATTGAGTCTATATGAAGACTAAATAAAAAAGCTTGCAATTAACTGCAAGCTTTTTTTATACTTATTTAATTTCGGATAGTGGGAAGCAACGGTCTACTTTTACTCCTCTTTCCGTTTTTTTAAGACTACAGCATTCGGTTGTGATATCGTGTTGGAAAAACAAAATGGCATTGTTTTCCACAGCTTCGGCAAGAAATTCCTGTTTCTCTGCTAATGAAGAAGTTGGATTTAAATCGTAACTCGCCAGCCATTTAACAGGTACGTTGGCTGCTGTAGGAATAAAATCTCCTGCAAAAACCACTTCTTGTCCGTTACAATTAATTACAGGTATCATTAAACCTGGCGTATGACCTTCGAAGATTTTCACCTTAAAATTCGGGAATAACTCACCTTCTTTCTCAACAAAATTTAATTTACCCGCTTCTTTTACCGGCATAATATTTTCGTCGAAAAAAGCATCGCCTTCACGCATGTTAGGGTTCAAATAATTTTCCCATTGCTGTTTGCTCACCCAATGTTGTGCATTTTTAAATACCAGCTCATAGCCTGTTTTATTAGCATTCCATTTTACAGCACCTCCACAATGATCAAAATGCAGGTGGGTAAATACAACATCAGTAATATCATCGGCAGAAAAACCTGCTTCTTGTAACGAGTTTATCAAGTTTGCATCACCATTTAAGTGCTGGTGTTTAAAGAATTCCTCGCTTTGCTTGTCGCCGGTTCCATTATCAATTAAAATTTTTCTGTCGCCATCTACAACAAGCATGCTTCTCATGGCACAATTACAATAATTGTCTTCGTTCGAAGGATATTTTCTACTCCACATCACCTTAGGAACCACACTAAACATTGCTCCTCCATCGCACATAAAATTTCCTGTTTCTATATTGTATATTTCCATGATAATATTGTTTTATTCTAGTATCTTTAATTTCCGCAAAAGCCTTGCACATTCATTCTTAAATAGCTCTTACTTATTGCGGTTCAAAAATACAATTTTATAAAAGATTATCAATGAAAGTTCACTTTATAGCAATAGGCGGAAGTGCCATGCACAATTTAGCCATCGCATTACATAAAAAAGGTTTCGAAATTACGGGTTCGGATGATGAAATTTTTGATCCTTCCAAATCGAGATTGGAGAAATATGGAATTCTGCCAAAAGAGTGGGGATGGTTTCCAGAAAAGCTGGATGCCAGCATAGATGCAATCATTCTGGGAATGCATGCACGAATTGATAATCCTGAGTTACTGAAGGCCCAGGAACTTGGCTTAAAGATCTATTCATATCCTGAATACATTTACGAGCAAACCAAAGATAAAACCAGGATTGTGATTGGCGGAAGCCATGGAAAAACCACGACAACTTCGATGGTAATGCATGTTTTTAAGGACAATAATATTGAATTTGATTACATGGTAGGTGCACAAATTGAAGGTTTTGAAACCATGGTGAAGTTGAGTAAGGAGGCCAAAATTGCCATTTTCGAAGGCGATGAATACCTCTCGTCCCCAATCGATCGCAGACCAAAATTTCATTTGTACCATCCCGATATCGCTTTGCTTACAGGAATTGCCTGGGATCACATCAATGTTTTCCCAACTTTCGAAAACTATGTTGAGCAATTTGAAATATTCACTCAAATGATTCAGGAAAATGGTTCTTTGATCTATTTCGACGGTGATGAGCATATTGCTAAAATTGTTGAGACCAGGAGAGAAGATATCGACTACATCCCTTACAATGCCCACCCTTTTAAAGTGGTTGACAATTGCAGTATTCTACAGACACAGAATGGCGAAATTCCACTTGAAATTTTTGGGGAGCACAACCTTCAAAATTTAATGGGTGCATATTATATCTGTAGAAAGGCCGGATTAAGCGACGAGCAGTTCTACAGCTCTATACGACACTTTTCGGGTGCAGCAAAACGTTTACAGAAATTGGCGAACAATGAATCATGCACAGTGTTCCAAGACTTTGCACACTCTCCATCCAAGCTAAAAGCAACCACCGAAGCGGTAAAAAAACAGTTTGTCAATCGCAAATTAATAGCCTGCATGGAATTGCACACTTTCAGTAGTTTGAAAAAAGAGTTTCTGCCTCACTATAAAAACACCATGAGTTTGGCCGATGAAGCAATTGTTTATTTCAACCCAAAAACAATTGAACACAAAAAGCTGGAACCCATTAGCAAAGAGCAGGTGGCCGAAGCTTTTGGAGGCAATAATGTAAGTGTTTACACTGATTCGGATCAGGTGATTAGCGATTTATTGAATCATGATTTCGAACAAACCAATGTTCTTTTAATGAGCTCAGGTAATTTTTCGGGAGCAAATTTGGCTGAGTTGGCAGAAAAAATTGTAAACAAAACCTGATGCAATAAAATTATATTGTTTTGCCTGTCAGTAAAATAATGCTATTTTTAGTATAAATCAGATTAAACAGCTTTAAAACCATGTCTGCTTTACACAGGTTAACCCTTCTTCTTTCACTAATTCTTTCATTTGGTTTTGGCAACTCGTATGCCCAGGATCAAATTCAGAAAGCGGAAGAGTTATTGCCCAAAGCGGAAGGCGAACAGCGCATTGTTTTACTGCAGGAACTTTCAAAACTTTACCTCGATGTCAATATCGATAGAAGCATTGACTACCTAAAGGAAGTGGTGGTTTTATCATCGGAAAATCCTTCCAATCATGCCAATGCTCTATATGATTTGGGAAACTTGTACCGAAGGGTAAACAATTTCAGAAGAGCTTTAGATTGTCATTTACAAGCTTTGGAAATTCGAAAAAGCACATCCGATGAACTGGCCATTTCAGCTTCCTACAATAATATTGGTGAGATTCATAAAATATTGAACAAACACAAGGAGGCTCTTGAGTATTTCAATCAATCGCTGGAAATTAGGAAGAAGGAAGGGTCGCAAAAAGAAGTGGCCTATACCTTAAATAATATTGGCAGCGTTTATTGGCTCGATAAAGATTATTCCTATGCTTTGGAATATTATTTAAAATCTTTGGAAATCAGATCTAAACTTGGCGATAAATCGGATATTGCCGCTTCTTTAAATAACCTTGGCAATGTGTACAAGAATTTAAACAAGTACAATAAAGCTTTGGATTATTACAAAAAAGCACTCAGCATTCGTGAAGAATTGGGCGATGAATCGCTCATGGCTTATACACTGAATGACATAGGTGGAATATATTGGAGGTTGAACAACTTTAATGAATCGCTCAACTTTTACAATCGTGCACTTAAAATCAGGCGGGAAATTGGGAACAAACGCTATACTGCTGCTACCCTTAAAAACATTGGAACAGTATACAAAGATTTAAATGAACTTGATTTTTCATTAAAACACTACAATGAATCGCTTAAAATATACGATGAGATTGGTGAGCTAAAGGAGCAAGCCAACGTATATTCATTAATTGGGAATTTGTACAGTAGTTATAACAATTTCGATAAAAGTCAGGAATACCATAAAATTGCCTTGAACCTGCACGAAAAACTGGGCAATACAAAGGGGATTGCCTATTCGTCCAATAGCATTGGTGAAATTCTGATGGACTATTACAAGAGTGATGATGCCTTACAATATTTGGAATCGGCCTACGAAAATGCCAATTATTCAAAGGACAGAAACTTGCAAAAATCGACTTCGGAAAATCTTTTTGAATACTATTCGAATAAAGGCGATTATAAAAAAGCCCTGGAGTATTATCGAAATTATTCCAATACACAATACGACAGCATTGCTGATCAGTACGACAAGGCTAGAATTAGTGAGTTTGAGGCCAAATACGAAATCTCAAAAAACAAGGAAGAAATTCAGGGTTTAAAGGAGTACAACAGAATGCAAACCATTCTCATTTACCTTTTTATTGTCCTGATAATTTTTGCAGGAATTATTGGATACATCACCAATAAAAATATCAAACTAAGAAAAGAGACAACTGCAACTCTTACCGATAAAAACAGGGAACTGGAAGAAATCAATTCCCGATTGAAAGAATCGGATATTGTATTACGTGATTTAAACCTAACCAAGGATAAAATCTTCAATATCATTTCAACCGATTTGCGTGATCCGTTTATCGATCTGAAAAATATCAGCACAAAGCTCATCGAAAGTTTTGAAGAAAAGGATGTTGAGCATCAAAAAGCTTTGGCTCTTGGCATTAGAGATTTATCGGTGCATACAAACGAACTGGTTGAAAACATTTTACTATGGTCGGCTTCACAGGCCGGAAAAACCAACTTTACGCCGAAATATTTTAATATCCGCGAATCGATTAATGGGATTCTACAAAAACTTTCAGGACCAATTATAGAAAAGAACCTCAAGTTTCTTTTTAATATGGACAATACCTCAATGGTTTATGCCGATTCTGCTGCTATGTCGGAAGTTTTTAAAAACCTGATTTCGAATGCCATTAAGTTTTCTTATCCGGAAGGAAAAATCACCATTTCGGCCAGGGAGAAAAAATACCTGGTTGAAATGGAAATCTCGGATGAAGGTGTTGGAATGAGTAAATCCAACCTCAATAAAATATTCAGGCTCGACAGCAATTACCTTGCATTGGGAACAGCACAGGAAAAAGGAGCAGGAATTGGCCTTCTGCTTTGTAAGGAATATATCGAAAAAAATGGTGGAAAGATTTGGGCAGAAAGTGAAGAAGGAAAAGGAAGTAGTTTCTATATCACCATCCCAAAATCTGAAAAAATCATGGAGTCAGTACCCAAAACAAAGGCATAAAACAAAAGGCACCCAAACGGATGCCTTTTTATATTTTATATCTGCCTTTTCTTATTTAGCAGTTACTTTATTTACGAAGTGATAGTGACTACCGAATCTTTCGAATGCAGCCTTATCAAGCTCTTCTCTAAAGTCTGGGTGAGCAACAGAAATAATTGCTTTTGCTCTTTGTTGTAGTGATTTACCAAACAAGTTAACAGCACCGTGCTCTGTTACGAACCATCTCATGTTGTTACGAGTTGTTACAACACCCGAACCAGTTAATAAAGTTGGCGTAATTTTAGAAACACCTTTACCAGTTACAGAAGGCATTGCAATAATCGGCACACCACCTTCAGAAGCAGCAGCTCCACGAGTAAAGTCGATCTGTCCACCTACACCCGAATAGTGTTTTGTTCCGATAGAGTCAGCACAAACCTGACCAGTAATATCGATAGATAAAGCCGAGTTAATTGCACAAACTTTTGGATTTTGCTTGATAATGTGAACACCATTGGTATAAGATACGTCCATCATTAATACACCTGGGTTATCATCAACGAAATCGTAAAGTTCTTTAGTTCCCATTAAGAAACCTGCAACGATTTTACCTGGATCTAATTTTTTGTTTCTACCGTTTACAACACCGCTTTCAACCAATGGAAGAAGACCATCTGCAAACATTTCAGTGTGTACACCAAGATCTTTGTGGTTGCCTAACTGAGCCAATACGGCATTAGGAATACCACCAATTCCCATTTGAAGACAAGCGCCATCAGGAATCAATTCTGCAACATTCTTACCAATTGCAATATCAAGATCCGACAATGGAGCATTGTGGTGCTCAATCAATGGAGAGTTATCTTCACAGAAAATATCAAAAGCTGTTAATGGCATCATTGCATCACCAAAAGCACGAGGTACATTCGGGTTAATAATAGCAACAACAGTATCAGCTTCTTCAACAGCAGCTTTACTTGCCTCAACAGATGTACCTAAAGATACAAAGCCATGTTTATCTGGAGTACTAACCTGTACAACAGCAACATTTACATTTAAAATACCCTCACGAATCAATTGTTGAGTTTCTCCAAGGAATACAGGAATGTAATCAGCATAACCCGCCTGAGTTTGCTTTCTTACGTTCGCTCCAACAAATAATGATTCAAGATTAAAAATTCCTTCAAATTCAGTATCAGCATAAGGAGCTGGTCCTTCTGTGTGGATATGCTGAATCGTTACGTCGAAAATTTCTCCGTTACGACCACGATCGCACATTGCATTAATGAATTTATGAGGTGTCAACGCTACTGAGTGTAAATGCACTCTATCTCCTGACTTAATCACCTTCGCTGCTTCTTCAAAAGAAACTGTCTTAATCTCCTTACGCATCTCTAATCGGTTTTTATAATGAGTTTTATAATTTCTAATTCGCCGACTAAAGTAGTATATTTTTTAAGCTCAATTTCTGCTATTCAGCATGAGTGCTACACAACATATATGCGGATTGCATTCATAACTAAACCTTTGGAAGAAGTGCGATTAAATTCATGGATCAACAAAACTGCCAACTTCACAAGCAAATCTACTTTAGTAAACGGTCGGCAAAAATAGGAATTCTTAGGCTTCGTCTAAAATATAGTGCAAAAAAGAAGCCGGGAGACCCAAACTCCCGGCTGCAAAACCCAAACATCTAATAAAACTTAAATAACAAAAACTATCAAACTATTATTTTTACTAACCCTATTAATTAGGTATACTATTTTTGTTGTAAGTACTTGTGAAAAATAGTTTTTCCTTGTTTTCTATATCAAATATACGAAGCAATATTGCATCAATCAAATCAATATTGTTTATAGTGTTATAGATAATGTTTATATTTGAAAGAATTTCAAAAAACAACAAATCTAATGATCACAATTACTCAACTTGAATACATAGTGGCTGTGGACACTTATCGTCATTTTGCAACTGCTGCGGAAAAATGTTTTATTACTCAACCAACTTTAAGTATGCAAATCAAAAAATTGGAAGAGTATTTAGACATTACCATTTTTGACAGGAGCAAGCAGCCAATTATTCCAACCGATGTTGGCAGAAATATTATCGAACAAGCTCGCATCATATTAAGCGAAACAAAAAAAGTTGATGAGATCATTAAAGATCATAAAAACACTGTAGAAGGTAGCTTAAAAATAGGGATTATCCCAACATTGGCTCCATTTCTTCTTCCAATGTTTATTGGCGACTATATCAGGAAATATCCTTCTATTAAAGTTGAAGTAGAAGAAATGGTTTCGGAAGAGATCGTAAAAAGTTTGAAGAAAGATAAAATTGATGTTGGAATTTTTGTAACACCTGCCAAGGATGAAAAAATTCGCGAAAGACATCTTTTCTACGAAGAGATGATGATTTATGCACATAAAGATCATCCCCTGCTAAAACAACCTATTGTTGAGGTAAAAGATATTGCTACACCTGAAATTTGGATGCTGAGCGATGGGCACTGTTTCCGTAACCAGGTAATCAACCTTTGTGAGATGCACGACTTGCAACACCAGGAGCTTCCTTTCGAATTTGAAAGTAATTCGCTTGAAACGTTAATGAAAATTGTAGATCGTGAAGGTGGTTTTACCCTAATTCCGGAATTGGCTACTCAATATTTGCCATCGGAAAAGATGTCGCAAGTAAAAAAATTCACAAATATTCATCCTTTACGAGAAGTAAGTTTGGTTTATTCGCGCCATTATTCAAAAAATAAACTTTTAGATTTATTGGCCGATCAAATTAAAAATATCATCCCAAATAGTTTTTTGAGCAGCGAAAGAGGAACAATTGTTGAGTGGCGTTAATTTTTTTTTGAGCTTATAACGAAGCAGTTAGTTTCTTTATCGAAAAAAAGTGTGATTTTTTTTCAAAAAAAGTTTTGCAGGTATAAAGAATTATCTCTTTCTTTGCAGCGCAAAAGGAAAAAACGAGAGGCTTACTCTTCAACATTTCTGAAGCTTTTTAAAGAGATTTTTTGCAAAGTATTTGCGAGTTTAAAAATTTGAATTATCTTTGCAGCTCTGAAAAATTAGATGGTCCGTTCGTCTAGGGGTTAGGACGCCAGATTTTCATTCTGGTAACACGGGTTCGATTCCCGTACGGACTACTAAAATTTTGCAGCAATTTGAATTTTAATTTATCTTTGCTGTGCATTAATAAACCAATGGTCCGTTCGTCTAGGGGTTAGGACGCCAGATTTTCATTCTGGTAACACGGGTTCGATTCCCGTACGGACTACCAAGATAATAATTTAGATAACTTTAAGAGATGGCAAATCATCAATCTGCAATTAAAAGAATCAGACAGTCTGAGAAGAGAAGAGTACACAATAAGTATTACGCTAAGACTGCAAGAAATGCTGTAAGAAAGTTACGTGCTACTTCAGATAAGGAAGCTGCTAATGAATTACTTCCAAAAGTAACTGCAATGTTGGATAAACTTGCTAAAATTAACGTAATTCATAAAAACAAAGCTGCTAACTTGAAATCTAAATTAGCTTCACACGTTAACAAGCTGTAAGACACTATAACTCTGTTATAAAGGGTTCTCGTTGAGAACCCTTTTTGTGTATGTGCCTGTTTCATATTTGTTTTGCTTGCTTAAATTCATAACTTTAATTAAGTTTTTAAACAAGTAAATATGGAAGAGTACAAGAAATTAAGGATTGGGCTCTAGAAGATCGCCCCCGTGAAAAGTTAATGTACCATGGCGTTAAAAGTTTATCATCTGCAGAACTTTTAGCCATTATTATTGGTAGCGGCAACCGCAACCAATCGGCTGTAGAACTTTCCAAAGCCATACTCTCCCACTCTAATAACGACCTGAATACCCTGGCAAAAAAATCGATTCACGATTTAATGAAAATTAAAGGAATTGGTGAAGCCAAAGCCATTAGTATTATCTCCGCACTTGAATTGGGGCGCAGACAAAAAGCCTTTCAGAGCAAACAAAAAGAAAAAATTACCTGTAGCAGAGACGCTTTTGAAATCCTATTTCCATATGTTGAAAATTTAGGACATGAGGAATTTTGGGTTTTGTTTATGAACAGGGCCAATAAAGTTCTGGAAGCAAAAAATGTTTCATCAGGCGGAATTACCGGCACTGTATTCGACATTCGGCTGGTTTTAAAAGATGCTTTACAACTTGAAGCCGTAAATCTCATCTTGTGCCACAATCATCCCTCAGGAAATTTAGCTCCTTCCCAGGCCGATAAAGACATTACAAATCGTTCAAAAGAAGCTGCTAAACTGATGAATATCGAAATTTTAGATCACATAATTATTGGCGAGAACAGCTACTTTAGTTTTGCCGATGAAAGTCTAATTTAGAATGAATTAGATTATTATTTTTTTCCTCGATTTCCTTCCTTAATATTATTGAAATATGGCTATATTTGCGCTCAGCTAATTTTTAAATAATAAAACATGGTGGTCCATACTTTAGGAGAGAACAACTCCCTTTTTAACCGATTTATAGCTGAAATCCGCGACGTTAACGTCCAAAACGATCCTCTTCGATTTAGAAGAAACCTTGAAAGAGTTGGTGAGATCTTCGCATACGAAATCAGTAAGACTTTAGATTTTGCAGATCAATCAGTAGAAACTCCTCTGGGAACTGCAACTGCTTCGCTTCCTAAGGATGAAGTTGTTGTTGCATCGATATTAAGAGCTGGTCTTCCTTTGCACAATGGTTTGCTGAATTATTTCGACAAATCGGAAAATGCTTTTATTTCCGCGTATCGTAAGCATACCGAAGATGGAAAATTCAAAATTAACTTTGAGTACATCTCATCTCCGTCTATCGATGGAAAGGTAGTGATTCTTGCCGATCCAATGTTGGCAACAGGATCATCAATGGAACTTGCATACAAAGCCATGCTTACAAAAGGAACTCCGAAACACGTACATATTGTATCGGTAATTGCTAGTCAGCAAGGTGTTGATTTGGTGAAAAACAATTTACCCGCAGAAAACACAACCATTTGGAATGGCGTTGTTGATGCAGACCTAAACTCAAAATCATATATTGTTCCTGGATGTGGTGATGCAGGCGATTTGGCTTTCGGAGCTAAACTGGGATAATCAATATTTTGAAAATATTTTCAAGGACTGTTGTAAAGACAGTCCTTTTTTTATGCCTTAAAAACACTTACCTGCGAGCCATCGGGACAAGCATTCTTCATTTCCAAAATGCTTTTTCCGTTTACCGGATGGATCATTTCAGACGCAAGTTCCGCCAATGGAGCCAAAGCAAACATCCTCTCTCCCATTCTTGGATGCGGCACTTCCAATCTTTCAGAATCGATAATCAAATCGTTGTAAAAAAGCATATCAATATCGATGGTTCTCTCGCTATAGCGATTCTTTTTTCTTACACGTCCCAACTCATTTTCTATGGCCTGAGTATGATCCAGAACGATTTCGGGCAACATGCTGGTTTCAACCAAAACAACCTGGTTCAGGAAGGATTGCTCGTGCTCGAACCCCCAGGGTTCAGTTTCGTATACTGCCGATACTTTAAGCACTTTTCCTACTCGATTTGCCAAAGCTTCTATTGTTTTTATCAATATCAGCTCTCTATCGCCTAAATTTCCACCTATTAAGAAGTATACTTTTGCCATGATTTTTAATTTGATCGGTCAAAGAAACAAAGAAATCTTTTCAAACAAAATATACATCGAAAATAATAGCCATTTCAATCTTCTGTCAGTTTAATTAAATATATTTGTTATTGTGCCAATTTACATAAATTGGATTTTTCTTATGAATTAGAATAATCATTTAAAGTATATCAAATATGAAAAGTTTTTTCAAGTTTACATTTGCCTCAATACTTGGAGTTATTGTTGGTGGAATTCTTCTTTTGTTTCTTGGTTTCATGATTATTGCCGGTATTGCATCGAGCGCCGATAAATCAGTAACTGTTAAAAACAAAAGCATTCTGGAAATCAAACTAAATAAATCCTTGGCCGACAGGGGTGTAGACAATCCATTCTCCGAATTGGATATTCCAGGTGCCGGTAGTTCCAGTATCGGTTTAAATACCATTTTGGAAAGCATCGAGAAAGCAAAAACCGATGAGAAAATTAAAGGGATATATCTAAATGTGAGTGATATTTCTGCAAATTTTGGAGGAATTGCTTCTATCGAAGAAATCAGAAACAAGCTAAAAGAGTTTAAAGAAACCGGAAAGTTTATCGTGAGCTATAACAATTTTGGTTACTCACAAAAAGCGTACTACCTAACTTCTGTTTCGGATAGCATTTACCTAAATCCTGAAGCTATGATGCTTCTTTTAGGTATGGGTGGTGAAAGAACTTTTTACAAGAAATTTTTGAAAAACGTAGGTGTTGAAGCACAGGTAATCAGAGTTGGAAAATACAAATCGGCTACCGAGCAGTTTTTCAGAGACAACATGAGTGATGAAAGTCGTGAGCAAACCATGGCATATGTTGGGGATATCTGGAACCAAATTTTAAAAGGAATTTCGGAAGAAAGAGATATTCCTGTTGAAAAATTAAACGAAATTATCGATGCCTTTGCAGTAAAGAAAGCTGCTGATGCTAAAAAATACAATTTAATCGATGGCGTGATTTACCAGGATGAAATGAATGCGATTCTAAGAAAATTATCTGACATTAAGGAGGATAAAAAACTTCGTTTGATTAGCATTTCTGATTATTCGAAATCGCCAGATGAAGATGCAACATTCTCGAAAAATAAGATTGCAGTTGTGTATGCTTCTGGTGCCATTGGAAATGAACAAAGCGAAACAGCAATTGGTCCTGAATTGGCGAATACCATTCGCAAAGCAAGAAGAGACTCAACAGTTAAAGCCATTGTACTTCGTATTAACTCGCCAGGTGGAAGCGCGTTGGTTTCTGATATTATCTGGAGAGAAGTTGAACTTGCATCGCAGGAAAAGCCTGTAATTGCTTCTATGGGTAACGTAGCTGCTTCTGGTGGATATTACATTGCCTGTTCGGCCGATACCATTGTTGCCGATAAAAATACAATTACCGGATCGATTGGTATTTACGGCTTATTCTTCTCGGGCGAAGAATTAATTAAAAATAAAATTGGTTTCACAACCGATTCGTACGGAACTAACAAACATGCTGCATTTGGCGGTGGTTATCCATTAATGGTTGTTCCGGTTTCATCAAGAAAATTTACGACTACCGAAAAAGCGATCTTGCAAGAAATTATCAACGATGGATATGATACTTTCCTAACAAGAGTAGCCGATGGGCGTAACAAATCGAAAGAAGAAATTCATGAAGTTGCCCAGGGAAGAGTTTGGAGTGCTGTTGATGCCAAAGAAAATGGATTGGTTGACGTACTTGGAGGCTTGGAAACTGCCATTGAAATTGCCAAAGAAAAGGCTGGACTAACAGACGATTACAGAATTGTATCGCTTCCTAAGCAAAAAGATCCGATACAGGAGTTGCTGAATGACCTTACAGGTGAGGCGAAAACAAGATTCCTGAAGTTTGAATTGGGCGACAACTACAGATATTACAACCAGGCACATAGCCTAATGGATTTAGGTGGTATTCAAACTCGTTTGCCTTACGAAATCGAACTGAATTAATATCAATTCATATCTATATAAAAATCCTCAATTTCTTGGGGATTTTTTTTATTCCATCATTCAGCAATTTTTTATCAACTAAATAAAAAATTATTGTCATATTTAATTCGTTTTAAATCCTAACAAATATTTCTGTAAATTTAATAGAGAATTAATTGTTGCTATTCAAGCATTCCCCCTAAAAGTAAGAATGCAAACACCAGCTTAAAATTAAAATCGATGAAGGCATTATCCCGTTTTTTAAAAGTTCTGCTATTGCCATTTAGTTTACTTTACGGATTAATAGTAGCTATGCGTAATATGCTGTTCGATTTAAATATCTTAACCAGTACCGAATTTAAAATTCCAATCATTTCGGTTGGTAATATCACCGTAGGTGGAACTGGAAAAACACCACATATCGAATACCTGATTGCCTTACTGAAAGATGATTATAAATTAGCGACCCTGAGCCGCGGATACAAGAGAAAATCGAAGGGTTTTATATTGTCTGATGAAAATTCTACCGCAAATCAGATTGGTGATGAACCCATGCAGATCAAACGAAAGTTTCCAGACATCCTTGTTTCTGTTGATAGCAAAAGGGTAAATGGAGTAAAGAACCTTCTAAAAAGTGAGCATGGAAATGATTTGAGTGCCATCTTGCTTGATGATGCATATCAACATCGCTATATCAAACCAGGAATTTCGATACTTTTAATTGACTATAACAGGCCAATTACCCGCGATTTTATTATGCCTTATGGCAGATTACGCGAAAGTGCAGAGGAACGCTCACGTGCCAATATTATTATTGTGAGTAAGGCTCCGGCACAGATGACTCCTATCGAGAGAAGAATCATTGTAAAGGAGCTTAAAATTTTACCTTATCAGAAACTGTACTTCACCTGCTTGGATTATGGAAATTTACAGCCTGTATTTAGCAAAAAAGCAATCAATATTACTGATGCCAACTGGGCAAAGGAAAGCTTTTCCATTCTTTTGGTTACCGGAATTGCAAATCCAAAACCATTGCGCGAGTATTTAGACAGTTTTTCAGATCGAATCGAGGAATTTCATTTTCCAGATCACCATGCCTTTAACCAAAAAGATATTCAGGCCATTGAGAAGAAGTTTAATGAGCTTGAAGGTGACAATAAAATCATTATTACTACAGAGAAAGATGCAACCCGAATTTTCGACATGGAGATCAAACAAGAAAGCATTAAAAAGTACCTTTTCTATGTACCATTATGCATTAAGTTCCTGAACGAGGACAAATCGAAGTTCGATAATCAGATTCTGAACTACGTGAAGAAAAATAAGCGATCGAGTAATTTGCACAATATCGAAACAGATTCAATATAAAAGGGGAATTCAAGAATTCCCCTTTACTCTACCATTTAATTAACCACTACATTAATTAACAGCTATTGCTAAAGCATTTTGGCTTCTGCCAAAATTAAACTATTTCTTATAAATGCTCTATGCATCATCAAGTTACAAAAATCAAAACAAACAAACAAGAGCAATTTTTCTTTTTATAATGCTAAACATATTTTTTTTCATTATTTAAAGTTCCCTCCAATAACACAGGTTTTTTTGAATGATTTCACCTCTCCATCGGGATTGAACATTTCGATATAAAGCAGGTAAATTCCAATTGGCAAGCGCTCTCTTTTGGCATTTAATCCATCCCAGAAAATCTGGTCTTCTTTTGCCAGGTACAGGTTGTTCGCCAACTTCCTGATTTCCTTCCCCATCGAATTAAAAACTCTGACATTGGCCACAAAACCTTCATCTTTCAGTTTAAAGTTGATGTACAAACGATCATCAACACCATCATTGTCTGGCGAAAAAACTTTAGTTGATAGGCTGACTTCATCCTTACTGGATTCCAAATCGCGGTAAACCGAATTTTTTAAACCAGGTGTACCAAAACCAACATTTTGAGCCGCCGATTGCCAGCTTGCGCCAGAATTCGTTTCAAGGTCTGGATGAATTCTTTCCAAAGCAACTCCTTCTTTTGACGCCAGCAATTCAAAATGCATACTTTCGGAATACTCAAATTCATCAATCAGGTTATCTTTTGTAAATAAAACCGCTCTTCCTTCTTTATTGGGATAATTGGGTAAATCCACTTGATAGAACACTTTTGAGTTGGAAGTAAAGTAAGTGTCGGAAACAGTTAAAGTATCGATGCTAAACAAACAGTACTGTTCAGGAAAAAGTAATACCGATTTTTCGGACAAGCGAACGCTATCTATGACTCGATAATTTTCATCTTTTTTACCCAAAAACAAGTGAGATAAATCGCAAATATTCTTACTTCTGTTGTAGATTTCCACATAATCGGATCCTTCAGGGAATGGATTAAACAAAAGTTCGTTGATGACAAGATCACCTTTCTTAATGATGGCTGGTACCCAAAATTCCTTTTGATTATTTTGTAATGAATGGCCTGCTAAATCGGTAACATTTTCAGAAACCATTAGTTTGTACTTTGAATTTTTGATGAAAGATTCGGTAAATATCAATACAAAACCTGTCTCGTTTCCTTCGCTCTTATTAATTTTTTCAGCTCGTAAATGATGGGGTTCCAACACATAGTTTGTTTCAAGCATTGCCTGTTTCTCGATCATTGGCTCAGAAAATTCAAGCACTATTGAATTGTTGGACAGAATTTCAACTCCTTTTATCTCGGGCGAAACAATATCCTTATTATCAGAAAGCACCGAATTTACACTTCCCGGAGTTCCTCCATTCTCCGACATAGAAGCAGTCCAGTTTGGCTCTTGCCAAGTATGATTCATCGGATCAATACGTTCGAGACTCCAACCTCCATTGCTTTTCTCCACCGATTGATACCAACTGTCTGAATAAGTAATTTCATCGATTATTCGCTCTTGTGCTGAAATCAATCGAACTGTATTACCGGTATTTGTTAATCCACCAAAGTTCGAAAGACTCACTACTTTTCCATAGTTCGAAAATGCTTCCCTGCCAGCATGTGAGCAGAGAATCAAATAAGAATTTGCCTTGATAGTATCTGCAGCAAAAAATAACTGCTTCTCACCAATTTGCAAGATCCAGTTTTCTAGAGAAATCGGGTAATCCATTGTATTATACAGCTCGATATATTCAAATTCTGGCAAGCCTTGAGATGGACTTTCATCGGCCATAATTTCGTTAATTACCACATCGAAAGGATGAATTTCATGATAGGTTAAATTGACAATGGTATCCAGTGCATTCTCACATTCATCAGTTACTCCATTAATCTTTAACTGAAATGGAACTCCATCTGGAAAACGATTTTCAAATTTTAGCTCGACAGTTTGAGAGGCTATCAATCTAATT
>NZ_RZNH01000055.1 GCF_013141825.1 Marinifilum caeruleilacunae
CCTTTCCATTTTGCCAATATCTGGTGCTGAAAGTATCAATCTTACATTTCATTAAATCGATATTCACCTATCGTTTGTCGATTCTCATTAATCGTTTGTCGATATCGCTTGATATAATCCATTGATTTGTTCAAATTATGAACAGAGCGGATGAATTTATGTAAGTAAATGGAGGCGATTTATGACTTTATATGATGCAAGAATACTTGAAAAATCAATCGATATTGTAGAAGAGCGATTAAAAAAGCTTCTTAAGTTGAGTGGATATCATATTGTGTATGAAAGAAACATTGAGAAAAAACTGGAAAGAAGGGCCAATAAGAACAACAAGTATAGGGTGATCGGAGTCGATCCCTATTTTTCTTACGAACTCACCAGGATTGAAGAAAAGGTCGGACTTCTGCTGCCATTCAATATTTTATTACAGGAAATCAACGATCAGAAAGTGGAAGTATCCATCATCAATGTAGAGTTTACATTCTCCACTTTGGGCAACGCCCGCATTTTTGGCGTAGCAGCCGTTATTCAATCAGAATTAGATAAGATTATAAGTTCCCTCTAATAAGTTCATAATAACGAGAATGCCCCTATGTAAGTTGATTGCTTATATCAGGGGCATTTGCTATTTTTAAGAGAATTGCAGACTTATTTTGATTGCAACTAAAAGTAAGTTGTAAGTTGCCACATAATCAGCGAGTTATTACCTTGTGATTGTCTGTAAAAAAATGGAAGAATACTAAATGTCGTGTGAATGTCGTGTTCTTGTAGTTGGAAAGTTACCTTAATCGGTCTGACATTTGAAAAAAAACAAAATGAAAATGGAAACAGGAAAATTGATCAAAGAATTAAGGCTTAAAAAAGGCATGACTCAGGAAGATTTGGCCGAAAAAACAGAAGTAAGTGCCAGAACAATTCAACGCATCGAGAATGGAGAAGTAGATCCTCGTGCCTACACACTACAGATGATTGCCAAAGCGCTTGAAGTGGAATTTAGTTTGTTCGTTGAGAGTGATGAGGATCATAAGGAAGAATCACCGGTTTTGGATCATAAAAAATGGTTTGCATTTCTACATTTAAGTGGAATCATCCCTCTTATTTTTCCAACAGTGATTATTTGGAATCAGAAAAAAGACAAAAGCAAAGAAATGTCTACTCACTTTTATGCTGCATTAAGTATGCAGTTCTGCATTTGGATAATCAGCCTTATTGGTCTTTGGATTTATTGGAAAGTAAATCAACCCATACCTGTGATTATCGGTTTATTGCTTGGAGCATTAGTAGCCGTTATGAATGCAGCCATGGTTATTTCTGACAAAGACTTTATCAACCCATTTATTAAGAGCGAAGCTCAGAAAACTAAAATTAGCGATTAAGAATTGCTGTCCAAAGCTTCCTGTGTTTTGCCAAAACAGGTTCTTACAAAGAACAAAAACCAGCTTACGATCCCGAATAGTTTGAAACCATCTTCCAACAGGAAAATATAGTTCTCTTCCATCAGGAATACATCTGAAAAAATGGAAAGACTGAAGAATCCTAAGGCAAAATACAATAGCACATAATCTGCCTTCAAAATATCATGTTTAAATTTTACCAGGTAAATAAAAATTATGAAAATATAAACCAGGTAAACTGTTGTTTCAGTCAGGAAAAGGTATTTGGGGAAGATAATTTCATGAAGTAAAAACAAATCATCTAAAAGCAAGAGTAATGAGATCATACCAGAGAAAAGCAAGAATTTTAGGGACTCGCTTCTCTTGCTTTTCCATTGAATTGCAGCGCTAAAAAAACAAATGGCAGCAGTTGAACACCAAAATAAAATACCAATATTTGATAAGATACCCGTGAATGGATGCCCATTTAGTATTTGTGTTGGGTCGCGTGTGAATTTCGAGACCGGAATATGAAAGTATTCACTGATTGCGGCAACAGATGCAAGCAATGCCAATAACAATAAATAGCTTAGACCCAGAACGGGGCTTATTTTTTTGATTTGATGGATTGATTCCTGAACCAGAGAGATAATTAGCTTCATATTTTACATTTAGGTGTTATATCTAAAATAATTAATCAGAGTGTTTTACACAAATTTTATTATGAGATTACATTTTTATAAAAATGATCATGTGAATGTTTATTTTTTTTATGACTGAACTATTAATTTTGGCAAATGCTTAGCATTTAGATCTTCGATAAACCGATAAAATATTAGTACATTTCATCAGAAATTAAGGAATCAAAAAATGTCGGGAATCAAAGAGTCACTTTCCAAACAAGAAGCCAGAAAACTGGTTTTGTTATCGCAGAAATTGCCACCTGTAAATCAAAATATGGGTGCTTTACAGAACACCTTATCGGCCATCCAACATCTTGGATACATCCAAATCGATACCATTTCGGTTGTTCAAAGGGCGCATCATCATACTTTATGGTCGCGAAATCCTCGATACCAGGTAGATCATATTGATCGATTGGTAGCCGATAAAAAAGTGTTTGAATATTGGTCGCATGCCGCAGCCTATTTGCCAATGCGCGATTTTCGCTACAGTTTGGTTCGTAAGCATGCCATAGCAAGTGGCAAACAAAACCATTGGTACGAACGCGATGAAAAGTTGATGAAATCCGTTATGGAGAGAATTCGTATCGAAGGACCATTAATGGCAAAAGATTTCGAAAACACCGATAAGAAGAGAATGGATTGGTCGAGTAAACCGGCCAAAAGAGCCTTGGAGAACCTTTTTATGCAAGGCGATTTGATGATTTCCAGCCGACAAAACTTCCATAAGGTTTACGATCTTACTGAAAGGGTGATTGACGATTCTGTTGATACAAGCATGCCCAGCGAAGAAGAATACATTCGACACCTGATTATTCGATTTTTGCAGGCTCACGGAATTGGGCAGGCGGCCGAAATGGCCTATTTACTAAAGAATACCAAAAGCAGGCTAGACAAATACCTGCAAGAAATGCAGGAAAATAAAGAACTGATCAGCCTAAGTGTAGGCGACCAAAACTATTATGCTTTAGCGGATTCTCTTGAACTTCTGAATCGACCATTATCGCGTTCTAAGTGCAAAATTCTTTCTCCTTTCGATAATTTGGTGATTCAGCGAAAGCGACTCAAAAACCTATTTGATTTTGATTACCAGATAGAATGCTATGTTCCCGAAGCAAAAAGACAATATGGTTATTTTTCCTTACCAATACTTTGGAATGGAGAAATGTTGGCAAGGGTAGATTGTAAAGCCGAGAGAAAGAAATCGATATTGCACATCAATCATCTTGCTTTGGAACCAAAGCTTCGAAATTCAGAAAAATTTACGCAGTCATTTAACAAAGAACTACATGCTTTTATGAAGTTTAATGAGTGCGAACATCTTCAGGTTCATAAAGTTTCACCTTCATATTTTAAAATTCAATTCTAAATAGGAGTTCATAAGTCTGATTTTTTTGTTAACTTAAAGCTAGTATTTGAAGAAGCATAAAAACAATTCTCAAATTTAGCCCCGTGAGTAGGATAGATCTTAAGAATATGATCACCGAGAAAATGAGTTATCATCCAATAACTCTGTCTTTTCCTAACGAAATTGAATCTGATTTTAGAAAAACTTATTTTCAAAATTCCATTGTGCAGGTTCGTGTTGCATTGGTATTGGTTATGATATTGTATGGAGTTTTTGGCTTTTTAGATTTTCTGATGTTCCCCGAATATGCCGAAACTTTCATTAAACTTCGGTTTTTCATGGTGATTCCATTTATCTCCCTGATTTTTTTATTGAGTTTTCTGAAAGTTTTTAGTAAAATCTGGCAGTTCCTGCTTTCCCTTGCCTATGTGGTTGGCGGATTGGGAATCATTACCATGACCCAGTTCGAACCCGAATTTAACGAATACTATGCCGGCTTGATTCTTATTTTCTTTTCGGGCTATTTGTTTGTGAAAATCCGTTTTTTCTGGGCTACAGGGGCAGGATGGCTCATTTTGCTGATATACAATCTAATTGCCAATTTTTTAATTGATACATCCAGTGCAGTTATCATTAGCAATAATTTCTTTTTTGTGAGTGCCAATTTAATCGGAATGTTTGCTGCCTACTATATGGAGTTGCAAAGCAGGAAAAATTTCTTTTTGAACCAGAAGTTGGATGAAGAAAAGATCTTAATCGAAAATCTGAATAAAAATCTGGAAAAGAAAGTAGAAGAACGCTCCATTGAACTGATACGTGAAAAAAACCACACCGAGGCCATTAATGCGAATATTTCGGCCATTATAGAAGGTACACAGGATGGAATCTGGGCCATAAACACCAAAAATGAAATATTATACCTAAACCAGGTGTTTAAAGAAAGGTTCTATAAGGTATTTGGTGTTTACCTGGAAGAAGGACTTTGTATTGTTGATTTTCTTCCCGAGTCGATTCGAAAAACCTGGGAGATGCGTTATGAAAGAGTTCTCAGGAACGAACAGTTCAGAATCGAAGATGAAATCATGATTGGCGAAGAATTGACCTATCTGCAATTCAAGTTTAATCCGATCGTAAAGAAAGGCAAGGTTGTTGGAGCTTCCTGTTTTGCCAGTAATATTACATACCGAAAACTGGCCGAGCTGGAAATTGTAAAAGCCAAGGAAAGGGCAGAGGAGAGCGATCGGCTTAAATCGGCTTTTTTGGCCAATATGAGTCACGAAATCAGGACGCCAATGAATGGTATTCTCGGTTTTGCTGGCCTGTTAAAAGAGCCTGATTTATCGGGCGATAAGCAAAATGAATACATTGAAATTATAGAGGAAAGTGGCAACAGGATGCTCAATATTATCAACGATATTGTTGATATTTCGAAAATTGAAGCCGGATTGGTAGAGCTGAAAATTGAAAGGACAAATGTGAACGACTTGCTGGAACACATACACTCTTTCTTTTTGCCTGAGGCCAGAAGTAAGGGCTTGCAAATTAAATTGTTAAATCAGGATGTGGCAGCGCCAATCATTATTGATACCGACAAAGAGAAATTGTATGCCATACTTTCAAACCTGGTGAAAAATGCCATAAAATACACGGTGGAAGGATCCATAGACCTGGCTTGTATTATGAATGGCGAAAAGCTTGAGTTTTTCGTAAAAGATACAGGGATTGGCATTCCTGAATCGAAACAAGAGAAAATTTTCGAACGCTTTATGCAAGCCGATGTTTCAACCACCAGGCAACACGAAGGTGCGGGATTGGGATTATCCATTGCAAGAGCCTTTGTGCATATGCTGCAAGGCGAAATTCATTTGGAAAGTAAACCTGGTATAGGATCTGTTTTCTCTTTCTCCATTCCCATAAAGGAGGTGAAAAAGCAAGAAGAAATCTTAGCTGATACCTGAATCATCCATTTGATTTAGAGTTTGTCTTTTGTCAATCGCACATTTCATTTCCTGATTGATTCTTTCGATTAAAAAGGCCGATGAAGCATATTTTTTTATAATTTCGTCGGTACAAATCAGAAAAATAAACGATTAAATAAGCATAAAAATGGATATTAAAGCACTTAATGAGGAGTTGAGAGGAAAAACTCCAAAGGAGATTATTGAATGGGCAATTGGCTATGGTAAAAAATCTGTGGTTACAACCAACTTCAGACCATACGAAGCAGTGATTCTACATGCTTGTGCAGATGTGAAAAAGGACATTCCTGTAATTTGGTGCGATTCGGGTTACAATACCTCTAACACCTATCGTCATGCTGAAGCAACCATCAAGCAATTGGATTTGAACGTGAAATTGTACGTTCCAAAGCAAACAGCAGCGCATCGCGATGTGGTAATGGGTATTCCTGATATTGAGGATCCAAAACACAAAGAATTTACCGAGCAGGTGAAACTGGAGCCATTCCGCAGAGCAATGGATGAGCACAAACCAGATGTTTGGTTCACAAACCTTAGAAAAGGTCAAACTGCTTTCCGCGATTCTATCGATATCCTTTCGCTTGCAGCCGACGGAATGTTAAAAGTTAGTCCGTTTTACGACTGGAGCGATGAGCAAATGGACAAGTATCTTGAAGAACACAATTTGGGAATCGAAACCAAATATTTTGACCCTACAAAAGTACTTGGAAACCGCGAATGTGGCTTGCACGGGTAATTTATAGCAAAAAAAGCTCTTAAGCTTACAAAATATTGAAGCGCTCTTGGTTGAATTATCAGCTAAGGGCGTTTTTACATTTCTATTATTGCTTCCTGTTTAAACTCCTCCAATTTCCTCTCAAAAAGAGTCGAAAACCCTTTTAATTCCGATTTGTGTTTCTCTGCAAAGGAAAATTTAAAGGGCGAATGCTGTTCGCATAAGGCTTTAAATTCCGGGCTAAAATCTTTTGGATTGGAAACCACACAGGAGCCAAACAGCAGGCCAAAACTTCTTTTAATCAAGCCCTGAAATGCAATTTCGTTCGGGTAAATTTTTTCGATGGTGGCCTGCACCTCTTTTCCAAGATGATAAGTTTTGCATAGCATTCGATCCAGGTATTGTGAATGCAGGTTTCTCGAAAAACAGGTAAAAACACCTTCGTATAAATCATCCCTGGCATCCTGCAAATCGTCTAAAACCTGAAGGTAAGCACCATACTCATACAAAAACTGCAATTGATCCATGTTTAAACTTCCGGCAATTAAATAGCCATCGGCAATTACCGAAGTGGCTCCTTTTGTAACCGCAATTTCGAAACATTCCAGCTCATTTAGCACCTGTTTTGCGCTGGTTAAAGCAATACTTTTGGTTTGGGCATGGTGTATGTCTAAAAGGCTTTCGTATACCTTCGGATATCGGTTTCGATCATATTCCTGCTCAATCATAGCCACCAAATCGTAAATTTTTTGTTCGCTTTCGCTGATTGCAATCACCTCTTCACCCGCCAATCGAGACTCGAAACGATTGGAAAACTCAATTTTTTCAAGTTGTGATATCCTCCGGGAATCGATAAAATTATCGGTATACGGATAGAGCAAACTGTAAGCTAAAGTAGATGATGTAGTTTGCACAGGATAACCAAACAAGGATTGCAAACCAAATACAATCCACTGGTTTCGCAAAGCCTGGAAAAGCTCTTCGCTGCCCAGTTCTGAATCGAATTGCAGGGCTTTCCTGATAAAATCTTTGGTGGCCTCAATCATATCATCCGAAAAAATCAATTGTAATTGATCTTTTGTATACGACAATTCATCTCTGAAAAAGGATTTGCATTTGTTAAGCAGTATCCCATTTTCGTTGATTTCACCTTCGCTATATGATCGGGCAAAATTCAGGAAGCGCTCACATTTCATTTCCCAGATAAATTTTTCGATACTTGAAAATTTCTTTTTGTTTTTCGGAAAATCTTCCGAACAGTTCATCCATTTATGGGTAATCTGGTTCAGAAAATCATTGTATGTTTTGCTGTGGTCAATCATATGATAGTGGGTTGATTTACTGATACAAATTCAGAAAAAAAACCGAAGCATGAAATTTAAATCGGTCAATGCCGGATATTACCTGCTAAATGGAGTTTTTGCACAGCTTAGGCGCGATATGCTTCCAAATATCATTGATTCTGAATAATGAAATCTTTACTTTAGCAGTCGAGAGTTTGGAAAGTCTGGAAAGAGTCTTACAAAGTAAAATTGTAACCGTTTACTGATAATTGATATCTGTTTAAATATGAAATTCACAATACTTGAACCAATAGGAATGACCGCCTGTAAATACGGTCAGCTGAAAAAAGAATTCGAAGAACTGGGACACGAACTGGTCTTCTTTGGAGATCGAAACGAAGACGAGCAAGAGCTCATCAAAAGAGCAGAAGGAGCCGATGCCATTGTGGTGAGCAACATCCCGATTACGAAAAATTTTATTGATGCTTGTCCGAACCTTTCTATGATATCAGTTGCCTTCACGGGAGTTGATCATATCGATATGAAAGCTTGTGACGAAAGAAATATTCTGGTTTCGAATGCAGCAGGTTTTTCAACCGAATCGGTTGCCGAATTGGCCATTGGAATGATTTTATCGGTATACCGTAAAATTGTGGGTGGCGATGCCATGACTCGTTTTGGCGGCGATCGTGGCGGATTTTTAGGAACAGAACTAAATGGCAAAACCCTTGGGATTATTGGAGCTGGAGATATTGGCCTTAGAGTGGCTGAAATCGCAAAAGTTTTCAATTGTAAGGTTCTTGCCTACAGTCGAAGCGAAAAGAGCGTAGAAGGCGTTACATTCGTCGATAAGGAGATTTTATTGAAGGAATCGGATATTGTATCGCTTCATGTGCCTTTAACTGATGAAACAAAAGGCTTAATGGGAAAAGAGGAATTCAAGCTAATGAAAGCTGAAGCCATTTTAATCAATACAGCTCGCGGTCCGGTTGTCGATAGCGAAGCTTTATGCTGGGCTTTGGATGAGGCAGAAATTGCAGGTGCTGCAGTAGATGTTTACGAAAAAGAACCACCTTTGGATAAGGATCATATTTTGTTTACCGCTCCAAACCTGATTATGTTGCCACATATTGCTTATGCTACCAACGAATCTTTCGATAAGCGAATCGATATCGTGATGGAAAACATTAAGCTATGGTTGCAGGGCAAACCAAGAAATATCATGAACTAAAATATGCAAAACTTCAAGTTACAAGCGTACATCTTGTAACTTGAAGCTTGATTTATCCCTATTTTACAATCTTCACCAGTTGTGTGATTCCTGTCAATTTTCCTTTCTTATTGTAGGATTCACTTCTGATGGTGCCAATGTCTTTCGAAATCCACATTACATTGTGCATGGTCACGTTCACAAATCCTGTTTTACTCTGGATATCCTCCGAAAGTTTATAACATTTGAATGAACCGGCCGGCGTATCCATGTTTTCCCTGGCTTCTACCTTGCGGTTGGAAATGTTTGTGGTGAAACTCATGTTCATCATGCCACCTTCTATGGAAACTGTAATGGAGCCATCTTTTAATTTTTGTCCCGGACTTAAATTGGCAGGATAGTTCAGGTCATCGGTTACAACTTTTACTTCCATATTCTGAAAAGCTTCCATCTGTTTATCGTTCATGTACTGATCCATATCGATATAAAATTCGTTGCCTTTGCAGCGGAAAGTAATGGTATCCTGCATCAGGATCTTATCATCTGATTTTCCATCCATTGTGGTCTGTAGCAAAGAATATATGGTTTCGTCGCCTTTGTTCTTTATCGATAATAACTTTTGCGTGTAAGCACCTAAAACTTTTCCTTTCTGATTGGTCATTTCGTAGTGCAACTCGGTTCCAACTGTGTTTGGAATGTAAATGGTACATTCCTGGGCAATGCTGTATTCGTTTGTGAATAAAAGAATTAGAATCAGATAGAATATCTTTTTCATGATAAAATTATTGTGGCCAAAAGCCAAGGTTTAAAGTGAGAAAATAAAAGTTGCCGGTTGGCAACCAAAGAGTTTGAGAGGTCCGTTTTCGGAATATTAAATTTAACAAATTATGTTTGGGCAGAAAAATAAATTTGATCGATACAAGACAAATTAAAGACTGCTTTGTCTTTTTTTAGCCAGAACCCACCTTTAATTCAAAAATCTTTGATACTTTTAAAAGTTAATCAAAATGTAAAGATGAAACTGGAAATAAAAGAATATCAATTCGGTGAAAGACCACAGGTAACCAGACCCAATCGTGAAATATTACAAGTATTGGGGGAAGAAGGAATCAGGAAATTGGTTGATGATCATTACAACCTTTTGCGAAAGAGTGAAATTGCTCCCTTATTTCCTACTGATGATAAAGAGTTTGAAGCGGCAAAAATACGTTCGTCCGATTTCTTTATCCAGATTTTGGGTGGACCGCAATATTTCAACCAGAATAGGGGAGAACCCATGTTGGTGCGTCGACATCGTCCCTTTAAAATTACGGCCGAAGGAAGAAAAATATGGTTGGAATGTTACCAGAAATTACTTCCTGAACTAGGACTTTCGGAAGATTTACTGATGTCCTATTGGAATTACCTGAATGTATTTTCTACCTGGATGATCAATACCGAAGAATAAAAAAAAAGAGATCTTTAAAGATCTCTTTTTTGATATGATATAGTCTTAGTTTTTAATGTAGCGACCTTGTTTATCCTTAAAGCTTCCTACAGCAATAATGATAAAATCGATAATGGTCCAGATTCCAAAACCACCAAGAGTTATTAGCATTAAGATACCTGTACCAATTTTACCTGCATAAAAACGATGTACGCCTAATCCGCCTAAGAAAAAGCATAATAATAGCATCGCAACAAAGCTTTTGTCGCTTCTTTCTACAACAACTTCCATAACTTTAAATTAAAATTTGTTAAACAAACAGGCAATGTAATAAAAATTATATACGAACGTGTTAAGAAGACATAAAAAAAGCTGATGATTGAATAATCACCAGCTTTTCTATTTGAATATCTTTTCGGAATTACAAGATCAGCATTGCATCACCGTATGTTCCAAATCTGTATTTTTCCTTAATTGCTTCTTCGTAAGCAGCCATAACATTGTCGTAACCACCAAATGCACAAACCATCATCATAAGTGTAGATAAAGGCAAGTGGAAGTTGGTAATCATTCTGTTTGGCACATGGAATTCGTATGGAGGGAAAATAAATTTATTTGTCCATCCTTCGAAAGGCTTAAGCGTTCCCATGGTTGATACCGAACTTTCAAGTGTTCTCATTACTGTAGTACCAACAGCACAAACATTTTTCTTCTTCTTTTTCGCCAAGTTTACTTTCTCAACGGCTTCATCTTCGATAAAGATTTGCTCAGAATCCATTTTGTGCTTGGTTAAATCCTCAACATCAACTGTACGGAAATTACCCAAACCAACATGTAGAGTTACCTCTGCAAAATCGATTCCTTTAATCTCCAAACGCTTCATCAACTCACGGCTAAAGTGCATACCAGCAGTTGGAGCTGCCACTGCACCTTCGTGTTTTGCAAAAATGGTTTGGTAACGCTCTGCATCTTCTGGTTCAACCGAACGGTCAATGAATTTTGGAAGTGGAGTTTCTCCTAATCCGAAAAGCGTTTGCTTGAATTCATCGTATGGTCCGTCGTACAAGAAACGAAGTGTTCTACCTCTGGATGTAGTATTATCGATTACCTCGGCAACCAACAAATCGTCTTCGCCAAAATATAATTTGTTACCAATTCTGATCTTACGAGCAGGATCAACCAAAACATCCCAAAGTCTTTGTTCGCGATTTAATTCGCGCAATAAGAATACTTCAATTTCTGCACCTGTTTTCTCTTTGTTACCATACAAACGAGCAGGGAATACTTTGGTATTGTTGAACACCATCACATCTTCATCATCGAAATATTCGATCAAATCTTTAAAGATCTTGTGCTCAATTTTACCTGTATCTTTGTGAAGTACCATTAAACGAGACTCATCTCTGTTATAGGCTGGATGTAAAGCAATAAGTTCTGTAGGTAATTTATACTTAAACTTAGATAACTTCATAAGGCTGACTGACTTTTAAAATATATTTTTTGTTATTGGAAAATGCGAAGCATTCCCTTTTACGAAAAAGTTGCAAGATAGTTATAAATTTTCTAAGAATTTTATAAAATCTTCAATTTCAATTGCATCGTCGATTTTGAAATCGCCGATTTGAGTACGTTGCAGAGCTGTTAGGTGAGCACCGCTGTTTAAAGCCTGACCAATGTCGCGTGCTAAAGCTCTGATATAGGTTCCTTTACTGCAAACCACTCTAATTTTCAGAACATTTCCTTCAAATTCAAGAACTTCGATTTCATCGATCACCAAAGTTTTCTTCTTAATTTCGACTTCCTGACCTTTCCTGGCATACTCGTAGGCACGTTTTCCGTTTACCTTTACGGCCGAATAGTCGGGTGGACGCTGCTCAATGCTTCCAATAAAACCTTTCAAACATTCATCAATCAGCTCCCGAGTAATGTGTTCTGTAGGATATTCCTGGTCGATCTCTGTTTCCAAATCGAAGGATGGAGTGCTTGCTCCCAATTGCAAAGTAGCAATGTATTCTTTTACCTGAGACTGGTAAGTATCAATCTTTTTGGTGTACTTGCCAACACAAACAATCATCAAGCCAGTGGCCAGAGGATCTAAAGTTCCTGCATGACCCACCTTAATTTTTTTCACGCGAAGCTTGTGCTTGATTTTGAACTTGATCTTGTTCACCAAATCAAACGAGGTCCACTCATAAGGTTTATTCAGCAGAATAAAAGCACCTTGTTGAAAGTCATTATCGGTTTCGAATCGAATCATTAGCTAAGCAATTTGCCATTTTTACAATTAGGCTGCAAAAATAGCAATTACTCCGATAATCAGGCAATAAATAGCAAAATAGATTAGTTTTCCTTTCTTTACCAGCTTAATCATCCAGCTACAGGCGAGTAATCCGGAAAGGAAAGCGGCAATAAATCCAACAATTAGCGGGGTAATTTCGACTTTGCCATGTGCAGTCATTTCGCCACTTGCCAAACTTAAAATGTTTTCACCGATAATTGGAACCAAAACCATCAGGAATGAAAATTTTGCCACATCGGCTTTTTTATTTCCCAATAGCAAACCAGTTGCAATGGTTGCTCCCGAGCGCGAAATTCCAGGTAAAATGGCAAAGGTTTGTGCCAAACCAATAATCAAAGCATCTTTAAACGATATCTCTTTGTCCTTTTGTTTTGCGTAATAGGTAAATCCAAGTAAAGTGGCAGTAACCAGTAGCATACAACCTACCAATAACAATATTCCATTGTTGTCGAAAAGGGCTGCTACTTCATCTTTAAAAAATACACCTACAATCCCGATCGGAATCATCGAAACCGCAATTTTAAAAAGGTATTGGGTAGATTCATTCCACTGGAAAAGAAAAATATCCTTAAACAGGGCCAGAATGTCTTTTCTGAAAACAATGATGGTGCTTAAAACTGTTGCACCGTGAACAATAACAGTAAAAGCCAGGTTGTTTTCGGCATCAACACCCAAAAGTGCTTTCCCAAGTTCAAGGTGTCCGCTGCTACTAACAGGCAAAAATTCAGTAAGTCCCTGGAGTATTCCAAGAATTAAGGCTTCAATCCAATTCATAAAAATAAGTAGTATGTTTTTCCGATATATAGCTCGGAGTCAGATAGGTAATACGCTATTTGTCTTCTTTTGGTTTCTTCATAATCGCATAAATTTCGAATGCGAAACCAAAAAGAACTACCAATGGTGCCAGCGTAATTCTTCTAAAGCTAAAAATGCTTTCATCGAATACGTTAGGATCGTCAGATCCTCCACCCATCATTAGCAGGAATCCAATAATGATAATTACAAATCCGATTAGAAGTAGTTTATAATTTTCTTTGCCAAGAGCAAAACCTGGTTTGTTATCTTGTTTGTTCATTTTTCCAAAATTTATCCTTGTTGGGAAATCAATGCCAAATTTACAAAATATTAATGCCTAAAATACCGAAAGTGCTTAAAATTATGACTGAAGTTTTATATTCAATAAAAAAACACTTATAAACGAGTTGATAATGAGTTGTTAATATAAGGATCTGGATTCGAGTCTTAAATATTTATTTACAGCAAAGAGGGTCGAAATCCAGGTAATGAATAATCCCATTAGAATGATTAACAAAAACAAGATGCCAACCAATTCTGCCTGGTCAAAAGTGATAACCTGGCGAAGTTCTTTTTGCGACCAGTAAATTACACCGGAAAGCATGGCATTTGCAATGAGCGCGCCTAAAAATCCGTGAAGAAATCCGGTTCCCATAAAGGGTTTTCGAATAAAGCTGCGTGTTGCACCCACCAACTGCATGGTGTTAATGATGAATCGTTGCGAGTAAATCGAAAGTCGGATGGTATTGTTTATCAGTGTAAACGAGATAATAAATAAGATGGCACTAAAGCCCAGTAAGATGAAACTAATGCGCTTTACATTGTCGTTTACCAAATGCACCAATGATTTCTGATAATAAACCTCTTGTACCTGTGAATACCTGTTAAAGTCTTTTTCGATAACTGCAATACTATCTGGGTTGGCATATTCGGCATAGAGTTTTACATCGATGGTTGCCTGCAGCGGATTGTATCCCAAAAAGGAGATAAAATCTTCACCCAATTCTTCCTGCAATTCTTTAGCAGCGGTTTCCCGATCGACAAATTCGGTTGCTTTAACATATTCGGTTGCATCAAGGGTTTTTTGCAAGCGCCTGATCTCAACCTCTTTTGCATTGTCCTTAAGAATGATGGAAACACCAATATTTTCCTTCACATAATTGGAAAGCTGGTTTGCATTTAAAATTAACAAACCCATGAGTCCCAACATGAACAGAACTAGTGAAATACTGATAACTGAAGTAATATATGAGGATCGCAATCTGCGTTTTGTGCCTTTTTCTTTTTGTGCCATATAGTAGCTTGTTTTAAACCGATTTGTATCAATCATGAATTGGTCACTTGCGAAAATACAATTTTTTGATGAAAAGCTTCGAGTATCAACTTGCAAGTTTTGTGTTAAAAGATAAGATTGATTGATAGTAATGATTTTACTCCATCACAAAATTGCAAAATCACACATTCACTGATGTTTTTTTGTTAAATTTGCTTTTGTATTATCAGCAAGAGAGAAAATCACATTGGGAATTATTCGACAACAAACCATTAAGGGAAGCTTCGTTTCATATATCGGGGCTATTTTGGGTTTTATCAATACCGGGATTTTGTATCCCAATTTTTTTGCGACCGACCAGATTGGTTTAATTACATGGTTAGGTGCAATTACAACTGTAGCAGCTCAGTTTTCAACCCTCGGTTTTAACAATGTTACGGCACGCCTATTTCCCTATTTCCGAAACGAGAATGTAAACCACAATGGCTATTTGTTTATCCTGTTTTGGGTGGGAATGCTTGGTTTTAGCTTATCGCTGATTGCTTATTTTGTGCTGCAACCTGTAGCGGTAAATGTCTATCAGGACGAAACGCCGCTCTATTTGAATTACCTGGTTTACCTCATTCCCCTGGTGTTTTTTACCTTGTTCTACAATTTGTTTGAGGGATACAACAGGGTGATGTATGATGCCGTTTCGGGAACCTTTTTCAGAGACATTGTTTTTAAAGTTCTGAACCTTACCTTTTTGATTCTTTATTCGGTGAAGGTGATTGATTTTTCTCAATTCATTCTTTTGTATGTTTTGGCCTATTGCTCGCCAACGGTTTTCCTCTTTGTTTTACTTTGGGTACGCGGACAAATTTCCTTTGCCTCAAACCTAAAGTTTGTAACGCCCGAATTGCGAAAATCAATGACAAGTGTTTCTCTTTTTGGAGTTTTGAATGGCTTAAGCGATAAGTTGGCCAATCAGATTGACAGGATCATGATTGTGAGTTATATCGGCTTAGGGCCTACAGGAATTTTTGGCACCATGACCAATTTTGGATCACTGGTTTCCATGCCTTCCCGATCGCTCAAAAAAATAGCAAGCACTGTAATTGCCGAATCCTGGAAAAATAACGACTTAAAAACCATCAACCAGATCTATTCTCAAAGTGGTTTGCATCAGTTCATGTTGGGATGTCTGCTCTTTATTGGAATTTGGATCAATATCGATAACATTTTCGAAATTGTACCCGATCAATTTACTGATGGGAAATACGTGGTGTTTTTTATCGGCCTTGGGCATGTTGTTCAAATGCTGTCGGGGGTGAGTGGTGTGGTGATACAATCGTCGCCCTACTATAGAATGCAGACGGTTTTTATGGTGATGTATGGCTTATTGGTGATCATTACCAATGCCATCATGATTCCCATTTGGGGAATTACCGGAGCTGCCGTGGCTTCTCTTAGCGCAACCTTCGTTTTTAACCTGTCCAAATACCTGTTTTTGTTGAAAAAATACCAGTTTCAACCCTTTAATTACCGTTACCTTTTGGTGGTGTTAATTTCGGCTTTGGCCTATTATTTGGGCACTTTATTGCCAAAAATAGACTGGTTTGTTTTCGATATTGCCATCCGATCGGCTTTGGTGGGCGGCGTATATGTTCTCTTGATGTTCGTATGTAAGATCTCGACAGAATTTAACCAGTTTGTGAAGAAAAAACTTGGAATTTTTTAGTGGCACACTTCGTGCTCCTGCTTTTTCAGTTTCCACCTTTTGTGGCTCCATAACCAGTATTCAGGCTTGTTTCTGATTTGCTCCTCAAGTATTTGGGTGTGCTTTTTGGTAATGCTTCCATATGCCGCTTCACGCGGATTTTCCTCAATAATCTTCAACTCTACATCATAGTATCCACGTTTTACCCTTTCGATGTAGAGAAAAACCACTGCATAATCGTAATCTACTGCATACTTTTCGGTGCCAAACATTACCGCAGTGTCCTGATTCAGAAACTTTGTCCAGAACAGGTTTTTCTTCTTGCGGTTTGGGCATTGATCGCTTCCAAAACCAACCAAAAAGGCTTTGTCCTTTTTGGCTTCTAAAAATGCCTTTGTTTCTCGTTTAGGAATCAATTGTAAACTCGATTTCCCTCTGGTTTCCCTGAATTTTTTATCGAAGAATTTATTTGATAATGGCTTGTAGATGGCGCTTGTTTTATGCTTTAACGAACCGCCCAGGGCCATTGCAACCATTTCCCAGTTGTTGTAGTGACCAAAGGCCAACACAATACTTTTCCTTTTTTTGTGAAGCTCATCTAACACTTCTGGATTGATAGCTCTGCAACGTTTTAGAGCTTCCTTTTCACTCATACTAAAGCATCGTATACTCTCTACAATAAAATCGCAAAAGAAACGATTAAAAGCACGTGCAATTCTTTTGTGCTCTTTTGCATCTTTTTCAGGAAATGAATTTCTGATGTTTTTTAAGATTAGCTTTTTGCGATATCGGATCACATAATGATTCAATACAAACAGAAAATCTGAAATGAAATACAAAACGCGCAGAGGCAAAAGCGAAAGTGGCTTTAAAAACAGGTAGTATAGAATTTGGGTCATGCTAAAGTAATTGGTGGTTCTAGCCACAAATATAACAGCAATCTGCAAAAAAAAAATTTGCGCGAGTATGTTCGAGAATCTTATTCCTTAATAATCTCAATTATCTCGGTAGTAGAAATGGATGGAGTTCTTTCGAGGTAAACCACTTCACAAATCTCTTTGAATTCATCAAATTTACCTTCCCAATCGTTCCCCATTACCAAAACATCCGCCTTGTGTTTTTTGATGTATTCACCTTTTAATTCCAGTGATTCTTCATCAAATACTTCATCAACAACCTTTAAGGCATGAATAATTTTCTTTCGATCTTCCTGATTGTAAATCGGATTCTTTTGCTTTTTGGAAAAGTTTAATGCATCGGTAGAAACACCAACAATAAGGTAATCGCCATACTCCCTGGCACGTTCTAAAATACGCAGGTGTCCAATGTGAAATAAATCGAATGTTCCGAATGTAATTACCTTTTTCATGTGAAATGATTTCAATTTCTAACTAAGATAGTGCTCCTGAATGAATTTATAAATTCTCTCGGAAGATTTATCGTCGATATTGTCGTATGATTTCTGAATGATTTCTTCTCTTTTGGTTGTAAAAGTATCTTCAACTTTTAAGCCTTGAATCAAATCAGCCTGCAATTTTGCCTGCGTGGTAGATATTGGTCCAACAATAAAATCGTTGAAGAAAGGATGCAATTCCCGATCTTTGGTTTCGTATTTTTCCCGATCGTAAAGCAAGAAGAAAATGGGTCGATTCAGCAAAATAAAATCCATGTAAATGGAAGAGTAATCGCTGATCATGGCATCTGTTTCGGGCAGGAATGGGTACACATCTTTTACATTGTCGTACCAAATAATTCTTTCAAAATTATCGGCAATCGACTGGTATTGTGGCAATGGATGTAGCTTAAATACAAAAACGAAATCGTTCTGTAATGCAAACTCGTTCAATGATTTCAAATCCAGAATTCCGTCGGATATTCCATCTCCGCCAGTATCACGAAAGGTTGGGGCGTATAGTATCGATTTGATCCCTTTTTCACGCATTTCGGACACCTTATTTATGGTTTCTATATCGGAATTCAGAAGTGCATTTTGATATTTTGTTGGGTGAAGAATGATGTCGTTTCTGGGGTAACCTGTATCGATAAAGTGATCGCTTAAAAATGCAGGTTTGAAAAATTCTCGTGTAAAGAATTCACCAGTTGAGATTACGGCCTGGTATTTGGGTAATTTTCCAACAAAATTGAGAATGAATCGTCGGTACAAGGAGCTGGTTTCCTGGATGAAAAATTTGTTGCTTCGTTGAATTTTTTTGAAACCGATTCCATGCCAGATTTGCACAATTTTAGCCCTCCAAAACAGTTGAAAACGGCAATTGTCCATCCACGAGAAGTTATCTACCACAAACACTTTGCTTCGCAGCATTACCCAATAAGCTTTACACGACGGATAGTATAAAATATTAGAATACTTCTCGCTTAGTGTGGCATAAACATCTTTGTTTGCCGTAAGTAGATAGAATTCCTGTTCGGGCCTTTCTTCCGATAGGTAAAGAAAGAAAAATTTTACATTGTCGTTAAAGAAACCATCTTTGGCTCCCATTAGAACCATTAGGTTTTTCTTCTTGGGAAATAGGTAACTTAATGGAACTAAAAAAATCCAACCCAAGAGGGTAGTTAGAAAGATAACTGGTTTCGAATGTTTATTAAGATTCATTTACTGATTCAATTTTCGAATTTCATTGTATACGCGTTCGCAACTGCCATTGTCCTGGTAGGTATGGTACATATCGCGAATTTTCTTACGCCACTTGGCGTGAGTTTGTGGCTGATCGAAATATCGTTTTAAGTGGGTAATAAACTCTTTTTGGCTCTCTGATTTCGCTCCAGGCGAGTTCTCATCAAAATCGATAAAAAAGCCCTTGTATTGGCTGTATTCTTCAAGATCGTACGGAAGGAATACAATCGGGCGGTCCAATAAGAGGTAATCGATCCATAGTGAAGAATAATCGGTCACCAAAATATCGACGTAAGGAAGCAAATCGTATACATCCTCAAACCTGTCCTGATCGGCTTTAATTACCCTTTCAACAGAGAAAAAGTCGTGTGTTTTCTGAAGCGATTTGCGTTTGATATCCTCTTTATGCCCGCGAACCAGGAGGTATGCATCTTCTTCTTCAAGGAATTTTTGCAATTGATCTGCATCGAAATCCCCGAAAGGGAAAAAGTGTGTTTTATGCCCTTCTTCGCGCCAGGTTGGTGCATAAAGAATAATTTTTCGATCGAGGAATGGATTCTTTAAAAGCAAATCGGTATTTAGCTTTTGCTGATCGGTTAAATAATCATTTCGAGGCAATCCGGTAACCCAAACATCGTTCATGTCCATATTAAATCCGGCAGCATGAATGATTTGTTCCAGCGGCGAACTTCCTACCATGTAAGAGTAGCCTTGCAACTGTTTGTGTTTGCCATATTTTCTCCATACAGCGGTTTGCAAACCCATTTTTTTCATGGGTGTACCATGCCCCAAATAGATGATGTTTTTGCACTTTTTATGCAGGTAGTATGGTGCAAATGCCGCAGCACTAATGCCATAGGATATGATCACATGTTTGCTTCTGAGAAAGAGGATAAATCCCTTTAGCGATAAAGCATACACAATTTCGCCAGGGTATTTTTCACTTACTTGTTTGTACAATTTCTTGTTGGTGGTGAAAAGAATGCTGTTGAAATCATTTTTCACCCTCATGTATTCGAACAGGTATTTCGAATTGTCGAAAAGTACTTTTTCGGTCAGAAAAAAGAGGGCAATTCTCTTGTTTTTAGGCACCAGTTTTTCCATAAAGAAATAGAACCAGCGCATGAAAAACAGGACAATATGCAGAAATACAATTTTCTGCATAAAGTTTACAAACTGCTGCGATTTGGTATATCCTTTATGCATTTTCTTTTTGATAGTTTCTAATACCCAAAACAATTGCACCCAAAGCAAGAAGGAAAAACAGAATCATACTTGAAAGAGATATTTTCTCTCCAATGATGTATCCTTTAGGTTCGAATTTGAACTCCACTTTGTGTTTTCCGGCTGGTAATTTCATGGCACGCAACACGTAGTTTGCTCTAAAGTGCGGTGCAGGATTACCATCGATATAAGCATTCCAACCTGGTTGGTAATATACTTCAGAGAAAACTGCCAACTGCTCTGTTTTTGCCTGGTACTCGTAGCTGATCTGGTTTGGCGAATATTTGGTCATGCCGATACTTGCAGTTGAATCAGCAAGAATGCTAAACCCGTTCAACTGATCTTTAAAACGCTGATCAACAATGGCCTCTTTGGCAGGGTCGAATGCGTTTAAAAGCATGATTTCTTCGTTTGCATCCTGAACAAGTTTGTAAGAATTTACAAACCAGGCATTGCCCAAAGCACCAGGATTAATGCTTAGCTGCACACCTTTTTCGCCCTGACTGATCACGTATTTTGTATTCAGCATGTTCAAGGCTTTCATATTGCCTTTTTCGATATGGTATTCGTACAATTCCTGAACGCGACGCAATTTGGCTCCATGATATCCTCCAATGGATTTGTGGAAGTAGGACGGACGTGCATTCTGGAATGGACCACCAATTTGTTCGAAAACCCTGTAGTTGGTGTTGTAGGTTACGGCCCAAATTTGCGCAGCTACCTTTTCGTAATCAGAAGCTTTTCGGTTTTGTCTGCTGTAATCTTTAAGAGCTTGTTCTGCTACTGCTTTAAGTTCCGGATTGTTCCTGATTTCATTTTGCAGAATCTGGAAATCGGCCATATTTGGCATGTAAGCCAATTTTAAATCCTTTTTCTCAACAAAGGCATCATTAGTGGTATAGCGCTTGTTTACAGGGTACAGGTCTGCCAAAATCAGAACAATTACCGCAGGGATAAAGAGTTTTGCTTTCAGGTAATCTTTTGAAAATGCCCAAAGCAAGACAGCTCCAAGTACCACAAAAAGAACGGTTCTTAAGGCATCAGCTTTAAACAGATCGATTCGTGCATCGCGCAAATCGTTTTGAATGTTCGTGATAAAAGAAACCGCATTGGGGTTGGAAGCACTGATTTGTGCAAAATAATTTTTCTCGATATCGCTAAAGAAATCCAAAGCCAGAGTAGGAAGCAGGTATAATAATATTGCTACACCACCTGTTAAAACAAAGGGAAGCACCAATACGTTCAATTTCAGTGATGAGATGTTAATCTTCTTCTTCAGTACTTCGGGTTCTTCGATGATTTTTTTAAGTGCTAAAATCGCCAGCAATGGAACGCAAAGCTCAACAATTATAAGGATTGATGATACTGCTCGGAACTTGTTGTAAAGTGGCACATAATCGAAGAAGAAATGCGACAGGGCAGGGAAGTTGTGTCCCCAGGAAAGCATAATGGCTAAAATACTAGCCGTTAACAATCCCCATTTCAATCTTCCTCGAACAATAAACAACCCTAAAATAAAGAGGAACAGAATGAAAGCTCCAAGGTAAACCGGACCCACTGTGAAGATCTGATTTCCCCAGTAATGGTGATTTTTCACCTGCTCCATATCGTAATAATCGGCAGCCGATTTTATCTGTCCGCCATTCACATAGTTCAAAACCTGAATGCCTTCCTGTGGCGATCCACCACCACCTTTTGCATTTGGAATCAGCAAACTTAAAGTTTCCTGTATGCCGTAGCTCCACATGGTTCCGTAATCTTTATCAACACCAGTGGTTTGGTTGTCTTTATTGCCCAGGCTTAATTCCGATTTGCCACGAATGGTCGATTTGCTGTATTCGTATGAGCTAAACAGGTTGGTGAAATTCACTCCCAAAGCAATCACCGATGCAACGGCCAGAACACCAATTGCTTTAAAAAATTGCTTCAGCTTCTGATCTTTCCACTGTTGGTAGAACTCAAATATCAGGATACAAATTACTGTTAACAAGAAATAGTAGGTCATTTGTATATGATTGGAGTACAGTTCCATAATCAGGAAGAAAGTGGCAATAATTCCACCCCAGATATACCTTCCCCTGAGAACCATGAGAATTCCACCCAGTGCCGGGGGAATAAATGCCAGTGCATTTACTTTCCACAAGTGACCTGCCCCAATGATAATGATAAAATAGGTTGAAAATGCGTATGCCACTGAGCCGGCAATCGATAGCCAGGGATTTACCCGCAAACTAATGAGCAGAATGTAAAAGCCGATCATGTACAGAATGAGATATTTTACAGGATCTGGAGTGTACAGTTCCATCATCTTTTTAAAGGTATACATGTCTTTTGCCTGGTAATCCACATTAATTTGATAGGATGGCATTCCACCAAACATGGAGTTGGTCCATAAGGCATCTTCACCGGTTTTCTCACGAAAATCAATAATTTCTTTTTTGGCTCCCCAGGCGTGAATAGAATCGCCTTTTTTGAATTGTTTTCCTTCCAATGCAGGTTGGAAATACATAAATGCTACAATTAAAAATACCAGAATGGATACCAGGTGAGGTAATGCGGACTTAAATATCGACTTAAAGTTCATTTCAATTACGAATTATGAGTTACGAATTACGAATGAAGCAGTATGGCAAATCAATTTTGAATATTCCTGATTCGTAATTCATCATTGATCATTCGTAATTTTAAATTCAGCCTCTAAAATACAAAAAGCACAGAACAAAATTGCCCTGTGCTTCACTTAATATTATTTTAGTGCTTTATGCTCCGAATAGATTTCTACTTCAGGTATTTTTCTACTTCCAACAAATCGTCGTAGGTTTCAATGGTGTAGTTGTTTAACCAATTGTACAATTCTTCGATCTCTTTTTTACTGGCTTTCGCCGATCTCCATTTTTCTTGCTGAGCTTCAACCTTTTCAAACAATTTCTCTTCTGCTTTTTCCAGCTTTTGAATGATTCCGGTTTTCTCTGCATTGATCAGTTCCGATACTTTCAAATATTTGTATCCTGCCGAACGGCTAATCGGATAACAACGATCTTTTAGTTCCATCGACATGGCATTTAACGGACAGTTTTCTTTGCCATCGGCCAAAAGTACTTTAGGCAAATTTTTACCACCTTTTACCCAAACAGGCAGTGCAATAGAAGTATTTGGGAAACCAACCTGAGTCCAGATGGTAGCCATTTCCTTGTCTTCGCCTTCTTTTACACCTTCAATCATAATCATAGAAGAAGAACCATGACGGGTAATTAAATCGCCAGAGTTTACAAAGTTTTCGCCATAAGGAACGGTTTCAAACTCTTTTCTGAAATCTCTTTTTAAAACAGGGTGCTTTAAGCATCTCGAGAAGTTCTGAATTACTGTTCTGGCGCTCATATCGCCGCAAGCATCGGCCTGGTAGAAGATATCCTGTGCAGTTTGTAAGCGGATAAATCCGTAACCGATATCTTTTTTTCCTGTGAATGAATGGTTGGTTCTTAAAATATAACCATTTGGCGCTTGTGCCGGATCGTTTGCATCGAATTTTGTAAAAGTACGGTTGTTTACTTCGTAAAAAGCCACATTTCCATCGGCATCTAATACACCAAAATGAGCAGCCAAACCCATTGGTTTTGGGGTTTCTTTTAATAGTTGTTCAAATTCTTCCAGGTTTGCACACTGCTGTAGAGACAGTTTCATGAATTTTCCTTCCTGGTCTTTCAATGAAGTGGTGTCCTGCATGTTTACATTAAAAGATGCCGAATTCATAATGGCAAAACCCATCGCGTTCGATCCTCCCCAAACTTGTTCCCCATTTTCGTCGTTCGAGTTAATCAATCCAATGTAAGGATATTTTCCATCGGTGAAATACCTCATTTTGTTTTCAAAACTTTCGGTATCGCGAAGTTTCCAGATCATTGGGCGACCATCTTTTGTGTATTTGCCAGATATCACGGCAGTGGTACAGGCATCGGCCTGCCAAAGACTTACTACCATAAGTAGTAAAAGCGTTAAGATTTGTTTCATCTGTTAGTTAGTGGTTTAGTTGTGTTATCCTTTAAGAAGCCTCTAAATTAGTTAATAATTCTTTTTTCTATCCTTTCTAAACTGATATTCTTCACGCACTTTTTGAATGGTCTGGCTATCAATTTCACGAATGATAATTTCTTCCTGTTCCTGAAGAGTTGTAGGGGAAACATGGTAATCAATCCATGGAGGACAAAAAATAGAATTGCCATATTCTTCTCCGGCTCGGTTAAGGCTCAGCATGTAAATTTGATTCTCCAGGGCGCGGGTAATCACAAAATGATGCCAACTAGGAAAACTATTGTCCTTGTAAAAGGCCACGGGGTGAATGAGAAAATCAATGTCGTGATCGAATGCCAAACTTCTTGTCAGTTCCGGGAATCGCATGTCGTAGCAAATGATGATTGCTATTTTGATGCCATTGATCTCAAAACTTACAGGTTGATCTCCTCTTTGGAAATATTCCTTTTCCATAGAATTGCCAAATTGTGCCATATGCTGCTTGCAATAGATGCACTCCAATTCGCCTTTGGGGTTAATTACCGCTTGCGCGATAAAATACTGATTGTCTTTTTTCAAAGGAAATCCATAGGAGATATAAGAGCTTTTCTTTTGGGCAATTTCTGAAAAGAATTGAAAGCTTTTGCCATTTATATCTTCTGCTAATTCGGCAAGCCTATCGAAAGTTTCGCGCGAATATCCACTGGTGAACAGTTCGGGCAGAACAATGAGGTCTACTGAATCGAGCTCATCGATCAATGCCTTGGCGCGAGAAAGGTTGGCATCTCGTTCGGCAATTGTTCTTGCATCGATATTGTTGATTTGTATGGCGGCAAATGTAAGTTTGGGCATAATGGAAGACTTTTATAAATGCTAAGCCTAAAGATAGTGAATACTTTGGGTGAAAAGCTCTTCCATAAAAAAAGCCATCCTCAATAGAGAATGGCTTTCGAATATCATAAGATCGGCTTATTTCAATTTCTTGAATAAAGCTTTCATGCTTACATGTGAATCAAGGATTTCAGCTAATTTAGAAATCTCGATACGTTCTTGTTCCATGCTGTCGCGATGACGAATGGTAACGGTATTGTCTTCCAATGATTGGTGATCAACAGTTACACAGAAAGGAGTACCAATGGCATCCTGGCGACGGTAACGCTTACCAATAGAGTCTTTTTCGTCGTACTGGCAATTGAAATCAAATTTCAGGTCGTTGATAATTTCACGAGCTTTATCAGGGAGACCATCTTTTTTCGTTAAAGGCATCACTGCCAATTTGATTGGCGCCAAAGCAGCTGGTAATCTTAACACAACACGTTCGTCGGTTTTACCATCTTCTTTCTCGATTTTCTCTTCAGCATAAGCTTCCGACATAATCTGAAGGAACATACGGTCAACTCCAATTGAAGTTTCTACTACATATGGTACATAGCTTTTGTTCAATTCAGGATCGAAGTACTGGATTTTCTTTCCAGAGAATTCCTGGTGCTGACTTAAATCGAAATCGGTACGTGAGTGAATACCTTCTACCTCTTTAAAACCGAATGGGAATTTAAATTCAACATCGGTTGCAGCATTGGCGTAGTGAGCCAACTTATCGTGATCGTGGAAACGGTACTTGCTATCTTCAAAACCTAAGGCTTTGTGCCAGCTCATACGAGTTTCTTTCCACTTTTCGAACCATTTCATTTCATCACCCGGACGCACAAAGAACTGAAGCTCCATTTGCTCAAATTCACGCATACGGAAAATGAACTGACGAGCTACAATTTCGTTACGGAATGCTTTCCCAATTTGAGCAATCCCGAAAGGAATTTTCATACGACCCGTTTTCTGAACGTTTAGGTAGTTTACGAAAATACCCTGTGCAGTTTCCGGACGAAGGTAAATTTTGCTACTTCCATCGGCAGTAGAACCCATTTCGGTTGAGAACATCAGGTTGAACTGACGAACATCGGTCCAGTTTTTAGTCCCTGAAATCGGACAAGCAATTTCGTTGTCGATAATGATTTGCTTCAACTCCTCAAGGTCGTTTTTATCCAAAGCATCAACAAAACGCTTGTGAACAGCATCCATTTTTTCTTTGTTTGCTTTTACACGAGGGTTGGTAGCTCTAAACTGTTCTTCGTCGAAGGCATCGCCAAATTTTTTCTTTGCTTTGGCAACTTCCTTATCCATTTTGGCTTCGAATTTCGCCATCAAATCCTCAATTAAAACATCAGCGCGGTAACGTTTCTTTGAGTCTTTGTTGTCAATCAACGGATCGTTAAAAGCATCTACGTGGCCCGAAGCTTTCCAAATGGTAGGGTGCAAAAAAATTGCAGAGTCGATTCCGACTACATTTTCGTGTAATTTTACCATTGAATCCCACCAGTATTTTTTGATGTTGTTTTTCAATTCAACACCCAATTGTGCGTAATCGTAAACAGCACTTAATCCATCGTAAATTTCTGACGACTGGAATACAAATCCGTACTCCTTACAATGGGCAACCAGTTTCTTGAAAACATCTTCCTGAGCCATAAATTTTATATTTTGAGTTTATTATTTTAATTTGAACGAAACACAAAAATACAAAAAAAGCCATTGGTTGGCTTTTCCATATCATTAATTTCTAGTGTTTTTGATTAATTAATTCTTGACAAGTGATCTACTATCGTTTGCGTAGCGGAAGAATGGATTTTTATTCATCCACTTCTTCGAAATCCACGTAATCGCCAACATCCTTTTTCTTAGGATTTGATTTGTTGGTTGGATTTTTATCGATGCTTACTTCACCTTCTTTTTTTTCTTGTTCTTGTTGCTGTCTGTTTGCTTCTTGTTGCATTTTGTCAAAAGTTTTCTGTACCAAAAATGGGAACATTGCGCGAATGATCAATTTTAGCAGGTAATAAACACCAACAGCAATAAGGATAAACTTAAAAAATGCCATATTCTTCTAATTTGATTGACAAAGATAACAGAAATATAGTGAATGAGTAAATTAGTTTGCAGAGTCTAAGACTAAGGAAATGGAATCCTTTTTAGAAAAGAAAAATCCCGAACTCATAAGTCCGGGATTTTCTTCTAACCACTATTTACTAACCTAAATCTAATTCTATGAAAAAACTTCTCTGTTTTGTACATTACAAATGTAGGTTAGAAATGTGCTAAATGCTTTAAATAAAAGTTAATGA
>NZ_RZNH01000056.1 GCF_013141825.1 Marinifilum caeruleilacunae
AGCTTGAACCAGTTCAATGGGTTTTGCACCTTCTGTTTTCAGCTTAAAAATCAACATCTTACTATTCGGGTCATGTTAAGTCGATTGTGATACCACGTTTGTCGATGCTGAGCTATCGTTTGTCGATATCGCTTGCGAGTAAGTTGTTCGCTAATTACATTATAAAAGAAAAATGCTGAGGCTATACCGTGCTTGTCGTGTAAACCGAATTAGAAAAATTGTAGCAGTCGGCATAAGTTAGAAGGGAGTTATAGGTGCTTGAAAATTGATCTGTAAATATTATTGAACTCTTTTTTACTTCCAGATTTTTTTTGAGTCAGATGTATTAAGTCGTTTGGAATATGAATCTTATAGTTCGGATTTGTTTTGTTTTCATTTTGCTTTCGTTTGTTACCAAAGCTTCAGGTAGTATTGTTAGTATCAACTTGGCGGGACCAAATGAAAAAATAGATATTTATAGAGAGGTGGAAATGCTTCTTGAAGATGGAGACAGCAGCTTTGATTGGCAACGGCTTAAAAAGGCCAATTTTAAAAAACCTGAAAAACTCTGGTTTTATGGAGCCGTAAAGGGAAAAACGCTTTGGATGCGATTTAAGCTTAAAAACACAAGCATTGAAAATTTTATATATTTTTTTACCCTTAAAAACGGATATCTTGGTAGCGGACAGGTATTTTTAGCAGGTACAGATGGAATTCAAAAACTTTACCATCACAGCTATAGTACTCTTAAAAAGAAAGACAGGATTATTCATTATCCTACCTGGAAAATTCAGATTCCCAAGCAGGATTCTCTTGAGGTGTATGTTAAAATATCAGACAATGCAAAGCGTACTCGAATACGTTGCTCATTAAAAGGGGAACAAGATTTTTATTCCTACGGTTTTAGTGTGTTTGCTTCCCTTGCAGGATTTTTCTTTCTCTTCATTGTATATATCTTTTTTCTCATATACCTGACTGTTTTTACCAAACAATTTTACGTTCTTTTCTACGCCGTTTACCTCTTATCTTTTAGTGTTGATTTTTTAGCATATCATGGTATTGGACAGTCGTTTATATGGATAGAGCATGTCTTCTGGGTTCATAATATACGAAGTATGAGCCATGCCTTATCCATTGCCAGTATCTCATTTTTTCTTTATAAATTTTACAAAATGCATGACGCCCCAAAGTGGGTGTTAATATTCTTTTTGGCCTCAGGTATCTTGTTTCTTGTATTATTAAGCTTATATGGTTTTAAGTACGGTTTAGGTGGAATGATTAACTTGTATCGTTACGTATGGAGAGCAATAAAATATTACAGTATCATCTTAGTGTTTATCCATGTCTGGTTGGCCTTAAAAAGAATAGTGCCTTTTTACTTGCCTCTTGTTTTCATATTCCATATTCTGTGTAGTTATGCCTATGCAAATTTTATCTTTCCTTATACCAAGAGTGCTGTTCTTAATTGGTTAATTTACGAAATGTATTTTATATCCCTAAGCTTTGAATTGGCTGTGTGGAGTTATTATATTGTCAGGAAGATAAAATCCATAAAACAGATAAACGATACACTTCAAGTTAATATTGAAAAGTTACAAAGTAAAATTGCCAGTTTAAAATTCAGGATAGAGAAGCAGAAAACGGAAACCATACGTTTAAAATCCAAAGCTTTGGTTGTTATTAAGGATATTCAATACATTAAAAGTGATGGAGCATATCTCGATTTGTTTCTTTCCGGGCAAAGTCGTCCTGAAGTAGATCGAAACAGCCTGAAAAATATACTTGAAGAACTTCCGTCTCAGTACTTTCTGCAAATTCACCGGTCGGTTATTGTAAACATTATTGCTATTAAAAGTATTTATTTCGACAGGTTAATTCTGAAAAATGGTGTAGAGTTATCTATATCTCGCAAGTATAAAAGCATTGTTTTCGATTCTTTTAAAGGGAACATGGCATAAAACCCGTATTGTTTGTGATTGTGTTTTCCCATATTTAAGATTGCAGGATTTAATTATTTTATTTGAAATTATCCTTTTACTAGATTATCCAAAGGTTTTGTCTTTCAATATAGCTCTAAGGTATTTAACGCCGCATATATTACCATCAAAAAACTTCATGCTATATTTCTCAGAAAATAAGCGATATAATAATTTCCTGTACAATAAAATTGTCTAATGTAACAATCGCTGTTAGTCTTACCTATACTCACTTCTAACATTTGAAAACGTAAATACAGGCAGCTGATTATCTGGCAGTCTTGAAAAGTTATATAAAGTTGTGTTGTTGTGTGCTTGCATAAAAAAGGGCAATTCCACTTGGAGTTGCCCTTTGTATTTTAAGTTGAGTTTTCTTATTCGAATTTAACCATTTCAAGTCTGTAATAAAGAGGCTTGCCACTAAAAGTAGAACCAGGCTCATCTGGTTTAATGCAAAGATATTATACCATCCTTAGCAAGAATAACTGAACCAATATGCCATTGGTGTGCAAAATATTTAAGTAAGCTTAGAGGTTAACATTAGATCTTTTTTATTAGACCTGTCATTCATGATAGATTTTATGTCATTCGTGTCATGTAATCGGTAAGTGTTTGTTTTGTAGCTCATTGGTGAGATATATTTGCATGGAGTGATTCTTACTTATGCTTAACATAGGTAAGAGCAATTATATTTTTAATTAATCTAAATTTTTAATCAAAATGAAATTAAAATTTGTATTACTGGGATTATTAGGTTTGAGCATTATGGCGTGTGAGTCGTACGATGAGTCAAAATCTGTTGAAGAAATGAGAAAGGCAAGAACAGAGTATGTACAGGCAGAAACAGCTTTAAAAATTGCACAGGCGGCATATCAGGAGGCGATGGCTAAAGCCAAGGAAATTGAGAATGCTTTTGCCGAAGCTGCAAACGCTGTTGAACTAGAAAGCTTGCGCGTTGAGTTGGAAGAGGCAAAGGCCAGGCTTGAAGCCAAAAAAGTTGAGCTTGAAAAAAGCATAGTGGAGCAACAAAAGTATATTCATCAATTAGAAGATGAATTGCTAAGCAATGCTTACAATAACTATGTTCTGGCTTATTCTGGATGGGAAAAATTAACCTTCGACTTGTTGGATAAAGAATCTGATTTAGGAAGGTTAAAGCATGACCTTGCTGAAGCAAAACTCCTGGATGAAAACTGGACTCCAAGATGGAAAAGTCAGTTGGAATCAGCAAGCGTTCGTTTAAAATCTGAATTGGAAGAACTAAAGACTTCATTGACCACCTATGAGGATCTGAAAACGAATAACGAGTGGGAGGATGTATTGATTAAGCTTGAAGATAAAAAGGTTCAATTGGCAGAAATAGAAGCTGAGTTAAATAATAAAACTGTAGAATTTGATATTGCCTCTGATAGTAGAAATCAGGCAGTAAAAGCTTTAATGGATTGGGCCAGTGAAAATTATATTAGCTCACCAATTGTATCGGGAGAAGGAATTGTAAAATTTGCCGCTGATTTTAACACCCATAAGGCAAAGTTGGCCACAGATACCATTGCTCCATATAACGAAATGGTAGCTGCTAAAACGGCTTTGAGTATTGCAAAACCTACCGATGCAGGCTATAATGTTCTTCAGGAAAATTACAATGTCGCCTTAAATAATTACAATGAAGCCATCGCAGAATATAAAGCCTATAACGAATCTGTATTGAAATCACAATTGGCAGCTCTAAACTCAACCTATATTGCGACCGATGCAAAAGTAGAATTGCTAAGTGATCAACTTTCTACTATTGAAGGGAAAAAAGATGCAGTTAGGAATGAGGTTAACAATTTAGGTAGGTTACAGTTTACCATAGAAACAATGGTTTATAATCAATCTACCGTGAAAAATGCCCTTGATAATATGATCGAAAATACCAAGAACACGATCAATCAAATTGAAGAAGATATTATTAGAAAAGCAGAAGACTTAACGAAAATCGAATCAGGAGATTATGATTTAGCCCAAGCGGTGAGAGATGTTGAGAAAGACATTGCGAAAATAGAATTCGAAATCGCAAACTTAACTTCAAAAGTGGAAACTGCTAAATCAAAATTAGATGCAGCAGAGGCAAAATATAAAGCTTTGTTAGATGCAGCATAGTGAGAGTTATAAGAGGGAGACTCTCTGTTATGAGTCTCCTTTTGAATTCGAAAAATTAGAAACAAAGCGTTATGTATAAAAAAATTATTTCTTTGATTTCGCTGGTGCTTTTGTGCAGTTCAGCTCTATTCTCACAGCATAATCGGACTGAGGATACATCCAACCTTCCGAAAAAAGGCAATTTTACAGTAGCCTTAATTCTGGGTAATAACGATGTTACAGATATAAACCCCGCTGTGTTGCCAAATTATTCTGTGTATCATGAGCTAAACAAAGACTATGTTACCAGATTGGGAGCTGATGATAACTTTTCCGTAAAGGAGCCAGCTACGATTACAAATATGGCGGGTCTATCATTAAACTATTTTTTAAGTGATAAGATATCTTTAAGTATGCTAACTTCCTATGGCTCTAAATCAACAAGTGGAGAAGATGCCTTTACCGGAGTTATTCCACTTACAGATTCAGATGGGAATCCAATCATGGGGACAGAAATACCTGCAATTCAAGGTGCTCCTGAAACCAAGAACTATAAGTTTAATATTGCTTGTGGTGCCGATTATCACTTTGTAATCGAGCAAGATAGCAAACTAAAAAACCTTGATTTCCATTTGGGAGGACGATTTAATTTCATGTATGAGCGCCTGGAAAAAAAACAGGTTTCATGGTTGGTAAAAAATAATGGTGAGTTCATGGTAGAATCAGGAGATGCAGGAACTGCCACTGCCGAAGCTTTAGGCATTGGAGGCTCTGTTGTGGCAGGTCTTGATTATTATTTTAACAAAACCTTTTACTTGGGGCTGGAGGTAAATGCAATAAATTTAATGTATCAACATACCGAGATTGTGAAAATACCTGGTGTTCAAGGGGCCGATCAGAATACCACCTTCTTTAATGCATTTTCATTTCCAAGATTAAAAATTGGCTTGAAAATTAATTAGTGAATTAAGCTTACAGTTTTTGTGAAACTTCCGTGCCTTATACGCTAAGGCACGGAAAAATGATAACCTATTATATAGTTTGCCAGTGATTGGACAAGCTAAAAAAGCCATATGAAAGTATTTCGACCTCTTTTAATTTTCCTTGTATTTTTTACAAATCAATATGCCTTTTCTCAAAGCAAACAAATAAATATTGCGGAAAAATATTACAAAAAGGCTGTTGAATTTGAATCTAAAAATATTGACAGCTCTTTTTTTTACGTTAATAAAGGCTATGAACTTTTATATCTAACAGATACTTTAAATCTCACTTATGGAGATATTCTAAATCAATTAGGAATTCTGCATTATAATAAAAGTGAATTTACAATAGCGTACGAATTTTTCAACCGTTGCTACCATATTAACCAATTAATTGATAATGCAGAAGGTAGTATTAAGTTAAAGGTGAATATGGCTGTTTGTCAAAAAAACCTAAATAATACCACAAAGGCCTTAAGCGATTATTTTGAGATTGTAGAATATTACGAGAAAAAAGATTCTACACATAAAAACCTTGGAAAAGTTTACTTTAACATAGCAGGATTGTATTTTACAAACAAACAATATCAATGTTCAGAAAACTACTATATAAAATCTGAACTGTTTTTTAAGAACAAGCGGACATTTTTACTTCAATTAAAGGCCCACAGGTTGGCTAATTTTAATACGTATGATTTGAATAAATCCCAAAAGTTAATAGAGGAAATTGAAAGAGATTACAATTTAGATACTGTTTCTCCTTTTTTAAGAGGTGTTTTATTTAATAATATGGGACAAACAATGCTAAAGCTGGATAAATATAAGGAAGCATTACCGTACACATTTGAAGCTTTACATGCCAAAAAGAAAGGAGGGATTAGAAACGATATCTCAATACAGTACAACAATATTGGAAATATTTATATGCAGTTAAAAAGATATCCAATTGCTATAAATTATTTAGACTCTGCTTTAAATCTTGCATGTACAAATCGTCAAAAATTTGAAGTTTTAAAAAATCTTCAAAAAGTGCATAAATGGAATCACAATTTGGAAAAATCTCTTGAATTTGCCAATAAGTATATTGCTTTAAAAGACAGCATTAATGAAGTTTTAACGCAAAAAGAAATTGTGGAGCTTGGCTTGCAATATGATATGACAAAAAAAGAGAATTTTATTCATAAGCTTGAAAATCTATCAAGAGTATATAAAATTTCAATTCTCATAATTGTGTTGGTAAGTAGTGTTTTAGTTGTGATTTTTCTCGTCAAAAATAAAACCATTAAAAAGGAATTTAAAACGCTGCAGCAAGAACTGAATGCATTTAAGCAAAAGAAATTAAACGATCAGAATAGTAGCGTACTTATAAACTTAAAAAGTAAAGCAGTTTTAAGTAGTGGCGAAATTTTATATATCAAATCTGATGGCCATTATGTAGAATACCACCTAAAAAATAAAGCAAAGCCCGAAATTGACAGAAACACTTTAAAGGAAGTTATGAATATGCTTCCGGCTGAAACATTTGTTCGAATTCATAAGTCTTTTATTGTGAATATCTATCACATTAGAATCATGAATTCTACAAAATTAATGCTCAATAATGGAGTTTGGATCAATTTATCGAGAACCTATAAACAAGAGTTAAAGGATATATTGCATAAATAAAAAAAGGGCAATTCCAATTGGAATTGCCCTTTGTATTTTAAGTTGAGTTTCTTATTCAAACTCAGCCATTGTTTTCTTAATAATTTCGATTGCTTCGCGCAATTGAGTTTCCTTAATGGTCAATGGAGGTGCAAAACGGATGATATGGCCGTGAGTTGGCTTCGCCAATAAACCATTGTCGCGTAAACGCATACAAACATCCCATGCAGTTTTTCCACCCTTAGGCTTAATCACTACTGCATTTAATAAACCTTTACCGCGAACCAGTTCAATCATATCCGATTTTACTGCTTTTAATTCGTCACGGAAAATTTTACCCATTTCCTCAGCGTTTTCAGCAAGCTTTTCGTCTCTAACAACTTCAAGAGCTGCCATTGCAACTTCACAAGCAAGAGGGTTACCACCAAAAGTAGAGCCGTGCTCACCTGGCTTAATGCAAAGCATTACATCGTCGTCAGCTAATACTGCCGATACTGGCATAACACCACCCGAAATTGCTTTACCAAGAATCAATACATCTGGACGAACACCTTCGTGGTCAACAGCCAATAATTTACCAGTTCTTGCAATACCAGTCTGAACTTCGTCTGCAACAAAAAGTACATTGTTAGCCTTACACATATCGTAAGCTTTCTTCAAGAAACCATCTTCTGGTACATATACACCAGCTTCACCTTGGATAGGCTCAACAAGGAATGCACATACATTCGGATCCTTCAATTCTTTTTCAAGTGCTTCAACATCATTGTAAGGAATTACAACGAAACCTGGAGTGTATGGTCCAAATCCTTTGTACGAATCAGGATCGGTAGACATAGAGATGATTGTGATTGTACGTCCGTGGAAGTTACCATCACAAACAATAATTTTAGCTTCGTTTTCAGCGATACCTTTCACATCGTAACCCCAACGACGAACCAGCTTAAGAGCAGTTTCATCAGCTTCGGCACCAGTGTTCATTGGTAATACCTTATCGTATCCGAAGTAGTCGGTTACAAATTCTTCATATTTACCAAGGTTATTACTGTAAAAAGCACGTGAGGTTAAGGTTAGCTTTTGTGCTTGTTCTACAAGTGCATTGATAATCTTTGGGTGACAGTGTCCTTGATTAACAGCAGAATACGCTGAAAGGAAATCGTAATATTGCTTTCCGTCAGTATCCCATACGTGAACGCCTTCTCCGCGCTCTAATACTACTGGAAGTGGATGATAGTTGTGTGCTCCAAACTTAGATTCCTTATCCATATAGTCCTGAGCGGTCATTGTTGCTGTATTTGTCATAACTAGAACATTTATAAGATTTTTAAACTAGGATTAAATTCTAATAATTCAATACGCCAATTTTATAACTATTTTTTTGATTTTCCATGCTTTTAAGAGAAAAAATGCATAAAAAACTGAAAAAATAATTAAACCTGACTATTATCATAAATGCAATTGTTAATTACGTTCAGATTTATGATTATAGCTAATGTTCTATAAGGCTAATGAAGTCTAAGGGTTTAGGGAAGATACTTAGACATTGCAAGCAGCAGGTCGGTTTTATTGAATGGTTTTGATAAATGCTCGGAACAACCAGCCTTGAGCGATTTTTCGCGATCGCCTTCCAGTGCATATGCAGTTTGTGCAATAATGGTGAGGTTAGGACGGGTTTCCTTAATCAGTTTTGTGGCTTCTAATCCGTTGGTATGTGGCATGTTAATGTCCATTAGGATGAGGTTGATTTCTGGATTTTGAAGACTCGCACTAATGGCTTCGCGCCCGGTTTTTGCCCAAATGATATTTACATTGGTTGGCTGCAGGTAGGCTTCCAGTATCTTGTAATTGGTAAATTGATCTTCGGCAATAAGTACTGTATAGTTTTCCCAGTTGTAAATTTCAGGATTTGGATCAAGGTCTCGAATCAATTCATGATCGATTACATTTGGAATGCTGAATTTTACCGTTGTTCCTACCTTTTCTTCCGAGGCTATCCAAATTTTACCACCCAGCAATTCTATCTCTAATCGGGAAATGTACAAGCCAAGTCCTGTGCCACCAAAATTGTTTAATCCATTGGTGTCGGCCTGGCGGAAGCGTTGGAACACACTGGTTTGGCATTCAATAGGAATCCCTTTTCCGGTATCGCTTACCGAAAATTCAATGGCTTGATTTTTAATTTGGTATGTGCAGGAAATGGTTCCTTCTTTGGTAAATTTTATGGCATTGTGAAGAAGGTTTTTCAGGATGCCCAAAATTTTATTCTGATCTGATTTAATCACCAAATGTGAGCTGGTCGATTGAAAATTTAAGTTCAGATGCTCTTTATTGCTGTTTTTTAAGAGTCGGTTTGTAAGATCTTTTACCTCCAACATCATATTTGGCAGGTTAAAGTTTCTTTTAACTGGCTTGGCAGTACGGCTTTCCAGCATCGATACTTTAAGCAGATCTTCGATGATTTTTAACAACTGCAGACCAGAATCTTTAATGGAACTGGCGTATCTCGGAATGTTTTCTGAGATGTTACCTGTTTCAAGCAATTCAGAAAAACCAATAATAGAGTTCAAAGGTGTTCTGAGTTCATGACTCATATTGGCCAGGAAGGCATTCTTTAAATTTTCGGCTTCCAGGGCTTTGTTCCAGGCTTTGGCAATTTCAAATTCTTTGATTTTGATATCGGTGATATCCTGGAATAGAACTTCTTCTATAATGTCTTCTTTTTCATATACTTCGCCCGTTATTTTTCCAAGTCGCAACTCCCCGTTTTTATAGAACCTAAACTCTATTTCCATGGCTTGCAATTGCATTTGCTTTAGCGATTCTTCGAAAAATACAAGATCTTCGGGATGAATGTGCTTTTTTAATGTTTCTCTGCTGGGGGTAACGCCACCAGGTTGATAACCAAGTATGTTATGTGTGACTTCCGACCACCAAAAATTCTTTGTTGAGTAATTGTATACCCAATATCCAATACCAGCAATGCTGTGAATCTTTTTTAATTGCCTAATTTCTATTGCTGTTTTTAGTTTTGTCATTTTGGTAATTGGGTGTATGTTAAATAGTGTGTTGTTATTGTTTTGTTAAAGAGGTGTTAGTGATATTTAATGAGGTGTTGTATATGTTAATTAAAGTTTTAATATGCCTTCAATCAAAAAGAACACAACAGCCAACAAAATAAATATTCTCCACAACTGTCTTCCATCTCTTTTTTCGTTATTTAGCTCAGATAGTTTCATTTTTTCCGAAGAAATTGCAGAATAATTCCCACCTAAAGGCTTGATTTTACTCTCAATTTCGGAAAGATTATGGTAGGAAAGGTCCGATTCCACCCTTGAGTAATTGAAGGAGCAGTTTTGAATCATAGAATCATTTACTGAAATGTGGTAATTCTCTGCAATCGTGATTTGACCTGGGTTTTGTAGCAATGTAGATTGATCGGCACCTGTCGATTTTTGAGGAATTACATCAACACCAATGCGATTGTTTAGGATGTGGAATTGCTCTTCGCCAGAAACTGAAAATGGAACATCTATTTTTATGGGTGAGTTTTTGCCAATTTCATAATAAATTTCATTGCCAGTGGCATTCGACTTGCATAAATTCACGATACTTGGAACCAGTATTGGGTGAGTGATTAGGTTGGTCCAGTCGGATTTTAGATTCATGCCAAACTGATAGAAGTTTCCTTTGCCGTGCATACTTTTCGAAAATAAACTTTCGCCACCTGCCGTTTGCCATAGTACTTCGTGCCTATTATTGTTCGGATTTGTTAGTTTGTAGTATTTAAAAATATCCGGTAAACGGGCATTGTTTTTGAGCTCCTGAAATACATTTTTATAGATTTCGGCTTGTCGCTCAATTGTTGAAATGCGCTGCTTCGTGCTGTCAATTTCCTGGTAATTGGGCGCGTTTATTTCCGAGAGAAAGCTGTTGAGCGACGCGCTTAACCGATCTCCGGGTATAAAAAGCACATTCCCACCCTTTAATAGAAAGGTTTTAATGCTTTGCTTAAATCCACTTTCTATGCTTTCAGTTTCATTTAAAACAATCAGTTGATACTGATTTAGAGATTCGTTGTGCAGTTCGCTATTGCCAATGTTTTTAATTTCGAAAGTTTCATCCGATTCAAATAGCTTGTTAATGTACTCGTTTGTCGCTTCTTGATTTATTGACAAAACTTTAAAACGATCGATATTTTCATAGGAAAAGTACAAATGGTTGTCATAGCTAATCGGGTAATCCTCAATACTCAACTTTGCCTGAATACTCTTGTTGTATTTATCGGTATAACGCAGAGTGGTTTCATGAGAGGAGTTTTTAGAAATATCGATAGAAGCTACAGCTTTAATGCTGTCGTTGATACTCAATTGAAGCGGAATTTTTTTCAAATCGCTATTGGAATGGTTGCTTACTTTTACAAACAACTCCTTGGGTTCGTTGTTGCTGTAATGCGGCGTTTCAAACCAACAGGAATCGAGAACCAGGTTGTTTGTTGGCTGAACATCTAACTGAACAAAGTCTACCTGTAACAAGCTATCTGCTTTAAGCTGGTCGAAATCTGCCTGCGATTTTTGAAAATCGGAAAGCACATACACCTGGGCTTTTGATGCTGCTAAATCGATCCTGATATTTTTTAAAAGCTCCGATAATGGAATTGAAACAGGCGATGGCTCGATTTCCTGGATTCGAGCAATGGCCTGGTTCTTATTCAGACTGTTTGAATAGTGCTTTATATCGTTGCTATAGACTCTTAAACGGCTGTAATCGGGGAGGGATTTTACAAGTTCGAAAGCATGATTTTTAGCCACTTCAAGTGCATTTCCCTTTTCGGTTTTGCCATTCATGCTAAACGAATTATCGATGTAAATGGTAATGAATTGTTTTTCTTCGAATTTGGATTCCAATTGATTTGATAATGGGACATATGGCTGTGCAAATGCAATTACAATGCATGCCAATGCCAACATTCGAAGGAGTAATATCAGTAAATTTTTAAGTTTGGATTTTCTTTTATTTTCGATGTTTAGATTTTGAAGAAAACGCAGGTTGCTGAAATAGATTTTTTTAAACCGTTTAAAGTTGAACAGGTGAATAATAATCGGAATCAGCAATATCAGTAAAAACCAAAGAGTTTTTGGATGCAAAAATTGTAACAACATATTTCCTTAACTTAAAAGTATTGGCAAAATAGCTAAAAACTAGCTCGAATTAAAGTAATCTTAGAATTTAGCACTCAGTTTTAAATTCAGTTTGCGCCCCGTAAGGTAATTCGGAATTGCATACTGATTGCCCGAAATGTCTTTGATCCATAAATAAGAAACCGTGTTGTTAATATCAAGCACATTGAAAACTTCCAAACCAATCCACATCGATTTAAAGTGGCGAAGCATTCCTTTTTTTCTGCCTTTCTCTTTTACAAGGATTTTTGAAAAGCCCAGGTCGATTCTACGATAATTGGGCATTCTAAAACTTCCGCCTTCTTTTCCTCTTTTGGGTGTCCATACCGGAAGTTTTCCAGCATAAAACAGTGCCAAATGCATTCGGTAGGAAGGATTGTTTGGCAGATAATCCTGGAAAAGCATCGAAAAACTAAAACGCTGGTCGGTCGGACGGGGAATAAATGATTTATTGTCGCCTTTAATGTCTTCTTCCGATTTCATGATCGATAAACTGGCCCAGGATTCTGTTCCGGGAACAAATTCACCATTAATTCTTAAATCCAATCCTGCGGTATAGCCTTTCGCCTCCTGATCTCCGTAATAGCGAATTCTCACATTCTCGATATCGTAGGGAGTAACTGATAAGAGATCTTTGTAATACAACTCGCTGGAAAATTTAAAGGGGCGATTCCATGCCGTGAAATAATATTCCTGTCCAAGAACGTAATGAATGGCTTTCTGAATATTAATATCGGGACTGATATTGCCATTAATCATTAACATTTCGCGATAGGATGGAATTTGTTGGTACAATCCGGCAGCAAAACGAAATTTCACTTTGTTTTTCCAATCGGGGATATAGTTGATCGACGCTCTTGGCGAAAGATATCCTTTCTCGTTGAAATCCCAGTAATGGTATCGAAGACCTCCTGTTACCTGCAATTCTCCTTTCTTTGTGTCGATTACCTGTGTTGCCTGAACAAATGATTGATAGTGCTTGCTGCTAATTTTGTTGTTTGCATTTCGGCTGTATGCCAATAAAACTTCATCATCCGATACGGGCACCGAATAGCCGGCAGAATCCTGGTATTGCCACTCATTTATTCTGTCAGTAATGTCTTCCGATTTTACACCAACTCCCCATTGCAGGAACAAATCTTCGAGGCTATGATCTCCCTTAACATCCAAATGGTATACTTCCTGATCAAGTTTGTTCCTGGCATGATCGATAAAGGTCCCAATTCCCAGGTTTTCGATACTTTCCGATGGTGTTCCACCTTGCGACACAAACAGGTCGCTTAGGTAGTATTGTCCCATAATATCGAAATTTTCTTCTTCTATGCTTTCGTACCTGCTCCCAATAAGCCTGATTAATGAATTCGAATTGGGATGGTATTTTATGGTCAGAGCCTGAATGTTCGATTTGAATTCATCTTTCTCTTTGCCATCGAAATAGATGTCAAGGTTTAGCGCATCGTTAATGGTTCCAAAAGAGGTGCTTCTGTTTTCGGGTTCAAAATTGTAATTGTTTTGACTGAAACTGGTCCACAAATGCATACTCAAAGAGGAATTGAATTTGTAATTTACAAGAGCCTGGAAATCGGTATAATTGGGTTCGTATTCTCCTTTGGTATCCAGAGAATTTAGCAGGTAACGATTCGTTTTGTAACGCACACCTGCCATGTATGATAATTTCTTGTTTTTCGACGCATTGGCAAAGTGTGCAGATGCACCCATTAAACTCACTTCTGCCGAAGCTTCAAACTCACTTGGTGTTTTGTATTTGATATCGAGAACCGACGAAAGTTTATCCCCATATTTGGCATCAAATCCTCCCGAAGAAAACTGTACCGAGGAAACCAAATCAGGATTGATTACACTCAAACCTTCCTGCTGGCCCGATCGAATTAAATTTGGCCTGTAAATTTCAATTTCGTTGATATACACCAGGTTTTCATCGAAATTACCACCTCGAACCGAATACTGGGAACTTAATTCGTTATTAGAGCTAACGCCCGGTAGTGTTTTTAGTATTTGTTCGACAACACCGCTGCCACTTACAGGAATTTGATCCAGGTGCTTGCTGTCAATTGTAATGTTTTTATCACGAATGATTCTGTCCGATTCAACTTTCACTTCATCAATTTCCTGCTCTTTCAAACGAAGTTGAAGGTTTAGTGTTTTAGATTCAGATGCTTTAAGTTTTAAGGGTATTACACCATCCTGATAGGAGATGTGGGTGATGATCAAATTGTAAGTTTTTCCTGCCGGAACCTGAAGTAGAAAATTCCCGTTTTTATCTGAACTTGTGGCAATATTGCTTTCTAATATTTTAATGTGAGCACCAATTACGGGCTGGTTTTCTTCATTGGTAAGCTTGCCTTTAATTTTACCGGTGTTTTGTGCAATGCTATATAGAGGAATCAGTAAAAGTATGATAAGAACTGATCTGTAAAGTGTTTGGTACATGAATGACTTCGTTTAACAAGATTTTGATTCCGATTAAATCGGGAACAGCAATATACAAAGGATAGACAGAATTAGAAAACTTTGCATAAAATTTAAGTTTGAGATTTTCACCTTTCTAAAAGTCAGTATTTGTTGAAGTCTTTTATCTTTACAGATTAAACCTCTAAAATCTTAACCAATCATGTTTAAACAAGCAATTAAAATCGGTATGCTTAGTTCATTTGGACTGCTTCTTATTGGCATGTCTTCCTGTAAAAATGTAGAAGAAAAAGCTGCCGAAATTCACAATCATGCTTTTACCATCGATACTCATGTCGATACTCCTTACCATTTGTTGAATAAGGATTTTAATATCAGTGAATATCACCCTTATGAAGCAGGAGGCAGTCGTGTTGATTTTCCAAGAATGAAAGAAGGAGGATTGGATGGAATCTTTTTTGCTGCATTTACATCGCAGCGTGAAAGGAGTGAGGAGAATATTCTAATTGCAAGGGAAAAGGCCGATGAATTGATCGATTCGATTTATGCTGCCTGTAACAAGTATTCAGATATGGCCGAGGTGGCTCTCGATGTAGCCGATGGTTATCGATTAGAGCGTGAAGGAAAAAGAGCCATTTATATTGGACTGGAAAATGGGTTTCCTATTGGTACAGAAATTTCTGAAGTTGAACGATATTACAACAAAGGAGTGCGTTACATTACCTTGTGCCATACATCGAATAATGACATTTGCGATTCCTCAACCGATAGAGAAGGACCAGAGTTTAATGGATTAAGCAAGTTTGGCGAAGAGGTGGTAAAGGAAATGAACCGATTGGGGATCCTGATTGATGTTTCTCACATTTCTGATAGTTCGTATTACGATGTGATTGAGCTCTCTTCGGCACCGATTATTGCTTCTCATTCTTGTGCAAGAGCAATTTGCGATAACCCTAGAAACCTTAGCGACGATATGCTAAAGGCCTTGGCGAAAAATGGGGGTGTAATTCAAATGTGTATTCTCGACGACTATGTAAAAGCTCCGAATAAAAACAGCGAAAGATATCAGAAAGAAATGGAACTGCGCGAGCGTTACCGCAAGGCTGGAAAAATGACCAAGGAAGAAGAGCAGAAAATTTGGGCTGAGTGGCGACAAATGCAGATCGATTACCCCAAAGAGAAGCCTAGCGTAGCCGATGCGGTTGACCATATCGATCATATCGTGAAAGTAATTGGGATCGATTATGTGGGTATAGGAACAGACTTTGATGGTGGAGGCGGCTTAAAAGATTGTGCAGATGTAAGCCAAATGATGAACATCACCATTGAGTTACTAAAAAGAGGTTACACCAAAGAAGAGATTCATAAAATATGGGGTGGTAATTTTATGAGAGTTTTTAAGCAAGTAGAAGATTTGGCTGAAAAGGTGTAAAGCGATCGTTCAAATCAATGATTAATCGGGGGTATTTTATACTTTTGCCGTCGATCTTAAATATAGAACAGTGAAAAAAGTTTTAGTAATAAGCGAAAAGAACGAAGCCCGTTCGCAAATGGCCGAAAAATGGCTAAACTATTACGGAAAAAAGCACTTAAAAGTGTGGAGTGCCGGTGTGGAAAAGGGAACAATTAATGTTTTAGCTCAGAAAGCAATGGCCGAGGCTGTGATGGATATTCCAGAGTATAAGGCAAAATCAATAAATGATTTAGAGGAAAATACCTTCGACTATGTGTTGTGTTTCGATCAGGAGTTTTCTGACCGTTTACCCGTGTTCAAAGGCCAACCTGAAGTTAAGGTATTTGATGTGCCAAATCCTGCTTTGGTTGAAGGAGAGGAAAAAGTAAAGTTACAGGCTTACAATGCGGTTTGTAACGCCATTGATGATGCCTGTTTTGTTTTTGTGCAGGAACGCTTTCAAATTGTATCTTAATTATTGAATTTATTGATAATAGATATCGTTTACATAGCATAATACTTTGATAAAGTACCTTAGCTTAAAAAGCATTAGAGATTCATTTTTTGGATCTCTTTTTTTTGTGCCAATAGCTTTGATTTTGGACTGTTTTGTCCAAAAAATCTCACGAGATATTTGTTCAATTCTATTTCTTTGAATATTCCGATTATTTCCACATTTATATTGTCTGAATAAGCTTAAATTTTTACCAACTGCCTTGACATGGCTCTTATTTATTTGTAAATTTAATTTAGATCCGTTAGTTGTTCTAATGCATATAAAATCAATATTTTATGACTATTGCAATCTTTCATATCATCATCAGTTTATTATTAGAATCCAAACGGAGAAAACCTTCACAAAGTCCTGAAAAGAATTAAGCATTTCAATTTATTTTTTAGAATCTATTCATATAAAAGGAGGCGAAGATGAAAAAAAACATTGGAGTTTGGTTAGATACCGAAAAAGCCTACATTATTACAGTTGAAAATGGCAATGGCCATATCGAAATTATTGAATCAGAAGTGGAAACAAGGGTTCGCTTTAAGGGAGAAACAAAAGCTTATTCCAAAATGGGGAATCAGTTTATTAACCCAGCAAAGAGAAATACTCAGCGTCGAAGACATCAGTTTAAGCAATACTTCGAGAATATAAGCACCAAGCTGGCTGATGCAGAGGAGATTTATTTGTTTGGTCCGGCAGAAACAAAAGTGCATTTGGCAAAGCATATTAACAAGCACACAAATCTGAACGATAGAATACGAAAAATTGAATCGGAAGATAATATGACAGAAAATCAAATGATCGCACGAGTAAAAGAGATTTTCAGTAGCGATCCTGTAAAAGTGAATGCAAGAATAAGACATTAATCAATTAGTATATCAATAGGTAAGTAAGGCGGTTCCCGGTTTTGAAATTTTGTATGATTGCCATCGAAGCAAAATTCAAAGCCGGGAATTTTCTTTGGCAGTATTCAAAAAGAGTATCAGCTTGACTGATTCAATTTAATGACTTGTGATTCGCGGCATGAATTTCTAAATTAGCAATTGAGTAAATTGAAGACGAAACCAAGAAATTAAACATGATTCAGCAAATAGAATTTACATTGCCCGCTTATTCAAGAGGATATCACTTAATCGATTCGGAAATCAGAAGAAACCTTCCAGATATACCAGAAACGGGGATATTGCACTTGTTTATCAAGCATACATCGGCAGCACTAACCATTAACGAGAATGCAGATCCTTCGGTTCGCGACGATTTTGAGTCAATTATGAATCATTTGGTTCCTGAAAACCAATCCTATTACACTCACGTTTTCGAAGGTTCTGATGATATGCCTGCACATGTAAAGGCATCTTTAATGGGGCCGGAACTTACAATTCCAATCAGTAAGCATCGTTTAAATATGGGAACCTGGCAGGGGATTTATTTGTGCGAGTTCAGAAACAGGGGAGGGCGACGAAAAATTGTAGCCACCATATACTCATAAAAAAAACGCCTCTTTTGAGGCGTTTTGTCTTTTATATTGTTTTCGTTTTTTCACGTAACCATGCTTTATGCTTTTCATCCAAATGGAGCGATAGTGTGTCGTACACCTTTTGGTGATAATTGTTTAGCCAGTATCTTTCTTCCCTGGTTAGCAATTCAACAATAATTCCTTTTGTTTCGAAATGACAAAGTGTAATGGTATCAAATTCCAGGTAATCGCCAAATTCGGAAGATCCAGCCTCTTTACATAGAATTAAATTTTCGTGACGAATTCCATATTGTCCAGGTCGATACAAGGCCGGTTCGTTCGAAGTAATCATACCTTTTAGTACGGCCTGGTCTTTCAATTCCTGGCGAATGCTCTGTGGTCCTTCATGTACATTCATAAAACAACCTACTCCATGACCGGTTCCGTGACCGTAATTTCTCAGGTTTTTCCACAGGTCCATTCTGGCCAAAGCATCGATATTGCAACCTCTTGTTCCCACCGGGAATACTGCCATCGATAATTGCATCATTCCTTTTAAAACCAGTGTGTAATCAATCTTTTGCTCTTCGCTTAAGTTGCCCAATGGAATGGTTCTCGTGATGTCTGTTGTCCCGTCGAGGTATTGCCCACCAGAATCAATTAAAAGAATACCATCTTTTTCAATTTCCAGATTGCTTTCGGCTGTAGTATGATAGTGTGGTTGTGCACCATTGCCTTTGTAGCCACAAATGGTGCCAAAGCTTTCTCCTTTAAAATCTTCTTGCTGGGCACGAAACTCTTTCAGCTTTTCCATTACTGTGAACTCAGTAATTTTTGTCTGTCCCAGGTTTTCTTCCAACCAGTAGTAGAAATGTGTTAAAGCGATACCATCTTTTCTCATGGCATTTTTCATTCCTTCTATTTCTACATCGTTTTTTGTGCTCTTGAATAATTGACTCGGATTTTCTCGCTCAATAATATTTGCCGAAATGGAATTAAAGGCACTTAAGTTTGTTCTGTTAACATCTAACAATACATTCGAAGAGCCAGGAATTTCCTCCAGATCTGCAAAAATTCTTTGGTAATCAGCAATTTCAATTTCATCTTCAAGTAAATTGGAAACCAATGCATCCGACACCTTCTCTTCGTTTAGGTATATGGTAGCTTTCTCTTTTTCGATTAGTGCATAAGCCAAAGCCAATGGATTATAATCAACATCGCTGCCACGTAGGTTAAATATCCAGGCAACGTCATCCATGCTACCCACAAAATGATAATTGCAATCGAGCTCGGCCATTTTCTTTCGAATCTTGGTTAGCTTGGCATACCTGGTTTTGCCCGAGTATTTTATATCATGATCGAAAATATCTCCCTTTGGTAAAGAAGGTCTGTCTTTCCAAATCTCATTAATCAGATCATACTCCTCAACAATATGAATGCCCAAATCGCCCAGGCTGTTTTTTAAATTACGAGTTTCCGCAACCGAAAAACAGGTTCCGTCAAATCCGATGTTGGCATCAACATCAAGCTCTGTAGTTAGCCATTGGTAGGGTGAAGGCGTATTTTCTGTTCCCATTTTGAACAGTTCAATTCCACTTCCGCTTAACTCTTTTTCTGCTTGTAAAAAATACCTGGAATCGGTCCATAATCCGGCTTTGTTTGCGGTAACTACCACAGTTCCTGCTGATCCGGTAAAGCCTGAAATCCATTGGCGGCTTGTCCATCGTTCAGGAACGTATTCGCTCATATGTGGGTCTGAGCTGCTAATGATATAGGCATGAATTTCTTTCTCATTCATCAGTGAACGCAAGGCGTCCACTCTTTCGGCAATAGTCATTTTTAAGGTTTGTTATTGTTTAGGTCTTAAAATTACAATAATATGAAGGAATTGATACGAATTGCAAGTGATAATTTCAATGTTTTTAAGATTTTGCATAAAAAAGCCTCTTTCTCATAAGAAAAAGAGGCTCTCTTTTATGGGGATGATATTATCTTAAACTAACATTACCATATTGGCTGTTAATTTTAACTGTTCCTTTCGGATCTGATGAATCGCCAACAATTACTTTTAAATAGGTTTCCGATTTGTCAACAATCTTCTGAATTACCTGCGCATTGTCAGGGTAATTGATGCCACAATATTTGGTTTCTGCTTCCAATGAGTAGGATGCACCTTCTTCAATGGCAATTTTACTTGCTACATACTGGTTATCAACTTTAATCGATTCAAAATCTCTTGAAACATTATCGATTTTACAATTTCCGTATCTCAGGTTAAGTTCCAGGGCACGATTCACATTTTCGATTCTGAAATCGGAATATTGGCCCATGTTTACTCTAAATACATTGGTGTTAACAATGTTAAAAGCATCGTATTTTGAATCGGCAATTACAGTTTCGTTGTTGTCCAAATGCAATTTTGAATAACGGCTAACCACAACAAGTGCTTTACTTGTTCCAATATTCATTTTCGAATATTTCAAAGTAAGTTTGGTTCTGTTACACTCATCGATTGTTGCCTTTGCGTAGGATAAATTAATTGTACTCACCGGTTTTTCTTCAGGGTACAATAACTTTTCAGCCTTTAAATTACCGTAGCTAAGGTTGATATTGGCTTTTTCTGTAGTAGATTGAATAAAGATATTACCAAACTTATTCGCCAAATCTAACTTAATGTACGAAGGCATGAAAACTTCGTAATCGATACTGAATTTTTTACCAGTTTTAAACTTTTGAGACATTCTGGTTTCTGCCGAAATCAGCTGGCCTATTTTATCCATATTAATTTCGATATTGGTAAACAACAGCTTTGCTTTTTCCTCGCTGGTTGTTTCGATGGTAATTAAAACTTTTACCGATACCGAATCCTTATCCCAATTATGGATGTCAACATCTCCGTATTTATTGCTAATTTTTAATTCTGTTCCCTGGCTGGCCGAAAAAACCTCGAGAATTTCTTTCTCATATTCGTCGCTTGCAAAGGAATTGAATCCAAATCCCATAACTAAAATCAGTAGGATAGCCGAAAATTTACACTTTATTGCTTTCATCGTTGTTCTATTTTAATGCTTTTGTATTCCTTAATTAGTGGTAGTATGTTGTTTTATTAGGCAGAAACATTCAGGTTGTTCTTTGTTTGTTTTCTAACCTGATACAACTGCTCTATAATTCTGTTTAAAATATTGGTTTTAACCTGATAGTATTCAATCATTGCCTGGATTACCCTATCATCGTCAGGATGCAATTTTAATTCCTCCTTTAGTTGATTATAACGCTTATCCATTTCTTTCAATTCTTCAGCCAAAATGTTCTGATGATCTGTATTATCAAAACTTCCCATTCGCTCAATCATTCTAAGCTGGCTGTCGATATTCGACGTGTAAAACAATTCAACTTCCTGGTATTCTGGCGATACGGCGCCCAATCCCAGATGTTCAGGAGTTTGCATTTTACGAATCTGATATCCGGTAACGACCGAAATGACGACAAAAATAATGATTGCGGCCACTTTTAAAAAATTAGACATTCCAAATAGCGGTTTCGTTTTCTGTTGATCGTTTAACTTTCCAAGGAAATTTTCAAAATGATCATTCCCAGGATCCTGATCATCGAATACCTCCCTGTGTTCCCTAAATACTTTTTCTAATTCCTTCATACAAACAAGTTTTATTTGAATTGTTGTATGTAACCTTCTTTCCAAATGTTAATCTTGTATGTTGGTGTAGTCATACTGTATTAACGATAGTAAGAGAACGGTTTACAGCAATTTTTTGGTTTTCTCTTTTTCTAAAATTTGAATCAACTTCTTTTTGGCCCTTAAAAATTGAGATCGGGAAGTAGAGGCAGTAACATTCATTACTTGTGCAATTTCTTCATGATCGTAGCCTTCCAGTAAGTACAGACTCAGAATAATTCGATAACCTGTTGGTAGCAGGTTCATTCCATGCTTAATGAGTTCAATTTGTTCCTTGTTGTCATCAATCTTGTAATTTGAATCATCCTCTTTTAGCTTGTATAGCTCATCTTCCAATGGGAAGATTTCCAGCTTTTTCTTTTTTAAACTATCCAGCGAACGATTGATTACAATTCGTTTTAACCAGGCTCCAAAACTTACTTCCCCTTTATACTTGCTGATATTTTTAAATGCAGATAAAAACGCTTCCTGCATAATATCTTCGGCTTCTGCTTCGTCTTTTACGATGCGTAAGGACGAATTATACATGGCCTTATAGTATAACTTGTAAATCTTAAATTGTGCTTTGGGGTCGTTTTTTCCGCAAAGCTCAATCAATTCCTGGTGAATGTTCTGGTACAATGAGCTCATTAATCAATTTCTATTCTAATGACGATTGCGGAAATCATGCGTTGCATGTCTTTTGAATTAATTACGAGAATAAATATAATTAAAAAGAAAAATCAATAAGAACTTCGGGTAAGAATATTTTGTAAATAACAGATAATGATGAAATTATTTTTTAAAAAAGAGAACTTGCGCGTGAAAGAATAATTTTTGCAAATTCTTTAATTGTGGATCTAAAAATTTTAAGACTACGTTTAAACTGATATTGGAGCTCGTTTCTTTCCAATTTTTGCTGTTTAATGGTTTCAATTTTTGAGATCAGTGCTGTAGCCATGTTTTCGTATACCGATCTTTTGTAATGCCTGATGCTATGATTGATATCAGATTCGGAGATAAATTCTCTCACATCAAGAATATAGGTGTCTTTATGTGTATTGCAGAACTGCTCTAATGCTTTGTTCATTTTTTCGTGTCGCTGCCTGGCTTTTCCATATTCCGATTTATTGGCAGCAGGCGTATCTACTTCGGCTCCATTAATAAACACGATTGGTTTTTTTACCCTTTTTCGAATGATTTCCAGATTATTGATCAGATTCTCTTCATCGATCTGTCCAATAAAATCATATTCTCTACAGAAAAAATCATAAAAAGATTCGTTCATATTTTTGAATTCATGACTTTTGCATCGTGCAACAAATTCAGCCTTCGTTTCATTTACAAAATCAGAATAGGATTCGTATGGAATGGTAAAACCGGAAGTTTTCGATTGGTACAAATCCAAGGTATAATCAATCAACAGACTGTATACCAAAATATCATAATTGTTAGAGAATACCTGTGAGTCGAAAACATGCTGGTCCAGAAATGGAAAGGATTCAATGAGTTCATTCTTGCTTTCATCATCGAGCTTTTCCGATTGCAAAAGAATTTCGGTATGTGCTTTTGGAATGGGGTGGTTGTTTTGGTTCACGTCATTGTATTCCGTATCAACTTCCAAATCTTTATAAGATAGGTAATGAGCCATTTGTCTTAAATCACAAGCACCCTTCAAAAGTATTTTTGTTGCCGAAAGATTTTGATTCGTTTCACTGTCCATCCAATCGTCAACCTCCTTTATCCAGTGAGGTTTTTCGGTTGAATTCAATTCAACCGTTACATCACCGACCCGCTTTAATTCTGGAAAATTTAATTTGGCGTACATGTATTGCTCTACGCCAATATTCATCGAGCGGCAGGAGAACAGGAAGTGTTCCAGGCAGTTGTTTTCTTTGTGCAAAGCATAGAATCCTACAATGCCATATTCGCCAAACCTGTCCTTTACCTTTACGGCTTTACATTCGTACTCCTGCTTGGAGAGTAAAATGGCCAATTCGTTCTTATCAATTCTCTTTTTTGTATAATTAATCTGGTTGGTTCTGTTAATCAGTTCGTGTAGCCTATCGCTTAACGGATTTAAATCATCTAATATGGCCAGATGAATATCCGATGATTCAAGAAATTGCAGGTTATCAGAGAAGTGTTCTTTTTCCTTCTCTTTCTCTTCCAGTATTTTGTACTGTTTTAGTCGTGAAAGTTCTCCATCGTCTTTACCTGTAAAGGCATGGTGACTTTTAATTTCAGGAATAAAATCAGGTTCATGTGTATGAATGCCTTTGTTGTAAAATTCAACTTCGGCTAAATTCAAATGGTTGTCATCCAGGAAAAGAACATTTGCTGGTCTTAGCTGAGCCGAAGTGATAATTCTATTTACATTATTCCCTTTCGGATTCCAATCAATCTGAGGAAAAACAAAATATTCCCAGATCTCCAATTCAACGAGTTTGGCTTTGGCTTTTTCAAAATCGTTTTTCGAAGATATGGAATTCATAATGCCTCTTGAACATAGGAATTTAACGAGCTGAATGTTTTCAGATATGGGAACAATACCTTCTTCCGATAAAGTTCCTGTCCAAAATGTGTCGTCTAAATCCCAAATGATCAATTTTATAGATTCCATATTGAATATTAGCTTGTTAGTTTACTTTAAATTTAAATAGAATAAATAAAAATAACAATGAATTAAAGTATTGTTCATGAGGATAATAGAGTTGTTGATCAAATTTGAGAAAGGCTATATTGGGGTGGATAAATTACCAGGAGATATGGAAAGTCCTCATTTTCTTTTGCAATCCTTCTGGGGTTTCCCGTCAACCGCTTTCGCTTTTGTCGGGATAGACTTCTCACCCCATAATCCTGAATGCTAAAAAAAAAGAGTCGCCAAAACTATTGGCAACTCTCCGCTCTTTTGTGATCCCTCTGGGGTTTCCCGTCAACCGCTTTCGCTTTTGTCGGGATAGACTTCTCACCCCATAATCCTGAATGCAAAAAAAAGAGTCGCCAAAACTATTGGCAACTCTTCAATTCTTCTGTGATCCCTCTGGGGTTCGAACCCAGGACCCCAACATTAAAAGTGTTGTGCTCTACCAGCTGAGCTAAGGAATCGGGATTTCTAAATTACAGAAAAAAATGATTTTTTAAAAATATTAAATTGTGATGCTTGTATGATCCATCTTGCTTCCATCCTGATTAGATGAGTGCTTGAAATTTTGAAAGGCTTAGTGCTGGGATAAAACAAAAAAATATTATGGTATTACATAATTGGATTGTGTACCTTTACGTTTATCTAAAGGGGAAATTTTAAATAATAAGCAAGATTGTTATATGTGCAAAAATCTACTTACAATCCTATTTCTGTTGTTGACTCAAAGTGTAATTGGACAGAATAAGATGTCGTTGAAGGGGGAGATGTCTGATTATATAGGTGAAAAATTCTTATTGCTTAAGGGTGATGACGGAGGAGTATTTATTGTAGATAGCGCTACTGTTAATTCACGTGGTGTAATTGATTTTAATTGGGAAGGAGAACATGGTTTTTATAGAGTCTCCAATAAAAAAGATAAAATTGATTTGAAAATCAATCGAGATGCATTTTCGTTCTCCCTATCCGGAAGCATCGGTGATGGAGAGCTTCAATTTGCGGAGAATGATGAAAATTACGAATATCAGTATTACTTGTCTGAATTTACCATTCTAAATGAATCTATCACAGATCTGCGAAAACAGTTATTAAAGCTTAACGAAAAAGATTCCTTATACAAAGAGACCTATTCGGAATTTAAAAAGCTAAAGAAAAGTAAAAGAAATCTTCTCAAAGATTTATGGAACACACGTATCGATTCCTGGTCGGCACGATTTGCCTTGGCGCAACAAGAATTAACGCCCGATATTAAACTGACAGAACAAAAGGCTAAAGAATATTATCTCAAGCATTTCTTCGATTATTTTGCCTTTTCGGATTCATTATTAACAGGCACTCCTGTTTATTATGAGAAAATTTCGAAATATCTAAAAGCCCGAAAAATTAACGATTTGGTGCAGGATGGTAACTTTCGCAAGATAAAAGAAGTGATTGGCAATTTATTTTGGTTGACAGAACTTGATCCTGGTTCGCAAAAATACATGGCAAATTTTTTAATGAACCTGTATCCCGAAAATGAAAATGAAGAAATATATCATATTGTGAGCGATGCTTATCGGGTTTTAAACACCTGTGAGTATGTGCTCAATACCAAAACAATAAAGAGAAGAATTAACAATTATAAATCGATTAAAAAAGGTTGGCAGGTTCCTGATATTCCATTGCATCATACGAATGATGGGCGAATGCAGAATTTAACCAATGTAAACAGCGAAATCACTTTATTGGTAGTTTGGTCGGGAAGCTGTGAGCACAGTGTAAACTTGCTTTCGCAGATATCCGAAATTTATTATATGTATAAAGAGTTAGGGCTTGAGGTAGTAGCTGTTTCGCTCGACGCCAATTTAAGCTATTGGCAGAATACTGTTTCAATGGGTAATTATCCCTGGATTCACTCTTGTGATACTGAAGGCTTGCAGGGGAGCGTAGCCAGCCAGTTAAATATATTTGTAACACCAAGCATGTTTTTGATCGATTCGTCGCTTAAAACCATTGCTCTGCCTCAAACATTTTTCCAATTGGAGCAAAAGTTGAATGAAATCCTAAGGTAGGAACAAATTAAAATTACGAATAGACAAGCCAGGAGAGATCCTGGTTTTTTTGTTTTGCAGCCTGATAAGTGCGATTATTCTTTCTGCTGTAGATCCAAGCATGTGCCTTCTCTTTTGTCGGGATTGACTTCTCACCCCGTAAACTTGGATGCATAAAAAAAGAGTCACCAAAATCATTGGTAACTCTTCAAATCTTAAGTGATCCATCTGGGGTTTCCCGTCAATCGCTTTCGCTTTTGTCGGGATAGACTTCTCACCCCGTAAACTTGGATGCAAAAAAAAGAGTCACCAAAATCATTGGTAACTCTTCAATTCTTTCGTGATCCCTCTGGGGTTCGAACCCAGGACCCCAACATTAAAAGTGTTGTGCTCTACCAGCTGAGCTAAGGAATCGTGCTGATTTTATTGGAAAGACTTTGCTTGTCTTTTTGTGATCCCTCTGGGGTTCGAACCC
>NZ_RZNH01000057.1 GCF_013141825.1 Marinifilum caeruleilacunae
ATTCTCGTGCAACAGATAGGCAAGATCTTCCTTCGTTCTGTATTTTTAGAACTGCTTGTTCTCTATCCTCAATACTAAATTTGTTTCTCTTTTTTTTAGTCATAAAAACACCCCAAATGTTGTGTCCAACTTTTGGGGTGCAGTTCACAATGGAGTTCGGCTTTTTATTTTAGAATAAATTAGATTTATTATCCGCCTACGCGCTTGGCCTGATATCCAGCTCCCTTTAAAATGTCCAGCACTTTTTCACGATGATCACCCTGGATTAGGATTTCTCCATCTTTTACCGATCCACCAACGCCACATTTCGATTTTAGCATTTTGCCCAGCTCTTTTAAATCATCAGGGTCGCCAATAAAACCTTCAACCAGGGTTACGGCTTTTCCTTTTCGCTGCTTTTTGTCAAGCATTACTTTTAGCTTTTGCTGATTTGGAGGCAGCGTTTCTGCTACAAAATCTTCTTCGTATTCGTAATTGTAATCAGGATTCGTGGAGTACACGATATTTTTTTTCTTTTTAGCCATAATGTTTCAAGTTTCAAGTTTGAAGTAACAAGTAAAAAGTAGCGAAGATATTTGAGAAATTAATTCAAGTCTCCAAACTTTATAATTGCTAATTGCAAAGATACCTATTTTCTGTTTCGATGTTTGATACGATCGTAAAAATAGATGATGGAACCAATAATTGGAAGAAAGACTACCAGTAGAATCCAGATGAGTTTATCTATTCCCAATAACTTTCGTTTTAGTATATCTACTATTGCAATTACAGGTAAAAGAATGGCTACTATTTTAAGTAGTAGCCAAATATTAAATAGAACCGATGTGATCATTTCTTATTTTCTAATCTTTTGTTTCAGTCCAAATATAAAATAAAGTATTGGACCAAAAAATGGGAAGAGTAAAACAACCAGTACCCAAATCAATTTATTGTTATTGGTGAAATCGCATCTCAGAATATCGATTAATGCAATTAGGGGCAATAGAAAAGCCAATGCACCGATAATCAACATTTCAAGTCCGGAAATAAATGCAAGTATCATAATTGCTGATTTTTAATTTTTTGTTTTGTACCAATGATTAAATACAGTAGTGTTCCCAAAAATGGGAAAATGAGCACTACAAGAATCCAGATAAGTTTGTTGTTGCCTGTAAATTCGTTTCTTAAAATATCAATTAAAACAATTAATGGCAGAAGAATGAATAGTCCCAATATGAGAATTTGCCAGGGACCAATTATGCCGCATAAGGTAAACATAGTGATAAAAAATTAAGTTGTTAGATTGTTTGTTGTAATAAAGATAATCAAAATTATTACCTACTGGCGCAACGAACACACTTTTTACTTTCAGGCATAATCATGATTCGGCCAATGGGGATTTCGGCGCCACACTTTATGCATTTTCCAAAATTAGGATCGTTAAGGTTTTTAGCTGTTTCCTTTAAAGCAATTAATTGTGATTGCTTTTTTCGCAAAGCCGCTTCGTTTACACTTTTGTTGTTAATGGCATCCATTCTGCTAACCCGGCCAATTGCCGAATCAGGTGAAATGGGTTGGGTTAAATCCTTTAGCGTCACAATTTCAGATTCTAGCTTGCCAATCTTTTCTTTAATCTGATTTTCAATGTGTAACTTGTCTTTTTGTATCATTTTAGGTTTTTTAAAAGGGCATTATCAAAGATAATAGAAAAAGTATATTGTTCTGTTGTATGTGCTCCTTACATGAAATCAATTAATTTTGTAATCGAAATGTACAAGAAGCAAATTCGAATCGATGGCAGTAGAAAATATCCCGGAAATCTATCTTGAGAGCAATGGTGTTCAACAGGAATTGTTTGTGTATGATTTTAAAATGACAAACGATGTTGTGAAAAGCAAAGTAAATTTGAGCATGAACATGTTTAGCTTTTTGCAGGTTGGAAAAAAGCAGGTTCATTTTGCCGATGCCTCTGTAATGGTGAATAAGGATCAGTCGCTGCTGATTCGTGAAGGAAACTGGCTATGGACTGAGCTTTTAGATAATGATGATATTTATTATTGTAAGCTGTTTTTCTTTTCGGAAAGCAGGTTGAAAGAGTTTATGAAGAAATATCCTATTTCTGATGAAATCATTAAAGATGAAGATCCTTTTTTTGTAATTGAGAACGATGAATACATTACGTCCTATATCGGAACACTTTCCAGGATGGCGGTGAATCCTTCTACTTACAACGAGAATTTACTATCGATAAAATTCGAAGAGATTTTATTGTATTTAATGGGGAAATATGGCGAGAAGTTTGAAACCTACCTTTATTCATTAATCACCAAAGAAAGTTCGCCTTTTAAAAAGATTATTGAGAGCAATGTGTTTTCCAATTTGAAATTAGAGGAAATCGCCTTTTTGTGTAATATGAGTTTATCGACTTTTAAGCGCAGTTTTATGGCTGAGTATGGGATCTCTCCAGGAAAATGGCTGCAGGATAAAAGATTGCAAAGAGCAAAAGAAATTCTGCAGGAAGGAAAAGCAACTGCATCTGATATCTATTTGGATTATGGATATTCTAATCTTTCTAATTTTAGTATCGCTTTTAAAAACAAGTTTGGAATTAGTCCAACTGAAATATCAAAATAAATCAGAGGCGATTGAGTTTCCCATACAACAAGGGTTGTGGGTGTTTTTCTATTCCTAATTTTTTGTCCATTTTTAAATTTGACCTTTTTTAATAATCGAATGAGCTTTTTCAGTAAGCATGCTGAAAGTGACTTGCCATACTTTTGTCGGTGTAATTAAAAGCATGCTCGATAACAATACAACACTTTGTTTAAAGCATTGCTTAGTTCTGATAAAACCAAAAGAAGTAATAAAAAGAAATGGCAAAATTTATTGTACCAAAAGAGATTTTCCACGGATTGGGAAGTATCGAGAATTTAAAAGAATTAAAAGGAAAAAAAGCGGTTATTGTAATTGGAGGTAATTCCGTTAGAGCAAACGGCTCATTAAAAAGAACCGAAAACTACTTAAAGGAAGCTGGAATTTCATCGGTAATTTTTTCCGGAGTTGAGGCAGATCCTTCTATCGACACTGTAAAAAAAGGAGCAGATTTCTTTCTGCAAGAGCAACCTGATGTGATTGTAGGTCTTGGAGGTTGTTCGGCGATTGATGCTGCAAAGGCAATGTGGGTATATTATGAATATCCTGAATCGACATTGGAAGAACTGGCAGCTCCTTTTGCGGTAAAGAAAATGCGCAACAAAGCTTATTTTGTAGCAATTCCTTCAACAAGTGGAACCGGTACCGAGATTACAGGCCTTTCTGTAATCACCGATAAGGAGAAAGGGACAAAATACCCAATTGTTTCTCACGAATTAACACCTGATGTAGCCATTGTAGATGGAGAACTTTGCGAGAGTATGCCGGCACATGTTACCGCAAATACCGGTTTGGATGCCTTGAGTCATGGTGTTGAAGCATTTGTGTCGAATATTGCTGACCGTTACAATGATTCCCTGGCTAAAGGTGCTATTGAACTGGTTTTCGAAAACCTGCCAAAAGCTTATGCCAAACCAAATGATAAAGAAGCTCGCCAGGCAATGCACGATGCGTCATGTATGGCAGGAATGGCATTTACCAATGTATGGTTGGGAATTGTTCATTCAATGTCGCATCAAATTGGAGGTACATTCGGTATTCCTCATGGATGTGGAAATGCGATATTGATGCCAAATGTAACGCGTTTCAATGCCAAAGTAACTGATAAATATGAAGAATTGGCTGCCTTGTTTGGTAAATCAACTGCCGAAGATTTTGCCCAGGAAATTGAAGCATTGCGCTCTAAAGTAGGTGTTGTTGGTTCCATTAAAGAGTATGGCGTAAGCCAGGAAGAGTGGGATGCCAAATTGGACATTCTTACCGAAAATGCGATGAAGGACCCATGTACACTATTCAATCCTAGAAAACCAAAATTCGAAGAAATTAAAGCAATTTACCAGGCTTGTTATGATGGAGTGAGGGTTGATTTATAATCTCTCAAGATTATAAAATATTAAAAAGGGTATCCTAAATGATGGATGCCCTTTTGTTTTAAATGATAGATAAAGTGATAGGTGCTTGTTTTTGAATTAAAAATCATCTTTCAGGAAAAATGCAATACCGTAATTTGTATCACTTTTCCCACATTTTGTTTCAGTTTATCACCAGGGATATCTATTATTTTTGTCTCATAAGTATTTAGCAGATAAAATAATGACTTACCAGGGATATTTTGTTTTCTAATCTCGATTTATTCTTGATAGGAGTTTAGAAAGGGAATTAGCCTGATATTTTTTGCATAAGTAGTTGTAATGCCATATTTTACAGAGATAATTGGCGGAAGAAGAGGTGTCGTTCAAAACTGCGGATAATCTAAGGGTTTAATTAGATTTATCCTAAACTAAAAAACTGTTTAAAAATACTTTTTTAGTTGTAGGTAGGTATGCCACTTCTTTTTACATTTGGAATATAAACAAGCACTGAAGTTCAAAGATGGAAACGATTGCGAATAAGCACTTTCCAAGTATGAATCAATCAGTTTTTATTCTGTTTTTTTCATTCATTTATTAAAAAACGTAATGAACAAGATCGTTGAAAAAGAAAATTTTTCAGAAAAAGTCGTAAAAATTGTAGTTGAAGCTCCTTTAATTGCGAAAGCACGCAAACCAGGTAACTTTGTTATTGTAAGAGTTGGCGAAAAAGGAGAAAGAATTCCTCTAACCATTGCCGGAGCAGATGTTAAGAAAGGAACCATTACCATGATTGTACAGAAAATGGGGGTTTCTTCTCAAAAGCTTTGTGCACTTGAAGCTGGCGATTACGTTACCGATTTGGTAGGTCCTTTGGGAAAACCAACCGAAATTCATAATGTAGGAACCGTTCTTTGTTGTGGTGGTGGTGTAGGAGTAGCTCCATTATTACCAATTGTAGAAGGATATAAGAAGGCGGGAAATAAGGTAATTACTGTTCTTGCTGCGCGTAATAAAGATCTTTTGATTCTGGAAGACGAAATGCGCAAACATTCCGATGAGGTAATCATTATGACAGATGATGGCTCGTATGGAAAGAAAGGTTTGATTACAGAAGGTATGGAAGAAGTAATACAGCGTGAGAACATTGACGAATGTATTACCATTGGTCCAGCAATCATGATGAAATTCTGTTCTCTGCTTACTAAAAAGTATGAAATTCCTACCATGGCAAGTTTGAATAGTATTATGGTTGATGGTACAGGTATGTGTGGTGCATGTCGTGTTACTGTTGATGGTAAAACCAAATTTACTTGCGTAGATGGACCTGAATTCGATGCTCATAAAATCGATTTTGATGAGATGATGTCGAGATTGGGCGGATACAAGTCTGAGGAACAGGACAAAATGGATCATTTTCACGAATAATCAACTAACAACAACAAAATCAGGACAATGGAAAGGTCTGAAGAGTATATAAAAAACGAGCGCAAAAAAGAGTGGAGAGTTGAACTCCAAAAGAAAACAAAAGCCAAAGACCGTATGGCTATCGAAAGGGTTGAAATGTCAGAGCAAGACCCTAATGAGCGCATCAAATCACAAAGAATTGAGGTAAATAATGGACTAAGCAAAGAGCAGGCTGTTTTGGAAGCTACTCGTTGTATGGACTGTGTAAATCCAACCTGTATGGAAGGGTGTCCGGTAAGTATCAATATTCCTAAATTCATTAAATATATTGAGAAGGAAGAGTTTGGAAAAGCTGCTTCTGTATTGAAAGAAACAAGTGCATTGCCTGCAGTTTGTGGTCGTGTTTGCCCACAAGAAGTGCAGTGTGAGCAAAAATGTTTCTATGTTGAGAAATTAAACCAACCATCTGTTGCCATTGGTCACTTGGAACGCTTTGCTGCCGATTGGGAAAGAGAATCGGGAGAAATTGCAGTACCTGAGTGTGCAGAATCTAATGGTGTAAAAGTGGCTGTTATTGGTTCTGGTCCTTCCGGATTATCATTTGCTGGTGATATGGCAAAATTAGGATACGACGTAACTGTTTTTGAAGCACTTCACGAAATTGGTGGTGTATTAAAATATGGTATTCCAGAATTCCGTTTGCCAAATGCAGTTGTTGATGTAGAAATTGACAACCTAAGTAAAATGGGTGTGAAGTTCGTAACCAACTATATTGTTGGACAAACTGCGACTCTTGAAGACCTTAAAGAAGAAGGTTACAAAGCATTTTATGTAGGATCGGGAGCAGGTTTACCAAGATTCATGAACATTCCTGGAGAAAATGCCAACGGTATCCTTTCATCTAACGAATACCTTACTCGTGTAAACCTTATGGGTGCCGATTCTGAGGATTCGGATACACCTGTTCTTCGAGGTAAAAACGTGGTTGTTGTTGGTGGTGGTAACACTGCAATGGACTCAGTTCGTACAGCAAAACGTTTAGGTGCCGAAAATGCAATGATTGTATATCGTCGTTCGGAAGAAGAGATGCCTGCACGTGTTGAAGAGGTTCATCATGCAAAGCAAGAGGGTGTTGAGTTTCTTACGCTAACAAATCCAATTGAATACATTGCCGACGAAAATGGTCGTGTGAAACAAGTGAAGGTTCAGAAAATGGAATTGGGAGAGCCTGATGCTTCGGGACGTAGAAGACCAATCCCAATGGAAGGATCGGAGTATACCATTGATGCAACTGTTGTAGTTGTAGCTGTAGGTGTATCACCAAACCCACTGATTCCAAATTCGGTTGAAGGATTGGAAGTTTCGAAGTGGGGAACCATTGAAGTGGTGAAAGATAAGATGCAATCTTCTATTCCAGAGGTATTTGCAGGTGGTGATATTGTTCGCGGTGGAGCTACTGTAATTCTTGCCATGGGTGATGGTCGTAAGGCTGCTGCCAATATGGATACCTATTTAAAAGAGAAGTATTTGTCTGAAAAAGTAGAGCAATAAGAAAGTTGTAGGTAAAAGGTAGCAAACTCTTGTAGCTTGAGACCGGAGACCTGAATCTTTAAGAATTATTTCATTATCTTTCTATAAGGATTTTGAGAAAATAAATTGCCAGACTTTAAAATTGATCAAAAAATGAAAGAATTTAATTCACTTGAGGATATTTTAGATTTTGCCATTAACGAAGAACAAATGGCTGCTGATTTCTATACTGCACTAGCTGCAAAAATGGAGCATCAGGAAATGAAAGATACTTTCGAGCAGTATGCATTGGAAGAAATTGGCCACAGAACCAAACTTGAAGCCATTAAAAATGGAAAAGAGTATGCTGTTTCTGAAGAAAAAGTTGCCGATTTAAAAATTGGTGATTACCTGGTTGAGGTTGATACAGAAAAAACAAATATCACCTACCAGGAGGCATTGACCATTGCAATGAAAAAGGAAAAAGCTGCATTCAAATTGTATAACGATTTGGCCGCTGCTGCTAAAGATCCTGCTTCTCGCGATATGTTCTTAATGTTGGCTCAGGAAGAAGCAAAACACAAGTTGCGTTTCGAAGTTGAGTATGATAACAACATTCTTACTGAGAATTAGAATACGTTCTGATAAAATAGAAAAGCCGTAACACATTGCTTGTGTTACGGCTTTTTCATTAACTGAAATATAAACTAAAACTAGTTTTTTTGCTGGTTGCTAATGATATCAGCTCCAGCCATAGCTTCCATTATTTTTCCTTTCACTCCAATTCCGGAGTTCATAAATACCACATTTTGATTTTTCTCACCCATACTGATCAAGGTGTCCTGATCAATAAGCTTCATTACCAATTCCGTAGCATCTTTAATTTCCATATTGGTTCCAACCGTAAGGTCTTTAATCGCTTTTTCACGTCCTTTTAGTACTGCCATTTGTTGCAGAGCTACACCTTCACCTTGTAACCTCTTGCTCTCTTTTTCTGCTTCAGCAGCTTTGATAATCAGAATCTTTTCAGCTTCTCCTTTTTCCTCAGCAGCCTGGCGAAGTCTTTTCTGCTCATTAATGGCGTTCATCGCGTCAACTACTTTGGCATCAGGTAAAATATCTACTACCAAAGTCTTTTTAATATCAAATCCATAATTCGATAAAAGCGAATTTAAACCTTGCATCACTGTGTTTGCGATATTGTCTTTGTTCTCGTACACCATATCCAACTCCATTTTTGGAACCTCGGCACGAACAGCATCAAATACAAAGGATTCGATCTGTGCAGTAGAGTCGGCAAGTTCGTAGAATGAGTTTTTGATACTATCAAGATCAGCTTTGATAAGGTATTGAATCGCAACTTCAATCTTTAATGTTACCTTATCTTGAGTAATGGTTTCTACTGGAACTCTTAACTCCTGAATTTGCAGGTTTTGAACGCCAACTACCTGGTCTATTATAGGAATTCGAAGGCTGATACCAGCTCTTCGCACCGATTGAAATTTACCCAAGCGCTGGATGATTTTAGCTTGTTTCTGATTTACGATTACAATTGAGAAAAGTAAAAAGATTACTGCAAGTACAATTGAGATAATGATTGTTAAATTTTCCATTGTTAAGTCTTATAAATTAATATTGATTTTGTTAATAGCATATGGTGAAAAAAACTGTAGGACCATGTATGTGTATATTGCCTTTCATAGCGATTGGTTTTTAATTTCAATTTGATTTACATCGAGAAAACCTCGTAATTATCCTTGTCGTCACTTGTATCCTGGTAGCCTAAAAAGTTAGCTGTAATGGTCCATGAGGCATGTCCCAATATTTTAGAGATCCATTTCTTGGCTTCCGTCGAAAACGCTTTTTCTTCCAAAAACTTCATGCAGAATGTTTTTAAAAAACTATCCGAAGATAAATTCTGATAAGGAATTTCGTACTGAGTAAAAAGGTTTTTGATCTGCTTGTTCACGTATTGTGAGGATAAAACCTGTGTGCCGGCATTGTTTAAAAATATGTACTGCTGGGGATCGGGTGAACCCATTTTGGTATAAATTCTTTGAATAAGAATTCTGATATCATCAATGATAAAGATGTTTCTTGATTTGTTTTTCTCCACCATTTCGAATGAGGGTTTCTGCAAGATATCTTCCCAACGAATACTTAAAATACTTTTTAAACGCAGACCAAAAAAGCATCCAAATGCAAGTATCAAAGCAATTTTGTATTGTTTGTTCAGCTCCAATTTTTGAATGGTTAATGGAATGTACTTCCATTCAATATGTTCCGATTTAGAGATGTCTCCTTTGGCTGTCATTTGTAGTGTTATCAGTAATTTCTTTGGTGAAGATAAAGAAAAAGTTTCAAAAAACAAATAAAAAATAGAAAAGTGAAACAAAAAATGTATATTTGATATGGAAAAGCTTAGAAAAACAATGCGACAGTTGATGTACAATAATTTACAAAATCAACATTTACATTCGAAATATAGATGTGAATTGCTTGAATATTTTGATGGTTTACTTGTTTATTTTGAAAGTTAAATTTAACTAAATAATTATCTTTGTACGGTTTATTATTAAAAAACAACTACTGAACTATGAAACTTAACTTTTTAACCTGTATATTGCTCTTGCTCTCACTTAGTTCTTTTGGACAGGAGCAAAAATTAAAACGAAAAAAAATCAAAGGAATAGCAACCAATGAGATTTTTACTGTTGATAAAAAAACGAAGTTACGAAATGGTACTTATATCAAACTAAAAAATCAAACGGGCGATACCTTGGTAAAAGGGCAATTTAAGAACGATGAAAAAGTAGGCTTATGGGAATTCAAGACATACTCGAATGAACCATATATGACTTACAATTATGACAATAAAGAAATCGTTAATTTGATCAGTCAAGTTGATTCTTTTCCAATTAGAAGAGACAGCATTTTTGTGGTAGAGAAGGTAGATCGTCCTGCCATTTACCTGGATTTTGATTCGGGGATTGATTTTTGTTTAATGCAGACTCAACTTCCTGTTTCCATGGTTCGATATGGGGTTTATGGGTCAGCTATGGCATCATTTGTAATTGGAAAAGAAGGCCAAATAAAAGATATTGAAGTGCTTGTTTCGATGGACAAGGCATTCGATAAATTCATTCTGGAAAAGATTCAAAGTCTGAAGGGCAATTGGATTCCAGCCAGAAAGAATGGACAGAATGTGGATTCTAAAATGTTTGTACTTTATAAAACTTCTGATTCTCAAAAGCCAATAGATGACCTGGACAAAGCATATTGTCGGGTGGTTCGTTTTTTTTATAAAGCAATCAAATAGATTGAACCATCACATTTCTAAAAAAAAATCAACCCAAAAATCAAGTTTACATTTAAATTCAATTATCATTTGGCTTAGCCAAGTTAGGAATGTAGATTAATCATCACAAAACTTATTCACATTTGCCCATATCTATCTGTAAATAATCTTTTTGACATCATAGCAATAATTTCGTAACTTATTGATTCAATTACATTTAAAATATTGGATAAGTAAAATAGTTGTGAACATCAAACAAAAGATTAAATGAAGATTTTTAGAACTTTTGAAGAAATTATCGATTATGCCATCGATAAGGAGATGAATGAAATTGAGTTTTACTCGAACTTGGCAGAACGAATGGACCGGAAGAATGTGAGAGAGCTGTTTCGTAACATTGCACTCGAGAAAACAGCCAGAATGCTTAGGCTTGAAAAAATGAAAGATTTGAAAATGGATTTTGATATGGATGAAATTCAAGATATGAAGATCGCAGGTTCCTTAGAACAGGTTGATCATACAAAAACGGATCTTTCGTACCAGGAAGCTTTAATTTTAGCCATGAAAAAGGAGAAAGAGAAATTTAAGTTCTATTCTAAAATGGCTGATACTGCGGTAAACGAAGAATGTAGAAATACTTTTCTTGCTTTGGCAAAAGAGGAAGCTCGTCAGAAACTGAAATTTGAAATTGAGTATGATGAATTTGTCTTGGTAGAAAACTAAATTCACATTGTACAAATTATTGTTTTGAAAAATCGAAGTGCCAGGAATCCACTTCGATTTTTTTATATGGCCCAATTCTTGTTTATATTTTGTTTTCCAAGCTTACTTTAGTATTTTTGTTGGCAATTTGACTGAACTATAAACGTTTGAAAAACAAATAATTAATGAATTGTTTTCTTCGCACCATCCTCTTGATTGGTCTTTTCTTTGGGACCTTAAATCTTGTACATTCACAAACAACGCCGATCGAATTATCTAAGAATAAGGTAGTTGTTGGTGGAAAGTCTTATATCCTGCATGTCGTAAAGGAGAAGCAAACTTTGTTCTCAATTTCCAAAGCCTATGGTATTTCGATGAGAGATATCATGAGTGTGAACGGAAAAGCGGAGGCAACGGTTAGTATTAACGAGGTTTTACGTATTCCTTTTAACGAGGAAAAACAGGCTGTAGCTCCTGTTATCCTTAAAAAAGAAGATGAAAAATTCATCTACCACATTGTAAAAAAGGATGATACCTTATATTCTCTTTCGAAAAAATATGCTGTTGGCATGGATCTGATTGAGAAGGAGAATCCGGGTAGCAGACAATCTTTACCTTTGAATTCTGTGGTAAAAATCCCCAAAATTCAACAACAAAAGGATCATAAAGTTTCAAACGTTCCACAGCACGATAAAAAGTACTACTACTATGTAATCAAAGCAGGGGATACGCAATATTCTATTGCTAAGGAGTTTAGGATGAAACAAAAGAAGCTTCGTAAGCTTAATCCAAAATTAAAAAACAGGATTCTGAAGCCAGGCGATTGGGTAAGAATTCCACGATATTTGGTTCCGCCAGAATATTTTATCGTAAAAGAAACACCAAAGGATACTATTGCCGAAGAATTGATTGTACTTGATACCATTCAGGAAGTAGAAAAAGAGGAGGTAATTGCAAAGACCAAAGTAAATGTTGGTTTATTTTTACCGCTTTATTTGGAAACCAATGATACCATTAATCAAATTATTACTTATAAGGATACCATTGAAATTGTAACGGAAAGAGAACCGAGAACCATCTATAGAAAGTCTCGTGAATTTATACGTTTTTACCAAGGTGTTCTGTTGGCAGTTGATTCTTTACGCAAAGAAGGTTTATCGGTTGATTTGCATGTTTATGATACCGAACGAGATCCTGAGAAGTTAAGAAGAACACTCTCGCAAATTCAATTTATGGATTTTGATTACTGGATTGGACCGGTATATCCAAAAACATTTGCTGTAGCAGCCGAATATGCCAGAAGAAAGAATGTTCCAATTATTTCTCCTTTATCCGCTAAAAATCCACAAATTAATTCGAACCCAAATGTAATTCAGTTAAATACTTCGATGAATTCTATTTGTCGTCAAATATCCAACTATGTAAGTGAGGATTTTCAGTACAAGAATATTGTAATCATTCATCCGGAAAGATACAAGCATTTAAACGAAGCCAAGTTGATAAAGGATATCGAACATCAATTGTTTGAGAAGGGTTTATATTGGCAAACCGATGAAGTTTCTTACAAGAAAATCTCTTTCGACGAATATGGTTTGTATGGAATGGAAGCCATGATGTGCGATTCTTGTGAAAATGTTGTGGTATTGCCATTAAACGACCAGCCTAAGGTTGAAAATATGATTACCAATTTAAATGTTTTAAGCCAGAGGTATGCGATTCGTTTGGTTGGATTCTCGAGATGGCAACGATATACCAGCTTGGAAGCTGATCGTTTTTACAATCTAAATTTTTCCCTGTTTAGTCCGTATTTTATCGATTATAAAGAGGAGAAAATTAATGATTTCGTAATTGATTTCAGAAATCGTTTCATGAGTGAACCAAGCGATTTTAGCTTTAGAGCTTACGATATTTGCAGGTACTTTTCGCTGGCTGCGAGTAAATTTGGTAAGGATTTTCCGGAGCGCATGAATGAGCTAGACATTGAACTGTTACAATCGGCTTATTATTTTAAAAGAGTTTCGGCATTTGGAGGTTTCGAAAACCAGGGAACTCATCTAATCAATTATTCCCGCGACTATAAAATAAGACACCAGGTTTTTAAACCGAAAGAAAAAGAACCGGAAGAAAATGAAACAGTGGATTTGTTGGAAAAATCCTTTGGACTATAAAATTTAGAGCTGACTGGTAAAGTCAGCTTTTTTTTTAATGCTGGTTTTTCGCTTAAAGCTGATTTTCTTGTGCCGTAACAAGAATGAGATGTTCTGAGCTAAATTTGAGTTTGTTTTATCTTTTTGAAAGATATAGCCAGCTTTGATTCGCAATACATTTACAATTTATGTGATTTGGTGGATAGATTTTGAATAATGATCCATAAAATTGAAAAAACTCCTAAATGGTTTTTACCTTTCATTTTTTGTGGTTGACTTTATCCACTATCGGATAAATCTTCCAAAAAAGGAAGATGTTAAAATTTGTTAAAGAAAATGAGCGCTTTCCTAACTTTCAGGATTATTGAGTCTTTTAATCTCCAATTTCGTAGAGCCAGTTTTAGTTTTCGCAAAAATACGTAAGAGACAGTGGGTTAATTGAATAGGTCCTTTGGTATGCACTTTGGTTCAAATTAGGTGTTAGTTATCAAAAGTCCTATGCTATGAAAAAATATTTACTCTTGGGATACCTATGGGTATTTTCCACTGTTATACTATTCGCTCAAGTCCCGGCTGACATAACCGCTGATCCTTCAGCAACTGTAGATGCTACATTCGCAGTGACTTTCACTGATGGAGCTGCATGGCGAACTGGTATTACTCAGATTTCGATTGGATCAGATATTCTGGATAGTGGTGCTTACGATACCACAAAAGTTGATTCAATTATTTTCGACCCTTCTGCTTCAGCATTTTTACAAACAGCAGGAACCTTTACCATTTCCATAGAATCGAGTGAGGGAAATACATCAGTCTCACAAACCATTGGTCATGGTGTGGCTGACGCAATTGTAATTACACAAGAACCATCAGCTCCTGCGAGTAATGGCGGCGCTTTGGGAACCAATCCGGCCGTAAAGTTGCAGGATCAGTTTGGAAATGACTGTACAGGAGATAACACAAGCTCGGTAGGAGTTGCTGCTCACGATGGAAGCTGGACGCTTGGGGGAACAAGCCCTTTAACTGTATCAGGTGGCGCCATTAGTTTTACCGATTTAACGGCTTCGAGTGCTAACCCGGTAACAGGTGCTTACCTTATTTTCTCGTCGGGCGCATTAGCAACAGAGAATTCTGCAACATTTACAATTCCTGGAACAGCTCCAAGTATAACGGCTGCCCCAGGAGCTACAGTCGACAATGATTTTGATATAACGCTTGGTAGTGATGATTCCAATTGGAGAGGAGCAATTACAGAGATCAGTTATGGATCAAATGTTTTGCCTTCTGGAGCATACGATACAGCCCAAGCCGATAAAATAGTATTGAAACCTTCTCAATCGTCGTTTTTGCAAACCGTTGGAACTGCGGATGTAACCATTAAAGCAACGAATTACCCAGATGCTGTGGTATCACAGACCATAGGGCACGGTGCCGCAAGTGCTATTGTGATGGTAGCTCAACCGGGCGCACCTATAACCAATGGTGGCAATTTAGATCCACAACCAGAGGTAAAAGTACAGGATCAGTATGGAAATGATTGTACTACTGATAATTCAACCAGCATTACAGCAGCCAAAGCTGATTCTGGTAACTGGACATTGGGAGGTACCGTAACTTCTACAGTTGGTTCGGGTACATTAAGCTACTCTGATCTTACTGCCAGTAGCAATGAAGCTGTTACCGGAGCGCAAATTAACTTTAGTGGAACAGGATTAACGGGAGTTAGTTCTGCAACATTTGATTTAACATTGAATACTCCGCCAACGCTTACCGCCAATGGAAGTGCTACTGTTGATGCAAATTTCAATGTATCCTACACAGAAGACACTACCTGGGAAACCAATATCACATCGGTAAGTTACAATGGAACAACTTTAACTTTAACTACGGATTACGAAATCAATACAGGCTCTAATTTTATTACCCTTAAACCAGGAGGCGGAAATTCAGCTTTACAAGCAGCAGGAACAGCTACATTGGAAGTTGTTGCTGATACCTATTCCAATACATCCGTTTCACAGACCATAGGTCATGGTGCTGCAAGTGCTATTGTGATGGTAGCTCAACCGGGCGCACCTGGAACCAATGGTGGCAATTTAGATCCACAACCAGAGGTTAAAGTACAGGATCAGTATGGAAATGACTGTACTACTGATAATTCAACCAGTATTACAGCAGCTAAGGCTGATGCAGGAAATTGGACACTTGGAGGAAGTGTGACTTCTACAGTAGGTTCAGGAACACTAACTTATACCAACCTTACAGCCAGCAGTAATGAAGCAGTAACAGGAGCACAACTTAGCTTTAGTGGAACAGGATTAACAGGAGTAAGCTCAGCAACATTTGATTTAGGGTTGAATACCGCTCCAACGCTAACTGCCAATGGAAGTGCTACTGTAGATGCAGATTTCAATGTATCTTACACAGAAGACACCACCTGGGAAAGCAATATCACATCGGTAAGTTATAATGGAACGACTTTGACATTAACTACGGATTACGAAATCAATACAGGCTCTAATTTTATTACCCTTAAACCAGGAGGCGGAAATTCAGCTTTACAAACAGCAGGAACAGCCACATTGGAAGTTGTTGCTGATACCTATTCTAATACATCGGTTTCACAGACCATAGGTCATGGTGCTGCAAGTGCTATTGTGATGGTAGCTCAACCTGGCCCACCAGCTATTAATGGTGGCAATTTAGATCCTCAGCCTGAGGTTAAGGTGCAGGATCAGTATGGAAATGACTGTACTACTGATAATTCAACCAGCATTACAGCAGCCAAGGCTGATGCAGGAAATTGGACATTGGGAGGAAGTGTGACTTCTACAGTTGGTTCAGGAACACTAACTTATACCAACCTTACAGCCAGCAGTAATGAGGCTGTAACAGGAGCACAACTTAGCTTTAGTGGGACAGGATTAACAGGTGTTAGTTCCAATACTTTTGATCTGGGATTAAATTCGGCTCCAACGCTAACTGCCAATGGAAGTGCTACTGTTGATGCAGATTTTGATGTGTCTTACAGTGAAGATACCAATTGGGAGAGCAAGATTACATCAATTACCTACAATGGAACCAGCCTTGCTTCGGGAACAGATTACGATTTGGATACAGGAGCAAATACAATTAGCCTGAAGCCTGGAGGTGGAAATTCAGCTTTACAAACAGCAGGAACAGCCGATTTAATTGTTGTGGCTGATGGTTACAATAACGCATCTGTTTCGCAAACTATTGCACATGGTGCTGCAAATCAATTATCCATTTCTACACAACCAGGTTCGCCATTAAGTAATGGAGGTGACTTGAATCCCCAACCTGCCATCCAGGTTTTGGATCAGTACAGTAACCTTTGTACCAGCGATGGTTCAAGAACAATTTCTGCAGCAAAAGCTGATGCAGGAAGCTGGACTCTGGGAGGTACTGTTGATCAGGATGCCAGTTCGGGAACATTAAGCTTCTCTGGCTTAACAGCAAGTAGCACCGAGGAAATCAGCAATGCTAGCATTAGTTTTACTTCTTCAGGATTAACTGGAGTCACTTCTAATGATTTTAGCATTGGCTTAAATACTCCTCCTTCTTTAACTGCAGCTTCAGGAGCTACTGTTGATGCGGCTTTTGAGATATCCTACGTGGATAATGTAGATTGGGAATCACAGATTGAAACTGTCGCAACCACAATTACATTCGACGGTAATACGGTTCCTGCATCTGCTTACTCCTTAAACTCAACGAGCAATAAAATTACATTCGATCCGGCTGACGATCCTGTATTGCAGACAGCAAAAACGGCCAATATTGTAATATCGGTAGATGGTTACAGCAATGCAAGTGTCTCACAGACCATAGGTCATGGAGCTGAATCAAAATTGGTTGTTGCAACTCAGCCCGTTGCGCCTGCTAATAATGGAGATGCATTCCAAACTCAACCCGTAATCGAAGTGCAGGACCAATATGATAATGTTTGTACTTCGAACGGTTCTTTATCCGTTTCTGCTACAGAGAATGATCCTGTTGCCTGGGATTTACAGGGAACATTATCAGGAACTGTTACTTCGGGAAGTTTGACTTTTACCGACTTAACAGCTTCAAGCACTGATGTGGTTACAGGTGCATTTATCGTGTTCTCGGCTTCGGGAGTCACAGGTGTTAATTCAACAACTTTCGATTTGGGGTTGAACTCGCCACCAGACCTGACGGCCGCTAGTAATGCCACAGTAGATAACACTTTCGTGATTACTTTTACAGATGCCAATTCATGGCAGAGCAAAATATCATCTGTTACCTATAATGGAAGTACAGTTGATGCTGCTGCTTACGACACAAGTGTAGGGAATCAGATTACCTTTGATCCTTCGCAGTCTACAGTTCTTCAAACCGCAGGAACAGCCGATTTTGTATTTTCTTCGGCAGGTTTTAACGATAAAATCTTATCGCAGGAGATAGGACATGGTGTGCCTACTTCAATTTACATTGTTACCCAACCTACTGCACCAACTCAAAATGGTGGTTTGTTGGCTACACAGCCTAAAATTGGTAGTAAAGATCAATATGGAAACAATTGTACGGGCGATAATGCAACGGCCATATCAGTAGCCAAAGGCGATAGCGGAGATTGGTCCCTGGGAGGGTCGCCTAACCAAACTTTGGTTTCAGGAGAATTTACCTTTAGCGATTTAAGTGCAACAAGCGATGAGGCTGTTACAGGTGCATTCTTAACCTTTAGTTCAGGTACTTTTGCAGATGTGAATTCAAATACATTTGATATTCCTGTAAATGCAACTCCATCGCTTTCGGCGGCTACCGGAGCTACGGTTGATAACGATTTTGCAATTACTTTTGCCGAAGATGCAGCCTGGAGAGGAAATATCAGTTCCATTCAGTATGGCGGTGAAACACTGCCAGCAGCTTCCTACGATGCAAGTTTGGGCGGAAGAATTACATTTGATCCTTCTCAGTCAAGCTTTTTGCAAGAGGCAGGTACGAAAACTGTTACGATTATCTCAAGTGGTTACGCAAATGCAGAGGTCGATCAGGAAATTGGCCATGGAACAGCTACAGATTTATTTATCTCAACACAACCTGCAGGTCCGGCTTCAAACGGAGAAGTATTGGCCACTCAACCTGTGATTCATATTCACGATCAGTACGATAATATTTGTACTAACGATGGAACTACAAACCTAAGTGCAGCTGCTTCTGGTGGTTCATGGACCATTGGTGGTACAGTAGACTTAACAGCCTCGGCAGGTGTAATTTCTTTTACTGATATCACGGCAAGTAGTACTGCTGAAGTTACCGATGCAACTATTACATTCTCAACTTTTGCATTGAGCGATGTGGTTTCAAATGCTTTTACAGTACCAGCATTGGATGCTGCACCAAGTTTATTAGCTTCTTCAACTGCTACTGTCGACAATACTTTTGAAATTACATTTGCTGGAAATTCAGCATGGCAATTGTCTATTGATTCCATTCATTATGGTGGAAATTTAATCGCGGCAGGAGCTTACGATAAAACGCAGGCAGAAAAAATCATTTTTGATCCTTCACAGGATACAGATTTACAGACAGCTGGAACGGCAAATATTGAGGTGTTTGCTCAGGGCTACGAAACTGCAAGTGTATCGCAGGAAATTCTGCATGGAGCGGCAAGCGAAATTGTAATTGCGCTTCAGCCAGCAGCGCCAGCACGAAATGGTGAGGAATTAGCCACACAACCTGGTGTAACTTTGCGCGATCAATATGGTAACGACTGTGCTACAGAAAGTTCCATAGAGATTACTGCTGCCAAAGGCGATACCAACGACTGGACACTGGGAGGAACAGTGAGCAGAACGGTTGCCAACGGATCGGTAAGTTATACCGATTTAACGGCTTCTAGCGCAGGTCCTGTTACTGGCGCATTTATCAGCTTTTCGGCAACCGATCTTACAACAGTAAATTCAAATACTTTTGATATTCCTGATTTGAATGCCGGTCCGGTATTAACAGCGGCCTCAGGAGCTACTGTAGACAATGAGTTTGAAATTACCTTTACGGATAACGCCGATTGGAGAAGCAATATTACAGAAGTTCGATATGGTACAAATGTTTTACCAGCAACAGCATACGATGCAAGTGTAGCAGGTAAAATTACATTGAAACCAGCCGAATCAACAAATTTACAATTGGCTGCCAATGAATACATTTATATCACTTCAACTTCTTACTTATTGGATTCGGTTCAACAGGAAATTGGGCATGGTGTGGCAACGGATATCGTAATTACCACACAGCCAATGGGACCAGATAGAAATGGAGAACTTTTAATGACACAGCCTGTAGTTAAATTACAGGATCAATATCAAAATGATTGTACAAATGATAATTCTACAAGCGTAGAAGCAAATGCAAGTGGAGGGACCTGGACTCTTGAAGGAACAGCTTCCCTTTTGGTAACAAACGGTGTTGCATCATATACCGATCTTACCGCCGGAAGTACTGATATGGTCAGTGATGCAACAATCACATTTTCCGGCACAGGACTAACAAACACGGAATCTAATTCGTTCTTGATTCCAGCTCCTCTGTTTGCACCTTCATTAATTGCTTCAACTACGGCTACAGTAGATTCATTATTCGATGTCACTTTTGCTGAAAATGCAGAGTGGCAAGGGAAAATTGATTCAATTTCCTATGGTGGAACCATCTTGCCAGAGGTATCTTACGACAAGAGTCAGGCTGGTAAGATTGTGTTCGATCCTTCGCAGGATGCTGCCTTGCAAGAGGCTGCTACAAAGCAACTACTTGTTTATTCAAGAGGGTACCAGGAATCTTCGGTTGATCAGGAAATTAAGCATGGTGCTCCCGATTCTTTGATTATTGAAACGCAACCAACTGCTCCATTGGTAAATGGAGGAGAACTTGATTTGCAACCTAAAATATCATTGCTGGATCAATACAACAACAGCTGCGATTCTGAGAATGCTTATGAGGTATTGGTAAGAAAAGGAGATGAGAGTGATTGGACCCTGGGAGGAGATACTTTACAGTCGGTAAGTAATGGTGTAATTAACTATCGCGAGTTGACGGCATCCAGTCAGAATGCTGTGTTGGGCGCTTATCTAACATTTTCGGGAGTAGGAATTACATCGGTTGATTCCGATCCTTTCGACATTCCGTCTTTGAAAAATCCGCCAAACTTAAGTGCTCAGTTCGATGCGACTGTTGACGCTGATTTTGAGATTGGATTTTTGGATTTTGATGGCAGTTGGAGAACGGAAATTACTATGATTACTTATGGTCTTGATACATTGCCAAGCTCGGCATATACCATAAATGAAAACAATATTGTATTCCGTGTTTCTGAAGAAGCAATTCTTCAAAAGGCAGGAGTTTACGATATCGCCGTGAAGGCACTTGGTTTTAGCGATGCAACGGTTGAGCAAACTGTTGGGCATGGTGTTGTAGCAAGTCTGCAAATTACCCAACAACCATTGGCGCCACCATCTAATGGTGACCTTCTTGAACAGCAGCCAATTGTCGAGCTGTACGATCAGTATGCAAATATTTGTGATTCGGACAATGAAACCATTGTAACAGCTTCGAGAAGCGATGATGGAGAATGGGATTTGGCAGGAACTCTTGAGCGTACTGTTGAAAATGGAGTGGCGGTTTACGATGACTTGTCGGCGTATTCAACTGCACCGGTAGAAGGAGCAATTATACAATTTAATTCAGGTGACTTGGATGCTGTAACAGCCGATCCATTTGATATTCCTGATGTAGCTACTCCTCCTGTTTTAACAGCGGCAGTTGGGGCAACGGTTGATAATCCGTTCAAGATTACATTTACCGAAGACTCGGTGTGGAGAAACAGAATTAATGTTGTTACTGTAAACGATAGTGTTTTGGTGGCAGAAAGCTACAATTTTACACAGCCAGGAGAATTGGAATTGATTCCATCGGCTTCTGAATTCCTTCAGAAAAATGGAAGCTTCGAAATTATCGTCCAGTCGAGAGGTTTTGCTCATGATACAGTTCAACAGGATATTCAACATGGAGTTGCCGATAGTATTTTGGTGCTGACCCAGCCTCTTGGTCCAAATGTGAACGGAGAGCTGCTTGAACAGCAACCACAGCTTAAGTTGGCCGATCAGTATCTGAACGATTGTACAACTGACAATGCTACACAGCTTAGCGTCGAAAAATATGATGATAAAGCATGGGAATTGTCAGGAACACTTGAAATACAAGCCGTAGATGGTCAGGTTCAGTTCACCGATTTGGTGGCAACAAGCGAAATAGCGATTGATTCGGCTTACCTGCAATTCTTCTTCGATGGAGACTCTGTAGTATCCAATTTATTCACAATACCTGTTCCGATTATTGAGCTGATAGCAGCCGAGAATGCGACGGTAGACAATGAGTTTGTAATTACTGCAAGCGATAATGCAAGTTGGAGAGATTCCATTTCAGCCATTAGTTTCGCCGGTGAAACACTGGTAGATACTTCCTATATGGTTGAAGCCGGACAAATTACTTTCTATCCCGACAGGGATTCCACATTGTTTATTGCAAGAACAGATACAATAGTGGTTGTGGCAAATGGTTATGCTGATGCCAGGGTAGAGCAAAAAATTGCTCATGGTGTAACTACAGAAATGTTGTTGGTGGATCAGCCAATAGGACCAGAGAATAATGGAGATACGCTGGTTCAGCAACCAAAAATTCAATTGCGAGATCAATATGCCAATAATTGTACTACCGATAGTCTAACGCAGGTTCTTGTTGATAAATATGCAGATCCGGACAATGATAATTCAGGATTGTGGAACCTGGGAGGAATTAAAACCATAACTTCCATGGAAGGTGTGATACAATTTACAAACCTAACGGCCACCAGCGAAGATGAGGTAATTGGCGCAAGATTGCTGTTTACTTCAGATGGACTGCCAAATGTGGTTTCGGATAGTTTTGATATTGTTCGACCTCCGGCTCCGATTATTACTCCGGCAGCAAATGCCAATGTTGACGAGATGTTCACCGTAACATTTATCGAAAATACAACCTGGCGCGAGAAGATCTTTGATATCCGCTACGGCGTAAGAAGTCTGGAAGGAAAATACGATGCATCTGTTCCAGGGCAAATTACTTTCGATCCTTCGGTTACTTCTGTACTGCAGAAATACGGAGTAGATTCCATGTATGTGTACTCAGGTTTATATGATACCACCAGGTTCGAGCAGCCAATTCATCATGGTAAATCGAAATATCTTGTGATTGAAAAAGAGCCTTCGGCACCTGCAAATAATGGTGATCAGCTGATTAGGCAACCGCAATTGAACCTTCAGGATCAGTATCGAAACATTTGTGATACCGATAGTGAAACAATGGTTACGGTACGCAAAGCCGATACAGGAGATTGGACCTTAGGCGGAACACTTACACAAATGGCAGTTGATGGACTTGTGAAGTTTACAGACCTGACTGCAACAAGTGATATGGAAGTGCAAGGAGCAAGACTGGAATTTGAAGGTCCTGGAATTATTTCGAAAATTTCGAGCACATTCACCATACCAGAGCCGAAAACCAACAGGGCAGGAGTGGCAAGCGCCAATCCGGAACTGGTGTGTTATGGTACAAAATCGAATATTACATTAACCAGTTTCGATGGTACAATTCAATGGCAAATCTACAATTCGGTAGACGATACTTATGAAGATTTGGCTGGTGAAAATGCCGAATTACTGGTGACGCAGGAGATTGTAAAGAATGAAATCTTCAGGGCCAAAGTGTCTAAATCCGGATTTTCGGATCAGTATTCAAATACCGTATCGGTAAGTCCATTAGATCCGCCTGTAGCCGATTTTACCTTCGAAATTGATTACAACCAGGTTTCTTTCACCAACTTAAGTGTGAATGCAACTTCTATACTTTGGGATTTTGGAGATGGTGTAATTAGCAGTGAATTTGAGCCGACTCATTCCTTTGTACTCGACAATGCAAATGGTACTGGTTATGTGGTTACGCTAACAGCATCGAACGAGGCTTGTCCCGATAGTGAGAAATCGCAGCAAATCTTTATCACCACAGGAATTGAAGACCTGGTTGCTGAGAAGGGAATTGTGGTTTATCCAAATCCGAACAGGGGAGAGTTCTTTGTAGAAGTATCGGCAACCGATAGCGATGGATTGTTGAGAATCTTTAATGCTTCGGGAAGTATTGTATTGAGCAAAGAAATTAAGCGTAGCTTTAACGCAGACCGATTGGAATTCAATTTGAAAGAACTGCCAGGAGGTTTCTATTTCCTTGTGATTCAATATCCTGATAAAGTAATCAGAACAAAATTGATCATTACTAAATAATACTGCTACATGCTTGCATAAAAAAAGGGCAATTCCAATTGGAGTTGCCCTTTGTATTTTAAGTTGAGTTTCTTATTCGAACTCAGCCATTGTTTTCTTAATAATTTCGATTGCTTCGCGCAATTGAGTTTCGTTAATGGTCAATGGAGGAGCAAAACGGATGATGTGGCCGTGAGTTAGCTTCGCCAATAAACCATTGTCGCGTAAACGCATACAAACATCCCAGGCAGTTTTTCCACCCTTAGGCTTAATCACAACTGCATTTCATAAACTTTTAGCTTGAACCAGTTCAATGGGTTTTGCACCTTCTGTTTTCAGCTTAAAAATCAACATCTTACTATTCGGGTCATGTTAAGTCGATTGTGATACCACGTTTGTCGATGCTGAGCTATCGTTTGTCGATATCGCTTGCGAGTAAGTTGTT
>NZ_RZNH01000058.1 GCF_013141825.1 Marinifilum caeruleilacunae
AATACCAGTTTATCCTTAAAGTGTCCAGTTCAGTTTGAAGAATTATAGAATCATTCTCAAAGTCCATTTTTTTCTTTTCCGTAAATTGAAAAAGTAAAAAACCTGAAAATAAAATCAATAATGTTGTTTTCATCTTATTACTGCCAACTTGTTTGTTAGCTGATAAAAGTTGTGTTTATTTTTCTTTTAGTTCTTTATTTTATCAGTATACACATCCAATATGATTGTGTAAGCTGATAAGATTATGACGAATTTAAATCATCAATAGGATTTTTAAACTTAATAAAGTCTTTTTTAGAAACATGTGTATAGCGCTCTGTTGTTTTTGAACTACCATGACCTAACCATTCTTGTATATATCGTAAATCTGTGCCTTGCTCCAAATGATGAGTCGCGAAACTATGCCTTAAAATGTGGGGAAAAACTCTTTTTTTAATTTTGGCTCTTTTTGCTGCAAATTTTACCACATTTAATATACTTGCTGCACTGTACTGAGCACCATTTACACCTTCAAATATCCACTTTTTTGGTTGCTCGTATCTATAATAATCCCTAAGAAGCTCTAATGTGTAAGTCGATAGCTGAACATATCTATCCTTTTTCCCTTTTGCAGCCCTAACTTTAACTAACATTCTTTTCGAGTCAATATCGGTTAACTGCATATTTATGGCCTCGCTTCTTCGCAGCCCACAAGAGTAAATTAAAGCTATAATACATCGATGCTTAATATTTTGAGTCAATTGAATCATTTTGTAAATCTCTTCTTTACTAAGAACATCAGGTAAGGTTTTTTCTTTATGGGGTCTTTCTATCTTATAATACTCCTTTGTTCTACCAAGTACTTTTTCATAGTAAAATTTTATGGAATTAATTCTCTGATTTTGTTGACTACTTGATATGTTTTGTTCTTTTATAAGCTTATGCAAATAAGCATTGATCTCATCAAAGCCAATATCCGCAAGCTCTTTGCCATCAAAATAAATCAGAAAATCCTTAAAGTAATGGGTGTAGATTTTAATGGTTTGTGGACTATACCTTTTTTGCTCTAACTTCTCCAAATAACCTTTAGGTAGAGCTGTCTCAATTTTTTCTGGCTCTTTATTTTCTACTGGCATGATTTCAGCAATAGGTGAAAAAATTTCCTTGAACCTTTTGTAATCGAATTTCTCTCGGATAATCCACCAGCACTTTTTAGTTTGGCTCCACTTAGCAGGAAAGTGTTTTCGCAATAATCCCAATATCCTATTGTTGTAATCAAAAGTGATCTTGACAACCTTTTGATTCCTGTGAAAATCGGAGGATAGCAATATTTTAGGTTTCATTTGGGTATAGTTATACTCTCAAACTTAACAAGATATTAGCGAATAACAAAATCGATTTGGATATAGTGCAGCCATTGAACTATGTGAATGTTGATTTGAGGATATAAAAAACGGAATTGGAATTATGAAATTCTGAATTCCGTTTGTGAAATGGCATACATCTTGGTGAGTTATGATTGAGCAAAATATTCCTTCCTAACTCTTTTTACTGTGCTACGACCTACACCTGTGGCAGCAACAGTTTTATTAATACTCATTTTTGCTTCCAGGCAAGCTGCAACATTTGGGTATTTAGTAACCAGGGAAATTGAATCTTTGTTTTTAGAACCTTTTACCCTGCCTTTGTAAACTCCTCTTTCTTTTGCTTTGGCAATGCCTTCTCTTTGACGTTCCTTGATTCTTTCATATTCCATTTGTGCAACCTGTGCCAGTACAGTTGTTATTAAATCAAAAGTTTGATTGCTTTTTTCATCAATCAGACTTTTCAGTCCAAGACTATGAACAGTAACACAAACCTCATTTTCCTTCATGAATTTTAAAACGGCTAAAACATCTATAATATCTCTTCCTAACCTGTCGACTTCCAATACAATTAAATCAGATATCAATCCATCCTTTACGGCTTGAATGATCTTTTTCCCTTCTGGTCGATCTGCAAAAGCAACTTTACCGGAAACTTTATCAACAAAAGTTTCGCCTTCGTATTTTTCCAAACCTCCAACTTGTCGAGCTTCGTTTTGTTCTGTAGTCGAAACTCGGGTGTATTTGTATATTTTTTTGTTCATGTAAAAAATCCGTTTTTCTGGGTTTATTTTTAAAGTGGGTTCAAAAGCTGGGGATTCGATCTAAAAAAGCTTGATTTTTGCCCTTTGTTTTGGGTTTGGATTCAGGTGTACCCTATTTTGAACCTGCTTGTCCGAGGGTTCGACTCCCTCAAAAAAATTGTATGTTAATATTTTTCTATCTCCAATTTTGAATCCATAAGTTTTTTCCATTTTTCCGAAGCAATGATTTTATTGTAGATGAATTCTACCTGCTCCTTAAAAAGTAACTTTCCTTTGGTGAGTTCTAAAAATTCAGGAGCAAGACAAGCATTCATGTATCGATACAGTGTCGATCTGCTAACCTTCATTTTTACGGCAAACTCTTTTCTAGTCATTGTATAAAATTCCATAGTCTTGGTTTTTGTGGGTTTTACATTCTGGGCAAACATCATTTGTTCTTAAGTCGTATTCATGGCCACACTCTTTGCAATTGTGCCAGGCTTCATGATTATGCACATTTGTTTCTTTCTTCATTCTTTAATGTATCAGGAGGTATTGGTTTTAGGTATCTGTCATTAAGTGTATGTCCGGCTTTTAACTTTCCTTCTTTTATCAGCTGGTCTATTGCTCCCATAATTTTGTTACTTAATTCTTTTCTTAGATCAATCCACAAAACATGTGTGGGAAAGGTTCCATTTTCAATCTTTTCATTAGAGAGCCTTAGTATGGTTTCAAGTACTATTTGTTTCATCTTGCATATTGCTTTGGTTCAACTTCTTTTTCTTTTCAAATTCTTTCAGGAAGAAACGAGCAGCAGCTCCATGGTAAAGTTTCTGCTTTCCGTTTGTGGTAACAATTATCGATGTCTTTCGACCAGGTATACCAGCTATCTTCCTTCTGCCTGGATTGGTTGTTCTTGTGAGCATTAGATCAGTTCCAAGCTCATTAATGATCTTTAGTATTTCTTTTTGCTTTTGGGTTCTTCGGGCTTTTCGTTGTTTGGATACTTTTAAGTTGTATGCCTTATCCCTGCATTTGCGATTATCGTTACAGTACTTTGCATCTTTTTTCAGGTGGGTAATATCCTTACCGCATACCAGGCAATATTTTCTTTTAAGCATGTTCGTTTCCCCGACATGCTTGCCGCTAACAATACGTCCGGCATTTGTACCCATGTTTTTCTGCGTGCTGCCATTAGGTGAAAAATTTTGAGAGGCAATCACACTGCTAAATTCACCTATCAGCTTGTTTTTAAGTATCTCTTTGATGTCATATCTGGCCTTGTTTTTAATCAGATTTTCAAAACTTATTTTGTTTCTGTTTCTGGCTTTTGTAGTCATGCTCTTTTCTCGCCACCAGTTTGGGTTTCGCCAATTCAAAAACTTTTTCTTTTGATATTCAGGAAGTTTGTTTGTGTTTGGCAAAGCTTTCCAATCCAGTAGTATTGTTTCATTTACCGACTTTAAAAGCCTCTTTTCAAAAAGCTGGATTAACTTGTCTTTATCGGTTAAATCATAAAGAGTGACTATGCCGAAACGCTTTAACAATCGCATTCGTCTAAACCTTAGCTCATAGCGTATGATTTCATGAGAACATTGCAGGGCGGCTTGCTGCTTTTTATCGTAGCTCTTAACTGTGGTATCCTCGGTAATAAACTGCTTTCCTATTAGGTTGTTGCCGTCGTCACTCATGCATTTTTCAACTTCACCAATCCTATAAATGATTGAATTGTAAAAGCTTTTGGCGCTTAAGTGTTTCTCTTTGACAGGAAGATTCAAACCAAACTCAAAGCTCTTAAGTATGGCTTTATCCGGTATTACCCCAAAGTCCTGCAATTCTTCCAGGGCTTCCATAAAATCCAGATAGGAAAAGCGGTTTCCATTGTTACTGCCAGCATTGAAAAATCTGTGGATTGAGCCTTTTACAAAGCATTTTCCCGATAGTGTGCGAATGAAGTCTAAGCCCCTATAATGTGCTACTTCACTGCTGGTTTGAACTACATTGCCAAAGCTATCAAGCTGGTCTGAGATTTTAAATTGAAACTGCAAGCGCTTGTCCGATTGCCAGGTCTTAAAATCAAAGTCAGAGAGTAGTATGTTAATGTAGTCAACCAAGGGTGAGAGAGTGAGTTTTTGGAAAGAAAATAATGCGGCATGCGTACCCTATTATTCTGCGTTTCCGATTGCTCATTTTAAAAGAAAACAAACAGTTCCGTACCCGAAAAAAAGTGCGGCATTTATACCCAGTTTTTCAGCGTTATTATTACTGAAGACTCTGTTTTTAAGATGAATCCAGCTTTTTTGGATTTACACAAATTGCCTGGGCAATCAAACAAATAACAAGCATAAAAAACTGATGGGTAGCCCCAGTGCAGATGCCAACAAAAGCACAAAGGGCAAGTAGTATGAATAAGATTCTAAATGCCTTCATTTTCTTTCTGTTTTTCAAATTTTGTAACGATCTCTTTTACAAATTGTATTTTTGGGATTTTCCAGCCCTTGCCATGGGGTTCTGCAATGATCTTTTTGTTTCTGTCCTTGGTCTTGATTCGGTTTTTTACGGTTTTTTCATGTATGCCCAGAAACTCGGCACATTGCTCAACCGACATGCAAACATTGTTTGCATCGAATAATGCCGAGCCAATAAAGCTGGCTTCTATCATTTCGTTTTTACTCATGCTGCGATTCTTAAAAAATTAGGTGCAAATTGATTTTTTTTGAAAATGTATTTTAACCAACTAGCAACTAAGCTGTTCTTGTGACTTCAATCACATTTCCCTTTCTTTTCCTGGAAAATGACTTTCCCTCTTCAATATTCAGGTTACTTGCTGTGACATTGATAGATCGGTTCTGTGAACAAGGATAAACTTCTACTTGTCCAACTTTCATTTTTCTCATTAGAGGTGCTAAAGGTTTTTTTGCTAATTCCATTTTATTTATATATTTGTTTACAAGTTTGTATTTCTATACAAATATAAACGTTCTGTTTGTGTTTATCCAAACTCTACACAAACAAATAATTTAAATAAATCTTAATTGACTATGTTGGAGAGACTTAAAAATGCGATTGAAATTTTGAAGAGTCAACGCATTATTCGAAATCAGCAAGAATTCGTGGAAAGAATAGGATACAACAAATCCAGCGTATCACTAATTCTAAACGGAAGAACACCTTTATCCAAACAATTTGTTTTGAAAGTGTGCGAAGTGTTTCCAATGCTTAACAGCAAATATCTATTTGATGGTGCTGGGCAAGTTATGAGAGTAATACAAAATGAATCTTTGGATGGTGTTCCTTATTGGAATTTATATGTCTCAGCTGGTCATAGTGTATCTGAAATCATAGGACAAAATAAACCGGATGGATACATACAAGGATTACCGGGTGCTGATATTGCAGAAAATATTTTGCCAGTAGCAGGGGCAAGCATGGAACCGGAAATTTCAAGCAGTGCTTTGGTAGGAGTAAGAAGGATAAACAATTGGGAAACGCTCAATACAGAAAGAATCTATTTGATCATTACCTCAGAAGATAGAATGATTAAAAGAATTGAGCATGATTCAGAGGATGAAAATATTCTTTGGTGTGTAAGTCCGAATTATCCAAAGTTCAAAATCTATAAAAATGACATTATAGAAATACAAAGAGTTTGCTTTGTTTATAATCCTAAATAGATGATATGAAATATCAGGAGCTTTACCCCCAATATTTCTGCATGGAATCTACAACTGATTTTTGAGAAGTCTTTTTGTATTTTATCAAAGTCTTTGGGTCTTTGATTCCTGTTATCTTCATGATGATATGATCTGGCATACCTTTTTCACTTGAAAGAGTAATAAAGGTACGTCTGGCCGTATGGCTGGAAATCATCTTGTATTTTAAATTGTATACAATTTCTTTTTTTGTTCCACTATAAATAATCTCCTTGATTTCTTCATCAAATCCAGCAAGCCTGCAAGCCTCTTGAATTCTCTTGTTAAATTTCTGGTTGGAGATTTTAGGTAATTGCCAATCGTACTTGTCCAATAGTGCTTTTAGTTTTGGGTGCAATGGAATAAAACTTTCGCTTTCTGTTTTTTCAGCCTTTTTTATAATCATGTCTCCATGTATATCGGCTTTCTCAAATATAGAATAATCCGAATACCTTTGACCTGAATAAACTCCAATCAAAAACAAATCTCTTGCTCGCTCTAATGATTCACGGGGAAACTGAAATTTTTCCAAAACTTTTATTTCCTGATCTGTTAAAAAAACATCGTCCGGCTGGTATTTATTAACTGGGTTTTTAATCTTTTTCAGGTCGATCTTATGGTATTTGCCTTCTGACCAGATCAAAACTGTGATTAAAAAGTTAATAGTGCGGTGTAGTGTATTGTCGTTATGTGGTTTAAACGGTTTTACCTTGATAACACGTAAAAAGCCACAAAATTCATCAATCCAATCTTGCGTTATAGAAGTAAATTCTACCTTCTTTCTTTTTTTGTCTTCAAAAGCAATCAGCTTGTTTTTTAGGTTGGTATATTTTTGATTCCAGCTATCTGATTGTCCTTTGGACTTGTTTTTGCTGTCAATAAAATCTTGAATTACCTCAGTCAGATACCTGCATTCCTGTTTAGTGGATTTATGTTTAAATTCTTCGTCAAACAATTGTTTTAGCAATTCTCTGGTAATAGGTGTATTGCGTTTATTGAGTTCCTTTACTTTTTCGTCCAAAAAGTCGGAATACATACTTAGCATAGATGAAGTATGTTTCAATTCTGCTCCGCTTGCACCTCTTTTTGCCTTTGGCATTCTACTTTCACTATTCCAATTGTTTGGATGAATCGATTGGTTTGTAGAATATTTGAAATTCTTCTTTTGACTTTTTAAATAGTAAATCAAATAAATTGGTGTAAGTTTGTCTGACTTGGGTTCTTTTAAAAAGAAATACATAGGTTGTAAATTTGTTTCCCCAAATATACAAAAGGGAAAGCAAAGGGGAAAGTAAAAGTGCTTTTGAAGTACAAAAAAGAAGAATTTGACGGATAAGAAAAACGCTACATGCCCCATTTTATCTAAGAAGTATCGAAAATGAAATATTTACTGGATAAGAGGTTCAAATCCCTCTCTCTCCGCTTCGCAGAAATGCAACAGAAAGAAAAACCTTGTAAACCGTACGTTTGCAAGGTTTTTTTCTTTTATACCAAAGCAAACAAACGCCTTAAAATGCAAAAAAAAGGTGTTTCGATTGGTGTAGATAAAAAATTCAAAAAACGCTACACCTCAGAGCGGCTCTAATGCACTACTATACACTGCTTTGCTCTATTCAAAAATCACTCATTTGCTAGTTTTGAAAAGTTATTTAAAACCTTAAAAAACAAGTTAAAATGAGTAAATCAACTTCTATTTTATTCTTTGCTAGAAAAACGACTAAACTGAAAAATGGTGAATCTCCAATCTTTGTTCGAATTACAATTGATGGTCAACGATTAGATATTTCATTAAAAAGAAGTATTGATTCAAAGCATTGGGATTCTAAAAAAGGCAAGTGTAAAGGCAATACCCTAAAAGCAAAAGAAAACAATCGTTACATTCAACATATGAATGAAAAGATCTTAAAACTGATTAATGATCTTGAAATTCAGGAAGAGTTGAGTTGTAAAAATCTAAAGGCATGTTTGAACCAAGAAAAAGACGAACATAGCATTATTGGCATTTTCAAAAAACACAATGAAAGATGTGAAAAGCGCATTGGCATTGATATGGCTGAAGGAACTGTTGAAAGATATAGAACCTGTTTAAAGCACACGCAAGACTTTATTAAAATGCAATACCATTTACATGACTTACCCCTTGGAAAAATCAATCATCAGTTTATATGCGATTTTGAGCATTATTTCAGAACGGAACGAAAATGTTCTACCAACACAACCTTTAAATACCTTAAAAACTTCAAAAAGATCACTAATTTGGCTTTAGCTAATGAATGGATGAGAACAGACCCTTTTGCTAAAATCAAGTTTAAAATGGAGAAAGTGGATAAAGAATATTTGGATGATGAAGAACTAAATAAGCTAATGAATAAGAAATTTGAGATTAGAAGATTAGAAGTAATTAAAGACTTATACATATTCTGCTGTTTTACAGGCTTGGCATTCTCAGATGTAAAATCATTGAATCAAGAGCATATTGTAACAGGAATTGATGGGAATTCATGGATAAAAAGCAAAAGACAAAAAACAAAAATTGAATTTGAAGTTCCTCTATTTGATATTCCAAAGGCAATTCTAGCCAAATACAAAAACGATCCTGTTTGCCAGATTCAACAAAAGCTTCTACCTGTTCCAAGCAACCAAAAGATGAATGCATATTTAAAAGAAATTGCAGATTTATGTGGGATTAACAAGAACTTAAGTACTCATTCAGCTCGCCACACTTTTGCAACAACTGTTACCTTAGGAAATAATCTTAACATTAAAGCAATTTCAAAAATGATGGGACATACTAATACAAGAATGACTGAAAACTATGCTAGAGCAGGTGAAAAATTAATTTCTAATGAGATGAATAAGATTCAAGGAGTGTATCAATATGGATAAGAATGACAGTATTCCCCGGCCAATATTAATGTTGTTCGGGGGTTACTTTCTCCCTTTTGAATATTATATAGTTATCAATTTTTAGATTTTTATGGCTCGACACCAAATTCCATATTCCAACAAACTATACTTGTTTTATTCTCTACTTCTAATTTCTCATTCAACCTGTTTGCTCTATACACTCTTTTAATATTCTCGAATTTTTCTTGATCCTCATAAACAACAAAAGCGACTAATTCCTTATCAATTTTACCATTTCGATCTACAGGTCTACTTAAATAATAATCCCCAACAATGTAATCAACGTCTAATATTAGTTGTTCTGCCTTTCCTTCTGGCGTTCTACCTATAGTTTTGGTGAAAAGTACAATTGTAGTGTCGGATTTAATTAAAGTGGTAATTCCATAATCATCATTGACTTCTGAATCCAAAAGAAACCCTTGTCCATGGTAAAATTTTTTCAGTTCAATCTCACATAAATCTAAATATGAGCTACCTATTAATTTTGAAAAGTGATTACTCCAATCTGAATCCTTTAATATTTTAACTTCACAAGATGGATTAACATTATAAAGACTTCCTTCACGTAAAATGTAGATCCTGTTTTTGAAATTAAATTCATTTTTTGGAAAGAATCCTTTTTCTTCGGTACTCTCCTTCTTAAATGGGGTATTTAGGGATACTGGATTAAGTATCACTATAGAATCATGTACTACAATGTATTTACCAGATGATTTATAATTAAAACAATCACCACATGCCTCCCACTCAAATGTACCATTGTTATTTAAAAGGATAAATAAATTGAGTCCACCAATTGCTTGACTTATGAATTCATAAAGTTCAGACTCTTCTATATTATCTCTCAAGTATAATCTATCAGATCTGTCTAAATGATCTTTTCCATTAGCAATTGGAATAATTAATCGATCACCATATCGCTTAAAAGATCGAATTACTTGAATACTATCAAACTTGTTTGTACAATTCAAAAATCGCTCTTTTTCTATTTCGTCAATATAAACTTTTCCATTAAGTGTTACATGGTATGAAGAGTCTGATTTTTCTGAAATGGTATAGCTCCCAAGCTTGAAAGATTTAGTTTTATTATAAGGAATAGGAATCCTTAGGTAATAATTACATCGTACTTTTTGATTGTACTGTTTTGCAGGAGACCATAGTGGCAAATCACTAAGAACCCTTCGAATTTCATTATAAATTATCGTATCCTGAACTAGTTTAAACCTATCAGGTATATCTTTCCAATTCATTGAAAAATTTCCATATAATCCAGAAGTATCAATTACTCCTTTTACATACACAAAACCACTTTCTGAGCCTCCATTAATGATCTCAAAGTCTAATTCTCTTTCCAGAATGGAGAAAAGAGAATCCAGTCCTCCTGGAAATACAGGCATGCTTTCAATTGGATCGATAATTATAACCAAACTATCTGTATCTGAGATGGGTATTGCTTTAAGGCTATCTACTTGCGAATAGACTGGATTAACAATCAAGATTACTATTAGTACTAATATTAAGCGCATAATTATCGTTTAGTTCCTATATATATCCTGCAAATTATTGTGATCATTTAAAGCAACATTTGTGGCTTGTACATCAACACCTCGCAAACTAGTTTTCATTCTTGTTGATAAGCCTTTATATTTCCTCACTGAATAGATTCTAACTCGCTTTTCACCTGTACTAAGGTTGGTTTCATGCAAAGCCAATTTCCCTTTCTTGTTTAAAACAGGCAAGTGACATTGCTTGTACTTCTTACCACTTTCACAATAACACTTTTCATTTCGTTCGAATTCCTTATACTCGAACGAGTCTTGATTTGAAAGTAGTTTTCGTATGAGTTTGCGGAGAAAGTTCATTTGAATTATTGATTTATTTTCAGCTTATCTTTTAATGCAAAGAATAAGTCTTTAGCAATTTGTTCATTCGATCCCCATCCTAAGCCAATATATTTTTCTTCTTTCGAGTAATTAAACCCTACTCTATACGTGAAATAACCTTTATCAATAATTCTTATTTTTTTGATTTTACAGGTATCAAACTTTGTCTTTACTTCAAAACCATAAAGAGTATAAACCAAATACAAATGTTTTTCTTCTAATGAGATTTCTAAATCTCCGAATGATTTCGTGGTAAATCTTAACAATAGCCAAAATCCGATTATATAAATAATAACTGCCACTGGAATCCAAAGTATATAATTATCATTGCCGATGATATTACTTTTTGCAACATCAGAAATTAAATCAATCCACCAATAACAATAAATAATTGTAAGTGATAAAGTTGTAATAAGTGTTGTAGTGATTCTATCTTTATCAGATTTTAATTTTATTTTATCACCTTCAAAGGTTATTTCTGTAATCATTACTCGCTAATTAATAAGTGATTTCAAACCTCTAAATTCCATCAAAATATTTTTATTAAATATACCGTTTAATATCCTAACATAAGAACTATTGATGTGAAGAAAAATTAGTGGAATCTTAGAAAGGAACTAGAACTACACGAAAAAAGCCAACAAAACTGTCAGCTTTTCCGATTAAGCAGCCCCTCCAGAATCTTAATTTTTATTTGCAACAAGCTGTTTTAATGCATTTTACAAGCGTTTACCTATATTGATTTATCCCAATTTACTCCCTGTTGGATTTAAGGAAGTTAACGGTTTGGGGCATGTTGTTATCTATAAAAATTCCTTTTTTAATATTTTAATCAATTGTTCTGATTCTGTTATTTCATTCTCAAAAAGACTTAAAGCTTCTCTTACTTTCGGATATTCATCCACAAATTCGATGTCAATTACTTCTTTCAAGTTAAAATTCTCCATAATTTTTATGAACGACTTTTGATTAACACCCCAATATTTAACGTATTTTGATTCAGGAATAAATATTTCAATTAATTCTGATTCAGTATGAAAAATTAATCCAATATCAATGAATGAGTCTCCAATTACTTCTTTCTTGTAATGACTTAAAAATTCGAGCACATATTTTTTATCTGAATATTTCCCATAATTTGGTTCTGAATCTGTATGGTTAAAGATCAAAGCTGCTTCTTCTGGCAGCTCTTCACTTAGTGCAATGATTAAATCCCACAATCTTGAGTTATCAATATTTATTTCAGCAAAGAAATTAAAGAGTAATTCAGAATGTTCTGGATTGTTATCCTTAGGCAATATTTTAAACCCTTCAACAATTTTAGCCTTTTTCCTTAATTCCATTCTCTCTTTCACAGAAGAGTTTTTTGTTATCTCATTCAATCGTAAAGGACGAATTGTCCTAGGAAGTTCTAATGTTGGCTTCATATATTACAGATTATTTTGAGTTTGGCGTGTTCCCCTATTGGTGCGTGCTATATATTTTGTTATAGGGCATTTTTTCTTATTGATTTTATCACTCTATAAATTATATATCCAATTACTATCAGATTAACTAAGTGCCATGTGTTTAAACCAATATAATTTACTTTCTCCCAAAAGTTCATACTTTCTAAACTCCAATATTCCCCTTTACTTTCATCATAAAAATCATCATAATTCATCAGCATTAGTCCAAGAAATATGTAAATAAATAAATCGAAGAGAATTAAACCAAAAGCAATTAAAATATTCTTTATCGTAAAAATTTTTGTCATTTTATCTGTCCAAAATAAATAGTCAATAGCTGTATTATTTTTGTCAAATTTGATTGTTAGTTGCCTGTATTTATTTCTCGAGGAACTTTTTAAATTTATCAATGTCCAAGCCGCCTGAATATTCTTTTAACACAGCACCTTGACTATCAACAATTACAAAGTATGGTTGATTTCTATTATTAAATTTTTCTATTTGAGTGTCTAAATTTCGCTTCCCCTTAGTAGTAACATATATCTTTTGAATTTCTGAATAATAGCATTCTTCTTCAATTAGTTTTCCAACATCATCTGTAAACATACTTACAAAAACATACTTGGAGTTTGTTAATTTTTCAATCTCAGGATCGTTCAAAATTTTTGCTGAAAATTCTGTACATTCAAGACTACCATACGAACTAAAAAAGAACAATATAGGTCGTTCTAAAAAATTAGCACATTCTATACACTCATCAAAAAAATCAAAAGTATAGGTTCCTTCCCACAGTTCTTTGGCATAATCACATGATGAAATTAAATTATTCTCATCAATCGATTCAATATTATGAAAATCATCTGTTGCCTCATACAGAAAATCAAGCGTTTTAATTTCTCTTGAAAGTTTTTCTAAATCACTTTCAAAAAATAGTTTAATGATATTGATGACTCTAGCTTCATCATCACTGGAAGTCGCAAAAAGTTTTATTATTCTATTATTAATACGATGTATTCCTAATCCAATTACAAACTGAAAACTTTCAGATGTGAGTTCCGAAACAGAAAATGAAAGATATAATTTGTTATCGAGATTTATTGCTTCTATATCAGGGTAATTATATGTTTCATTCTTACTTTCCTCCCAATATTCAGAATCCCAATCAATATTTTTGAAATCTTCCAAAAATTCCTCTAGAGTAGTTTTTTCAAGTTCTTTATACCATGTAGGCCTTAAATCACTTGTATGAATTCTACTCATGATGACCACATTCTCATTTGACTTTATAACGCTATTGTTTGAATTGTTTGCCTGTGCTAGTTTCTCGGTGGTTTTATTTTCTACTTCAATTAATACGGGATAAGCAATTTCAAAAATCCCATCATATGTTAATTCGTTATCGTTCTTCTGGACAATACTTTTTATTATTTCTATTTGTTTAGGATTAAACCTAATTATTTCCAGCGATTTTCTATCTTCTTCCCAATTTTCGATACTAGCAGTTTTAACAACTAGTTTATTCCTTGTTTCAACAATTTCTCTAACTATATTATATTCTTCCGTTTTTTTAAACTTTGAGATAAAATCATAAAGATCTTTAAACGTGTAACTATTTTTGTTGTTCTGAACTTTTGCTGTACTTAAAACATTTAGAGACCATTCGATCATATCTTGTTTTGGACCTAATAGTATTTGATAGTCAATCGTATCAAATTTGCATAACATAAACGTTTTAAAATCACTTTTAAAGTCTTCAAGGTTATTCTTGATTTGTTCTAAGTTTATTTCTTTATCAAGTATCCTATCGCAATCCGTTATCTTTTTTTGTGCATAAGAATGATTGAGAACAATAAATAAAAATGTAAAAGCCAATAAAAGTTTAGTCATTTTGTAGTTTGGTTTTAATTTGTACGCCAACTATGTTATTACAACACCTTTTTATGAATAAGTAGTAAAGATAATCTTGCTAATAAATATACTGTTTAAATCAGTAACCACAATTGCCCCTTTCAATATTAAGGGTTTATCTAGTTAAACAGGATAACAAACAGAGCTATTTATACGCTATTTTAAGCATTTACTCATCTTTAGACAACAAAATGGTCATCTGAGGTATAATTACCCGTGTACTGGGGTATTTAACTAGATAAATACCATTTAAAACTAGTTTACAAGTGCAGTTCCCACATGCGAAAACAATTAAATATCAAACAATAACCTAGTTTTACACAAAGAACACCCTTTAATCAACAATGTATCTGTAAAAATTAAACGGTTATCCGTGTATTCAGGATAACATATAGGGCTATTTATAGGCTCTTTTACGAACTTTCTAGTCTTAAAGAAATATTTCACAACTTAAATTAGTTTAGGCCTGAAATAGTATAATTTTCCAAATGAGCGTAAACCATGTGTCTTGAACGTTTGTCAACTATTTGCCTTGACTGTACCCTAATTGTGGCCAACGGACGAGACTACGAAGCGTTGGCTTGTGTTGCGCCTGCGGCAAGCCTATGCCTTATTAGCCATTGTTGTATGCAGTTTTTCTATATTTCTAGAATTTTAGCTCCGTTATCATCCCAAAATCTCAACTCATTAGGATATTCTTTCGGATCCTTAATTAAAGATTCGACATGACTCAAAAATTCATCCCCATTGAAATCTTTATAAATCTCCCATTCAATCATTTCTTGTAATTCTGTAATGTAGCTTTCTTTACAATAAAAGTATGCTGTATTTGCAATGTCGTTTAATAATGGGTAATGCAGTTCATCAAGTGTAGCTTGGATTGATAAACTAGCCCATAGTTTTGACTCAAATTTAATTAGTATTGCTTGCACTAATGAAGATAAAAACATTAAAAACAAATCTTGCTCTCTAATTGAAATGAATGAATAGTAATTCCAAACAACTGGATTTAAGGCATCTATATTTAATAACCTATCTAATACCTTGGAATCTTGTAGTTGTTCCTCAGACAATGCCTTCAACTCTTTAGAACATAAAATTGAATTTCTTTTTTGAGTTTTGATTTCAAAAGAATCTACGATTGCATTAAGCAATGTAAACTTTAATGAAAACTCGTATTTATCATGTTTAGCATCCTTGTTTTTAGTTAAAAAATCATCAAAAAGGTTCAGTGCTTTCTCATAATTACCTGAGTACATTTCTGCATCCCCAAGTATACCCAAAAGAAATATATTATCTGGCTCCAATTTTTTGGCCAATTCGTAGAATTTCGCACTTAGTTTATAAAAACTTAAGTCAAACAAAATTCCAGCTAACTCACGACAATAGTACCCCCTTTGTATATATGTTGTCTCAATTTTATAAGCCTTATTGTAATATTTCAATGCTAATACTAAATCTCCAATTCCTCTATAATAATTCCCTAAATTATAGTATGTTGTTGCTAATGATTTGTTTTCACCTGTTTCTTTACAGAGCTTAATTACTTGTTGAAAATAGGATTCAACTCTATCTCTTGATATTACTTTTTGACCAGCTAGAAAAACTATTGCTTGAAGAGCTGCCTGGGTTATTGGATCTCCTGATTTAAAAACATAATCTACTATCTCTTCCGTAAAATGTTTCCCAGTTTTACTTGCAATTAATTTTGGAAGTAGATATTGCAAAATCCCTGAATGATGAATAATATCTTTCAATAAATTATTGTCATCTATAAACTTGAATAATTCATTATCTTTTTCAGTTTGATTTAGCAGTAATAATAAGGCTTTATTAAAAGCGTCAAAAATTAAAATATCATTATCATTCTCTGCTTTTTCAAAACCAATTGAACTTCCAAATGAACCAGACATATTCAACACTATGCGCTTTTCCAAAAGATTAATTTCAATATCCGCTGAATATCTATCTCTAACAATTTTAACTAGTGATGATTTTTTTGAAATATTTCCAGAGAGTATTCTGTATGTTTTATTTGGAGCGTTTATATTATTTACAAAACCCTTAATTGGAAAAGAAAAGTTATTCTTGTTAAATTCATTCTTCCTTTTTAGAAAAGTAATTATTTGATTTATTGAATTATCTGTCCATAAGTGGTGCGGTTCGAACTGGATATTAAATGATTTACTCCTAGTACTAGACGAAAGATAACCATGTCTTATAACCCAATCAAAATAGAACTCCTTATTTAATGAGTTATATCTAAAAATCGCTACAGGTAATTTATATGAAGCTAGCTGTCTAATTTTTTTAACAGACAATCTTATTGACTTATGATCTTTTGTATTTTCGCTATCAGTCCCTTTTAACTGTATCCAAAACACAAGACCTGTGTAACTTCCATTTGCACTGAATACTTCGATCTCAACATCAACACCATAATCTTTAGGTTTTTCTCTAATTACCCATTCATTTGGCAGTATTTTTTTTAGCTCAAATAAACTCTCTTCTTCTAATATGTGTGATCTACTTCTCAATTTTAAAATAGTTTAGATTTTGTACGTAAGTAAATTGCATACAACGTTTCGCGTGTATGGTGTCGTTCCGCCTTTTCCGCAGATTAGTTGTTTAGTGTATTGTTGTTTAAATTCTCACATCTGCATCCAGCCAAGCCAAACCGTGGCATGTCCTATGACCCGTTATTAAGCGCAGATTTTTATCATTTAAATTGTCTTTTCAGTTTTGTCAAATATTTTTCAGTTGTAATATCATAGTTGTTTTTATTTATTATTTCCAATGTGAAATTTATAAGCCGTTTCTGATTTGCTGTAAAGTAGTTCACCAATTCTGTTTCTTTTAATTCAGAATTTTGAAAAGTCGAGAATATATACACTGTAATTCCATCGTCACAACAATCACTTATGCTATCTTTTAGATCATTTGGATTTAGTTGATTTATAAGTGAGTCCTTCAAAAACTCAAAATCCC
>NZ_RZNH01000059.1 GCF_013141825.1 Marinifilum caeruleilacunae
TCTGTTTGGATCTATAATAACAAGAGACCTCATTTGAGTTTGAATTATAAAACACCTAATTTTATACATCAAAAATCCAGTGAGGCTAGCCTCACTGGATCATATAATTAATTTATAAATGTGTCAACCTATTTTAGGACGACTCACAAAAGTTTTGAAAATACAGGAAGAGGGATGATCCCGATTCTCGGGAGTAATATGTTCATGACGACTGAAGGGAGGAATAATCTCTCTCTCCGCTGAGGATAAGCATTGAATTAATGGGGATAATCAGCTAATCGAGAAGAAAAGACTTGATCACTTGCTCCAAATCACTCCAATATCTCAACACCCCTTGTAGTAAAAGATAAACCCTGCTGACCGTAGGTCGATATCATAACAGCTTCGAAGAGAGGTGGATTTTTCTTCTTTGTTTTTGCCCATTCGAAAACAAAATTGGCTCCCGATCCCCCTTCAAAATCCTGTTCTTCGATGATAATCTCGAGTGTTTCCAATGGTTTTAGGTAGATGGGTTTTTGAATGTATTGCCTGATATTCTCTCCAATGGTATTGTAGTAATCTGCTGTCAGAATATAAACTGTATCGCTTAGCGAGATATTGCGAATGCTTACGGTACTGGTCAAATCGAAGGTCTGGTGCTCATGAACATGGTAAATGTGCGAGTAGACCGGAAGGTAGGTTTTTCCATGATGGAAGGCATCGAAATTTTCAATTTTAGCCTCTTTATCCTTCCAATTGGCTTGTCCACCTGGATATTTATTCTGCTCTTTATTACTGCATGCACTTGCAATTAGAACAAGGCATAGTAGGGTAAAAAAGTTTCTCATCTGCTATCGCTTTTGTTAGTCGATTTTAAATTTACAATAAAATATCCGCCCGACGATCATGTGTTTTGAAATCCCTGTTAAGGAAAATGAACTTACGCACTCAATTTAATGCTGTTTTTAATCCTTTAAAGGAGTTTTCGCAAAACGATAATCCATTCTTTCTCCTTCCGAATTGATAGTTTGCATGTAAATATCTCTTCCAGATTTATGCCTGAAATAATCACAAAAATCATCTCCTTTTTCAAAATTGAGCTGGTCGATTTTAAGCACTTTCATATTTGGCCTGATTCCACTTTTATAGGCATTTGATCCTTCGATTACCGATTGCACATAAATTCCTTTTTCCTCTGAGTAGCCCAGTCTAAATCCAAGGAAAGCATCCTTCCTCTCCGTATTTTCCAGTTTCAAGAGGTGGAGTTTTTGATTCTCCCAGTCGATGCTTATACGAAATCTCGAAAGTAAGCCATTGCCGAGCGAAACAGTTTTCCCAGTTCGTATCATCACATCATTAAGCCCTTGTTGATGGAAACGAACTGAATCCGAATAGGTAATTTCACGATACAGATCAACCGCTTCACCAATAATTCCACTTTGCTTGCTTCCTTTCTCGATGAATGGATCACTAATAATTTTCCTCTCCTTAAGGGTCGAGAAAATTTCATTGCTCAAGGCCACAGAACCATTGGAACCATAATCTACCAATATATTTTTCACCTTTGCCTGCCCAATATTTACATCTATATAAATATTGTACTGAGCATCGCTTCGAAATGGGATGCTAATACTGTCTGTATCATCTGTCGCATCAATCGAACTGAATAAGGAAAGCATATTCTTCTCCTGATCTATCGTCCACTTGCAGTGTCGCATCAGGTTGGAACCCACAATTCCATCAATTTCCATACATGCCAGCAATGGGTTGGCCTGAAAATCCCCAACAAATGCGGTTTGATTCAGAAAAGTGGCTCCCCCGATTGAAATGGAATCGACCTGCACCCAATTCACTGCCTTCCTGTTGTGGTCACTGTCTTTAATATTTCCTTTGCTGATAAGTTTACACTCCAGGTCGTCCTGAATTTGCTGAGAAATACTAAAAGGAGCACCCGTATCGAAAAGGAAACGATAGGTCTTCCCTTCCAATCGAACCGGCACAATAATCAGTTTATTCTGTATCTCTATTTCTACATTTTCATTGATATTGGTGGATGCCAAACTGCCATAACTTATGGCTTTGTCCCATTTCACAGAACAGGCAGTAGTCAAGACCAACAAAATTCCTGTAAGCAAGTAGATAATGGTTTTATTTCTCATCAGCAATAAAATTAAAGCTTAGTTTTCATTCAATTTCTGAATAAATCCGTAGTGCTTTCGATATTTGTAAGTTCCATCTGGCAATTCATCAAAAGCCCTGTAAAAGATGTATTTATTATTCTTGTCGATCCCCTTAAACAGCTTACCAATACATTTTTGCATCTCAAGATTTTCCTGCTTTAGTCTAAGGGTATCCTTCAAGTCAATTTTTGAGTAATACCTCACCATCGGGAAGTTGCCCTCATCAACTCTTTGAGGATGGATATTAAAGATCTGAGGCTTAGTTTCTACCTGCTCAACACTCAATGGAAACACGTAAGTTTTATTGATCTCTTCCATCACCTTTTTCTGAAGGTCGATAAAGTCTTTTTCTTTCCTGTATTGAATATGCTGATTACCTGGCCTTAAACATTGCTGCCCGATGGCTAAATTGCTTGCAGCATCCACCAGCTCACCACTTTTGAAATAAGCATCAGCAATTTTATAGTAATCTATTGCCGTTTTATTGAGAATAGAATACTGTCCAAATTGAAAGATATTTAGCTTCCACTCATTGCCATACAATCCATAAATCAAGGTAATGAGCTGTTCATCTTCCGTACTTTTAGGCAACAAAATGGAGATGAACATCTTTTTGTTCATTGCTTTGTATTGGACAATATAATCATCCTCACTCTTTAAACCAGAAAAAATGGAGTTTGAGACATCTTTATTGGCGTTCTCGACATAAAACTGATCTTTCTTTTTAAAATCCTTTTCCTTAAGTGTACGACTCACAATTTTAAAAATGGAATCAATTTTATTTTGTCCTACATTTTCCAGCAATTTGTCAGAGAGTACACTTTCAAGACTTTTCGTATCATCCTGCTGAATGGCTTCAATTACTTTTAAATCCAGCTGGTTAATTTTCTTTACAATTGAGGCCGGAATATTATCGTTACGATAAGTTTGGTTCTTATTGAATTTACATCCTGCCAACAGGCCAATAAAAAGAATTAGTGTTAGGTATCTTATCATGATTAGGTGTTTTATCAATGTATTGATAGTTCTATTGTTTGTTCTTTTTTTATGAATTCATACAAGGCTCATCTAAATCTTCCTCCAGCATATCTTACAAACGACGCAATTCTTGTCCTCCATGAACGCCTCCAATGGCTTCAAATACCATTTCGTGTTCCAGTTCGCTTTTCCAGCCCATTTTCGAAAGCTCCTGCTTAACGGCCAATTCGTTTTTCCCTTTCACAAAATGATAGATGGTAAAATCAACTACCTCCACCGGAACTCTTTCCATCGAAATCTTAATGCTTGCGTTAAGCGTCTTGAGATAAGCAATCAGATATGTCAATCCAATTTGTACAGCCCAGAAAATGACTAAACCTATGGCACCCAGGTTGATTTCTTTTAAAGTAAAGCCATGCTCGATCCGCAATTTCATATATTCGAAAAACCCGATTGGCTCTAATGGATTTCTTGATAAAATCATTTGATATTGAAAGATTTGATTCATTACAAAAGTCAGCACAACAGCTCCAATCAGTACATTTTTAATGCTCGCCCACTTTGTATAATTACCCAGTTTCATTAATTCTTTTAAAGAAAATCCAAGAATAAAACCAGCACCAAGCTCGAAGAGTCCGATTACATATACACTTTCCATTGATAGAAATGCTATGAGATAGGCCAATAGTAAGGCAACAATCCCGATTCCTAATGCTGGCACCCACAACTGCGGTTGCCTGAAGTTTGCAGGAGCAGGAAGTTTTTCAGGAACTTCATAATCGTCCCAGTTGTCTTTTCTCTCTACCTCTTCCTGCAATTCTTTAAGTTGACTTTCGTCGTAAGTTTTTAGGATTTCGTTAAAGGCATAAATAAACAATTTAACTCTTTTGGAATTTTTCCCCAGGTCCCACATCTCATTGCCCAGTGATTCACTTTTCACCACTACTTTTCCCATAGGGTTTGCAGTGGCAACAATACCATGGGTCCATTTGTCGAAACTACCAGGTCGTTTTGCTTCAATTTGATGATCATCCTGGAAGACAACCTCCCAGGCCAATGCCTCAAAAGTTTTAGCTGCTATTTCAACAAAAATCCTTGGTGTAACTTTAATGCTGAACTCTTCCTTGTATTTGGGTGTAAAGTTGAATGAGTGTTTTCCTTTAATGGACTTTTCAAAATCCTGAAATTTTTGATCCATGAGTTAAATTTTTTTAGGGTGAACGATAAGATTATTGAATGTACTTCTTATTTATTATTTGATCTAAAAACCTGTAAGTGTGTAAGTTTAAAACTTTACATCTAAGTTCATTGTTAATAGAAAAACAGGCCATTAAACACTGATTTACTTCTCATAAAACTTCAAGTCAACAAGTTCCACACTTGCGTATTTTTTCAATTGATCATTGATGCCTTTTTCGATATCCGATAATTGATAGCTTCCATTTTCCAGTTCTGTATGTGTGTATTTAAAGGCAATCTCTCTTAATGCAGAAAGAATTTCAGGAACAAGAATTCGTTCCTTATAAGCCACAAGACCATCAACACCCAGGAAATTTGCCATATTTTCTACCTGTTTGCTCGATAATGAATAATTTAAGCTAAGCTGGCAGTACAGACTCCTCACATTGGATGATAGAACATCAAAATCTTTAATCGGCAATGAATCTGTTTGATTGAGTAGAACCAGCCTGTTATTCACATCAATTTTATGTGCTCCACTCTCTAAAACAGTGCTTTTATAATTGCTAAACACCACGCCAATTTCATTGTTTTTAATCAGAATTTCTTTCTGTTTTTTAGGATTTCCTATGCATGGAATGCTTAATGAATAAAACAGTAGGAAGAGGATTAGTGTGCGCATTAATATCTTTTATTGGTTCATTTTTACAACAAGCAGATTGCCAATGACAAACTGAAAAACAAGCAATCTGTTAAGGCTAATAAATTTACATATTATTTTATTATAGATATGATGTACCCATAAATTAAGAACAGGTTTAAATAGGTGCAATTACATAAAGGCTCACCAAATCAATTTTGTGATTTGTTTCCGGCAACAAAAAGCATTTCTTTTGCAGGAAGTAAATCATTCGACAAAGCAGCATGCACTCTTTCATCTCTTTTCATAAAACCAGTAAGGACATGGAACTCCCGGAGTTCTTTACCAATCCTTTTGATTATAGGCCTCATCCGTACTGTGTGCAGGCAGCTGAGCAATTGCAGGAAAAACTAGGCGAACCCGATAGCGAGAGCAAAGGAAAGATGTATGGTGTGCTGATTGTAAAGAACAAATCAGGTGAACTGGGTTTCTTGTCTGCCTATTCGGGCAATGAGCAATCGCAGTTTAGCGATATTCCTTTTGTACCACAGGTATTTGAAATTACCAATCCCAATGGATTTTTTCGCAAAGGAGAAGCAGAGCTGAACCAAATGAATGAAGCCATTCATAAAGCAGAGCATTCGGAAGAATACAAACAACTTTTGGAGGATTTAAAGGCTGAAAAAGAACAGGCAGAAATATTGGTAAACCAAGCCAAACTGGCCCTAAAACAAGCCAAGAAGGAAAGAAAGGCGAAGCGAAAGCAAGCTGAACAAGAGGCAGAGCATGAGCATATCCTGGAACAGTTGATCAGGGAAAGCCAGAGGGAGAAAAGCCAATTCAACCAAATCAAAAGAGCGTGCAAACAGAAGGTGGAAGCTGCAAAGGCAAAACTGGATGCCTACCAAAAAGAGGTAAATGAACTAAAGCAGGCTCGCAAAAAACGTTCTGCCCAATTGCAACAGCAAATTTTTGACAGCTACCTCTTTTTAAATGCAGAAGGAAGTGTAAAAAGTGCTTCTGATATTTTCAGGGAGACAGATGCAAAAGTGCCTCCAGCAGGTGCCGGCGACTGTTGCGCACCCAAACTAATGCAGTATGCTTACCAGAACGAATTGGAACCAATTGCCGTGGCTGAATTCTGGTGGGGAAAATCACCAAAAAAGGAAATTCGTAAGCATGCCTATTTCTACCCAGCCTGTAAAAGCAAGTGTGAACCCATACTTGGACACATGCTTAAGGGCCTGAAGCTTGAAAAGACTGCAAAAACAGTAAAGAAGCTCCAAATCGAAGTGCTTTACGAAGACGATGCCATTGCCATCATCCATAAACCTTCGGGTTTGTTATCGGTACCTGGTAAAGAGGAAAAGGAATCGGTTTACAGCCAGGCCAAAACAATCTACCCACAGGCCGAAGAGCCACTCATTGTTCACCGTTTGGATATGGCAACCTCGGGCATTATGCTTATTGCCAAAACGAAGACTGCACACGAAATTTTGCAAAAACAATTTTTGGATAAAAGCATACAAAAACGTTATGTAGCCATTCTGGATGCCATTGTCCCCCATGAGGAAGGTAGCATAAAGCTGCCTTTGCGGGTTGATCTGGAGGACAGGCCTCGCCAATTGGTTTGTTTCGAATATGGGAAAGAGGCATTTACCAAGTGGAAAGTGGTGGAACGTTCAATACATCAAAGCAAAGTACACTTCTACCCCATTACGGGCCGTACCCACCAATTGCGTGTGCACGCGGCTCATGCCGACGGACTGAACACAGCCATTGTGGGAGACGAACTGTACGGACAAAAAGCCGAACGTTTACTACTGCATGCAGAAGAGATTCGTTTTGTTCATCCTACAACAAACAAGGCAATGACTTATGTTTGCCCGGCGAAATTTGACCTGGAAAAAGATTAATTTCCATCTTTCATAGTAAATCTTACATTTTATGCAGCCAGTCTTTTTGTAATCTGCAATTTTATTCTACTTTTGTGGGCAACCGCAATTATTACAACACTGGAGAGGTGCAGGAGTGGTTGAACTGGCTCGCCTGGAAAGCGAGTATACGCCAAAAGCGTATCGGGGGTTCGAATCCCTTCCTCTCCGCTGAAAACACAGGGGTTTCGGAATATCCGAGACCCTTTTTTTATACCCTTATTTTTCTTTCGTTTGGTCGTTTTAGGACGGTTTTGTAACTTTCAAATGGGAAAAGTTTGCAAAATGTTTGCAAAAAAGTGTTTGCCCCCACTGCTGCAAGTCTGTGACTTATGGTTACACCAAAAATTGAAGACAGCTCCTTCAAACCAACAATGGAAAGCTTGTTACACGAAAGAAGCCACAGGAAAGAATAGATCTTACTGAACTTCCTTTCGTGCAGCAGCGAGTATTTATATGTAATCAGAATTTTCAACTAACCTACCCACCCCATAAATCCATATTAATCTGCTTAATTTTGATCAAGTCTGGGATGTAGTTGCCTCTATTGTTATAGGTTCCACAATGTTCTATCGGAACATATCCTTCCTCTCCTTTCCATTTGGCGATGTATGGATTGTAATTGCACTTTTCGGGTTGTGAGCACCTATTATTTTCTTTCTTAAGGTATGCCCTGCAGTCGCTACACATGTGCCTGAATTCACAATCTTTACAGACTTCAATATCATCTTTCTTAATGCTCCACATGCTTTTGAAATTGACATGCTGTAGGGCCTGCTCAATGCTAGTATCACAAATATTTCCAAAACTCTCCTTCATCGAAGGGCAATTTTTAATATTGCCATGTACATCTATGGAAACTTTCGCGTTTAAACAGGAATTATGAAGCCTCGATTCACAATAAGTTCTCATTTCAACAGCAAATTGAGCCTGTTGAATCAGACCGCACTGGCAATGAGAAGTGATGTGCTCCGTCGTTTCAAAGACAGTCGCTTGCTCTACATCCCGACGAGATCTTTTTGTAGAATTAGTCAGTATCAACAATCTTATTTTTGGAAACTCATGAAGCATTGAGTCGATAAATTCCTGGGAAAACCTATTAAGTACAATAAGCTCCAGGAACTTCATGTTTGAATCTGAAAATTGTATAAGAACTTCCTTAAACTGATCTTCTTCTACCGCCTCGAAGAATCGGATTTGAATATTTGGAATGGCGTATTTATTCAACTCACTTACAATTCTCTTTAAACGTACCAAAGGTTCTCTATTAAAATCGACTATTGCTGTTTCGAATTCGAAAGGGATGTTCCATTGCAGATCCAGTTCGGGAAATCGATCTAAATCCTCTTTTCTGCAGGGAAAACAGATTTCGTTTTCAAATAAGAAGTTAAAATAAGATTCAATATCAAGATGCTTGTACTTTTCATTAATTCCCGAAATGGGAAGGCCTTTTTCCTTGATCAAAAGATCGCACAAGTCATTCGGTATAAACCAGTAATCTTTCCTTTGCAGGTCGTAAATGGCAGAACGTGCAAATCCACGAACAGGAACACAACAAGAAAAAAGTTGATAATGGCTCTCACTCATAAACTTACAATTTTAGATATGGGCTTAGGATAAGTCCGAAAGCGATGCTTCGAGCTTTGCAGCCGAGGCATATTGATGAAATACATCTTACGGTTTGAAAAACCTTTCTTTTCAATCGGGGCTTCCTGTATGCAAAGTGGCATTTTGGCCTGCCTGGCAGCATCCTTTAACTTCTTTTGACTCATGAGTTAATTTGATCTAAAATTTGTTCTGCAATATGCTTTTCGATGTAGTAGTTGCAATTTTCACTAAGCATTTCAATATTGCCAACCGGGTTAATTTCGAGAAATACATACTCTCGTTCGGGGCTAAGAATAAAATCAATCGATCCGGTGTCTACATTCGCTTCCTGCATAAAAGCATGCACCATTGCCTTAATCTTCCCTGGCAACTCAAAGGGCACCATTCTATTCATTTTACTCCTATCGTAATTTCTATAATCCAGCTCTGTTTTTGTATTGTTTTGAGAGAAGATTGCCATGGCATATAGCTTATCATAGCTAACAAAAACCCTTATTTCTATCCATTTGGCTATTCTGGTTTGAAGCAGAGAGGGATAAAAACTTTGTAAAGGTGGAGCGCTCATTTCTTTGGTTCCCATATGCAGGAAGTGATCATCATGATGTATCGGAATAATATCACTCAATGGTTTAATGATACAGGCCTTCGTTCGAATAAAACTTTTTAAGCACTCCACATCTTCTGTCACCAGGGTATTTGGAATTTTAAAGCCAATCTTTGCTGCCAACTGCAGGGACGCTAACTTGTTCACTACCCTTTTTCGGTAATTGCCCCACGAATTTTTATGGCTCAAACAATCAATGATATATTCGCTACAAACCTTCCATTCCCAATTGATAAAGGTCCTGATGTTGTGATCTGCCAAGGGGAATCCTAAAGGATGATAGGGATTTTTCTTTCTTAGGCTTCCCCTTCGGTAAAAGTAGAAGTCAAGTTCATCGAGATTGATATTCTCATGTTTTGGCAGGACAGCAATCGAAACTTGACTTGAAGCAGCTTCCAATTTGATTTTATTGATTGTAATCTCATCCTCCGTATTCACCCTAATCAAATTAGGGCCGTTTGCATACAGAAGCCATTCCATAACCAGATCGGTACTATAATCTGCTTCCTCGCCAAGCACAAGAATGTTTTTATTCGAAGAACTGCTCATAATCTTGATATCCTACACCACTAATATTTTGAAAATCGCTCAATATAAAACCTTCTTTGTTTTGAGATTTCTCATAGGCATTACGAATTTTTAGCTCTTCTCTAGCCATATCCATAATTAAATCTCCATCTATTTTCTTTTTCCCTGATGACTTTAGAACTTCAATAATTGGGTCGAATGGGTAGTCTTTGTACCAGGTGTTTTGCAGGATATCTGTACTGCCTTTTTGCAATGGGAACAAACCAATTGCTCTACGGCGTTTGTTCATTTCAGCCCACTTCTCTTTACTGGTATGCGAATCCAAGAACAACTCTTTGTTGGCAAAATTTACCGTTACAATAATTTGCCCAAACTCGTTCTTTCGTGAAGAATCGCCATAAACAATAGCCGAGGCATAATGCTGAGGCAAGAAATCACCATCTAACACGGCCTGTTTCATTTGGTCTAAAAGTGGAATGGATTTTACATCCATGCTTCGGTAGGGAGCTTCCTGGTAGAGCTGCGGGCTCAATCTTAACTGATTTACCAAAAAGCAATAATGCCTTAATGGTGCACTTATCATTGAGATTTCTTTTTGTACATAGACACCTATAGGAGCAAATCCATATTCCTGGAACAAGTTGGACAATCGCCTGGCATTTTCATAATAGGTCTTGTGCATTTGTTTCACCTTGCCAGATTTGGCCGCCTCCTGATCTTTCAGGTGAATCTCTTTGAGTTCTTTGAGATATTTTTTATCAAAGGTCTTTAGATATTTTTTGCGCAATTTGGGGTATTCTTTTAAAAAAGCTTGCCACTCTTTTGTCTCTTTAATGGATTGCACTACCGGACTATCGAACCTTTTTAACTGATAACCATAGGCCACCATTTCTCGGGCATATTCGGCAGCTTTTATCGGGTCATTGGCATAAACTGCACTAAAAAATGCATTGTTTACATCTTTGAAAAAATGTTTCTCATAGGTATTGAAAATGCGCTCATAGGTCAACAAGGCTTCCTTGTACTTGTTGTTAATAATTTGTTTTTCGGCTTCCCAGATTTCCAAATGGTAATTGGCATAATTCTGTGCGATTAAATGTTGTAAGGAAAGAAGCAACAGTAGGCCGAGCAGTATATATTTTCTCATATGCTATAATGGTTTTAAAGTGTTTTAGGTTGGTACAAAATTGAATTGTATATTTCATGAGCTATGGAAAGCAAAACTGTAGCTATGCAAAAACGCATAGCTACAGAAATGAAGCTAGTATCCAAAAGTATGATCAAAAGTTCCATCATCGTATACACGACAATAGTCGAACTCTACTTCTCTTCCATCACCTGCCAGTCCTCCAGCTGTTTCACAAACATCAATAATTTCTCTTCCCCCTTTTAGCTGGGATAATTCATTGCTTTGTACTTTGTTCTTCTCGAACAACTTGTCATTTAATTTTCTCATAACAATTAAAATTTATGGTTAATATGAATGGCTATATGAAAACAATACATTCTCATATAGCCGTAGGTAATCATGAGCAAATCAAGAGCTTTATTCATATAACAGGAACACCACACCTGTTATGCTCTTAACCTTTTGTTTAACGAAGACTAATTTTAAGAGAATGATAACAGACAGGCAAGCGATATCGACAAACAGGTATTGAGCATCGACGAAGGCATACTGGGGATCGATTTGTGAAAATGGAAAGTGGGAATTTGAGGTGGTTTGAGGTGGCAGCGAGAAAAAAGGAATTTCAACTGGCGTAAGACTATGCTTTGGAATACATGATAAATTTAGAATAGCACCTATAAGCCCTCTAGAGAAGGATTGTTGTGCAGAAATTTCACGAAAGGATTCGTTCGGCAGCGGAGGAGCTGTATGACTCGACACCATTTTATATTTAGGCCGGTAAACCACCTCTTTCTTGGTTCAACTATAGATTATTTCTAAAAAGCACCTACATTTATTGTGCAAACAAAGCCTTGAAAAAAACCAAAAACACTGAAATGATTAGAGATTATACAAAGAAAGACAAACAAAGAGTAATTGAACTCTTAGTACAAAATATCCCTGAATATTTTGCCCCATCGGAGGAGGAGGATTTTGTGCACTACCTGGATCATGAGTTAGAGGATTACTTTGTTTATGTGGAAGGTGCTACAATTATTGGAGCAGGTGGTGTTAACTATTTTCCCGAAGAGAAAATTGCCCGCATTTCCTGGGATATGATTGATACCCACTCGCAGGGAAAGGGAGTTGGAAAAGACTTACTGCGCCACAGAATCAATCATATCAACAAGAAGAGTGGTATTGATTTTATAGAGGTTAGAACCAGTCAACTGGCCTACAAGTTTTACGAAAAAATGGGCTTTGCACTTGAAACAATTGAAAAAGACTATTGGGCAAAAGGTTTTGACCTTTACCAGATGAAAATGGAGAATAAAGGATAAGATCATCCAAAGCGCAATCCAGGAATGTAATGATCAACATTCACAAAAACACCTAAGCCTCATCTTATCAATTGTAATTTTTTATTTGCTTCTCTTCTTCGCTTATTAGAAAACAAAAATTCGCTACCACAAACAAGCAGTAACGAATTCTATCACATTTTTATATCCTAAAAACTAGTCTGTAAACATTCCAAATTTCTCTATCTCTTCCTTTGTCATCCAATGAATATCATCGGCAGGTGCAGCCTTTATGGTGAAGAAATAAAATTCTTCCGACCATTCTTTAGAGAACCCCATATCCTGATAATATTGAATATATGCTTGGTGTTCAGGGCTGTCATTGGGAAAATCTGTTGCCTGTTTACCTGATCCATCCGACCATGAATGAACACCTATGGCCGCCAATTCGTCTTTTGTGCGCTTTACTCCAGCCAAAAAGAAATCCACTCCTCCCGAAGCAATCATGCCTTTATTTTCAATATGAGTATTAATTCCGCGCTCATTTATCAGTTTGCTCACCTGTAAGTTTGTTTCATCATCGCTGGAACCTGGTACTTCAAGCATTCGTATAAGAGTAATATTTGGATGTCCTTCCATCAAGTGCTTAAAATCATCGAGTGTTCTCGATTTAATCTCACCATTCATTACAACCGTTGTATTGTCAGCTTGTACTTCAAAAATATCAAACTTCGATTGAAGCGAATAATCAACATCATCGTCCTTACTGCAAGCTATAATGTTAACACTCAAAAAAAACAGTAAAATTGCTTTTGTAAATAATTTGCTCATTCAATTCAGTTTTAATTAAACAATTGGTAGGCCATGCAGTTTTGATTTTGAAGTAACCATTCTAAAAGTTTGATTGAATCTCATGCTATGAACATGTCCTATCCTAATAGATAGACAAGAAAAAATGAAAAACCCCTACACATTTTTCAATGATTAATTCAAAGCATTGGATCAAAAATTATTTCGGCATCCGTTTGGAATAAGGTTTACACTTTAAAATTGTTTTGTTGAAAATCTGGGTTCTCTGAGATGTAAAAAAGGCTGCCTCCATCGAGACAGCCCTTTGCTAAATATTAAATACTGCTTTTATTTATTCACCACCATCAAACGTTTTGTTACTACAAATTGGTCTGTTTTAATGGTAATAAAGTAGATACCGCTTCTTAAGCTTTGAACGTTCAATCTCAAATCTTTGTATGCATCTACAGTTTGAATTACTTGTCCCGAAGCATTCGACAAGATGATCAATTTCTGATCGTGATCCGGGAATTTCAGGTTCACAAAGTCGGTGGCAGGGTTCGGATACATTTTCATTTGTTCTGCAAACACATCCTCAATTCCTGTTGCCTGGTCTACTGTAAATTCCTGTGTAGCCTGTGCATAATTGTAATTCTCGTTACCAGACTGGTAGGCACGAACAATAAAATTACCCACTGCATTCGGTGTTAACAGGTTTCCATTTAGTTCACCATCACCTTCTACAATTTCAAATTCTATCTCAAGTCCAGTGTCCGATTCAGCAATTAGCTCAATTGGCTCACCACCAAGTATGTAATCTTCAATTGGCTCAAAGCTGATGACCTGATCGGCCTTGTACACAAAGAAGTTTCTTGTTACCGCCTCAGCCGCTTCGTAATTCTCATTACCCAACTGACTTGCCTTTACAGAGATTTCTCCTGTTCCAATAATGCTTAACTCATTACCAGTTAAGGTAGCCGGGCCAGATACCAACTCAAAGCTTACTGCCAGTTCAGAAGAAGCACTTGCTTCCAATGTAAAGGCTGCATCGCCATAAGTTTTATCTGCAATTTCAGCAAAAGTGATTGTCTGAGCTGCTTTACTCACAGTAAAGGATCTTGCCACTTCTTCAGCTGCCTCGTATTGATCATTACCAGGCTGAACTGCCTTCACTGTAATCTCACCAACACCATTAATGGTCAATTCGTTTCCATTTACACTTGCAGGACCAGATACCAATTCAAAGTTCACTGTTAAACCTGAAGTAGCACTTGCCTGAAGTACAATCGGCGCATCGCCATAAGTTCGATCAGAAATCTCCGCAAATGTGATTGTTTGAGAAGCTTTGCCTACAGTAAATGTACGAATCACCTCTTCGGCTGCTTCATAGTTACTATCTCCCAATTGTATCGCTTTAACAGCAATTTCTCCTGCTCCCGTAATGCTTAATACATTTCCATACAAGCTGGCTGGTCCCGATATCAATTCAAAGCTTACAGCCAAACCTGATGAAGCGCTTGCCACTAAATTGATGCTGGTAACATTCGAAGGCTGATCAGCAATCTCATCGAAAGTGATGGTTTGACTAGCCTTATAAACCGTAAACACCTGTCGAACAGGAATCGCTGCCTCATAATTCTCATTTCCATCCTGGAAGGCTTCAACTTCAATTGTTCCAGCTCCTTCAATTACCAAATGAGTACCGTTAATGCTTGCCGGTCCACTTATAATTCTAAACCCTACTTCCATTACATGTGCTGCATCCGAGCTAGCATGTAAAGCAATGGCTTCATTCTTGAAGGTTCTGTCGGCAATGGCTTCAAAGCTAATGCTTTGTTTTGCTTTGAAAACTGTGAAAGTTTGAATCACAGGCTCTGCCTCCTGGTAGTTATCATTCCCTAACTGTTTGGCAACAATACGAATCTCTCCTGCTCCATCAATATTAATCGAGTTCCCATTTAAAGTTGCCGGTCCTTCCAACACTTCGTAAGTAATTGGCAATCCTGAACTTGCACTTGCCATCAAACCAATATTTTCTGGTTTGTATTCTCTGTCTGCCAATTCAGGGAAAGTAATGATTTGGGCGGCTTTATTTACAGCAAAAGTTCTTACCACTTCTTCTGCAGCAGCGTAATTTTCATTACCCAACTGAATTGCTTTTACAGATACAGAACCTGCTCCAGTAATTGTAATCTCGTTGCCAACTAGTGTAGCCGGACCAGATACCAACTCAAAGCTTACCGCCAACTCCGATGAAGCACTTGCCGTTAATT
>NZ_RZNH01000007.1 GCF_013141825.1 Marinifilum caeruleilacunae
ATCTGTTTGGATCTATAATAACAAGAGACCTCATTTGAGTTTGAATTATAAAACACCTAATTTTATACATCAAAAATCCAGTGAGGCTAGCCTCACTGGATCATATAATTAATTTATAAATGTGTCAACCTATTTTAGGACGACTCATTAAAATAATCTGATTTAACCTGTAACAGGCTCTATAAATGATACTGCCTGATCTGTTGAAACCCTCTTAGGAAATCTTCAACTTTCATTCTTTTTTTACCTGCTTGTTGTAGCATTGTGATTGCTAAATATCCACCTTCGACGGCAACTTTTAAATGGCTTTTACCATCGGTATGTAAACTACCGATTTGATGATTGTGATCCTCTACAATCTTTTCTGTTGCGAATACTTTTAGGCCAATCTTTTTTCCTTCTTCAATCGGACAAAGTTCGGTCCATGCAGCAGGGTAAGGACTCAATCCGCGAATTAAATTGTGAATAGAATCGATATTCTTGCTCCAGTCTATTTTGCAATCATCCTTAAAAATTTTAGGTGCCGATTTCAATTCTTCGGCTGCAATGCTTTCCTGAGGAATCTGAGGATAATCACCAGCTTCAATCGCTTTCACCGTTTTTACTACAAGTCCGGCTCCAATATTCATCAACTTGTCGTGGATTACTTCTGCATTGTCGTTTTCGCCAATTTCAGTTTTTTCCTGGAAGATGATGTTACCAGTATCAATTTCATGTTTTAGCAGGAAGGTAGAAACACCGGTTTCCTTGTCGCCATTAATAATGGACCAATTGATTGGTGCAGCACCACGATATTGCGGCAGTAATGATGCATGAAGGTTTAAAGTTCCATATTTAGGCATGTTCCAAACTACTTCCGGCAACATTTTAAAGGCAACGACTACCTGTAAATCGGCCTCCAGTGATTTTAGTTCCGCCAGAAAATCTTCATTCCTGAATTTTTCAGGTTGCAAAATTTTCAGGCCTTTTTCAACAGCATATTTTTTTACTGCTGCTTCCTGGATTTTCTGACCTCTACCAGCTGGCTTGTCCGGATTGGTAATTACACCAACCACATTCACTCCTGCAGTAAGAAGTGCATCAAGGGGAGCCACCGCAAAATCGGGTGTTCCCATATATACTACTCGTAAACTCATATTATTCCTTTAAATTCCTGTTTCCTTTATTGTGCTTCGGAAAGTACGGACAATGTTTGCATCCATTGCCGCAGCAATAACCTCTTTCTGTAAGGTATTTTTTTGTCATGATTCTATATCCATCGGGATGCATATAATAATCGATGTCAGGTTTTAAATCGTCAAACATATTAGTCTTGCTTTATTTGTAAAAACTCTTTTATGCTTTCATTTTTAATGGTTACAGAAAGATGGTAATGAGAAATCTTGTATTTGCCATTTTCCCAAACCAGTACACCTGAAGCTCTGCAAACGCCCATCCAGGTATTCAACAATTCATCGAACCAAATGGTTTTATCATCTGCCGATCTGTACATTTTTCGATCGAATCCCTTAAAATCCCAGGTTGTTCCTTTTTCGAAATAAGGTTCGCAGAATCCGTAGAATTCTTGTCTTGTCCACCTTTCCGAAGGATCGGTACCAATATAGGTTGCATTTTTGGTCATCAAATCAAAATAGCCTTCTAAATTGGCGTTGGCTGCTGCCTGGTGCCAATTGTCCAGTAATTTGATAATTTCTTTTTCTGAGTATTCTGGCTGCTGTTCACAGGAGATGAATACGACTGGGAATAAGATGAATAGTATCAGAAATAATTTACGCATTTTTCTTTTTGAAGAATTTAACCGGGTTTATCTTTTTAAAGAAATCAATATAGTTTTCGATATTGAAAACAGCTGAGTCTGTTGTTGCTTTATAGGTTAAAATAATCCCCAAAGGAAGAATAATAAGCGAGGAGATCCACATTCCAAGCGCTGGTGGAAGCACCAACTCTTTTGCGAATCGTTCGGCTGTCATCGAAATAATGTAATAGAAAATAAAGAACAAAACCGAAACAATTACCGGCATTCCCAATCCACCTTTACGGATAATAGCACCCAGTGGAGCGCCAATAAAGAAGAAAATTAAACAGGCAAAAGGCAGTGTGAATTTTCTGTGCCACTCGTTGGTAAATTTAATGATCCATTTTTCCTGACTCAGGATCTCATTTTCTTTTCTCGAGATATTTTCTCGAGCTTTTCTGGCAAAACTTAATGCCGAACTTACCGAGGTTAACTGTTTGGTAAGAGGCGCTGCCTTAAATAGAGAATCGGCATCTTTGGTTTTCTTCAAAAGTTCCTCGTATCGCACCGAATCCTTTCGCATCGATTTGGCATCTTTCTTAAAGTAATGTTTTGCCAATAAACCATTCACCAACCTGTCTCTCTCTACATCCAGTCTATTGCGCATCGAATCTTCAGAATGAACTAACTGTTTCAAGTTTAGCATTCTGTAGTTTTTACTGTATCGATCCTCATTACTCCGTTTTAGTTCACTGCTTCTTAAAGGTACATTGGTTTCATATTCCTGGAACTTAATTCTTCTCGAAGGATGATTTTTATCTCGTCTCGATTTTTGCTTTACATCCTGGTACATATTTCCACTGTAAAGCGTAAGTGTCATATTTTGCTTATCAGGAGAAGTAACCATGGTGCCCGAATCGGCAACAGTTACATTTGTATTGCCTCTTTTATCCCTGTGATCGTAAATCAACAGCTTGTACATCATCCCGGTTTCTTTATCGATATTGTCAACCTTGATGCTAAAATTAGGCAGATCGTTGGTAAAAATACCTTCTTTTAAAATTAGTTCAGGTTTCTGATTTTTGATATCCACCAGGAGTGTAGTGGTTTTTAATGAGGCAACAGGCATTACGTAGTTGGCAAAAAAGAAAGCACTAATACTAATGATAATTACCAAAGTAGTAAGCGGTTGCATAATTCTTTGCAGTGATATTCCGGCAGCTTTCATGGCTGTTAACTCGTAATTCTCTCCCATATTCCCAAAGGTCATAATAGAAGCCAAAAGTATTGCCAGTGGCAGTGCCATTGGAACCAAAGTAGCAGAAACGTAGAATAAAAATTCAGCAATTACAGTCCATTCCAATCCTTTTCCAACCAATTCGTCGATGTATCGCCAAAGGAATTGCATGAGCAAAACAAACATGCAAATAAAGAAAGTGAAGGCTAATGGCCCTAAAAAACTTTTAAGAATAAATGAATGTAAACGTTTCATTCCGAAATATTTTAATTGAAAACGAGATGCTGAAAACCAATTGTCGGATCTCGCATTGTTACCTAAAAAATAAGACCAATAACTTGCAGAAACTGGTCTTACATAGCTTACAAAAATAAGCTAATTATTTAGGAATTGGTGTTATGATTTGTTAAAAAATCATATTCCCAATACATGTTTTAGTTCGGCGATTTGAGTATCCCAAAGTTCAATGCTTTCGTCAATTTCATCTTCATCGGCGAAATCGGTAATAATAAGCGACAAATCGTTGGTCAAAGCATCTATTTCAATTTTAAATTCAAAATAGCTGTCTTCGTCTTCGCTGTCGAGCCAGTGGAAGCGAATTAAACGATTGTCTTTTTTAGTCACCAATTCTGCTTGTTGTTCCGAGCCATCCCAAAAGAAAGTGTAGATTTTGCCTTTCTGATTAACATCATCGGCAAACCACTCTGATAAACCGCTTGCACTACTTAATCTGTCGAAAATCACTTTTTGTGAAGCGTGAAGTACATATTCCAGTTCAAATTGTTTCATATGTTGGGGCATAAATGTTTTGATAATAAAATACGGGAGTTTCGTTTGTCTTAATAAATTTCTCCCCAGTATTAATTTACCACACTAAAAAGGTGAAATGTAAGTCAATACTCAAATTTCGCGCAAGATACTTAAGAAATTTCAATTAATAAAAACTGATTCTTAAAACTTTAGCTTTTTCTTATATTGTTAATTCTCATATTGCTTATTTTACCTGCAACATATAAGTTAAGAAAATTTTACAAATCGATAAATTAATTCATTTGTATTTTAAGAATTGAAAAAAAACAGGGAATGATTTTTTTTAAATGAAAAAGGATTTTATATTTGCACCGCATTAGAAAAAACGGCGAGGTAGCTCAGCTGGTTAGAGCGCGTGATTCATAATCACGAGGTCGGCGGTTCAAGCCCGCCTCTCGCTACTCGAAAAGGGAAACAATGAAAATTGTTTCCCTTTTTTTTTGATGTCATAAAATTCGAATCGTAAGGGGTGTATTCAGAGTTTCCTGTATTTAAAAAATAAAGGTCGGCGGTTCCCCGAATAAATTTGGGACAGGCAAGTCCGCCTCTCTTTTTTGTCTAATTCATTACTGATGCTTCAGGAAAAATATTTTTCTCATACCACTTTTTTCGTTTAAATACGCCATTTTAGGGATCATCAGAAAAAAAATAGATTTTTTTTTGAATGGTAATATTTCTGTAAAACAGTTAGTTTAATAGTTCGTATGATTTAATTGTCCCATTTTTCAGAAAAAAGATTTTTTTTAGAAATAAAATGCCATTATATTTGCACCGCAATCAAGCAAAACGGCGAGGTAGCTCAGCTGGTTAGAGCGCGTGATTCATAATCACGAGGTCGGCGGTTCAAGCCCGCCTCTCGCTACTAGAAAAGGGAAACAATGAAAATTGTTTCCCTTTTTTTGATGTCATAAAATTCGAATCGTAAGGGGTGTATTCAGAGTTTCCTGTATTTAAAAAATAAAGGTCGGCGGTTCCCCGAATAAATTCGGGACAGGCAAGCTCGCCTCTCGCTACTAGAGAAGGGAAAAAATGAAAATTGTTTCCCTTTTTTTATCTCATAAAACTAGAATTGTCTGGAATATATTCAGAGTATCCTGCATATAAAAAGAAAAGGTCGGCGGTTCCCCGAATAAATTCGGGACAGGCAAGCTCCACCTCTCGCTACAAGAGAAGGGAAACAATATTCATTGTTTCCCTTTTTTTATGCCCTTATTTTTTATGTACAGATGCGTTATATTATAAACACCAGGCTTCTTTTAAATATTGTAATAAATCTGTACTAAGGAACACAGTTGGTTCTATTCTTAAAACCATCTTCTTTTTTGACCAAAAGCTCATCCATTTTTACCAGATTTGATTCAATAGCTACTCAATTCTTTTATCTTTGTTCTCCTTAAAAAAAATATAACATCAAATTGCTAAAGCGATCATGTATTTTATCGCTTGTAAAACTTAAATAAGGTAATCGTATGAACAATTGGTTTGAGTGTAAAGTTAAGTATGTAAAAATAGATGAAGTATCAGGAAAAGAAAAGAAGGTTTCTGAACCATACCTGGTAGATGCAATGTCGTTTACCGAAGCAGAGGCGAGAATTCATAAAGAGCTGGAACAAATGATCAGCGGTGAGTTTAATGTTACCAATATCAGCAAATCAAATATTACAGAGCTGTATCCTAATGATAATGGTGATAGATGGTTTAAAGCAAAAGTTGCTTTTATTGATGTTGATGAGGCTTCGGGCAAAGAGAAGAAAAGTAACAACTATATGCTTACACAGGCCAATAATGTGAAGCAGGCATACGAGTTTTTGGAAGAGAGTTTGAGCGATATGTTGGTACCATATGAGATCCCTGCAATTTCCGAAAGTCCAATTATGGATATCTTTCCATTTTTCAGTGATGAGGTGAACGAAGAAATTCCAGAGAACTTAAAACCGGTTTCGGAATTTGAGCCGAATGATAACGAATTTGAATAGATCAGAAATTTCTGATCTTTTTTTTTTCGGAAACGATTGTTTTCTGTTGAAAAACATACTTATAGCTTGATTCTACTGTAAAATTATATGAATGTAACTAACAGTAGATCAAGTAAAAGTATGTGGTGTGAACTGGGTTTTTGATTTTTTGTGTTTTTCGTGGTGAAATTTCTTTTCTCTACTACATTTGTCAACACAAACAAACAACAAAAAACAGACTAAAATAAGTTTTTGACTTTTAGGGTTGGGGGATCATAAAAGTCAGATTTATTGATTTAAACGTATAATCACACCATGAAAACAAGAACTGAACACGATTTAATTGGCTACAAAGAGGTGCCTGCTGATGCATACTATGGCATCCAAACCTTAAGAGCGGTTGAAAACTTTGACATTTGCGGTGTTAAACTAAGTGCTTATCCAAACTTTATTAAAGGTTTGGCAATGGTAAAATGGGCAGCAGCCAAAGCAAATAACGATCTTGGTTTGTTAACAGATGAGTTGACAACTGCCATTTGTAAATCTTGTGAAGAAATTATCGAAGGAAATTACCACGAGCATTTTCCAGTTGATATGATCCAGGGTGGTGCTGGAACATCAACCAATATGAATGCCAATGAGGTAATTGCAAACAGAGCTTTGGAAATTCTTGGCTATCAAAAAGGAGAGTACGAGCACTGTCATCCAAACAATCACATTAACCTTTCTCAGTCTACCAACGATGCATATCCAACAGCAATTAAAATTGCATTGATTTTTATGAATGAAACTTTGGTAGAAGGCTTAAAATCAATGATTACTGCATTTAGAGCCAAAGGCGAAGAGTTTAAGGATGTGTTGAAAATGGGTAGAACCCAGCTACAAGATGCTGTACCAATGACCTTGGGACAGGAATTCGAAGCCTGGGCTGTAACTCTTGAAGAGGAAATTGAGAGATTGAACCAAAACTCAAAATTATTCCTTGAAGTGAATATGGGTGCAACTGCAATTGGAACAGGTATCAATTCAGAGCCAGGTTATTCTGACAAATGTGTTGCTCGCTTAAACGAAATTACAAATCTTCCAATTGTATTGGCTGGTAACCTTATTGAGGCTACTCCTGATACCGGTTCATATGTAATGTACTCATCGGCTGTAAAGCGTTTGGCAGTTAAACTTTCTAAAATCTGTAACGACTTAAGATTATTGTCTTCGGGACCACGTTGTGGATTAAACGAAATCAACCTGCCAAAAATGCAACCAGGTTCTTCAATTATGCCAGGTAAGGTAAACCCGGTTATTCCTGAGGTGGTGAACCAAATTGCATACAAGGTAATTGGAAACGACCTGACTGTAACTTTCGCTGCTGAAGCGGGTCAGTTGGAGTTGAATGTAATGGAGCCGGTTTTGGTTCGTGCTATTTTCGAATCGATGGAAATGTTGGTGAACGGAATGGCTACCCTTAAAGAAAGATGTATTGAAGGAATTACAGCAAATGTTGAGCACTGTAAAGAAATGGTTCTAAACAGTATCGGTATTGTTACTGCTGTAAATCCAACACTAGGATATGAAGCTTCTTCTCGTATCGCTAAAAGAGCTTTGGCCGAAAACCGAAGCGTTTACGATTTGATCCTTGAAGAGGGATTATTGAGCAAAGAGAAGCTGGACGAAATTCTTTCTCCGGAAAGAATGATTAAGCCTCAAAAATTTGTTGAAGCTTAAAATCTGAAATTTTTAACCGAATTCAGGTTAAAACTTTTTGTTTCTTAAACAACATCCAATCAAATTGGATAATACTCTATCATTGAGTTCTTGGCGCACTAAAGAGGTTGATTCGTTTTTCGATTCAACCTCTTTTATTTTAAAGTCTGAAAGTCTGAAAGTCTGAAAGTTTAAAAGTCGAAAGGTCGAAAGGTCGAAAGGTCTGGATAAGCAAAGAATTGTTACATTTACTTCATCATCAATTGAAATTGCCATGACGGAAATTTGCTTTCAATCTATCGGAACCATACATACTCCTCACAAAACACAAGATAAAATGCCCATTCAGCCTTTAAGTGCAAAAGGAGTAAAGGCAAAGGTTGAACTGAAGCCCGAATTTGCGGCAGGCCTACGAGACCTGGAATCATTCTCGCATGTTATTCTGATATTTCACCTGCACAAATCGGATGGTTTCGATTTAGATGTCTTGCCATTTATGGATGATCAGACCCATGGTGTATTTGCAACCCGCGCACCCCGAAGACCCAATGCAATCGGAATTTCTACGGTAAAACTCCATTCCATAGAAGGGAATATTCTGCATGTAGAAGATGTTGATATTCTAGATGGTACACCATTGCTGGATATCAAACCTTTCTTCTCGAAATTCGACAACCGACCAGATGCCGTTTCGGGTTGGTTAGACGAAAAATGGAAGGAGAAGAATCGTGATATCAAATCGGACGAAAGGTTTATCAAATAACAAAAGAAAAGTTTTCTGTTTGTATTCATCTTTTGTCCAACAAATTTTAATTATTGACTAGCGAGTTACAAGGTCTTTCAATGTAGCAATCCATTTGGGATGATCGTTCAAACTCTCCACTAAAACCAGCTCTTGTCCACCGTTTTCTTCAAACAATTCGCCATATTCCAGGCCAATTTCAATGGTGGTTTCCAAACAGTCGGCTACAAATGCCGGACTAAATACCATGAGTTTTTTCGCTCCTTTTTGGGCTTGCTCAATCACGACTTTATCCGAAAAAGGTTCCAGCCAGTTTTTATCCAGTCTCGACTGAAAGGCTACTGTATATTTTTCTTTTGGGATATTTAATTTTTCTGCCAGCAACTTACTGGTTTCATAGCAGGTGGCGCGGTAGCAGTAGTAATCTGTATCGGGCCTGAACTGCTTATCGCAATCGCAATCTTTACAGTTTTTCTGTGGATGTACCTTATTTACTTGCCTTAATGGTAAACCATGATAGGAGAAGATAAAATGATCAAAATCATTCAAGTCATGCTGCTTTGCATTTTCAACAATGGTATCCAAATATCCTTCATGATCGAAAAATTGATTCACCAACTTCAGTTCAGGAATCACCTCCCAGCTCCTGATAATTTCCATGGCTTTTTCGAAAGTAGAACCTGTTGTCGACGAAGCATACTGCGGATACATGGGCAGGATAATCAATTGGTCAGGCATATCCTGGCGAATTTTCTCCAACACACTTTTCATCGATGGTTGCTGGTATCGCATGGCCAATTCTACCGTAAATTTCTCGTCCAGTTCTTTTTGAAGAAGCTCTTTTACCTTTTCGGCATAAATCATCAATGGAGATCCATCCTTGGTCCACAACTGCTTGTAAATTTTCGAAGATCCTTTTGCCCTGAATGGAACAATGATCAGGTTCACCAGAATTTTTCTCAACAACCAGGGAATATCAATTACCCTGCGGTCGTTCAAAAACTCGAATAAATAGGTGCGTACATCAGATACATTTGGACTTTTGGGAGTTCCCAAATTCAGAAGCAGAACGGTAGTTTTCTTTGGCATAGTGTGTTAGTAATAGGCAAAACAGTAAAGGAAATGCATTCACATTTCCTTTCTGAAATTAATATTTTTTTTCGACTATTTATCTAACAATTTAAACCGAAATTGGTTCGAGCCAATTGATATCTTTTTTCAAAAGTTGCAAGGTTTCGGCCTCTTTCGAACCTTCTTTTATTTCGTATTGGTAGGTCCATTTTACTTCTGGTGGCATGCTTACCAGTATCGATTCGGTTCTGCCATTGGTATCCAGGCCAAATTTGGTTCCCTTGTCCAATACCAGGTTGAATTCAACATACCTGCCTCTGCGGTGCAATTGCCAGTCTTTTTCCTGCTCACTGTACAATTTGGAAGCATTCGTTCTCATGATTTCGCAATAGGTAGGCGCAAAGAGCTCACCAACCTCCATTACGAAGTCAAACAGCTCTTCTTTTGTCATTCCCGACGAATCGTTCAAATGATCGAAGAAAATGCCTCCAACTCCTCGCGTTTCGTTTCTAAATGGCAAAAAGAAATAATCATCGGCCCAGGGCTTGAATTTACTGTAAAAATCAGGATGGTGTTTGTCGCATACTTTTTTCAGTTCCTGGTGAAAGGCTTTCGCCTGATTTTTATCCACATAAATTGGCGTAAGGTCGATACCTCCACCGAACCAATAGGTACCATCGCTCAATTCAAAATAGCGAACATTCATATGAATTATGGGTACATGAGGATTTTCGGGATGCATAATTAAAGAAACACCAGTGGCAAAAAAATCATCGGCAGATAAGTTCAATTTGCTTTTAATTTTAGCGGGCATTGCACCATGCACAGCAGAAAACTGTACGCCACCTTTTTCAATAATATTTCCATTTTTAATTACGCGACTTCTTCCGCCACCGCCAGCTTCCCGTTCCCAAACATCTTCCTGGAATTTTGCTCCGCCATCGCAGTTTTCCAATGCTTTTGTAATCTGATTTTGTAAGTGCTTAAATTTTTCAGCGATTTCGTCCTTTTGCATCTGTAGTGTTTTGTCTGTTTTTAGTATGATTTTGTTGCTGTTTTATTGTTTTTGCGCTGAAACCGGCTCAGCATTTTCTTCTCGAAATTCCAAAAGAAACGGAACTGTCCGAAAAGGCTTCCTACAAGCAGGAGCAATACCTGGTAGGTTGGCGTAATAATCAGGATACTTAGAATAATTCGTAAGAATAGGTTGGTATCAGAATCGATGGAAAAGTATTCGAAAATTGGATTTCGAACCAATACCGATAAGCTTCCGGTAATCGAGAATACAATAAGAATGATTACAAGTTGCAGGTTGGAATCGATTTCCCAGCGCTTTTTAAGTTTCTCAAACATGAAGTAGTGCTATTTAGATTTATTTCAGATAAAACAAATATAATATAAAATACCTATAGGTCTGAAATAGCACGAGAAAAATCTGTTTGATTTTATTGATGTATACATTACTATTAATTAATAGTAGTCATAATTTTACATATCGTAAGCTATAGTTTTTATATTTATCCTATTATGAATAAATAAAATAGGTAATTATATGTATAAAGTGAAAAGTTTGGATCGTTTAAAACAAATTAATGATTTAGTGAGAGAGCAGAAAACCGGATCTCCAAAAGAGTTTGCCAAGAAACTAGGAATTTCTGAAAGTCACCTATACAAGTGTTTAAGTGAAATCAAAGAAATGGGATTGCCAATCGCTTATAGTACAGTGTGCACATCCTACTATTATAGCGAGGAACTTGAATTGGAAGTAATGTACTCTGTCAAAGTGATATCTACAAAGGAATTAAAAAAGATAGAAGGTGGTTTCTGTAAAAATATTATGAACTATTTTTTTATGGTAGCATCCTGAGATAATTTTAGAATATCTAAATGATAAGTATTATTAACTAAAATTTTTTATTATGGATTTAGAAAATTATGGTGTTCAGGAAATGAGTGAACAAGATGTAAGGTGTATTGATGGTGGATGGTCTTGGGATGACTTTGGTCAAGGTAATGCTGATGGTGTAGGAGTTGGTACTAAACCAACTAGTTTTGATCATAGTTTTTCCTATTGGTGTGGATATGCTGTAGGTACATTATGTTATACTATGGGTAAAAGTTAACTCCAATTATTAGACAAAAGTTGTCATTAGAAAATTTTAATAACTTATTGTCATTGAAAAAGTAATATCTCTCCTAAAAATTCTAAAATATTCAGGAGAGAGATAAGGGTGTCCTTTATGAAGGACATCCTTTTTTTGATATATTCTAAATTAAGCTTAATTTCTATGTTTGTGAGGCATTAATTTGAAATTAATACTATGTAAAATAGGATAATAAACAAAATCCTAATGTCATTAAAAAAATAAATCACTTCTAAGTCTTAAATAATGAATTGCTCAATAGGGAAATAAGTTTATGGCATAAAAAAACCGCCTCAATTTGAGGCGGTTTAGAGTATATTTTGATCTGATCAATTAAGCAGATACTCTTTCTAACCATTTGATCATAAATAGCATAGTTAACATTGAGATAACACATACTACAACGAAAACAGACCAAGTAATCCACAATGGAACACCAGCGTAAAGAAGACCACCAAATACTAACAATTGGTTACCAGCACCAGTTGCACCTAACCAAAGTCCTTGCATTAAACCTTGATATTTTGGAGGAGCTACTTTCGATACAAAAGAAATTCCAAGAGGACTGATAAATAACTCAGCGATAGTTAATACTAGATAAGTGATTACCAATAACCAAGGAGTAACCTTATCAGCTTCTGGTAAACCTCCCATTTCTTTAACTTCTTTCAATAGAGGTAAATCAAGAGAACCAACAGCCATGATTACGAAAGCCATAGCTGCAATGAACATACCAATAGCAATTTTCTTTGGTGTTGAAGGTTCAATACCTCTAGCTCTTAACCATCCAAAAATAGCAACTACAATTGGAGTCAAGAATACAACAAAGAATGGATTCATAGATTGGAAGATTTCAGCTGATAATTCCAAACTTCCCAATTTCAAAACAGTATAGTCTCTCGCAAAGAATGTAAGAGATAAACCATTTTGGTGGAATGAGAACCAGAAGAAAATTACAACGCCAAATACAGCTAATAAAGCATAAATTCTTTGCTTAACTTCTTTAGCATCCATTTCTGGAATTGTAGTTTTTTCATCACTTCCAGCTTTAGCAAGAGCAGGATCTGGGAAGTTGTTTTTGTTTTTAAGGTAAATTCCAAGAGAAATTAACATTGCAAAAATAGCAACACCAAACGCATAGTGGAAACCTTCATTAAATACATTTAGATAATCGTTACTGAAAGCTGTTAAATCTGATACAGGATTTGAGCTTACTGATGCAGCCAATTCCTGGAATCTTTGAGAAGCATTTTCAGAAATGGTACCATTTAAGTGTTGGTGACACAATTCAGGAAGAGTTGCGTTATAAGTATATCCAAATTTACCTAACCACCAGCTTCTTACAGCAGGAGCAATCATAGGAGCGAAAATTGCACCAATGTTGATAAATGCGTAGAAGATTGAGAATCCAGAATCACGCATTTTACCATGCTCAGGGTTATCATACATTTGACCAACCAACGCCTGAAGGTTACCTTTGAATAAACCATTACCAAATGCAATAACAAACAATGCAATACAAGTCATAGTAAGTCCAAATGCTACATTGGCAACCGGAGTTTTAGTTGGGATAGCCATTAGTAAATAACCAACCGCCATCAATAAAAGACCAATTAAAATGGTTCTTTTGTAATTTTTGGTTTTATCTGCAATAATACCACCAAGGATAGCAAGGAAGTAAATTGAAGAATAAAAAGTAGCGTAAATGATACCTGAGTTTTCTTCATTCAATCCAAATTTAGCTTGAATAAATAAAACCAAGATGGCCATCATTGTGTAAAAACCAAAACGCTCTCCCATATTAGCAAGAGCCGCAGGTATAAGTCCTTTAGGATGTCCTTTAAACATAAATGTTAGTTTTAATTTATAATAGTTTCGTTTCAGTTATGAAAGTGACAAATATATAGAAAAAATCAGAAGTCCATAATGATTTGTAAGCGTTTCGATATAATTTAAATCGTTTTCGTAACAAGGCCCAGATTTCAAAAGTTTAGTATCTTTGATAGGAAAGCCCATTTTGCTGTATGTTTGGCACTTTTATCGCTTTTTTCTAACTGGCCTGTCTTGTTAAAAAGATGTTATTAAAAAGGAATCCGAATAAGAGTGTACGTCTAATTATATATCGGTACAATATCATGAACTTTATAACGTCTAAATACAAACTGATTGACCCATGAAAATATTTCCTGCCTCAAAAATTGCCGAAATAGATTCTTATACCATCGAGCATGAACCCATAGAATCGATCGATTTAATGGAGCGAGCTTCGAGAAAGTTGTTCAAAAGAATCGTAAAGAAATTTCCTGCACCAAGAAACTGTAAAATCTTTGTTGGCCCGGGAAACAATGGTGGCGATGGCCTGGCGCTTGCCCGCATGCTGGCAGAAAAGAATTATGCGGTCGAGGTGTTTATCATTAAAATTAGCGATTGCCTTTCGAAGGATGCAGAAGAAAATCTGCAACGATTAAAAATATTCAAAACAGTGGATATATACGAGATGGCTTCGGTAGATGCAATGCCCTGGCTTTTCCCCGATGACATTGTAATTGATGCCATTTTTGGTTCAGGTTTGTCGAGACCTATTGAAGGCTTGCCGCTGGAAGTAATCAAAGCCATAAATGCCAGCGAAGCAAAAGTGATTGCTGTTGATATTCCTTCTGGCTTAATGGGGGAGGACAATTCGAAAAACGACTACAATGGAATCATTAAGGCCGACTTGACTTTAAGTTTTCAGTTTCCGAAACTGGCTTTTTTATTTCCTGAAAATGCTCAGTTTGTTGGAGAATGGGAGGTTTTACCAATTGGCTTGCATCCTGATATTATTGAAAAGGAGCAAACGCCTTACAAAATGTTGAGTCGTGAGTTTGTGAAATCGCTTCTTATGCCTCGTAAAAAATTCGACCACAAAGGAACTTATGGACACGGTTTGTTAATCAGCGGAAGCTATGGAAAAATGGGCGCTGCCATTTTGGCCTCGCGTGCAGGTTTAAGAGCAGGTATGGGTTTGCTAACTTCTCATATTCCCCGTTTGGGATATGAAATTATGCAGACCGCAGTGCCTGAAGCAATGGTAAGTATCGACCGATCGGACATTATTTTTACCGAGTTTCCCGATTTAAACCAGTTTAATGCTGTAGCCATTGGCCCGGGAATCGATAAAAAACAGAATTCCTATCGCGCCATGATCGAACTGCTGAAGGAAAGTAAAGTACCCATGGTGATCGATGCCGATGCCATTAATATTATAGGGGAACATCCCGAATTGAAAGATGATTTGCCAATGGGATCGGTTTTTACACCACACCCAAAAGAATTTGAACGATTGGTAGGAAAAGCTGAAGATAGTTTTACCCGAAATAAAATGCAACGCGAATTTGCCAAAGAACACAGTGTAACCCTTGTGCTGAAAGGTGCTTATACGGCCATTGCATGTCCCGAAGGCAGTGTATATTTTAATCCGACCGGAAATCCAGGCATGGCAACTGCCGGAAGTGGAGATGTGCTTACAGGAATAATATTATCTTTGCTTTCGCAAGGATATTCATCGAAAGTTGCCACAATTATTGGCGTATACTTGCATGGTTTGGCAGGAGATCTGGCAGCAGAAAAAATAGGCATGGAAGCTTTAACTGCCGGCGATTTGATAAACTACCTGCCCAAAGCATGGTTGAGATTGAAAAAATAGGGAATTGTAGAGGCAAGCAGTTTGCTCTCTACCAAAAACAGAAATAAAATGAACAGAAACATTTTTAAATTACTGGTAGCAATTTTAGTTGTTGGAGGAACAATTGGAAATCTAAGTGCACAAAAACGCAGAACTTTAGAAACACCAAATACGGTAATTTATGCTTTGCCGCAAACCGTTCTAAAGGTGGATGTTGTGGCCGAGAAAACCATTATGAAACGTGGTCCGTTCGCCGATTATGCACAAAAGTACCTTGGCATTTCGGATGTGGTGAACAACGATGGTGTAGCCTGGAAAATAAAGTCGATTGAACTGAATGGAGTGGGTGAGGTTGACCCGGAACAGTATCATAAAATTACCACTTCGGTGGATTATGAGCCTAGTTTAATTGCTCTGACTCCTGAAGGATTAATTCGCGGTTTCAACATGAAGAAATCAGCATTTATGAATGTTGAAAAAGAGGTGATTGAACTGTCATCGGAAGAAATTAAAATGGAGTATGGTAAATTTTCGATCGATCCAATTATTAAGTACAGAGAAGATACGACCTATAAAGTGGTTGAAACCGATACGGCATTTATTAAAGTTCCAGTATTGGAGAAGCAGGCACTGACCAAAAGCATAGAAGAGAAAGCGGAAGAGGCTGCTCACCAGATTTTCAAATTGAGAAAAAGAAGGTTTAAAATATTGACCTCGAATTTTGAAGTGCTTCCACCTGATGGAAAAGCTTACGAAGTGTTGGTGAAAGAACTGGCAAAACTAGAGGAAGATTACATTTCGATGTTTGTTGGCAAAAAAGTAAGCGTTCAGAAATCTTACCAATTCTCATATACACCAAAACAAGGCGAAAATGGAGGAGTAATTTTCAGAATGTCGCCTCAAATGGGGCCAGTTGGCGTGAATGATTTGGGTGGTCGTCCGGTACGTGTCGATTTTAAAAACTTAAATGTAACCAACGAGTTGGCGATTCTGCCAAGTGCTGGAGTAAATCCTCAAACTTTAATATCGTACAGAATACCTGGAATGGCTGATGTATCCATTTCGAATGGAAAAAGTGTTTTGCTAAAGAAGCGCATGACAATTGCACAGTTTGGGAAAATTGCAAAAATGCCTGCCGAAGTACTTTTGAATGAGAATTACAGCATTGAGTTCTATCCTGAACTTGGATCGATTAAAGATGTGACAAAGTAGTTTTCACAGATCAGTAAATAGTAAACTGCATGTTTTTTATCTCGTGTAGTTGTTTGAAATAATTTTTAACCAGGGTAACAGATAGTTGTCACTATCACCCTGGGTTTTTTGATGCCATTATCGATTTTTTTATTAATTGGCCTAGTGTGAATTGATCAAGTTATCAGCTTTTGCCTGAAGGGCAAATGTTATTCTAGCCCAGGCTAAAGGAGTGGAACGACTGCCAGCCTGGGATAAAGCAAATATTAACTTGTTGCACATTTTGACCATTAATTTGTGACCGGACTTATTGCAACAAAATAGGCTGACCTCTTTACTTTTTCATATTAATTGAACATATATCTTGCTCTGCAGGACAAAAATCAAAATTCGAACATGATCCGTTTCTTAAAAATCCTTAATTCCACTTTAGTTTTGCAAGAAGTCTTTTTGCCTTTCTCAAAAAATATTACCTTTAGTGCTCTTAAATAATTTAACGCTAAAATTAAACGGAGGAAATATATAATGAGCAAAGAAATTTTAAGCCTCGAGCCTAAAGCAATCTGGGAAAACTTTTATGCATTAACTCAGATTCCACGTCCATCGAAGCATGAAGATGCAATTCAGGATTATATGATGAAGTTTGGTCAGGACCTGGGTCTTGAAACCATCAAAGACGCAGTTGGTAACATTATCATTAAAAAGCCTGCAACTCCAGGTTACGAAGATCGTCAAGGTGTTGTATTGCAAGGTCACCTGGATATGGTTCCACAGAAAAATGCTGACACGGAACACGATTTTGAAAAAGATCCGATTACTGCCATTATTGATGGTGAGTGGGTAACTGCTGATGGTACCACTTTAGGTGCTGATAACGGTATGGGTGTTGCTGCGGCAATGGCTGTTCTACAGGCTACAGATATTGAGCATGGTCCGGTTGAGGCTTTGTTTACTGCTGACGAAGAAACAGGTATGACTGGTGCTTTCGGTCTTCAGAACGATGTTTTGGATGGTGATATCCTTTTGAACATGGATTCGGAAGATGAAGGTGAGTTGTATGTTGGTTGTGCTGGTGGTATCGATGCAAATGTTACCATGAAGTACAAAGAAGAGAAGTTGGAAAAAGGACATCTTGCTTACAAACTTTACATGAAAGGTTTGAAGGGTGGTCACTCAGGAATGGAAATCATTCTAGGTCGTGGTAACTCTAACAAGTTATTGTTCCGTTTTATGAAGTATGCAACCAAAAACTTCAAGTTGAAGTTGGCTTCAATTGATGGTGGTTCTCTTCGTAATGCTATTCCACGTGAGTCTTTCGCTGTAGTAGCTGTACCAGAAAAATACAATGAAAAATTCTTAGCTGCTATTGCTGAATTCGAAGCAACTTTCAAAGCAGAATTATCGGCTGTTGAGCCAGATTTAGCTTTCTTCGCAGAAGCAACTGATGTACCTAAGAAAGTATTCAAAAAGAAATCTCAGAAGAATTTAATCAATGCTATTTACGCTTGTCCAAACGGTGTAATTCGCATGAGCGACGATATGCCAGGATTGGTTGAAACTTCATTGAACCTTGCACGTGTTTACAGCGAAAATGGTGTAATCACTATTCAGGCTTTGATTCGTTCATCGGTGAATTCAGCAAAAGAAGATTTAGCTCAAATGGTATCTTCTACATTTGAATTGGCAGGTGGAAAAGTAAAATTGGAAGGTGAATATCCAGGATGGAAACCAAATATGGATTCTCCAATTTTGAAAACCATGCAGAAAGTTTATAACGATAAGTATGGTAAGATTCCTGAAATTAAGGCAATTCACGCTGGTTTAGAGTGTGGTTTGTTAGGAGCTGTTTATCCAAAATGGGATATGATTTCATTCGGACCAACCATCCGTTTCCCTCACTCTCCAGACGAGAAAGTTAAGGTTGATACGGTTGCTAAATTCTATGATTTCTTAATTGAAACATTGAAGCATGTTCCGGTAAAAGAAGCTGTTGAAGCATAATAATTATGCAATCAGATATAGGAAAGGGCGTACATTGTACGTCCTTTTTTTATGGGTTTTACTTCCCTATAAAATTGATTTAACATGATGCCCAATGGCAGCCATAATTTTTTGGAATACCACTGATATAAAACAAAGTTTTCGACAAAGGATAAAATTTTGCAGTACATTCGACATTAAGTCCGGAAGCCGGGACCCACTTAGTGAAGAATTCGTTAATAACAAAAAGCTGCTTGAGCGGAGCGAGTTCTTTTTGTTTAGAATTCGAGCTGTAGTGGGTGGATGAGGACTTTGGCGATGATTTTTTGTTTACTTTTTTATCCAAGAAAAAAGTAAAAGCCTATCCGGCTAGAGGATAGCAAATGTTAATGTGATTATGGAGAATTTAGATTTGTTCTCAAGCCGAACGGGTTGTTCTTTTGTTACTAGTCAAGAAGTAAGCTTTAAAAGTTTAGGTATCATCTAAATCTTTTCAGCAGTAGCAATATCACCAAATAAAACAAACTCCCAACTCCACTGGCAACAATCAAGGAACCCAAAGCAAATTGCAAATAGTTTTCTCCCAAAGTTTTTAGGTTCATTAAATCGGGAACTTCGGTCTGAAATTGACCCGTTAATACAAAAGCCCCGGTTTGATAACCAGCAATAAGAATTAAAGGAATTAGCGGTGGAATACTACTAATGTTCACTGTTACCAATACCAGGACCTTGTTAAGTCGTAGTAAAACAGCTAATGAAATAGCCAATGCAGTTTGAAACCCCCAAGTTGGAGAAAAAGCAATAAATGCACCCAAAGCCAGCGAAAGAGCAATTACCGAATTGGTATTGTTCGCGGCTGTAATCTCAGCAACAATTGCTTTTTTAATCCTCGAAGGTCTAAATTTTTCTATATATGCCTGATAATTCATATCTGTCTAAATCTCTTTCCCAAGAAACAAATCGAATTGAAAAATGTTCGTAAAGCAATAGTGAATTCAACCAAATTGTTAATCAATCACTCTTTACTAAGAACTTTTCACAGCTAGCTGTTCATCGTAGAGATCCAGTTTCCATCGGTAGAAAGATAGTTTCGCATGAGGTTGGCTGTCATGCACGAATGTACAGGCAAAATGCCAATTAAATCGCCAATGGTAAATTCATCGAATAATTCATCGCTACAGCGGATAATACCATGTTCCTGTGAAAGTTCTGCCAAAAAACCGCCTCCTAGTATTTCGCTCCAGCCATTTTCGGTGATGCGAACCAAACTACCAAAAAGCTTCGTTCCTTCGCTGTCGGCTTCGATAAATTCTTTCGAGAAATGAACACCACCACCATGAATTACCAACTCATTGCGATCGATGTTTCGAGCAATTACCGGGCATGCCATGGCGACGGCAATTTCGTTTTCTTCGCAGGATCCCAATACGTATTGCATGATATCGTAGAATACAAAATTTCCAGGACGAAGCTCATCGATACCATAAAATTCTTCGCTAATGCTGCAGGCAGGCGTATCGCCAAGAGAAAGTTCGATGTTTGGAATTTCTTTGCGGAATACATCCTTTAGTTCATTCAAATCGAGCAAGGTTTTGCTATGATTTTTGTGAATCTCTTGCTGGTCGCTGGCTTTGTAGTTATGACCTGTATGTGCAAGAAAGCCTTGGCACTCCAGTTTTTCAGATTCCTTCATTAAATCCGTTAAGATTTGAATGGAACCAATGGCCTCCGAAGGAATTCCGCAGCGATGATAACCTGTATCTACTTTAATAAAAATGCCCAGCTTGTGTTGCAATTCAGACTCCAGGAAAAGAATGCTTTCTCTCGATTCAATGACCAGATTTAATTGGATCTTTGAAGCCAACTCGTTAATCAAATCGATTTCACGAACATTTACCGGAATGGCAACTGTGATGTCTTTCCAGCCATGATCTGCGAAATATTTAGCCATTTCGACAGATGAAACCGCTATGCAATCGATGCCCTTTTCTTTAAACCAATTTCCCACTTCGGCAGATTGGTGGGTTTTGAAATGCGGACGCAATCGGGCATTTGCTCTTTGTGCCCTGGCAATCATTGCCTCAATATTGTTAATGCATTTTTGTTTGTTAAGAAGTAAAGTCGGACGGATGATTTGACTGTCGAGTGTGTTCATTGCTAATTTGTTTTAGGCGCTAATTACTTCGCATCTATTTTATTTTCTCCCTGATATCTTTCAACATGCTGTCTCTTAAATCGAGCAACTTCTCAGAAATTCCCACTTTGTATATGTGCGGACTAATGAAACGTTTGTGTTCGTCGGGTAGCTGTTTAAATCTTTCTTTTAGGTATTGATTGATTTCTTTTGGTGTTTTCTCATCAATGAAAATTTCACCATTTTCCATTACTTTTTCGGTTAATTCCTCGGCTTTACAATGCGAAATTAAGGTGTTTTTGTCTTTGTGAAAAGGGTGATAAATTTTATCGGTACGCTCTTCGTCTGCGGTTAAAATCCCATCGCGGAAAAACATTCCATCCTGATCGAAATACCTGATCAGTTTCTTGCGACCCGGAATGGTAATTTTTTCGATGTTCTCGGATATTTTCAATCGAGGATTCCCATTGTTTTCTACCAATTTGTAAACACCATCCAAAGCTCCGGTGTCTTTGCCGGTTACCAATTCGGTTCCAATGCCATATCCATCAATTCTTGCTCCCTGTTCGTTCAAACTTTTTATTACATACTCGTTAAGCTGATTTGAGGCAAAGATTTCGACATAGTCCAGGCCAGCATCATCGAGCATTTTCCTGGCTTTTTTACTGAGGTAAGCCAAGTCGCCACTATCCAAACGTATGCCAAGCAATTTGTTGCCCTGGGCTTCCAATTCTTTTGCCACGGTAATGGCATTTGGCACCCCCGATTTAAGTGTATTGTAGGTATCTACCAAAAGAACCGTACTGCCTGGATTAATTTCGGCATACTTTCTAAAAGCTTCCAATTCATCCTCAAAGCTTTGAACCCAGGCATGTGCTTGAGTACCGCTTACCGGAATATCATAATTAAATCCGCTGTACACGTTCGAAGTAGAATCGGCACCGCCGATAACTGCTGCACGTGAAGCGTGAACACCACCTAAACCCTGTGCTCTTCTTAGACCAAAATCAGCGAAAGCCTTGTTTCCAATTACATTTCTGATTCGGCAAGCTTTGGTAGCAATTAGCGATTGAAAGTTCAGGTAGTTTAAAAGCAATGTTTCGATTAACTGAGCTTCGATAATGTTACCTTCTACACGAACAATGGGTTCATTCGGAAAAACAATTTCACCCTCGCGAACACTGTAAATTGTTGCTCTAAATTTAAAATCCTTTAAATAATTCAGAAATTCTTCACGCAAGCCAGCTTTTCTTAAAAACTCGATGTTTTTGCTGTCGTACCTAAAATTTTGCAAGATTTTTAAAAGATCGTACAAACCTGCAAATACCAAATACCCTCCTTTATAAGGGTTCGTTCGGTAATAATAATCGAAAACTGTTTGTTCTTTCTCCTTGCCACTCAGGTAGTAACCTTGTGCCATGGTCAGCTCATAAAAGTCTGTGTACAAGCCTGCATTTTCCGTTAATGTATTCATCGGATGTATTTAAAATAATAATCACCTCAAATATAGGGATTATCTGGCATACAAGCCCGAAATATGGAATCAATATAGATAAGTTAAATATGTTTATCGCCATTTGTTACTAACTGCATTAATCCTAAATTAGCGGCCTTTTAAAAATTTCTTAAACAACAAAAATTTATTACAAATGGTAATGTCTGCAAATTTGAAGCAATCCATTAGAGACTCTAAGTCTGCAAGATGGTTTGTTTTAGCTACTGTATCCTTCTTGATGTTTACAGGATACTTCTTTACTGATATCATGTCGCCTTTACAGGGTGCATTGCGCGATAACTTTGGATGGTCGAACGCAGAATATGGAATGTTTGCTGGTTCATACTCTTTCCTGAATGTATTCTGTCTGATGTTGATTTTCGGTGGTATTATTTTGGATAAACTGGGAATTCGTTTCACAGGTACTTCCTTTATTGGGGTAATGATTGCTGGTGCGTTTTTCAACTACTATGCAATGACCGATACTTTCAATAATGGCGGTTTGGGTTACGACTTTTTGAACTCATTCCTAACTCAATACAAACCTTCACTTAAGCTTGCCATTCTTGGTTACACTTTATTTGGTGTGGGTGTTGAAATTGCAGGGATTACGGTTTCGCGTATTCTTGTAAAGTGGTTTAAAGGAAAAGAGCTTGCCCTGGCAATGGGATTGGAAATGGCTACAGCACGTGGTGGTATGTTGTTGGCATTCTCGGGATCTCGTTTGATGGCAGGTGAGGAGCAAATTGTTTCTCGTCCATTGGCTTTCGGAGTTTTATTCCTTGTGATTGGATTCTTAGCATTCTTTATCCATAACATGATGGATAAGAAAATGGATGCGGAAGTAGCTGATGATACAGCAGCAGCTGCTGAAGAAGATGAATTTAAAGTTTCTGATATTTTCTTGTTGTTCAAGAATCCGGGTTTCATTTTTATTGCACTTCTTTGTGTATTGTTCTACTCAGCAGTGTTCCCATTCTCGAAGTTTGCTCCGGACTTGATGGTTCAGAAATACATGTTCAACGACAACTTTGCAGGTTCTATGGTAGGTTTATTGCCATTGGGAACTATCGTTTTGACTCCTTTATTTGGTGCATTTCTTGATAATAAAGGGAAAGGTGCAAGTGTTATGGTGTTAGGAGCTATCCTTTTAATCATTGTTCACAGTATTTTTGCATTTGGTCCTGATCAAAAAGCATTCGCATTTATTGCGATGATTGTATTGGGATTTGCATTCTCATTTGTACCTGCTGCAATGTGGCCATCTATTCCAAAAATTGTTCCTGAATCTCGTTTGGGATCTGCTTATGCAATGATCTTTATGATTCAGAACGTTGGTTTGATGTTGTTCCCAATGATATTGGGTGCTGTATTGGATTCTTCAAACCAGGGTAACACCGGAAACTTAGACTATTCAAACTCTATGATGTTGATGGTAGGTTGTGGTGTTCTTGCATTGTTTTTTGCATTTATGCTAAAAGCAGTAGACAAGAAAAATGGTTACGGATTGGATCTACCAAACATTCAAAAATAATAGCAAGCCTATATATTATGAAAGCCGCCAAATTGGCGGCTTTTTTTATGCCCACTCATTTAACATGAAATCAGTCATTTGTTTTTTAAGCCATTAATCTTAATTTAGTGGGCTTTAGAATGAAGTGCTTAAACTCTATAATTTTAACTTAAAATAATTACGTTATTATGAGCGCAATTACACAATCATTAAGAGAATCGAAGACTGCACGTTGGTCGGCCCTGGCGATTGTCTCTTTTACAATGTTGACTGGTTACTATATTAACTATGTTATCTCTCCATTAAAACCAATGCTTGAGCAATATATGGGTTGGGATAGTGGCGATTTTGGCTTTTGGAACTCCGCATACGGCTGGTTCAATGTATTTTTCCTAATGCTGATTTTTGGTGGTATTATCCTGGATAAAATTGGTGTGCGATTTACAGGTCTTGGAGCAGCCATTACAATGATTATTGGTACTGGTCTTCAGTATATTGCTATCGAAGGTGTATTCCCAATGGAAGGAATGATTTTCGGTGTTAAGAAGCAAATTGCTATTGGAGCCCTTGGTTTTGGTATTTTTGGGGTAGGTGTGGAAATTGCCGGTATAACGGTCTCCAAAATCATTGTAAAATGGTTTAAAGGAAAGGAGTTGGCCCTGGCCATGGGACTCGAAATGGCAACAGCCCGTATGGGTACAGCTTTGGCACTTGCTCTTCCGCTTCCTATGGCAAAAGCATTAGGAACAGGTGGTATTCCAAATATCTCGGCGCCCGTAATGTTAGGTTTAGCTCTTTTGGTTGCTGGTTTAATTGCCTTTATCTGGTATACTTTTATGGATAAAAAATTAGAAGCTTCTGAAGGTATCTCTGATGAGATTAATGAAGAAGATGCTTTTAAAGTAAGTGATATATTCGTTATTATTTCCAATAAAGGTTTTTGGTTGTTGGCATTATTATGTGTTCTTTTTTATTCGGGTATTTTCCCATTCCTGTACTACGCAACCGACTTAATGATCAACAAGTATGCTGTTGGTGAGGATTTTGCTGGTGCGATTCCATCATTATTACCTTTCGGGACAATTTTGTTAACACCATTATTTGGTAGTATATACGATCGTAAGGGTAAAGGAGCAACCATCATGTTGATTGGTTCTATTATGTTATTGTGTGTTCATGCACTATTTACGATTCCAGTTTTAAATCATTATATCATTGCAGTTGCTTTAATTATTTTGTTGGGAGTAACTTTCTCATTGGTTCCTTCTGCAATGTGGCCTTCAGTACCAAAAATTATTCCTGAAAAACAATTAGGGACAGCCTATGCACTTATTTTCTGGGTACAAAATTGGGGATTAATGGGAATGCCATTATTAATTGGTCTTGTTCTTGAAAAATATTGTATTACTTCACAAGAAGTAGTTGATGGAGTTAGTAAGATCAGTTACGATTATACTTTGCCAATGGCAATTTTTGCGGCTACTGGTTTATTAGCAATTGGTATTGCTTTATTACTAAAAGCTGAAGACAAGAAAAAAGGTTATGGCCTTGAATTGCCAAATATTCAGAAATAATTGAATTGAAAAATACTTTCAAAAGCTGTCCAAACGGGCAGCTTTTTTTATGCGGTATCGAAAAGTTTTGTATTTTCGGAACTTCTTATAACTAACACTAAACGAATGAATACAGAAGCTTTAAAAACCTCTTTGCGGGATTCTGCTCTTACACGTTGGGCAATGCTCCTTACAGTAGGATTTGTGCTGGCGGCAAACTATTATTTCTACGATGCCTTATCGCCATTAAAGTCAACATTAACCAAAGAATTTGGATTTACCAGTACCGATTTTGGTCTTTTCGTATCGGTATATTCCATCCCTAATGTATTCTTCCTCATGGCCGTAATGGGAGGAATCATCCTGGATAAACTTGGCATCAGAAGAACCGGTTTCATGTTTATCGCATTTATGGCCCTTGGAGCATTAGTTACCGCTTATGGTGCCAGCGATATGTATCGCAACAATGGTTTAGGATATGCTTTCATGTCATCCTTTATGCCTGGATATTCGCCAGAATTAAAAATGATGTTATTGGGCCGATTCCTGTTTGGTTTGGGTGCTGAAACCAGTATTGTAGTCATTAGTAAAATCATTGTAAAATGGTTTAAAGGGAAAGAATTGGCACTTGCATTTGGTGTAAAGTTAGGTTTGGCCCGAACAGGTTCATTTTTAGCTTTTAACTTATCTCCAATTTTGATTGAAGCTGATGCAGGCTGGACAGTTGCGACCTGGTTTGCTGCCTTCTTTGTAACCTCGGCTCTATTGGTTTTCATGATTTACATGATGTTTGATTTGAAGCTGGATAAACAAGTACAACAAGATGGTTTGCTTTCGAAAAGCGAGGAGTTCCAATTCTCTGACCTTACCCGATTATTGACAAACCGTTCATTTATTTTTGTTACTTTATTGTGTTTGACATTTTATTCTGCCGTGTTCCCATTCCTTAGCTTTTCAGCTGATTTTTTCCTGAATAAATTTGGAATGACCATCAAGGAGAGTGGTTTTATATCCTCGCTGTTGCCAGTGGGTACAATGATTTTTACACCTCTCTTTGGCTTTATTGTAGACAAATATGGTAAAGCAGCTTCTTTAATGATATATGGTTCTTTAATCCTGGTAACAGTTCACCTGATTTTTGCTTTAACAGGATTAACACCTTATGTGCTGATGGTAATTTTAGGAATAGCCTTCTCATTGGTTCCTGCTGCCATGTGGCCATCGGTTGCAAAAATGGTTGATGAAGCCCGATTGGGATCAGCATACGGATTTATGTTCTCGGTTCAGAATCTTGGACTTTGGGCATTCCCAATTCTTGCCGGAATGGTATTGGATGGAACAAATCCTGAAGGTGCAAGCACCTTGGATTACACCTACACAATGTTGATGTTTGGCTGTCTTGGAGTATTTGGGTTGGTTTTTGCTCTTTTATTGAAAAGAGAAGATAAAATATCAGGATACGGATTGGAATTGCCTTCGAATGTCAAATAGGTTTTCAAATCTTTTAAAAATATAAAGCTGTCAATTTTTTTTGGCAGCTTTTTTTTTGTGCCTGTAAGTTAATGCTTTGTAATGAAATGGTGTGTTTACCATGATTTTTTGGTAGGGTAAAAACCAATTTCCGCGTTTTAATAGTAAACGAACCTTAAAACTCTTCGCAACCTTTTTATTAATGATGCATCTGTAAAATAAAAAATTGCCTTATGAAATTACGACTGATTTATGCCGCCATGCTATTGTTTCTTTTTGCTTCTTGTGCGACAGTATCAAATACCACAAGTATTGCAACAATTAAACATCAAAACAATAAGAATCAAATAAGCATGCAATTCCAGGGGAAGGACGATTGCTGTGTAGAAATGAAAGATTGTGAAGGAATCTGGAATCATGAAAAGCAAAGCATTTACCTTACAGGCTTACTGGTGAAAAGTGATTGTATTGGAACTGCTGAAGAGATTAGTATTGGAATTCATGGTGTTGATTTAAAGAACATCAAATTCCCACACGTGATATGCTGTGATTTAAACGAATCGGGATATGTGAGCTGGTATAACGAAGCTGAAGTGCAGAGAGAGAGAAAATTATGTGCCACTACAGGAAGTTGCGAGTACCAGGGGGATGTGAAAAGAGACAAGATCATACTAAAGCTTACAGGATTTGAAAACAATGTGTTGAAAGGAAATTTCGAAGGAAGAATTTTCCTTAAAGGAACTGCACAGCTCAAGTTTGTAAAAACCAGCGAATACAAAGATATCAGCAAGGGAACATTTCGTGTGAACCTAAGCAAAGAACAAGAAATTAAAAGAAGTAACTATTTGGTCGATAACAGGTAGGTTTGCATTCAAAACACCCGGGAAAAATAAGAGCCTGTCGAATCGAACAAAACTAAAAATGCAAGAAAATGAAATACCTAGTGAAGATTTTGCTTGTATTGTTCCTGATTTCGGGTGGAATACTAATGCCAGAGCGTACAGAGGCAAAGCAAGTTTATAAGAAAGTTGTAGTAAAGCATAAGCGATACAAGAGATATCCTGCTAAAGGAACTACCGTTTTGTATGTAAATTCGGGCAAACGAATCAAGCATCATAAAGGAGTTTTTTATCATGCCAATGGCATTTATTATCGAAAATCAACCCGTGGATACAAAATAGTAGCTGCGCCGGTAGGAGTTAGGGTTAAGGTGTTACCGGCCAAGCATGTTCGAATCGTTTTAAACGGGCGCAATTACTTTTACCATTATGGAACCTATTACATTGCTGTAGGAAAAAGGTATGAAGTTGTTGCTCCCCCGGTAGGCATACAAGTGGATGATTTGCCTAATGGTTATAAACTGGTTTCGAAAAAGGGTAGAACATTTTATGTGGTCGATGGGGTGTTTTACAAACGCATTGTTTTAAAAAATGGTGCAAGGGTATTCCAGGTTGTACGAGTAGCATGAAAAAATCCCGCTTTAAGGCGGGATTTTTTATGTGATATATTTAGATCTTAGTCGATCATTCTGTCGATTGTTTGTGCACGGTTAGGACCTACCGAAACCACTTTTACAGGAACTCCTGTTTCTTTCTCGATAAAATCGATATAAGCGTTGAATTCTTCAGGAAACTCATTTTCATGAGTCATGGCAGTCATATCTGTTTGCCATCCTTTAAACTCGGTATAAACAGGCTCAATATCATCGGTCATTTCGTAAGGAACGTGCTCAACTTCTTTCCCATTTACTTTGTACGAAGTACAAATTTTCACGCTTTCGAAATCATCCATCACATCCGATTTCATCATGGTCAATTCGGTAACACCATTAATCATGATTGAGTATTTCAATGATACCAAATCCAACCAGCCACAACGTCTTGGACGACCAGTAGTTGATCCGTACTCGTTACCATTGTCTCTTAATCTTTGTCCGTCTTCGTCGAACAATTCGGTTGGGAATGGCCCCATACCTACACGTGTACAATAAGCTTTGAAAATACCGATTACATTTCCAATTCTGTTTGGAGCTACACCTAAACCAGTACAAGCACCGGCACAAACTGTGTTCGATGAAGTAACGAATGGGTATGATCCAAAATCAATATCTAATAAAGTACCTTGAGCACCTTCAGCAAGAATTGATTTTTCGTTTTTAAGAGCATCATTTAAGAATTGTTCACTATCAATATGCTGGAATTCGCTAAGAATTTTAATTCCTTCGAACCAATCTGCTTCGTACTCTGAAATATCGTAATCGAACTCGTAGAATTTGTCAAGCATCTGGCGGTGCTTGGCAACCAAAAGTTCGTATTTTTCTTTAAAATTACTGTTGATATCACCAACTCTTAAACCATTTCTACCGGTTTTGTCCATATAAGTTGGCCCAATACCTTTAAGGGTAGAACCAATTTTCGATTTTCCTTTTGCTGCTTCCGAAGCTGCATCAAGAATTCTGTGAGATGGCAAAATCAGGTGTGCTTTCTTTGAAATGAATAAAGACTTCGACAAGTCGATACCTAATTTCTTGATTCCCTCAATTTCCTTTTTGAAGATCACAGGATCGATTACAACACCATTACCGATAACATTGATTTTATCGTCACGGAAAATACCTGAAGGGATGGTGTGCAATACGTGTTTTATCTCGTTAAATTCTAAGGTATGTCCTGCATTTGGTCCACCCTGAAAACGGGTAATTAAATCGTACTTTGGGGTCAGTACATCCACAACTTTTCCTTTACCTTCATCTCCCCACTGGAGGCCTAAAAGCACATCAACTTTCATTTTGTCTAATAATTTGATTTAAATCGTTTAATCTAATTTCCGGACCGGTTTGTTTTTTCATTTGGATTTATAAAACGGTTCGGCTTCGAGGTTAAAGCTTGAAGGATGGTTACAAGTTTTAACAGTCAAAGGTAGTAATTATTTTGAAATCCCTTTGAAGAAAATTCAGCTTGTTGATAAAATGTAAGGGCATAAAAAAACCTCTTGTATTAAGAGGTTTTCAGAGATATATGATTGTTGATAAATCTAGTTGCTTTCCAGTTTTCTGCATTCCTGGCAAGTACCGTAGATGTATAAAGAATGGTGCGAAACCTTGAAGTCCATATCGTCTGATACGTTTCTTCTTACATCATCAAGTCTTGTGTCACAGAATTCAAGAACTTTACCGCAGCGAGTACAAATCAAGTGATCGTGTTTATTGCTATCGTATGCCTTCTCGAATTGAGCAATATTTTTACCAAATTGATGTTTGATTACCAACTTGCAGTCTAGCAACAAATCAATGGTATTATAAAGAGTTGCTCTACTTACACGATAATTTTTGTTTTTCATAAATATGTATAGAGACTCGATATCAAAATGTCCTTCTCTTGAGTAGATCTCGTCTAAAATAGCATATCTTTCAGGGGTTTTTCTATGCCCTTTCTTCTGAAGATATTCGGTAAACATCTTCTTAACAATTTCTTTGGTGTCCTCGTTGCTCATATCTTAAAAATAACCTAGGTGTTATCTAATCTAATTTAAAATAATGGGTCTAAAATAGTAATTTTTTTTAGAAATAAAATGTTATTTAGAATAAATTTTCACTAGGAGTATTCTTCGATATTTTCGATACGCTTCACATTATCAAGGCCTTTGATCTTAATCAATTTCACGATAAGATTATTAAGGTCTTCGGTATTGTGAACGTAAAGGTGAATTAAGCCTTCGAAAATACCGTCGTGACTTTCGAAATGAAGCGAACGCATATTTACGTCATGACCTTTCGAGATTACATTGGTTACTTCGTTCACGATACCAATTTTATCGATCCCCGAAAGTTCTATCACGGCAAGGAAAGACATGAGGCGATGGCTGGTCCAATCGGCCGCTAGAATACGATCTCCCTGGCTTGACATGAGCTTCAATGCATTCGGACATTTGCGCTTGTGTATGGTCACATTATTGGCCATATCGAGATGTCCAAGAACTTCGTCGCCAGGAATTGGCTTACAACAGGTTGCAATTTTGTAGGATTCATTGGCTGCCATCTCGCTAAGCATTAGCGTTTTTTTCTTATCGATGGCTGGCTTGTCATCTTCCTTTTCTGTACTTGCAATTTTTTCTTCTTTTTCGTTATTGCCAAAGAAGTTTAATCGCCAATATTTAATAAACTTACTTTTCGATTTTTTACGGACAACAGCCTCAATTTCATTGATATCCATTTTGCCCATACCAATTTTGTAGAAAAGCTCTTCTTTGCCCGACAATTTATAGTGCTCAAGCATTTTACGATATGCTTTTGCATTGAGCTGAAGCCCCACTTCAAGCAGTCGGTCTTCTACCATACGTGCACCTTTGTTGGTGTATTCTTTTCTTTCCTTTTTAAAGGCGGCTTTAATTTTCGATTTAGCCTTGGCAGTAACCACAAAATCCATCCACTCGTGCTTCGGAGATTGTTTTTCCGAAGTCAGAATTTCTACCTGGTCGCCACTTTTAAGAACGTGGCTTAGCGGAACAAGTTTGTGGTTTACTTTTGCACCAATACACTGATTTCCGATATCGGTATGGATTTCATAAGCAAAATCGAGAGTTGTTGCGTTTTTTGGCAAGGTCTTAATGTGACCTTTTGGTGTAAATACCTGGATTTCCTGTGAGAATAAATTCAGTTTAAACTCATCGAGAAATGCCATTGCATCGGCTTCCGGGTTGTCGAGGATTTCGCGAACATCCTTAAGCCATTTGTCCAATTCAGAATCGCCTGAACCATTGGTATTGTATTTCGAATGAACAGCAAATCCTTTTTCTGCAATATCATCCATTCTTTCTGTTCTGATCTGAAATTCCACCCAATTCCCCTGCGGTCCCATTGCAGTAACGTGCAATGCTTCGTAACCATTGGCTTTTGGTGTACTAACCCAATCGCGAATGCGTTCTGGTTTGGGTTTGTAAATATCGGTGATCAGGGAATAAATGTTCCAGCACTGGTTTTTTTCAGGTATGCCTTCTTCAGGTTTAAAAACCACTCGTACCGATACCAAATCGTAAATTTCCTCAACGCTTATATTTTGGGTTTGCATCTTGGTCCAGATGGAATAGATGGAACGCGGACGGTTTTTAATGGAACATTGAATGTTATTTTCCGCAAGCTTCAACTCAATAGGAGCGATAATTTCACTAATGAGAGCACTCTGCTTGTCTTCTTGTTCTTTAATTTTTCCTGCAATGCTTTTATAATCGTCTGGATGTTCGTATTTCAGGCTCAGATTTTCCAGCTCTGTTTTAATGGTATACAAACCCATTCGGTGTGCCAGGGGAGCAAATAAGAAAAGGGTTTCACCCGCAATTTTCATCTGCTTGCGCAAAGGCATCGAGTTTAGCGTGCGCATATTGTGCAGGCGGTCTGCCATTTTAATCAGGATCACACGTAAATCATCCGATAAGGTAAGCAGCATTTTTCGGAAGTTTTCGGCTTGCATAGAGGTTTTCTGGTCGAACACACCTTTAATTTTGGTGAGGCCATCTACAATCTGTGCCACCTTTTCTCCAAATAGGTTTTCAATATCTTCTACAGTGTAATCGGTATCTTCAACTACATCGTGAAGCAAAGCTGCTACAATGGATTTTGTGCCCAATCCCATCTCTTTTGCAGCAATATGTGCAACTTCGATCGGATGTAATATATATGGTTCCCCTGATTTTCTTCGCACACCTCGGTGAGCTTTCCAGGCAAACTGAAAAGCTTTCTCAATCATCTTACGACTTTCTTCGGCATGACTGCGTTTGCAATCTTTTAGAAGAGCTTCGTAGGCATCAAGGACTAGTTGTTTATCTTTTGTGGTTTCTACATTCATAAAAACTCGGTTCTCTTGTTTGTTCGTTTTAGTTGTAATGTTTAAATGTAGCGAAATCTAACTATTTTTTAATGCTTTGCTCAACTTAAAATACCATTGTTTTTTATGTAAATCTTAATTATGAGTTCTTTTAAGCGAGTTTGACGATAATTAATCCCCCAATTTTACCTGTTTGTTAAAAACAGAAGAATTTAAATGGAATTTCTGCATTCCTCTGGTCCACAAACAACAAGTTTAAGATCTTGCTCCTGAAAATACGTATTGGCAAGCGCCTTGATTTTTTCAGCATCAATTGTTTTTAGTTCTTTAATAAAGCTCTGATAGTAAGAGTTGTCCAATCCGAAAGCCAGGTTGCCTTTTAAACTTTCAGATAGGGCAAAAGGACTATCCAGGTTACGAAGCATCTCGCCCGAAATGTAATTTTTCACCAGGTTCAATTCTTCATCAGAGATCAATTCGTCTCTTAATTTTTTAATCTCTTTGTATATTTCAGATATCGCATCCTTGCACACATCGCTTCCTACTTCGGTAACAATTACAAAATGGCCTCCTTTTAAATGCGAGATGATTATGGAGTTGATTCCATAGGTATATCCCTTATCCTCACGGATATTTTGCATTAAGCGAGAGCCAAAATAGCCTCCGAGAATCAGGTTAAACAAATGAAGCGTGGTATAATCTTTATGCGTTTTATTAAAAATAGGACGACCAATTCTAATGCATGCCTGAACAGCATCCTCTTTACAGACGAATGCTTTATTTTCATCCGATAGAAGGATTTCATGCTTCACTTTCGTGATTTCATTTTTTTGAGGCCATGCCTCTGCACCGAACATTTTTTCCAGTTGATCAATTACCGATTGATCTACCTTTCCGGCAATAATAATTTTACAATTATTGGCAGTGTAATGAGATTTATAAAATTCCTTTACCGTTTTGATATCCAATTTATCGAATTCCGATTCATCGAATATATTGGAATAAGGATGTTTTTTCCCATACATCAAAGCACTAAACTCATCTTTAGCCAAAACATTGGTTTTCTGGTGTTCGATCTGAAAACGCTGTTTTTTGTTGAGCAATATGGTGTCAAATTCCTTTTGCGGGAAGGTTGACTCTTTAATTAGGTTCTCGGTTATCTCTAATGTCTCTGGCAAATATTTATTTAAAGTATATAAGCAAACGCTGGCATCGTGTTTGGCGGCGGAGAATCCAATATAAGCTCCATAAAAATCGAACTTCTCGGCAATTTCGGCAGCCTTGTATCTACTGGTTCCTTCGTTTAACATGCTATTGGCCATGCTAGCTACAAGGGGCGATTCCTGGTACCAAATTCCTGCATCGAAAATAAATTCGATCTTTAAAACTTCCTGACTCCCACCATTAATTACGTGTACAGGAATGTTGTTGCTTAAGGTATATTTTGTGTCTCCTAAAATTTCGATACTATCGACAGTTTTAAATTTTGGAGCCGTATTTCTGTATAATTTTTCCATTCCTATTTCTTTGCGTGATAATATAAAACTGAACAATTTTCTTTTCTGAACAATTTGGCAGATGTGTTCAGTATATCATCAACACTCACTTTGCGATATTTGTCAACCTCAGTATTGATATCATTAGCATCGCCCAGCAATTCATGTGTTGCAAGGTTCATTGCTTTATTTAAGTAGCTAATTTCTGAAAACACAAGACTGGATTCGATCTTGTTTTTCACCTTCTGAAGTTCATAATCAGATACTTTTTCGCTGGCAATTGTATTCAACTCTTCCCAGATGGCAGCTTCGGCTTCTTCGAAAGAAACTCCTTCGCTTAGTTTGCCGGTAACCAGGAACAATCCCGGATCAAATTCACCTGAAAGGTAGGCATCAATCGATGAGAATAAATTTTTCTCTTTAATCAGTTTTTGAAAAATTCTTGATGATTGGCCGTTTGATAAAACATCAGAAACCAAATCGGTAGAGTAAAACTCATCGTCGGTTCTTCCACTCATATGAAAAGCCATATAAATGGCATCGAAAGGCACATTTCGCTCCAAGTGCAGACTTCTGAATTCGGTCTGTTTTGGTTCAACTGGAAGATTACGCTTTGCAATTTCGCGCTTTTCAATTGGTCCGAACCATTTTTCAGCCAACTGCTTTACATTCTCGGTTTCAACATTACCCGAAACCACAAGCACTGCATTGTTTGGGGCATAATGTTTAAAGAAAAACTCTTTTACTTCATCCAATTGTACAGTTTCGATTTGTTCAATCGATTTGCCAATGGTCGACCATTGGTAAGGATGTTTCTTGTAAGCCAAAGGCCTTAAGTGCAACCAAACATCACCGTAAGGTTGGTTAAAATATCTTTGTTTGAACTCTTCGATAACAACATTTCGCTGTACTTCCAAACTCTTCTCGCTAAATGCCAGGCTCAGCATTCTGTCCGATTCCAACCAAAATGCAGTTTCCAGGTTGTCTTTTGGTACCGTAAGGTAATAATTGGTAACATCGTTACTGGTCCAGGCATTGTTATCGCCACCTACCATTTGAAGTGGCTCGTCGTAATTGGGAATGTTTACCGATCCGCCAAACATTAAATGCTCGAATAGGTGGGCAAAGCCAGTTCTTTCGGGATCTTCATCTCTTGCACCAATATCGTACAAAAGGTTTACTGCAGCCATCGGTGTAGTTTCATCCCTGTGAACAATGACTCTTAATCCATTGTCAAGTGTAAATTTATCGAACTCTATCATTTAAAACTTTAATTTATCCAGCCCCGAAAGTGCTTCTTTGTATTCTGTTTTAATCTCCTTCACAATCTCTTCTACCGATTGAATTTTGGATATCAAGGCTGATACTTGTCCAATTTCCAATTCCCCATCATCAAGATTTCCTTCGAACATGCCTTTTTTTGCACGTCCTTTTCCAAGCAATTCTTTCATCTCTTCAGGAGATGCACCGCGGCATTCGGCATCGTGTACCTGCTCGAAAAAGTGGTTTTTAATCAGTCGGGTAGGAGCCAGTTTTTTTAGTGCCAGTTTGGTTCCGCCTTCACCCAGTTCAACAACCGATTTTTTAAAATCGATATGGGCCGATGATTCTTCGGCAACAGCAAATCGAGTCCCCATTTGAACACCGTCGGCGCCTAGTATCATGGCTGCCAACATGCTTTCACCAGAACCGATTCCACCAGCAGCAATTACAGGTAAACTTGTGGCTTTTCGAACCGATGGAATCAGTGCCATGGTGGTGGTTTCTTCACGACCATTGTGACCACCGGCTTCGAATCCTTCAGCTACAATTGCATCTACTCCTGCATCCTCACATTTTTTTGCGAAAAATGCACTCGATACAACATGAACAACAGTAATTCCATGCTCTTTAAGAAATGGTGTCCATTTTTTTGGACTTCCAGCAGAGGTAAATACAATTTTTACTTCCTCTTCCACAATAATGTTCATGATTTTATCCATTTCTGGATAAAGCAAAGGAACATTTACACCAAATGGCTTTGAGGTAGCTGCTTTGGTTTTTTGAATGTGTTCCTTAAAGGTTTCAGGATGCATCGATCCGGCACCAATAAGTCCTAATCCTCCGGCATTGCTAACTGCCGAAGCCAATTTCCAACCCGAACACCAAACCATTCCACCTTGAACAAGAGGGATGTCTATTCCAAAAAGAGATGTAATTCTATTTGTCATTATATTTTATTCAATTAGTATACAAGCAAAAAAGACACAAGAGCCATGAGTTTTTCTTGTGCCTTAGTTAGATGATTTGTTTGATTGCAAATTTAGAAAAATTCTTGATAAGAATAAGATCTTTAAGTATGAATTCGTGATTGAGTGATTTTGTGAATGTGGTTTTATAGTAAGGATGTCAGGGAGATATTAGAAGAGCAAACGACTAATGCGCAGAATAATTTATAGTAATTCCCATAGCTATCGGGCTGGGGAGGTTGAGAGTTTGTTCAAAAACCACATTAACAAGAACTATTTTTCATTTTTTCTAAAAGTCCTGAAAAGTTGAAGTTGAAAAAAATCTCAATTCCAAAATTACACATTCACGCAATTGCAAATTCACACAATTACGAACAAAATTGAATTGTTGAAAAAATTTGTGTCGATTTAAGCAAAGGTTCTTGTTTCTTACGATCAATATTACTTTTTTTACGCTCGAAATCAATAAAGGGGTTAACCATTATCAATCAATGAGTTTTGGTTGGTATTTACAAGTAGGTAGTGTGAAGAAAAAATCATTATTAGGTCGTTTTTTAGTTTGGCGTTTGAAGCATGTAAGTGATCGTCAGTTTATCTCCTTTATGGCGGTATTAATTGGGATCACATCTGGTATTGCTGCGGTGATTATTAAAAATGCTGTACATTTTATCAGTGAGTTGCTTCAAGATAATTCGTCTGACCAATATCAGAATATCCTTTATGTGATTTATCCTACCATTGGTATTTTGGTAGCTGTTCTCTTTATTAAGTTTGTGATTCGTCGCCCGGTTCGGCATGGTATCCCCAATGTGCTTCACAGTATTTCGAAAACAAACGGACAGATCAACCGACACAATATGTTTTCGTCTATCGTTACTTCTGCTTTTACCGTTGGTTTTGGTGGATCGGTAGGGCTAGAGGGACCAACTGTAGCCACCGGTGCTGCTTTGGGTTCGAATATTGGAAGATTGTTTCATCTCAATTACAAACAAATTACCTTGTTGTTGGGTTGTGCATGTGCTGGAGCAATGGCATCCATTTTTAAAGCGCCTATTGCGGCAATTGTTTTTGCCATGGAGGTAATTATGCTGGATCTAACCATGTGGTCGCTGGTTCCACTTCTGTTGGCCTCGGCATCTGCTGTTCTAACCTCTTATTTCTTTTTGGGAATGGATGTCTTGTATCCGTTCGAGGTGAAAGATGGTTTTATTTTGAAAGATTTGCCTTACTATATTGCTCTAGGTATTTTTACCGGATTGATTGCAACCTATTTTACGAAATCATACATGTTTATTCATTCCATTTTCGAAAAAATAGGTCATACGTACAAAAAGCTGATATTTGGTGCACTTGCACTTGGGGTAATTATTTTCTTTCTACCCTCACTTTACGGTGAAGGATATCATGCCATAAATGCATGTCTGTCGGGTGATTATTCCTACCTGTATAACAACTCATTTTTCTATGCTTTGCAGGATAATTTCTGGGTGTTTGTTGCCTTAATTACTATGGTGATCTTTTTTAAAGTAATTGCAGCATCCATCACCTTTGGAGCAGGTGGTGTTGGTGGTATTTTTGCACCAACGCTTTTTATGGGTGTAAATTCTGGTGTTTTATTTGCCAAACTGGTTGGTTATTTTGGGCTAAGAGATTTGCCTGTTAATAATTTTGCTTTAATTGGGATGGCAGGAATGATAGCCGGGGTATTGCATGCTCCTTTAACAGGATTGTTCCTGATTGCTGATATTTCGGGAGGTTATCAATTGTTTGTTCCACTAATGATTACCGCAACAATTTCCTATGCTACGGTGAAAACTTTCGAACCTCATTCGGTATATACCATTCAGTTGGCCAAACGTAAAGAGTTGATGACTCATGATAAGGACAAAAATGTTCTTTCACTAATGAGAGTGACCCGATTGATTGAAAAGAACTTTAACACTGTAAATTCAGAAGCAACCCTTGGCGATTTGGTAAAAGTAATCGCGAAAGCGCAGAGAAATATATTTATTGTCATCGATGATGAAAACAATTTTGAGGGCATCGTGAAGATGGATGATATCCGTGAAATCATGTTCCAACCGGAAAAATACGATACTGTTTTTGTGCGCGATTTAATGGTGGTGCCGCAAGTGGTAATTCAGCACGATGAATCGATGGCCGATGTAGCTAGAAAATACCAATATTCCGACAAGTTCAATTTGGTTGTATTAAAAGATGGAAAATATTGTGGATGCGTATCTCGTGCACAGATCTTTTCTACCTATCGTCGTATGCTGAAACATTTCTCGGAGGATTAGTTTTCCAATCCATATCAGATTTTGATTCTAGTTTCAAAAAATCAGTACTTATTCTGATTTAAGCCTTGTTTATAATGTTAGGTTCAGGGCTATTTGAATATCATTTTTTTGCTTGATACGATGCCTTATTTCCTGGCAATTCGGGCAGTCATTTTTTTTTAATAAAAATTATTTGAAAAAGAGTTTTTCCTTTCCAATTATCTATTACTTTTGCACTCGAATTTTGAGAGATGTTTACTGATCTTGAGTCATAAACATGCCAAAATCAATTCAATACATGAAAGACCGACAATCTGCCTGGTTGTTTTATGTATTTTATCCTAAGGCCGCCTGACTTCTGCAGCCATCCGACCTTTTAATTTATGTATGTGGAATAAAATAATCTTGATTCGGAGCGATGAAGAATAAGAGTTTGCTTTCTCGATTTTTAATTTGGAGAGTAAAAAACATTAAGGAGCGACAGTTCGTTTTAATTTTGAGTTTTTTGGTTGGAGTTGTGAGTGGCTTGGCTGCACTTGTGCTGAAGAATACCATTCATTTTACACACCATTTTCTAACACATCGATTGCATGTTGAGTCGGCCAACTTGCTGTACCTGGCTTATCCTGCAGTTGGGATTTTACTTACGGTTCTGTTTGTAAAATTCTTTGTGAAAGACAATATCGGGCATGGTGTATCCAGAATTCTTTATGCCATCTCAAAAAAGAACTCGTTAATTAAATCGCACAATAACTACTCATCGGTACTAGCCAGTACTTTAACCATTGGTTTTGGAGGGTCGGTAGGAGCCGAGGCACCAGTAGTTTTAACAGGGGCATCTATTGGTTCCAACCTGGGGCGCATGTTTCACATGAACCAAAAAATTATTACCCTTATGGTTGGTTGTGGTGCGGCTGGTGCAATTGGGGGAATTTTTAAAGCTCCTATGGCTGGAATGGTATTTACCCTGGAGGTGCTGATGCTTGACTTGACAATGGCATCACTGATTCCACTTTTGATATCATCGATTACCGGGGCGAGTATTGCCTATTTCTTTATGGGCAAAGGAGTATTACTTTCTTATGATGTAACAGAGCCTTTTGTAATTGGCAATTTTCCGTATTACATCCTGTTGGGTGTATTCGCAGGTTTGGTTTCTTTATATTTTACCCGATTTTCCATGTACCTCGAAGGTCAGTTCGATCGCATAACGAATTGCTATCGAAAAATGATGGTAGGTGGAATTTTACTTGGGATACTGATTTTCTTATTTCCACCACTTTATGGGGAAGGATATATTACCATACAAACCTTGTTGGATGGCAATCACTCTCATTTGGTGAACAATAGTGTATTCTATTTTCTGAAAGACAATTACTGGCTGCTATTGGGCTATGTTGTTCTGATTTTGGGTTTTAAAGTAATTGCATCAACCGTTACAACTGGTAGTGGTGGAGTTGGAGGTATTTTTGCACCATCTCTTTTTCTGGGTGGGGTTTCTGGTTTTTTTGTAGCAAGGTTTATAAACGGTTTTAATTTCGTGAAACTATCGGAAAGTAATTTTACCCTGATAGGGATGGCCGGAATGATGGCTGGAGTTATGCATGCTCCATTAACCGCAATTTTCCTGATTGTTGAAATTACTGGAGGATACGAACTGTTTATTCCAATTATGGTGACAGCAACCATTGCTTACCTTACCATCATGTATTTTGAGCCACATTCCATTTACACCAAACGTTTGGCCAAACGTGGCGAATTGATTACCCACAATAAAGATAAGGCAGTTCTTACTCTTATGAAGTTGGGCAAGGTGATCGAAACAGACCTGAAAAAGGTGAGTCCGAATGCCACATTGGGCGAGTTGGTAAGAATCATTTCACACTCCCAGCGAAATATCTTCCCTGTAGTTGATGAGGACGACAAGTTATTGGGCATTGTCTTGCTCGATGATATCCGTCACATCATGTTTAATCCAGACATGTACGAGGATACTTACGTTAGAAATTTAATGATTATGCCACCTGCCATTTTGGATGCCAATGCTCCTATGGAAAAGGTGATGCGAAGATTCGAAGAAACAGGAGCCTGGAACCTTCCGGTTACCCAGGATGAAAAATATTTGGGATTTGTATCCAAGGCCAAAATCTTCAATGTATACCGAAGGGTTTTGGTACACTTTTCGGATGAATAGTAGTTTAGAATTAGTTATGAGGTTAGATGAAGGCTTACTCAGAGATGGGTAAGCTTTTTTAGTATCGGTTAGAGCAAGCAAAATCACTTGAATTATTACACGAAAGTTATGCTGAGTTTCATCATTCGAACAGCTTAGAATCATTAACTTTGCAGCAACAAACTATTAATCATGAACAACAAACACTACAAAACAATCGATCCTGAAATTTGGAAAGGACGAATTGATGACGAAGAGGATTACGATGCATTTCGATGGCATCAGATTATCCAGCCCATTGATCTTTTAGAAGAGCAGGAGAAAGCGCTAAAGGGTTTTGGATTATTGGGATTCTGTTGCGATAAAGGTGTGCAAAGAAATTTGGGGCGAAAAGGAACTTCGAAGGCACCCAACAGTATCCGCAAAGAAATGGCCAATTTGCCATGCTCATTTCCCAAGGGAACCAATATATACGATTGTGGGAATATTGTTAGCAATGGAGCAGAACTGGAAGATGTGCAGGAGATACTTTCCGAGGCTGTATACCGAATTTTGAAAATGGGTTTGTTTCCACTGATATTAGGAGGAGGACATGAGATTGCCTATGGTCATTATCTTGGCATTGAGCGATATCTCTCGGAAGAGGAAAACCAGGAATTGGGAATTTTTAACCTGGATGCTCATTTCGATATGCGCCCATATAAAAATGGACCAAGTTCAGGAACCATGTTTGCACAGATTGCAGACAGGTGTGGCGAGCAGGGAAAAGAATTTCGATATATGGTGGCCGGCATTCAGCAATATGGAAATACAGTGAGCCTTTTTAAAAAAGCAGACGATTTAAAGGTAAATTACCTTATGGCTAAGGACATTTCCAATGATAACATGTTCTCGGTAGGACAGGATATTGTTCGATTTACCAAAAAGCAACGAAAAATATACATGACACTTTGTTCTGATGTAATTTCGTCGGCTTATGCACCAGGTGTAAGTGCTCCTCAGCCATTTGGTTTGCACCCGGAAATCATCGTGAAGCTGATCAAAACAGTCATTCAATCAGGAAAAGTAATCAGTTTTGATATAGCCGAGGTTTCGCCTCGTTTCGATGAGGATAACAGAACTTCAAAGCTCGCGGCAATCATTGTATTTGCCGTAATCAACTCGGTGGTTGAGTTTGGCTCTGCTTCCGATTGTATATGCTAGTTAAATGACTAATATAATAAGGTATTGGTTTTTATTAATTGATACCTTTTTCATTCCCCGCCAAATTGCTAAATTAGGAGCTACAACCCAATTTAATCCTATGGCAAAAACAACCCGCTGGCGTCGATTTTTAATCTGGAGATTAAGGCATATTACCAATCAGAACTTCATGCTGATATTAAGTGTGTTTGTTGGAGTAGCATCCGGCATGACCGCCTTAATATTGAAAACGGCTGTGTACCGCGGGCGAGAATTTTTACTGGATGGAATCGACTGGGCTTACCAGAACTACCTGTTTTTCCTCTATCCAATGATAGGTGTTGGGCTAACACTTCTGTTCAAGAAATTTATTATTCGAGATTTTGTAAAGCACAACATTACTGCCATTCTGCAAGCCATATCGAAGCGAAACAGTATCGTAAAACTTCATAAAACCTACTCTTCGGTAATTGGATCGATTATTACGGCCGGATTTGGAGGGAGTATCGGACTGGAGTCACCCATTATTTCGTCGGGTGCGGCCATTGGTTCCAATATGGCACGAAATTTTCACCTGAACTATAAAGAAATTACCGTAATGCTGGCTTGTGGAGCTTCGGGTGCCATTGCTGCAATCTTTAATACACCCATTGCAGCCATTGTTTTTGCACTGGAAGTATTGCTCATCGATTTATCACGCTTTTCGCTGATTCCGCTTTTAATGGCATCGGTGAGTGGAGCCATTACTACCAAACTATTTTTAGATGAGGATATCCTGATCGAGTTCGCCATTAATACCCCTTTTGCAGCCAGAGATATTCCGTTTTTTATTTTACTGGGTATTTTATCGGGCTTTATTTCGGTCTATTTTACCCGAATGTTTTTGTGGATCGAGAACAAGTTCGAACAGGTTAAACTGCTAAGAAACCGCCTGTTAATTGGTGGAATTTCACTGGGAATCCTGATTTTTTACTTTCCGGCCTTGTACGGAGAGGGATACAATATGGTAAAAGCCTTGATTGGCGGCAGGTTGGATGAGGTATTTCAGTCGAGTCTTTTTGAACATTATACCGATGTTTGGTATATGGTGGTTATTTTTATTGGTGCCATGGTATTCTTAAAAGTAATTGCCACATCTATTACCCTTGGCGCAGGTGGAATTGGTGGAATTTTTGCACCATCGGTATTTACCGGGGCGATGCTGGGTTTTATCTTTGTTTACCTCTACAATCATTTTCAATTGGGAGAACCTTTAGATGCCAACAACTTTACCCTGGTAGGAATGGCTAGTGTTTTAGGTGGCGTATTGCAAGCACCCTTAACGGGGATTTTCCTAATTGCCGAAATCACCAGCGGATACGAATTGATTGTTCCCCTGATGTTGTCGACCACCATTTCCTTTATCACTGTAAAGAGTTTACAAAAAGAGTCGATTGTAACCACGCAATTGGCCAAAAGAGGAGAGTTAATTACCCACAATAAAGACAGGGCGGTGCTTACATTTATGCAGTTGTCGCGGGTAATTGAAAAGGATTTGAAGAGCATTAACGAGAATGCCAGTTTGGAGGATTTGATTGATGTAATTTCCAAATCGAAAAGAAATATTTACCCGGTATTAACCGAGGAAGGATATTTGATTGGTGTGGTACTGCTGGATGATGTGCGGGAAATCATGTTCAACAAGGAGATGTACAATACACCAATTAGTAATTTAATGATTATGCCTCCGGCTTCGATATCGTATAAAGATACCATGGAAGTGGTTTTAAAGAAATTTACCGAAACAGGCGCTTGGAACTTACCGGTAATCGACGATGGAAAATACATTGGTTTTGTTTCCAAGTCGAAACTATTTTCGGCCTACCGTCAGCATTTAATGAAAATTACTTCGGATTAGGCATAAAAAAACCTGGCAATAAAAATTGCCAGGCTGTGTTTGAATGGTATTTAAAATATGGATAGCGCAGCAAACTATAAATCTACAGTATTGCTTTGCATTCCTCTGTGTTTGCGGTATATCGAATCTCTTTGTTGATAATATTTCCTTCTTTGATCTAAAAAATCTCTTCTCAAGGAATCTAACTCGCGTTGCATTTCATTACTGTGTTGTTGTCTGAATTGCCTTCTGTTTTTCATCATCTCTTCCAGTTCCTTGAAGAAATCATTTTGGCTGGAATCGCGCTGATGAAAGTTCCTTGGAAACATGGAGGAGTCAAAAAAATCTCGGTCAAAAAAGTCATCCTTAAAAAAATCATCCGAGAAAAAAGGATGTCTGTTGTTTTGCTTTCTTAAGCTATCGGGTCCAAAGAAGCGGCTTAGCTGTTCCTGCATTCTTTTGTGCATTCTGCTCATATCCATTTTGTTTAAAAAAGCCGAGTCGCTAAAAAAGTGATGTGTACTGTCCGACGACCAGGAATAAACGTAAGTGGAATCGTAACGAATTAAATTTCCGTCTTCATCGTATTCCTTGTTTACTTTAATGTCCTTTTTCGGAATGGTATGGTTTTCCGTGTTTTGACAAAAAGCTGTGGTTGAAATCAATAAAATACCAATAGCAAGTAAAAGTTTGTTTATTCCTTTCATGATAAATGGACTGTTGGTTTCGCCCCATAAAATTACAAAACATCTGTATTTACTGACAGTTAAAATATTTTAAAAAGTATTAAAAAAGCTGCCTCAAAGGAAGCAGCTTCATCATAAATATTTTGAATGTTTTTACTTATTTCATGTGTTTTAAATTCACTGCGTACATGATCACAAAAAGTGCTGTAATTGCTGCACCAACAAGTGTCCACGTAATCATAGAATCGAAATCGATTAAGGCAAGTGGTACTAACAACCAAAATACGTTGGCAAATGTGTACAAATAAAAACCGTTCTTTTTCAATTTAAACATTAAGAAAACTCCGAATAAGCTAAGTAATGCAAACAAACAGTTGGCTCCTGTAATTGCCTCAAGGTTTTCAGACATTGCCTTTAATTGCACAACACCATTTGCAGCCATATCGTAGAAAAAACCAGATTCCATTCCAGCTTCTTCCATTTGCTCCAATGCTTCAGTAGCTTTCTGCATTTTTTCTGCATAGGTACTTTCGAAGGTTGCATAATTGTAAATTGGCTGAATTAATCCAAAAAATCCACTACCAATAAACGATAGGATACACAAAACAGTTAAAAAGGTTGGTCTTTTTTTAGGTACTTCGATAGTTGTTACATTTTCTTCCATAATTAAAAAGCTTTTTTTGTAGGATGAGTAATATTGATTAGTTCATTTTTTTCAGGTTGACTGCATACAGGGCAATAAAAAGAATTGTAAATATGCTCGAGAATAAAATGCCCATATTTACAAACAGGTTAAAACCAACAAAAATGGCAGGAACGAATAATAACAATACCTGGGCAATGGTATAGATATAAAAACCTGCTTTTTTCATTTGGAACATCAGAATGGCACCCGTTAAACTTGCAGCGTATAGTAAGAATTGTGCCAATGATATTTCAAAAATGTTTTCCAGAGCTTTCTGGCCAATCTCAATGGCTTGTTCCATAAAGCTTCTAATTGGCTCTTCATCTACTTCTTCCAGTGCCATTTCGAAAATTTCAGGATCCAGGAAATTCTTTATAGGCGACATAATCATGCCCATGATATTATTTAATACGCCAAATCCACTTCCAATAAAAGTAAGGATACATAAAACGGTTAATAGTCCAGGCCTCTGTTTGGGGTTTGTTTCAACAATTTCCATTTGTGTTGTATTTATGAGTTAGGGTATAAAATTTCACATTCATAAATTTACAATAAAGCTGATAAGTACAAAAAATAAAGCTGTGTTATTAGATTTTGTTGGTTTCTTTCGGGTTAAGTCACCGCTTTTACATGATATCCGAATACAAAGGGATGAATTACAAAATATTATTGACTTTTGGAGGGTATGTTTTAGAAAAGGATAATTCCGATGAAATATGGCAAAAATAATTTTTTTAATATCGCGATTTGTCTAATTTTGAACCTGCACTTTAGGGAGAGGATAATTGAAATGAATCTTGCGGTGCATCATCTTTTCAAGGGGGAACAAAATTCTGTAAATAAGGGAGTTTTGGCCCTTTAAAACACTAACAAAACATTAAAATTAATCCGATGTATATCGGGGAAAAGACAAACAACAATGGAAAGAGATAGACAAATTTTCGACCTAATTGATCAGGAATACCTACGTCAGAAAAATGGTATCGAGTTGATTGCTTCTGAAAACTTTGTGAGCCAGCAAGTAATGGACGCAATGGGATCATGCCTAACAAATAAATATGCTGAAGGTTACCCAGGAAAGCGTTACTATGGTGGTTGCCAGGTAGTAGATCAAACTGAACAATTAGCTATCGACAGAGCTTGCGAGCTTTTTGGTGCTGAGTATGCTAACGTACAGCCTCACTCAGGTGCACAAGCTAACGCTGCTGTATTCTATGCATGTATGAAACCAGGTGATACATTTCTAGGTTTAGATTTGGCTCACGGTGGTCACTTATCTCACGGTTCTCCTGTAAATTTATCAGGTAACCTATACAATCCAATTGCTTACCACGTAAAAGAAGATACCGGAATGGTTGATTACGATGAGGTAGAAAAATTGGCTTTGGAGCACAATCCTAAAATGATTGTTGCTGGTGCTTCTGCTTATTCTCGCGATTGGGATTTCCCACGTTTAAGAGAAATCGCTGATAAAGTAGGTGCGATTTTGATGGCTGATATTGCTCACCCTGCAGGTTTAATTGCAAAGGGTTTATTAAGCAATCCAGTTCCTCACTGTCATGTTTGTACTACTACTACTCACAAGACTCTTCGTGGACCTCGTGGTGGTTTGATCATTGTAGGAAAAGATTTCCCAAATCCATTTGGAGCTAAAACTCCTAAAGGAGAAACCAAAATGATGTCGGCAGTATTGGATTTCGCAGTATTCCCAGGTCAGCAAGGTGGTCCTTTAGAGCACGTAATTGCTGCTAAAGCGGTTGCTTTTGGTGAAGCATTAACAGATTCTTACAAAGAGTACGCAATCCAAATGCAGAAGAATGCTAAGGTAATGGCAGAAGAGTTCGTGAAATTAGGCTACAAGGTAATCTCTGGTGGTACTGATAACCACTCTATGTTGATCGACCTTCGTTCTAAATTCCCGGAAATTACAGGTAAGAAAGTAGAGAACATTTTGGTTCAGGCTGATATCACAATCAACAAGAACATGGTTCCTTTCGATTCTCGTTCTCCATTCTCAACTTCAGGTTTACGTGTTGGTACTCCAGCAATTACAACTCGTGGTTTAAAAGAGGAGCACATGCCTGTAATCGTTCAAATGATTGATGAGGTAATTTCTAACATCGAAAACGAAGAGGTAATTGCTTCAGTACGTAAGCGCGTTAACGAAATGATGTGCGAACGTCCGATGTTTGCTTGGTAGTAAATTTATACCAAAAATATACAAAGGGAGGAGCTAAGGTTCTTCCCTTTTTTTGTGCAGTAACTTACAATTTAAGCTTATTACGGCTAGAGAATATTTAATTGTTATGAGAATACTTTTTTTCGTTTTGCTTTATAGCATGTCTAATCTCAATAATTCTCTGTAGTTTAGCGCAAAATCTTTTGTTATGGAATGGTATTATTATGTATTGGTAGTATTGGTAGGCGTTTTTGCCGGATTTTTAAATACTCTTGCAGGAAGTGGATCGATTATTAGTTTGGCCATGCTCATGTTTATGGGATTGCCTGCAAATGTGGCCAATGGAACCAATAGAATTGCCATTTTAATGCAGAATATCGTTGGAGTAAGCAGCTTCAAAAAACAAAAGGTATTTACATTTAAAGAAGGCATTTGGCTGGCCATTCCAGCAATAGTAGGATCGGTTATAGGTGCAGGTTTAGCCGTTGAAATTAACGAGGAAATGATGGAGAAAACCATTGGTGGATTATTGGTGTTTCTCTTTTTTATTGTACTCTACAAGCCCGATGCCTGGGTAAAAGGACAGGCTGGATTGGTTCGATCCAAACCAAGCATATGGCAAATTGTAATCTTCTTTTTTATTGGCTTGTACGGAGGTTTTATCCAGGCAGGAGTAGGCTTCTTTTTATTGGCCGGATTAGTACTCGGTGCCGGTTTCGATTTGGTAAAAGCCAATGCAATTAAAGTTTTTATTGTGCTTCTTTATACACCATTTGCCATTGGAGTTTTTGTAATGAACGGACAAATCGATTATAAGATCGGATTTATTCTTGCTGCTGGAAATATGATTGGTGCATACATTGCTGCAAATTTCGCCGTAAGCTGGGGAGCTAAATTTGTTCGTTACATTTTACTTGGAGTAATCGTATTCGCGTCTTTAAAGTTTTTGGGCGTATACGAAATGCTTGGGTTTTAAGCGTGAAAACTTCACCGTAAACGCTTACTACTAATTCAATTGAAAATGATAGGTAATGGTTCCTTTCTGGTAGGCTGGAGCACTACTGTCGGAATTAAACTTAGCCTTTAAGGCAGCTTTTCTGGCCAGTTCGAACAGGGTAGAGTTACTGGTAGTTGAACCTGGCATACCTGGTCGTGCATTAACCACTTTACCATTCTTGTCAACAGTAATTTCTACAACCACTTTTCCACCTTCTTGCAGCTGGGTTTGAGGCTTGGGTATCGATAAAGAATTTCGTCCCTGTAAATCGTATGAAACCCCTTTACTTCCTAATCCTGTGCCACTGTAGTTGTCAGAATCAGGCGAGCCTGTGGGTTCTCCCTGGTTGCCTGTTCCTTTGTTCACACCCTGCGAAGAATTCGAAGATGTTCCTTGTCCAAAAACATTCTTGGCACGATTGTTAATGGCATCGATTTTAGCCTGGCGTTCGGCTTCCTCTCTTTTCTTTCTCTCGATTTCTTCCAATCGCTTTCTTTCGGCCTCGGCTTCCTGTTGCTTTCTAATCTCTTCCTGTCTTTTCTTTTCGGCTTCTATCTTTGCCAAACGATCTCTTTCTGCCTTTGCCTTCCTGGCTTTTTCATCAGCTGCTTTTTTCTTTGCAATTTCTTCTGCCGATGGCATTTCAGGAGCATCTTCGGTATCCTGGGTCAGCACTTTTTGCTGTGCCGAACTTGGTTCAGGTTCCGATTTTGCAGGAGTAGATTTAGGTACAGAAGCAGCTTGTACGGCTGCAATTTTTTTCTGCGATCTTGAAGGTGCCGGATCTCTTCTACCAACACCCTGGTTCGAATTTCCAAAATTTACAAGAATCCCTTCTTCCTCGGGAAGTGGGAGAGGTGTTCGAAACCCCAGAAAATACAACAATATTATTAATCCAATGTGGAAAAATAAAGTGCCAGCAAATCCTATTCTTTTATTTTTGGATTCTTCCATATCTATTTTGCGCGTGTAGCCAATATCAATTTGTACTTGTTATCCTTTGCAATGTTCATCACTTTCACCACTTGTTCCATCGGTACCGATTTATCTACGTGAAGCGAAATTGTAGGATCATCTTCTCTTGCCAGTTTTCTCTGCAATTTGTGTTCCAATTGTGAAAAAGGTACAGGCGTAGTCTCGAGATAAAAGTTGAAATTTTTATCGATTGATACTGTTGTAATTGGCTTTGCTGCCGTTTGGTTGCTACTTTTTGGCAATAGCAATTTCAGTGCATTCGGACTAATTAAGGTTGATGTTACCATAAAGAAAATCAGCAACAAAAACACAATATCGGTCATGGATGACATACTGAAGGCAGCACTAACTTTATTTCTTGTTTTTAGAGCCATATTGTCTTATTTGATCGGTTCATTCAACAAATCCATAAACTCAGTAGTGGTAGCTTCCATATTGAAAACCACTTTCTCAACCTTGGCCACTAAAATATTGTAGGCAAAGTATGCAATAATACCAACTGTAAGACCAGCCACCGTTGTTACCATTGCCTGGTAAATACCACTCGAAAGAAGACTTACGTCGATATTGTTACCTGCGTTGGACATATCGTAAAACGCCTGAATCATACCCATTACGGTTCCAAGGAATCCAATCATTGGAGCTGCTCCGGCTACTGTTGCAAGTGTTGGCAGGTTTTTCTCCAGTTTAGATACTTCCAGGTTCCCAATGTTTTCAATTGCAGCATGAACATCATTCAAAGGGCGTCCAATTCTTTTTACACCTTTCGAGATCATGCGAGATACAGGGGTATCGTTGGTTTGACAAAGGGCAAGAGCAGAATCAATTTTTCCCTCATGGATGTAATCGCGAATACGATTCATAAAGTTTGAATCTTCCTTGGTTGCCTTACGAATGGCAAAATATCGTTCCAGGAAAATGTACATGGCAATTACCGAAAGGGCAAAAATCGGAATCATGATCCAACCACCTTTGAAGGCCAAATCAACAAAATTTAATGTCAGTTCTGTAGCCTCGGCTCCCTGTTCTTCTATAGGTAATTCATTTTGAGCCATTTCCTGTACACCTGCAATAAGCGATAGATAATTCATATACAATTTGTTCTAGTTTGATCTAATACATAAAAAAACGAGATATAATACGGAATATTATATCTCGCTAAATTAATATTATTGTTTTTTAATCCCCACAGAAAATATGGGAAATTAAATCTTTATTCTAGTGCAATATCATTGCTTGTAGGTAATATACTCCTGCACCAGCTAAATAACCAACAAATGCTAAAAGAGTAATCTTCTTCATATACCAGATAAAGTCGATTTTTTCCATACCCATTGCAGCAACACCGGCTGCCGAACCAATGATCAACATAGATCCACCTGTACCAGCACAATATGCAAGGAATTCCCAGAATAAACCATCCTGAACGAAGTTTGCAGCATAACCAACAGCATCCGGACTTTCGATTGGATACATACCCATAGCAGCAGCTACCAATGGTACATTATCAACAATTGACGAAAGCACACCAATGATCAGGTTAATCACATAGATATCATGTACATTTTTATCCAACCATGAAGCTAAGATATCAAGGTGACCAGCTGATTGTAAACTTGCAACAGCAGAAAGAATACCTAAGAAGAATAGTACTGTAGGTACATCAACTTTTTTCAATACACCAGTTACATTCAAACGGCTCTTGAATTCGTGTTCTTTGTTTCTGTGCATAATTTCTGTAACCACCCACATTACACCTAATCCAAACAACATACCAAGGTATGGAGGCAAGTGTGTTGTAGTTTTAAATACAGGAACAAATAGTAATGAAGCTACACCTAAACAAAGAATGAATACTCTTTCTTTGTGAGTTGTATATTCCTTGTCTTCGCCTTCAACCATTTTAGGACGTGTAATATTTCCTTTCAGGTAAGTAGTTACAATGATTAATGGAACAATCATGGTAAACAAACTAGGAATGATTACTCGAGTGATAATGTTGATTGTGGTAACCTGTCCACCAATCCAAAGCATAATTGTGGTAACATCACCGATTGGAGACCATGCACCACCGGCATTTGCAGCTAATACAACCATCGAAGCAAAGAACCAACGATCTTTCTGATCATCCATCAGCTTACGAATTAATGCCACAATTACAATTGTAGTTGTAAGGTTATCAAGTGCAGCCGACATGAAGAATGTTAAAACACTAAGTACCCAAAGTAATTTTACTTTATTGGTGGTTTTAATCTTATCGGTAATGATTTTAAAACCTTGGTGCTGATCAACAATCTCAACAATAGTCATTGCTCCCAAAAGGAAGAACAAGATGGTTGAAATTTCAGACAAGTGATGAAGAACTTCATGGTGAGTAATGAAATGCAACATGCCTTCAACATTATCCTGATCTGGATTAAGCGCAACAAATTTATTCCAAGCTGTACTTACTCCTGATGTTAGGATATCAACCCCTCCAAATACGTAAATAGTCCAGGTCAACACACCGATTAAAAGTGCTGATGCTGCTTTGTCAATTTTTAGTGGATGTTCCAGAGCAATTGCTGTATAACCCAGAACAAAAACCACAACCATTAATACAAACATAATAATTGATTATTTTAGGTGATTTAAATTTTTTAGATACTTAAGCTGCTAATATACTAATATTTGCTTTTCAAAAACGGTTAGCAATTAAAGAAAAAAATCGAGAATATTTAATGCTGCAAAACATTGGAGCAGTGAATTTAAAGTGATTCTACTCTTCTGTTTTTTCTTTTTCTTCCTTGTCTTTTTTGCCGCTCAGGAAACTTAAGTACTTTTTAAACAGACCCGAAAAAGTATTAAAATCTTCCTTGTAAAAAATTCCAATTCCTTGTGTATTTCTCGATTCTTCGTAAACCAAATATTCATTTGATCGGGTAAAGGCTTTCAGCTGTAATTTCCCTTTTTTATCGAGTTTGATATTCACATCAACATCACCAACAATATCATTTGCTCTTTCCTGGGAATTACTTGTACCAACATTTCCGTTAATGGTAACTTTATCGTCAAAAACCTGGGTCGATAATGCAAATTGAATCTCATCGCTGGTAAGATTATCTCCCGGACGGTAACTTACACCGATATCAAAATCGTTACTAATCTGGCTCAACCAATTCGAAAGCTGGTTCGACAGCAATTCACTAGTTGTAACACCTACTGCATAACTCGAATTTTTGTTCTCGAAATTTGGATCGGTAGACCTTAGGTATTCTGGTGTGTAAAATCGATTCAAAACCAAAAGTGATAGAATTTGTTTATTTGTTTCATCTTCGGTTGAGAATAAACCCTCTAATATACTCTGTGTTTGCTGATCTAAAGTAGGGAATGCAATATTGAATTTGATTACAGGGTTTTCAAGGTTCTGGCTTAGATTCATGTTACACTGAACCGGAATTTTCCTGCTAATATCAACGTAAGGAGTATTCAATAGCAAATCGTACAGGGTAGTTTTTACATTGTACATGGCATCAATATCAACCGTTGCATTGTATGGATCTCCGGCCCATTTAATATTTCCGCCATTGGCAAGGTCGAACTTCTTATTGATTACATTCTGAAGGGTAAATAGATAACTTCCTTTTTGAATGGTATAATCGCCAAATATTTTAAATTCTCCTTTGGTATCAATCTCAAGCTTTAGGTTCCCATTCCCTTTGGCTTTTAGAACATCTCCAATCTGGGAGTCAAAAATAATTTGAATATCTGTTTCAGGAGTAATCTCGAGGTCGCAATTCATGCGAATGCCCGATAAATCGATTTTGTACTCCTCTTCGGCAAAGGCTTGTTCGGCCCTGTTGGTATTTACAAAAGTGATAAAATTGCTTTCCTGTATGTCACCGCTATTGTTGATGGGAACATAGATTCTTGTGTTTTTATCGGTCTTGGCTCTAATTTCGATCTCCAAATCGTTTACCGGACCATATAAATGTGTAATTCCTGTAACATAGGCTTCTCCATAGAACAGTTCATTGTCCGATTCTTTGGTATCCAGTATGTTAAAATTCAGAGTGTTTACCGAAAGATCCAACTCAAAATTGTTGAACTGATCATGAGCAATTGCACCAAAAAGAACCGCTGTTTGATTGTTTTTGTCAGTCAGCTTAAAGTTGTCGAATCGTAGCTCGCCAGGCATAATACTGATGCTATCGTTACAATAATAGCTGGTTTTTAAAGCGTCAACCATAAATTCTGCTTGCTCGAACTTTAGTTTTCCTTCCGAACGTAAATCATCGGTATGTCCTTGAATATTCAGACTTCCTGAGGCACTTCCCTTAATTTCTGAGATGTTATCCTGCAGGTAAGGATTAAGTAGCTCCATTCTCATCTTATCGATGTTAATGTTCATATGTAAGGAATCTGTTTCGGGGAAGTAATCGCCTTTAACATCAAGTTCTTTGCGAGATGAGAAATCTGTAAATGAGGAGAAACTTAATTTCTTCTGATATTTATCCCAGTCGCTAATTAAAAAGAGGTTTCCTAAAGTATCATTATTCAGAACCAGGTTTTCGATCATTACATTGGAGTTGGATAATCGGTCTCCATAGAAATCAGAAACTTGCACATAACCTTTTACTGTGCCGTTAACACCAATATTTTGCTCTCGGGTAAGATCATTTAAATTTTGCAGACTAATGTTTTGAATTCTGAAGTTTACACTATCATTCGGATTGGAGGAAATTTTACCATCCAGACCAAAAAACTGATTTTCTCGAGCAATTTTAAAATTATGAATGGCATAGCTGGTGCTATCAATTACAATGCGCGATTCGGGAATAGACCAAATGCTATCGGCCATAATAATCGTACTCGGCATTAAGTTGATATCCCATTTTGCATTCCCCGATTCTTTCGATTTTTCAACTTCTCCTTTTGCCGATAAAAATCCACTATAGGTTACCTTATCCCAGTTGTTCCAGAGAACATCGAGCTGAACTTTATTTTTTTCGGCTGTCAACTTTTGAGACAAATTGTACAGTCCAAAATTATCGGAGAAAATAAATTTATTGGTTCTCCCTTTCAGCGTCAGTTTTTCGCTATCAGTTGTTAAATCAATTTTTAATTCGTCCAATGATTTTCCTTCAACAATCAACTTGGGTGTTTCGAAATGCAGATTCAGAATTCTATCTATTGCTGAGATTTCTCCTGCCAGCTTTGTGTTCGGAGCAATACTATAATCGGGATATAAAACAGAAGTAATTGGTTCTGTTTCTTTTAAGTTTAATTCAAATTTAAATTTATTGGTACTGTCAATTTTTGTGTACTCTTTATCTGGAGCATAGGCTGGCAAATAGTAATAAGCCAGGTTTGCAATAGACGATACCAATTTACCCACTTCGTAATTCCCTTCTACCTTAAGATCGGAAACATCCGAGTTTAAAATAATTCGTTTAAAATCTGGTGAGGTAAAAGAGTTAATAGTGAACTTATTCAGTAGGAATTCACCCAAACTGTTTTTGTATTTGGTGTTGTTAATTTCAATAATCCCGTTGGCATTGTCGAAACCACTACCAGTAAAGTTGGCATTTACCGACAGGCTAAGTTCTGCTTTCTGATCTTTGGTGTTTAGGTGCAGCGGAAATAGTTTAGCATGCTTCAAGTGCGAACTAAAGTTCATGGTTGGAATTTCTTGCGAAAAATCAACCTTACCGGCAAAATCAAATCCAATGTTCGGGTCTTCCAGCGAAATTTTTCCATCAAATTGCGATTCCGAGAAAAATCCATTCAATGTAAGGTTCTCGTATTCGTAATCGTAAAAATCTACTTTACTGATATTTCCTTTCATAACACCTTGAGTAGTGCTTGGGGAAGTGAAACCACTCACCGAAACATTTAAGGAAATTTCTCCCACTTTTTCCTGCTCAACCAATCCGCCCAGGTTGAAGTTATTCGTGCTCAGGTCGCCATTAAAATCGAGTTTGTTGTTGCCCTGGTTGGGTTTGAAAAGTATATCGGTTTTAATATTTCCCAGGTCTGTATCGAAGTTTCCATAGAACACAAAATCGTTTACAAAACCATTAAATTTTCCTTTGTACTGAATAAGACCCAGGTTGTTAAAATATTCGGGTAGCTTGAAATGCTCTTTAGAATAGCCAGGAATATATACCTTCTCGATGTCTGAAATTGTGGTGGTAAGTTCTTTAAAATCGGCTTCGAGATACGAGTCGCGCAAATAGGGCAAACCATTCATATAAAATCTGCCTTTCAATGCTGTGTTTTCTCCATATACAATATCGATATCTCTACCTCTTAAATCATAAATCGTACCGTACAACCTACCCGACAAGTAACCCGTTTCGCGAAAACCTAGCAAGTCTTCGTTAAAATAGGCAAGATCCAGAAAGCTTACACGCGATGATTTCAATAGAAAATTCAACTGCATTTTTTTGGTAAACTGTGCCCAATATCCCTGATTGGGTTCATAATTGAAATAAAGATGATCTGCAATCAGCTTACTGTGTTCCGAAACAATATTTACATCGGAAAGCCCCCATTGTCGGCTTGTGAACCAATTGTTTGCTTTAAAATCTTTTAGAACAAAACCCGATTTTTCTTTGCAGCTAAGATGTTGTAAAAAGAAGCCTACCGAATCGCCGGCAACTTTGATATTGCGGGCCTGTATGTTCAAATCACTAACGTAGATATCGTCATAGTTCATTCCAAAATCCTGAGGAACATAACTCACAGTTTTGTATCCAAAGCTTGAATTTTCCATATCAACATTGGCTACATTAACATCCCAGGATTTTTGAGTAGAATCTACCTTGCCAGAACCACCTCCATTTGATATAGAATCCAAAAACACCTCGATATTCAAAACTCGTTCTTCATCTTCGTAAAGATTAAAAAATGTATTAGATAGGGTAATTTTGTTTACGTAGAGTTGTTTTTCGCCAATACTGAAAGAATCAATTTTAGCTTTAAGTTGATCAATATAAATTAAGGTATCTTTCCTGTAATCTTCGATGTATAAACCTTTTAATATAATACTTTTAAAAGGTGAAATGTTTACTCCTTCTATGCTAATGGGAGTGTGCGTTTGCTCGGATAAATAATTGGCAATTTTTCGACTTACGTGAGTTTGGACAGTGCTACTTAAGAATAGCAAATACATGATGCAGGGAATCATAATGATAACTGCCAGTGTCCAAATTGATATTTTGAAAAATTTTTTAATAATTTTGCCGTTTTGTGAGTTGCACAAAATTAGCTAAAAAGAAGAAGAAAGTAACAACGCAAAAGGGCGATTAAAGAGATTTTTGATTTTTTTAACGAATCATACTATAAATCTCCATAAAAGCTCGATATAATACGATAAAGATGAGTATAACTATTCTTGGAATTGAATCATCATGTGATGATACTTCCGCATCAATATTAAAAGATGGAATTATTTATTCCAATATTATTGCGAACCAAACTGTGCACATGGATTATGGTGGGGTAGTACCTGAATTGGCTTCTCGTGCTCATCAACAGAATATCATTCCTGTTGTGCACCAGGCAATGGATAAAGCAGGTGTAACAGCGGATGAAATTGATGCGGTTGCCTTTACCCGTGGACCTGGATTGTTGGGATCTTTGATGGTAGGAACTTCATTTGCAAAAGGCTTTGCCATGGCAAAAAATATCCCGTTAATTGAAGTCAACCACTTGCAAGCCCATATTTTGGCTCATTTTATTGATGATTTAAAAAACACTTACGATCATCCTGAATTCCCATTTTTGGCATTGCTTGTTTCTGGTGGAAACTCTCAAATTATTGTGGTGAAAGACCACCTGGAGATGGAGGTAATTGGTGAAACCATTGATGATGCTGCCGGAGAGGCTTTCGACAAATGTGCGAAAGTGATGGGATTGCCTTATCCTGGTGGACCGATTATTGATAGAAATGCAAAACAAGGAAATCCGCATGCATTTGAGTTTAGCAGACCAAAAATTCAAGGATTGGATTATAGTTTTAGCGGATTAAAAACTTCATTCCTGTATTTTATTCGCGATAAGGTAAAAGAGAATCCAAACTTTATTCAGGAAAATATGAACGACCTTTGTGCCTCATTACAATATACCATTGTTGATATTTTAATGAACAAGGTGAAAAGAGCTGCCAGAGAAACGGGAATTAAGCATGTGGCTATTGCAGGTGGTGTATCGGCCAATTCGGGTTTGCAAAATGCTTTGCACGAAGCAGCCGAAAAGTTCAACTGGAAAGTTTATGTGCCTCAATTGGGCTACTCGCTGGATAATGCAGCAATGATTGCCATTACAGGCTACTTTAAATATTTAAAGGAAGAATTTGTTGGTCAGGACACGGCACCTTTTGCCAGAATGACAATAAAATAAAACAATTAGGGAAGCACTTAGCTTCCCTTTTTTATTCCTCAATGTTCAGGTAATTCTTGAGTACCAGTATCGACTGATCGTTAAAATGTTCCAGTTTGAGAATTAAATCCTCCTTGTTCTTCAGTTTCAGAATCATTTTATGCTTACGGATTCTAATCTCATTGATATCTTTAAGGTACACCTTTAGTTCTTTTGAGTACCACCCGGTTTTATAGGTTAACTTTCTGGAGTTAATTGTAAGATATTCTTTTGGGTAAAGAAATTTGCATCCCAGCAAAAGGCCGACAAAATAGAGAGCGACCACCGAAAGTGCAAAAATCAGGTAATTACCGTGGGGAAGGAAATTGAAATACCGGTTAAAAACGTAGAGTAAGACTGCAGAAATCAGGAAAGCAATAGCCAAAGCCAGTTGTTTTCCCCTGGCTTCGTTATTATTGATTTTATGATCTCGGATATCGAATTCGAACTGGAGCATTGCATGTAAGTTTAGAGTCTCACCCTAAAGTTACTAAATAAGCAACTTTTAGTAAATTAAAATTTACTCATCAGCTAAAATTTGATTGAATAAGCTATTCTGTTGCAGTAAATCGCTATAAGATTGCGAGATTAAATCTTTGGCGTTGATTTCGAGAAGTTTAATGTAGTAGTTGCATTGTTCCTGTAGTTTATCTTTGGCAATGCTTCCATCGGTATCTATGGCTTCAATCTCTACAAATTTTCCAAGTCCGTTTACATTGTCAATGTGAAACTTTACATTATCGATAAAGTAAATTTCCCTTTCCTTATCAACCACACAGCGTGTGCCCATCGATTTTTCAAGAATTTCTTTAAGTGAAGATTCAGGATCGGTTTTGTAAAGGCTCACCTTGCTTTCCCTGGATGTTTTTTTGTCTTCGCGAAAATAATGAATTAGGTTGTTTTCAATTTTGCCTTCGCGCAATTTTAATCGACCTAATTTGGCATGAAAATAAGTGTCTATTTGGCGATCGGTTCCTTTAAACTCTGCATTGTGGGCCAATAATATTTCACGAACACGATCTTGATTTTTGCAATGTGCTTTAATTTCAACAGTTATGGGCATAGTGTAATTTTTTGCTTATTTGAACCCGAAATATCGTAAAAATTAATCTGATTTCAAGGATTAAAACTGTTTGGAAAGTTCGATAATTTTAGCACCGATTTCATCAAGCTCCAAAACAAAATCGACTTCGGTTTCAGCCAATGCTGCCTTAGGCATAATGGAGGCTACCGCATTTTCAGGATTCTCGACAATGGCAGTGCCACCATAATTTTTAATGGTTTTTAAACCATGGGCTCCATCCTGGTTAAGACCGGTAAGTATAAGTCCAATAATTCCATCTTTAAGCGACCAGGCAGCAGATTCAAACAACACATCGATTGAAGGGCGGGAGTGATGAACTTTTGGATCGGCAGAGAAGGAGATGCTCGCATCATCATCAATCAACATGTGATAATTTGGTGGCGCAAAGTAGACGTATCCGGCCAGGATTTCATCTTTTTCTTCGGCCTCTTTAACCTTTAATTTACTGATACTGTTAAGGTAGTTTATAAAAGAATCGTTGTTGTGGTCGCCAATGTGAAGCACCACCAAAACCGGAATGTTAAAATCTTCGGGCAAAGAGGGAATGATGGTTTTTAGGGCTTCCAAACCACCAAAAGATGTACCAATAACCAATGCTTTACTCATCAACCAATTCTCTTTTTGAATATTTTTTGTTTGGCATCAATATCTGAAAAACTGTGCTCGTGTTGGGTAAAACGAAGCGACTCTTTTGAACCCAGGCATAGATGACCGCTGTGTACCAAACTTTCGTGGAAAAGGTTGATTACTTTGTTTTGTAATTCGCGGTTAAAATAGATCAGAACATTTCTGCATAGAATAAGGTTGACCTCGGCAAAAACATGATCGGTAACCAAGTTGTGATCGGCAAAAACCACGCGTTTTGATAGCGACTGGTCAAACTTTATGGATCCATATTTTAACGTGTAATAATCTGATAATTGACCTTTTCCGCCCGACTTGGTATAGTTTCTTTGGAACTTTTCCAACTCCTGCGTTTGATAAATTCCATGCTTGGCAATTTCAAGAACTTTACGGTTAAAATCGGTGGCATACACCTGGCATCTATCCAGTAATCCTTCCTCCTGTAAAAGAATTGCAAGGGAGTATACTTCTTCGCCAGTTGAGCATCCTGCATGCCAAATTTTAATAAATGGATAGGTTTTTAATGTCGGCACCACATTTTCACGGAAGGATTTGTAAAAATCAGGATCCCGAAACATCTCGGTTACATTAATCGACAAGTCTTCCAGTAAGTCGATAAAGAAATCTTTATCGCGCAGCACTTTTTCCTGCATTTGAGATACAGATGAGAAATGCCCAACCGACATTCTGTGCATAAGTCTGCGTTTAACATGAGCTTTGGAATAATCCCTGAAATCGTAACTGTATTTCTGATATACAGCTTCCAGAAACAAGGGAATCTCAATGTCGATATTATCAATGTTAGAAGACTTGTTTTGCTCCATATATTAGGCAATGCTTTTTGTAATTTGGCTTAAGATTTTTCTAAGAGCTTCTTCTTTGAATGGCTTGCTTATAAAATCATTCATACCCGCATCTAAACAGGTTTGTTTGTCTTCAACAAATGCATTTGCGGTTAGAGCAATAATAAATGCTTTATCTACTTCAGGATGATCTGCCTCGTGACTTCTGATTTTTTGAGTTGCATTTAATCCATCTAAAACAGGCATTTGCATATCCATCAGAATCACCTGGTAGTTATTTTTCTTGTGCATTTCGAATGCTTCTAATCCATTTTTAGCAACATCGCACTGTAGCCCCATATGGCGCAAAGTTAAAATTGCTACTTTTTGGTTAATAGGGTTGTCTTCAGCTACAAGAATTGATAATTGTCTTGGAATTTCCACGTTTTCATTATTAAACATATCCGCCTCCTTGTCTTTGTATCCAAATTTTAGTTCAAACATAAACTCCGACCCAAGGCCAGGTTCACTTTCCAGGTTAATTTTACCACCCATAAGGTTGGTTAAATTTTTCGAAATGGCTAAACCCAGGCCCGTACCACCGTACTGGCGAGTTGTTGAACTATCCGATTGAGTAAATTCTTTAAATAGTTTTTTCTGTGCGTCTTTCGAAATTCCGATTCCGGTATCTTTTACAGTAAAGAACAAAGATACATATTGATTGGTTTTCTCAAGACATTTTACCGATAATAAAACTGAACCTTTATGCGTAAATTTTACTGCATTATTGGCCAGGTTCATTAGTATTTGATTTAGTCTAAATGAGTCTCCTACCAGGTTTTCAGGAATATCATCGTCTAACTCAACGATAAAATCGATTCCTTTTTCTACAGCTTTAAAATTAAGCAGATGATAAATGGTGTCTGTTAATTTCCTGATATCGAATTCAATATTTTCAATTTCGATTTGTCCTGCCTCAATTTTCGAGTAGTCCAGGATATCATTAATGATTTGCAAAAGGTTTTCGCCCGATGTGGTCATCACCTTCAGCATGTCTTTTTGTTCTGCCGACAGTTCCGATTCCAAAAGCAATCTGGATAATCCCAGGATCCCATTCATTGGAGAGCGAATTTCATGCGACATGTTTGCCAGGAAGAGTGATTTTGCATTGGTAGCCTCTTCGGCTTTTTGCTTCTCAATGACCAATTCTTCATTCTTTTTTTCCAGGTATTCAAGTAGGGTATCCAACTCTTTTCTCTGTCGGTACAAGTCAAGAAAAACTTTTACTTTTCCCTGCAAAATTTCTGGAATAATTGGTTTTGGAATAAAATCAACCGCCCCGGTTTCTATTCCCTTAATAATATGCAAATCGCTTTGATGAATCGCAGATACAAAAATCACCGGAAGGTATTTTGTTTTCTTTCGCTGACGCATGAATTCCAGGGTTTCATAGCCATCCATTCCCGGCATTTGAACGTCAAGAATGGCCATAGCGAATTCCTCTTTAAGAGTATGTTTTAAGGCTACTTCACCCGATTCAGCTCTTACAAACTCTACATCAAAATCGCTTAAAACCCTTTCTAAACTTACAAGGTTTTCAATTTTGTCATCTACGATTAATATTTTTTCTTTTTTCATTGTGCTAATTGCGTTGTAACTAGTTGTATAGCCAAATTTTTAACATCGAGAACAATTTGTTTTCGTCAATTGGTTTAGACAGGTAATCGTTTGCTCCGGAAGTAATTGCTTTCTGGTAATCATCTTTCATGGCCTTGGCCGTTAAACAGATAATTGGGACATCTTGAATTTCAGGAGTTTTTCTGATGATATTCATGGCTTCATAACCGTCCATTTCAGGCATCATGATATCCATTAAAACCAAATCGATGTTGTTGTTTTCTTTCAACACATCAATGGCAATTTTACCATTTTCGGCTTCAAGAACTTCCATCTCTTTTTCTTCAAGAATTTTACCCAAAGCAAAAATATTTCTGATCTCGTCGTCAACAACCAGTACTTTTTTACCTTTAAAAATAGAGTCATCAATTTCGGTAACTTTCACTTTAGGATTATCGGGCGCAGTTGTGGCCACCTGGTGCAAGAATAAACTTACTTCGTCCATCAATCGCTCATCCGATTTTAAACCTTTTAAAATTATCGAATTGGTATACTTGCTTAGTTCGCGATGTTCTTCGCGAGATAATTCTTTTCCTGTGTAAATTATAGTATTTGGGATCTTGATATTGTTTTTGCTAAGGGTTTCCAGAAGTTGATTACCTGTAATATCCGGCAAGCCCAAATCAAGAACAATACAGTCGTATTTTTTAGTAGATATTAATTCAACTGCTTCTTTCCCGGTATCAGCTTCTTCAATCTGAACATTTGTTGGAGTAAGAATACTCTTAATTAATTGTCTGGTTACATCGTCGTCTTCAATTACCAGTATTTTTTGCGATTCGGTAAAAAGCTGAGTTTTCATTTTATCAATTACCTGTGTAATGTTTGTGGCATTAACAGTTGGTAATTCTTTAATATCTCTTTCAACAAATCCTTCAACCGGGTTGATAATGTGCATTGGCAATTTGGAAGCATAAGCGTGTAATCTTAATGGTTCCAAAACAGCCTCGCCTTTCTCCATTAACAAGTCCATTCCAACAATAACGGCCGATGGTTGGTGCGATTCGATCAGTTGAATGGCATTTGGAATATTTTCGGCCACCAGTGCATGGAAACTATTATTATGAATTTGATAGTAAAGTGAAGTGGCTTCTTCCTTATTTGGATGAATTAAAACGACAGTAGAACCATTGTGTGGCACATCTCTGTCATCATCAATAAACTTTGGAAGTACAACCGCCTGGTTTGTTTCTTCTTCAATCGCCGAAACTTCTTCCTTGGCAACCGCTTGCTTTATCTTTTTAATATTTTTCGCAGATTGTTTTACCGGCACAAAAAGGGTAAAGCTCGATCCTTTGTTAACTTCACTTTCCAGGTGAATTTCACCGCCAAGCATTCTTGCCAACTCTTTCGAGATCGATAGTCCCAAACCAGTTCCACCATATTTTCGTGATGTACTTCCATCGGCCTGTTGGAAAGCTTCAAAAATGGCTTCTTTCTTTTCGGCGGGAATTCCTACTCCTGTATCTGTTACACTAATGGAACAAGTGTCCATTGTTTTCAAATCATCTCTCCAGAATTCCGAATTGCCATTTACCTTGTTCATAGAAACAGTAATGGAACCTTTCGAGGTAAACTTAAAGGCATTCGATAAGAGATTCTTTATAATTTGATTTAATCTTAGTGGATCGGTTTCTATACTTGTTGGGAAGTCTTCAGCTATATCTACAAGGAAATCCAAACCTTTCTTTTCGGCCTGGTGTTTGAAATCCATTACAATTTCACTCTTCAAATCGATCGGATTCACCTCCTCCATCTCAATGGTCATTTTCCCGGCTTCAATTTTCGATAAGTCAAGAATTTCATTGATCAACTGAAGCAAATCTTTACCACTCTTATTAATAATTTTAGCCGACTCAACATCTTCCGGAGTTAAGTTGCCATTTTTATTCTTCACCAAAATGCCAGATAGAATCAACAAACTATTAAGTGGAGTGCGCAATTCATGCGACATGTTTGCCAGAAAATCAGATTTGTACTGACTGGCCTGTTCAAGTTCTCTTGCTTTAGTTTCCAGTTTTTCGTGGGCAAGAGATAAGCCTGAATTCTTCTGTTCTATTTCTTCTTTCTGAATTTCCAGTTGGTTGGTTCTCTCTTCCAATTCCTCATTTGCTACTCTTAATTCTTCCTGCTGAACTTGCAGCTTTTTCTCGTTTTCGGTAAGAATACTGGTTTGTTCGGCAAGCTCTTCATTGGCAACTCTTAATTCTTCCTGCTGCACCTGCAATTCACTTGCCTGTTCCTGTGTAGTTTTCAAAAGAGTTTCCAGCCTCACTCGAGCAATGGTTGAGGCCAATTTCACAGTAATGCTGTCTTTTACTGCCTTTATAAAATCAATTTCGGCTTCGCTAAATATTTTACTTGCCGATAATTCCATTACGCCCCAAAGTGCATCGTTATAGGTTAAAGGTACCAGCACAATGTTCTTTGGTAGCATTTCTCCGGTTCCCGAGAAAATAGAGAAATAATCAGAAGGAACATCTTTAAGGTGACTGAATTTCTTATTAATGGCTGTTTGCCCGATTAATCCATGTCCAGGTCTGATGTTTTTGTATTGATTCTTATCAGGAATTCCGCATGAAGCTGCGAGTGTTAAAATTTCATTTTCTTCGTGATAGACATAAATCGCACCCAGTTCAGCTCTTAGGAACGCGGTCATATAATCCAATGCTTTATTTGCAACTTCATTTAAATCATGATCGCCTTGCAACTCATCGTTTAAATTGTTGACTCCCGACCTAAACCATAATGTTTCATCGTTTTGTGCTTTAGAATGTTTTAAAGTTTTTACCATTTGGTTCAAAGAAACCGATAACTCGTCCTCCTTTGATTTTGGAATAAGATTAATGCCAAGATCTCCATCAGCCACCTTTCTTGTATATCCAACTACATTCTGAAAATCTACCTGAATGCTTCTAAACGATTTGGCCAGAGAACCAATTTCATCTTTGGTTTGTATGTTTAGAGGACGTCTGAAATTTCCTTTCGCAATAGAACGGAAGTTATCCACCATTTCCTTTACCGGAATGGTAATAGAACGTGAAATGTAACGTGATAAAATCAAAAATAAAGCACTAATTGACAGGGAAATAATAAGTATAGCCCAAATCAGAGCATTGTTAATTTTGTGTGATAAGGAGTTTACTTCCTGGCTGATATCAGCATAATGATTTTGAATGTACTCCAGATTAGCTTGTAGTTGATTGATATCTATTTCGATCTCATCGTTAAGCAACTGGTTTTTCATTTGCTCGGTCAATTCGAGAGTCTCTTTTGAGTGATTTCTGGAATTGCCCATTTCCTTGCTGTTAAGTGAATTCAGTAGTCTAAACCTTTTCACCATTAACACAGCATTCTCATATTCATGGTTGTAAACTTCCGGAAATCCATCGTACAGATAGTTTGCAATTTCCTGGTTTGTTTTGGTTTTATAATCTTCTTGCAGCTTTAACAAATCGGCAACCAACTGATTGGATCGATCGATGTAAAATGCCGATTGCTCACGGAAGTTTGGATCTTTTGTAATTTGATAGTTGTAGAAGTTATCTATGCCATTTTGCAGCAAACTCTCATGAACACGCAAGCCATTAATCATGATACTAAAAGTACGGCTGGTATTAAAGAAAAAACTGGATGTTAGGCTTAAAACCAATATACTTAGTAATGTTAAAACCGTTAAAAGCATAAGTTTGGATTTAATGCTCCAATCTTTAAACTTTTTGATGACAAATTGCATAATATCTGTGTGTATTAAGATTTCAAATGTTAAAATTGAGGATTCTCTTTTCTGAATCACGGTGATATTACGGATTTCATAGTGAATGGTTACTTTTTTGGTGTGAATTAATGTTTTTTTTCCGTGAAATTTTATCCGCACTAAAAAAAGGCTTGATAACCAGAATGAAAAGAATAAGAATTGAAAGCTTAAATTGGGGTATTTTGTTAATAAAATGTTATCGGACTTGGATAATGTTTAGATATGCAATAGGTTTGTTATAAAATAAACAAAATCAAACAACTAATTTAATCCTAAATCCAAAAAACGATGAAATACCTAGGTTTATTGGGCATCTGTTTCATGCTGTTGTCATGCAATTCGGTGCAAAAAGAAAAAGCTGAGAAAACAGAAGTCGCACAAGTGAAACAAGCGGCATTAACCATTGAGCAAGTAATGGAAACTGCAGCCGAAAATGTTGGCAAAGAAGTATACTTTACTGGTACCGTTGGACATGTTTGTGCACACTCGGGCAAACGATGTATTTTAAAAACTGCCGATGGAAAATTATCTATTCGTGTTGAAGCAACAGGCAAATTGGAAGGTTTTACCAAAGAATTGGCAGGCAACGATCTATTGGTAAACGGAACCTTAAGAGAAAAAAGACTGGATACCGATTATATCGACAAATGGGAAGCCGATGTAAAAGCTAAGACTGTAGATGAAGAAGATGGTGAGCATTGCAGTTCTGAAATGGCTAACATTAAGGAAATGCGCGATTGGATGAAAGAAAATAACAAGGATTATTATGCAATCTACTTTGTAGACGGAACAGCTTATGAAATTGTGGAGTAAGAAATTTTGGAGAAAATGGCTTCGATTAATCCACAGAGATTTGGGCTATTTCTTCGTTGGAATTACAATTATTTATGCGGTTTCCGGTATTATTTTGAATCATAAGAAGCATAATGAAGATCCGGCTTACCGTACAATTACACAGAATTACAACCTGGAGGCCAATTTAAGTCCCGACCAATTAAAAACCTATTGGGGGAATCATTTTTCTGATTATCACCTGAATCGAATTATACCAAATGCCGAGAATTATGATTTATATCTAAAAGGAGGTTTGGGCAAGTACAACCCAATGAGTGGGGGCTTAACATTCGAGGTGTATGAGAAAAAACAATGGGTTTATTTTATGAATAAACTGCATTATAACAGTAAAAAAGGTTGGACCCTAATGGCTGATATATTTGCCGTAGCCATGTTAGTGTTTGCACTATCGGGCATGTTTATGGTTCCGGGGAAAAAAGGAATTACAGGAAGAGGAAAATGGCTCATTGCCATCGGAATAATAGTTCCGTTCCTATTCTTTCTATAAAATAGTAAGGTGCTGAAATTTCAGCACCTTTTTTTATTTCTTTTCAGGATATATTATTGAAAACAAAATGGCCAGTGCAAAAGCAATTACATAACTCGATAATCTTTCGCTAATTCCTGTTGAACTCACCAAAAATGTTTTCCAAATAATGGCCGAAAGTGTTCCCCCAATAAGAGATGCAAACACTCCTGCACGGCTTAGCTTTTTCCAGAACAGTAATAATACAATTGCAGGTCCAAAGGAAGCTCCAATTCCCGACCATGCATAGGATACCAATCCATAAACCGTATCTTCCATCGAAATGGCCAGAAGAAAAGCTACAAATCCTACTGCAAGTGTTAATATTTTATTGAGCCTAAGCATTCTTTTTTGAGAAATTTTACGTTTCGCCATTGGCTCGTATAAATCTTCACTCATAGATGAAGAACAAACCATCAATTGTGAAGAAGCTGTCGACATCATGGCAGAAACGGCACCCGACAAGAGTATTCCTGCAAGAATTGGCGTAAACAAGCTCATCACCATTACAGGCATTATTTTTTCTGCATCTGCGGCAAGTTTGGCACTTACTTCTCCCAGAGCTCCGGCTTTAACCAGTTCGTATCCAATAAGGCCAATTAAAAATGCACCGGCATAGGCTAAACTCGTCCAGATTACTGCCACCCATTGAGCTGTTCTGCGGTCGCTCTTATTTTTCAAAGCCATCATTCGCGTCAACAGCTGAGGTTGACCTGTATACCCAAAAGCCCAACTTAATCCGTTAAGAATAAGTAATGCTCCAATGCTTGTTCCTGCACTGGCATTTATGGGTGTGGTAAAGCTCGATGAGGAAATTGCAGCAGCAATATCTACATTGTGATGAGCAGCAACAAAAAATGCAATGATAGGCAGAACCACGCAAGTAACTACCATTAAAATGGCCTGAAAAGCATCAGTAGCAACTACGGTAATAAATCCACCAAGCATGGTATAAACGGTAACGAGTAAAGATCCTATCAGCATTCCCCAAAGTGGAGAGAGGCCAAATGTGTCGTGAAAAATTTTACCTGCACCGCTAAATTGTGCCGCAATATAAAGCAGGAAAAAGATGATGATAATGGCTGAAGATATCATGCCAAAAGCTTTTTCGTTTCCAGGGAATCTTTTCGAAAATAAGCCAGGAACTGTTAAGGCCTGGTACTTTTCGGTGAATTTTCGGAGTGGTTCTGCCATAAAAGCCCAAATAAAAAAGATACCCGAAACACAGCCAATGGCTACCCAAATTGAACTTAAACCTTCGGCATAGGCATGACCAGTTAGTCCCAGGAGCAGCCACGCCGATTCTCCAGTTGCACGTTCTGACAGGGCCAATGAAAACCCATTGATTTTTTTGCCTCCCAATACAAAGTCGGTATTGGTTTTCGATCTTCTTGCAGAATAGGCTACGATGACCAACAGTACAACAAGGTAGGCGATAAAAACTCCAATCATAATCAAGTGGTTTTGGTAGATGATATCTAAAAATAAGAAATGTTATAGAAATTAAGGGGTTAATTTGGCAGTGATTTGGTTTTGGAATGATAATTGATCAAAGAAGGCCGAAATTAAAGAGTGATTATTTTGACTCTCAAATTATTCTTTTAAATTGCCAAGCCATAAAGTTTACTTCATATGAATAAAATTCTACTTGCACTTCTATTTGTACTTCTTCAGTTTAGCTCGATGAGCCAGAATAAGGAGCTTAGAAAAATGTATTCGAAAGGAAAGTACGATCAGTTGATTGAAAAAGCGCAGATTTTGCTGGCTGAGAAAGAATCTGATCCATATTTGAATTCCATCTTGGGAAGAGCTTATACCAATTCGAAGCAGTTTAAAATGGCTATTCCATACCTGGAAAAATCGATGAATAGTGATTTGGCTTCGGGAGAAATTAAAGCAATTAGTAAAGCATACCTTGCAAAGTGTTACTTTGTTATGGGTGAAGAGCAAAAAGCAGTTCGCTATTTAAAAGAATGTCAGAATGGCAGTGAATCGAAGGAGGCCAGCAGATATGCACACAGGTATTTAAACCTTTTTCAAAGCGGTGTTTATTACAAGGCCTGGGAGCTTGTCGAAACCGATCATATCAGGTTTCATTTTCAGGATAAGGCGAAGCTGAAAGATGCAGATGCCTATATGGAGCGCATGCAGGTTAACTATCAACGAATTGTATCTTTTTTTGATATGAATCCTTCAAAAAAGGTTGATATTTTTATCTGGAATGATAGAAATGAAGCTTTTCGCAAATTCAATAAACCGGTCGGTTTTTTCAATTCTGATTTGTGTACAGTAAATGTTTGGGATCAGGAGCTAAATGGATACGAACTGTGTCATATGCTTAGCCAGGTAGCCTTACAGCCTAAGTTTAAAAGTATGATGTTGAATAAAGGCCTTGGCGTGTACTTTGATACCATGGATAAAAATTTATTTGCCATTGCCCGAAATCGAATTCCAAAAGAAAAGTTTTCATTGCTGGAACTTTGGGAAGAACCAACCAGGTACGAAAGAAATTTGAGTTACCCGGTAGGTGCCGCCTTTATCGAGTTTTTATTAAACAAGGAAGGCAAAAGCAAGCTAAAGCAATTTTTAAAAGTTCAGACCATTAAAAATGGACAAGAGGTTTATCCTGATTTTGAACAATTGGTAAAGACGTTTGAATCGATGTTAATGCGATAAATCCTGAAAAGAAATATAAAAAAACCGTTCCTCAATATACTTGAAGGAACGGTTTTGTGTTTGAATAGGTATTGGGTTAATTTACTCGTATTTTAAGCTGATAACAGGGTTTTTTGTGGCTGTTTTCCATGATTGATATCCAATCGTAATTAGTGATACGACCAGGAGTATGAAGAGCACTGCACCAAACAACCAGAATGGGAAATCGATTCTGTAAGGGTAATCTTCGAACCATTTTTCCATGGCATAGTAGGTGATTGGCCAGGAAATAATTGTTGAAATTAAAATCCACTTGCTAAAATCTTTTCCAAATATCATGATCAATTGTCCCATTGATGCACCTAATACTTTTCTTACTCCAATCTCTTTGGTCCTTTCCTCGGCATTGAAAGATGCAAGGCCAAACAAACCAAGACAAGAAACAATAATGGCTAACAATGATGCATAAAGTAAGGTTCTAATAGTCATTCTTTCACTATCAAAGAGTTGACTGTAATGATCGTTCAGAAACAGATGAACAACAGGGAAATCGGGATTGTATTTTGAACAAACCTCTTCTAATTTGCTCACCGTTTTCATTGAGTTTCCTGCCGTATATCGTACAAATAAGCAGTTAATGTTTTGTGTCATCTGCATGAGTACGGGTTGTAATTTTCGGTTATTAGGTGTGCAGTTATAATCTTTCACTACCCCAATAATTCTATAATCCATATCACCCGATCGCATTGTATTATCAACAACAGATTCATCTGACATGATTTTCGCGAATTTTTCATTCACCACAACACACATTGAATCGGCAGCTGGATTTTCCTTATTGAAAAAACGTCCTTCGGCCATTTCAATTTGAAATACATCCAGAAAATCGGCATCAACAGAAGGGTAGGTAACCAGTGGGGTGTAATTGGGATCTTTTCCTTCCCATTCCCAGCCCCAGCCATTATTAAATACCTGGTATGGAATGTGCGATCCAAATGAAACACTCTCAACAATTGCATTGCTTTGAAGCTCGCTTTTAATGGTTTCAATTTTCTTATGCATTTCCTGGTTCACATTCACCATTACCACATTATTTACATTCATACCAATATCCATATTCGATAGAAATTTGGTCTGCAGAACAATGGTTAATGTGCATATCAGTAATGAGGAAGCCAAAATAAATTGCAATACGGTTAAGGTTCTTCTGAATTTACTGCTTCCTTTTCCACCCGTGTGTGTGCCCTTTAGAACCATAATCGGATTAAAAGAGGAAAGGTAAAAGGCTGGATAAGCTCCGGCAATTAAACCTGTAAAGGCTGTTACCAACAGAATAACAAGCCAGAATTCACCCGAAGCATAATTGATTTCCAGTTGTCTGCTCATTAAAGTATTAAACTGTGGCAAAAAGAAATGAGCCAGTATTATCGCAAAATTTGCTGCTATTAAAGTAATCAGTAAGGACTCTCCTAAAAACTGTCTGATCAATTGTGGATAAGTAGCCCCAATGGTTTTCTTCATTCCAATTTCCTTGGCTCTTTTGGCTGCTCTTGCTGTTGAAAGGTTCATGAAATTGAAACAAGCAATAATCAGAATAAAAATGGCAATCAGAAAATACATTCTCACTTTCGTGATTTTGGATGGTTTATATTCCAGGCTATACAAATGTCTTTTGAGCAGTGGAAAAACAAAAACTGATTTTTTGCTTTCTTCTTCTACATGCTCTGTATAAAATTGGTCAAGTCTCTCGTTCAGGTTACTGATATCTGTTCCTTTTGCAATTTTAGCATAACCGAAAAAATTGTGAGATCCCCAGGAATCAAGCCATTTGTTATATCTTTTCATCATTTCAAATGTAACCAGGTATTCAAACTGTATGGTAGAATTTGTAGGTGGGTTTTCTACAACGGCTGTTACAGTTAAAGGCTGTCGGTTATCTATTTTAACAACTTTCCCGATTGGGTTTTCCTTACCAAAAATTTTATTGGCCGATTTTTCTGTCAATACAATCGATCCAATATCATTAAGGCAGGTTTCTTTGTTTCCCTGAATCAAAGGGAAATTAAAAATTTGAAAGAAATCCGGATCGGCGCACTGAATATTAGCATACTGTCTTACGCCATTATATTCCAACAATAACTTCTCTCCCCAGGGATTAAAATGAGTTGCATATTCAACTTCAGGATATTTTTCCTTTAAAACATCAATCAAAGGTCCAGGAAGGTTTGGCATTGCATTCTTTCTACCATTCCAGGTTTGGTAGTTTGCCACCTGGAAAACTTGTTCCGGATCTTTATGAAATTTATTGTAGCTCATTTCATGATTTACCCAAAGAAGGAGTAAAATGGTACAAGCCATGCCGATGGCAAGTCCTGAAATGTTAATCAGGCTGAATCCTTTATTTCGAATCAGGTTTCGATATGCGATTTTAAGATTGTTAATGATCATGCTTGCTGGGTTTAAAGAATTTCGCTTTTAATCTGTTGCTTGAGGGTCTTTTTGTGATTTTCGCTCACAATGTGTCCATCGAAAAGTTGGATGGTTCTGCTTGCTCGTTCGGCATCGCTACTCGAATGGGTTACCATGATAATGGTTGTGCCTTCCTGGTTAAGTTCCGAAAGTAAATCCATCACTTCGCGTCCGTTGGCTGAGTCAAGGTTTCCTGTTGGTTCATCGGCAAGAATCAGGTTCGGATTAGAAACAACGGCTCTTGCTATGGCAACTCTCTGTTGCTGACCTCCCGATAACTGTTGTGGGAAATGCTTGCTTCTGTGATCGAGTTGAACTCGTTTCAACACTTCGCTTACCATTCTTTTGCGTTCCGATGCAGGCACTTTCTGATACACCAATGGCAGCTCAACATTTTCGTAAACACTTAACTCATCAATTAAATTAAAGCTTTGAAAAACAAAACCAATGTTCGATTTTCTCAATTTGGTTCGCTGTTTTTCGCTGTAATGAGCTACTTCGTTTTCGAGAAACCTCATGTTACCTGCCGAAGGGTTATCAAGCAAGCCAATAATGTTTAACAGAGTAGATTTACCACAACCCGAAGGGCCCATTATGGCAACAAATTCTCCTTTTTTAATGTGCAGGTTAATATTCGTAAGGGCCAAAGTTTCCACTTCTTCCGTTCTAAATATTTTGCTCAGATTTGATGTTTGTATCATGATTGTCTGTTTTAGTAGGTTATGAAGGTCTTATTGCGATACATGTGCCAAAATATGTAAGAGGCAGAAAATAAGATGGATATGTGGTGTTGGTTGTTGTTTGGAAAATAAAACTGTTTCAAAATCATCCATTAACTGTACCAAAATGGAACATTGTTTTTCAGATTTTATTGTTTTCTCTTACTTTTATCATATTATCAAATGTAAAGGCCTGCCATGAAAAAAAATGGAAAACTTTTAATCGTTGACGACAACAAAAGTGTTTTAAGTTCTTTGAAGCTCTTCCTTAAGAATCATTTCGAATACCTTGAAGTTTGCTCAAACCCCAATCAAATTCCGGCAATCGTAAGCAAAGGGAAATTTGATGTGGTGCTTTTGGATATGAATTTTACAGCAGGTGTAAACTCGGGTAATGAAGGTTTGTACTGGTTGAAAGAGGTTTTAAAAATTGATGAATCGCTGGTGGTGATTCTGTTTACAGCCTATGGAGATGTAAATTTAGCTGTAAATGCCATGAAGGAAGGAGCAAGTGATTTTATACTGAAACCGTGGGACAACAAAAAACTATTGGCCACATTGCAAAGTGGTGTTGAGCTTCATCAGACCAGGTTGAAGGTTGAAAAGTTGGAGCAACAAAAAGATTACCTGCAAAAAGATCTTCAGCAACAATTTGTGAACATTATTGGTGAATCTGATGCGATTCAAAAGGTTCTTGCAACCGTAAGAAAAGTAGCTTCGACCGATGCCAATGTATTGATATTAGGAGAGAATGGTACAGGAAAAGAGCTGATTGCGCGGGAACTGCATCAGTTGTCGGCAAGGAAAAATCATATTTTTCTGGGCGTTGACCTGGGAGCTTTAAGCGAAAATTTATTTGAAAGTGAGCTGTTTGGTCATGTAAAAGGTGCTTTTACCGATGCCAAAGAGGATAGAATTGGAAGGTTTCAGGCAGCCAATAAAGGAAGCCTCTTTTTAGATGAAATTGGCAACCTTTCCCTTCCAATGCAGGCCAAACTATTATCGGCACTTCAAAATCGTGTGGTTACTCCAATTGGATCGAATCATTCAGATGAAATTGATGTTCGCCTAATTTGTGCAACCAATGCCAATATTTCAAAACTGATTAAAGAAGAGGAGTTTAGGGAGGATTTGTTGTATCGAATCAATACCATAACCATAGAATTGCCTCCTTTGCGGGAAAGGGGAAAAGATATTTTAATTCTTAGCGAACATTTTCTTGATCATTTTGCCAAAAGGTACGATAAAACAATCCCTGTTTTAGATTCTACTGCAAAAGAGAAACTATTGAATTATTCATGGCCCGGAAATATCCGTGAATTAAGACATTGCATAGAACGAGCTATTATTCTATCGGATTCAAATGTTTTACTTGCCGATGATTTTCAGCTTGAACAGGAAAAGGAAACTGGTTTGGGTTTACAAGCCATGAGTTTGGAAGAAGGTGAAAAAGTATTAATAGAGAACGCTTTGCGCAGAAACCAGGGGAATATTAGCCAGGTAGCCAAAGAGTTGAATATTGGCAGGCAAACGCTTTATCGAAAAATAGAGAAATACAAGATTCAATAATTGGCTTATGATGTATCGAAGATTATATTTTATAATTCTGTTTCGGGTATTGGGATTACTTGTAAACTGTATGTTGTTGGCATTTATATGGTTCAAATATCAGGATGTATTAATTTTGGTAAACTTACTGATTTTACTGTGCATACAGATTGTATTTTTTGTTCGAAAACTGAATAAAGTAAACCGCGATTTGGAGCATTTCTTTAGCACTGTACGAAATCACGATTCAAGTGTGAAATTTAACTCTAGAAAAGCCAAGGACTATCAGAAGCTGTATCAGCAATTCGATAATATTAATAAAGATATTCAGCGAATTAAGATTGAGAATCAGAATCAGGATCAGTATTTCAAAGTCTTGGTTGAGCATGTTGCCATTGGACTGATATCAATAGATTCTAAAGGCAAAGTACTTCTTTTTAATAAAGCCGCCCAGGAAATATTTAATAAACTTTACTTGTATCGGGTCGAAGATTTGGATAGAATTCAGGACGGTTTATGCAATACAATTCTTGAAATTGAACCTTCGCAAAAAAAGCTTTTTTCGCTACAAAGAAACAATGAACTGGTTCAGCTTGCCATAAAGGCGACAAGACTAAAATTAAGCGGAGAGGAAATTAAATTGGTCTCTTTTCAAAATATCCAACAGGAGCTTGACGAAAAGGAATTGGATGCCTGGCACAAGTTAATTCGGGTGTTAACCCACGAAATTATGAATTCCTTGAGCCCGATTAACTCCTCAATTGGAACCATATCAGAAATCTTTAAAAACCAACCTGAGGGAAGTAATATTAGCCAGGAAGAAAGCGAAGATGTTGTAACAGGCCTCGAAATTATTGAAGAAAGGACAATTGGAATGGTCGATTTTGTAAGCCGATTTAGAGATTTAACCTTACTGCCAAGTCCTAATTTCAAGCAAATTAATTTATTGGAACGGATAGAGCAGAATCTAAAGCTCTTAAGAGAGAATTTACAAGAGGCTGGAATAGAAGTGCATGTTGTACATCCTAAAGAGGTGTTGGAAGTAAATGCCGACCCATCTATGATCGATCAGATTTTAATTAACCTGGTTAATAACTCCATTCAGGCATTGATTGGAAAAGAGGATAAATCTATTATCATTAGAATAATACAAGAGAGTGAAGGTCGTGTTCTTGTGGAGATCGAAGACAATGGTTGTGGAATATCGGATGAGAATAGGGATGAAGTTTTTACTCCCTTTTTCACCACCAAAAAAAGTGGCTCGGGTGTTGGGCTTAGTTTATCGCGCCAGTTAATGAAATTGCACAAGGGAACACTAAGCTTTACCTCGCAAGAAGGAGGACCAACTGTTTTTAAACTTCACTTTAATCCATAAAACGAGTGTTAAAAAATCTAAATTGATATTGATGAATCGAATTTTCATCTATATTTGTACTCGAAATACTAAATGCGTTCAGTTGTGGCAAAAATTGATAAAATAGAAGTGCAGGAGAGAGTAACCAAGGTTGCTATGGAGATGATTATGAAGTATGGCTTGCGTGGTTTAAATATGGTTGAACTTGCGAAAGAGTGCAGCCTTGCCAAAGCAACACTGTATAAGATTATTGGAACCAAGGAGGATTTGATCAGGCAAATTGCGTTTAGAATTTTCGAGGTGAACTTTATTAAAATGCTCGAACCTTTCCGATTAATAGATGATCCGGTAAAGGCAACAAAAGACTTTTTGGATAATTACTTCGATTATGCAATTCAGGCACAGAAAATTTTGGTGCAACAGATTTATAAAGAATACCCTTTAATTGAGAAAGAGGTAGACGAAAAGTTTAAATCTGAGACAGAATTTGTGACCAATCGCTACAGGGAGTGGCAGAAAAATGGAGAAATAAGACAGGATATTAATGTAGAGTATTGTATAGATGCATTACAGCATTTAAATGAGTTTTATGTGACAGAACAATATTCTGAAGAAGAAACCATAGCCCGATTGAGAGCATCATTTACCTGTGTTCTGAGAGGAATGGGAATAGAAATTTAGATAAAATTAAACTTAAATGTAAGGAGTATTGAAATATGCTTCTTATTTTTGTGACGGAAATGAACTAAGTGAACGATTAAAGTTCAAAATGTAATTTGAATACTATTGGGGTAAAACAACTCCATATATTTTTTGGTTAAAAATGAACTCAATGAACAGAAAGAGTTCAAAAGGTGGTAAGAATGAAAATGATGAAAACTACAAAGATCTTAATTCTGCTGATGGTAATAACGGCAGGTCTTTTTTCTTGTAAAGACAAGAATGAAAAGAAGGTAGAGCTTGTGCAACCTGTGAAAATATTTAAGGTGAATGCAAGTGGGAATCAGCAAACAAAGGTGTTTACAGGTCTGGTAAAAGAATCGAGAGAGGTACGAATGGCTTTCCAGGTACCCGGACCATTGGTGAAGCTAAATGTAGACCAGGGCCAGTTCGTGAAAAAAGGTGAAGTAATTGCCGAACTCGATAAGAGAGATTTTAAAGTGAATCTGGAGTCGGCAAATGCCAATTACGAAAATGCGAAGTTGCAAGCAGAAAGGTATGCGGCTTTGTATCAAAAAAAGAGTACTTCGAAAAGTGTGTACGATCAAACCCAGGCTGCATTTAAGTTGGCAAGAGCACAGAAAGAAGCTGCAGAAAATGCATTGGAAGACACCAAGATATATGCGCCTTTTACGGGCTACATTCAAAGTATGTTTGTTGAGAATTTTGAGAAAATCGGAGCAGGTCAGCCCATTGTATCCATTCTTGATTTAAACAACCTGGAAGTTACAGTTGCCTTAAGTGAGAATGATTTTTTGATGAGAAACACCTTTGAATCTTTTACTTGTAGCTTCGAAAACTTTAAAAATACCAATTTCAATTTGAGTTTAATCGATATCGAAAGAAAACCAAATGGAGATAACTTTTTTAAAATGAGACTTCAGTTGGATGCCAATAAGCAACAGGTTGTACCAGGAATGGTTGCAAGTGTTAGCGTTTCATTAAAATCTGAAGGTACAAAAAGCTATAAAGTTCCTGTAGAGTCAGTATTCAGCAATAAAGGGAAATCATACGTATGGATTTTCGATAATAACAAGCAATGTGTAAAACAGCGTGAGGTGAAAATGTTGGGATTCGACTCCAAAGGTATGGTGAACCTGGCAGATGGCATTTCGAATGGTGAAATAATTGTTGCTGCAGGTGTTCATTCCTTAAGAGAAGGACAAAAAGTGAAAATGTTGGTAAAGAAGTCTAATACCAATGTAGGAGGGCAGTTATGAATTTTACAGAAGCTGTATTAAAACAGCGAAAAGTATTGCTCTTTGTACTAATCGCTTTGACCATAGGAGGGGTTTTCTCCTTCTTTAAGATGGGAAAACTCGAAGATGCAGAAATTAGTGTAAAATCTGCTTTGGTCATCACGCAATATCCTGGAGCATCGCCCCACGAAGTTGAACTTCGTGTAACGGATGTTTTGGAAACTGCCATACAGGCTATGGATAATATCAAAGATATTCAATCCAGATCGATGGCAGGATATTCTGAAATTACAGTGAATATTAGTGAGACTGTAAAAACTGACGAGTTACCTCAATTGTGGGATATCCTTAGAAGAAAGGTGAACGATATTACTCCTGCCTTGCCACAGGGAGCTTCGAAACCAATGGTAGTAGATGATTTTGGCGATGTGTATGGAATTTTTCTTGCCTTAAGTGGAGATGGTTATTCGGGAGAAGAGCTTCAGGATTATGCCAGGTATATGAAAAGGGAATTGCTACAGGTTGATGGTGTGAAAAGAATCAATCTTTTTGGAGAACAGGAAACCTGCATTAATGTTGAATTATCCCAGGAAAAAATGGCCTATTTGGGAATCCATCCTGCCAATGTCATTCAGATTTTGAATCAGCAGAATAGCATGGTAAACCCAGGTAGTTTAAAAGTGGGCGGCGACAGAATTCGAATTGCTTCGGATGGAAGTTTTCACAAATTGGATGACCTAAAAAACATTCTGATTTCGGCTAACGATGAAAATCCAATTTTCCTAAAGGATATCGCTCAGATCAAAGAAGACTATGTACGTCCATTTTCCAGTAAAATGAAGTACAACCAGGTTCCTGCCATTGGTCTTACCATTGCCATGGAGAAAGGTGGAAATGTAATTGAACTGGGAGAAAGAGTACAGCAAAGAATTGATGAACTGAAAACAAATGTTCCTGTTGGGATCAATATCAATCGTATTTTTTATCAGCCAGAGCGAGTAAGTGTTGCCATTGAGCAGTTCATGATTAACCTGATAGAATCGGTTTTAATTGTTGTATTTGTTTTGTTGTTGGCAATGGGTTTCCGTACCGGATTATTAATTGGTAGTGGTTTGATATTTACCATTTTGGGAACATTTATTGTCATGTTAAGTGTCGACATCACATTACAGCGTGTTAGTCTGGCAGCCATTATTATTGCAATGGGAATGCTGGTGGATAATGCCATTGTAATTGCCGATGGAATTTTGGTGGATCTAAAAAAGGGTTTGAAACGAGAAGAGGCCATGAGCCGAACATCGAAACAAACGGCAATGCCTTTGTTGGGTGCTACGGTTGTTGCCATTCTTGCATTCCTTCCCATTTACCTTTCGCCAGATAGTACAGGTGAGTTTTGTGCCAGTTTGTTCCAGGTAGTAGGTATTTCTTTATTTCTAAGTTGGATTTTGGCTCTAACACAAACACCATATTTCTGCGATCTGTTTTTAAGAGGTAAAAAGTATGAGAAGCAAGAAGGTGCGGAAGAACAAGCAGATCCTTATGCAGGAAAATTCTACCAGAAATTTCGTCACTTTGTAAAATATTCGCTTCGCCACAAAAGCATGATTTTGGCTGTTACCGTTTTGATGTTCGTTTCGGCAGTATTTGTATTTAAATATGTGAAACAGTTGTTTATGCCTAACCTCGAATACAACCAGTTTATTGTTGAATATTGGTTGCCTGAGGGGTCTGACATTGAAACAGTAGAGCGAGAATTGACGGACCTGGAAGCTTATTTGCTAGAACAGGAAGATGTGTTAAATGTTACAACAAGTTTAGGTTCTACGCCGGCCAGGTATACTTTGGTAAGACCATTTACCAACAGCAATGCAAACTATGGTGAGTTGGTAATCGATACCAAAGATTATGAAACTACAGTTCGATTTGGAGCTGAATTGCAAACTTACCTGGATAAAAATTATCCTTGGGTAAGGGCCAGGGTAAGGTACTATTCTCCGATTTCGACGGAGTCGATGATTGAGGCAAAATTTTCAGGTCCTGATCCAAAAGTTTTGAGAGAATTGTCGGAAAAGGCAGAACGTATTATGGAGGAAGAACCAATTGCAGTAAAGGTTACCAACGACTGGAAAAACCAGGTGAAAGTATGGAATCCTCGCTTTTCACAAGCGCAGTCAAGAATTACAGGAATCAATCGTTCCGATGTTTCGAATGCTTTGGCTTGTGCTACCGATGGTTTGGCGATTGGAGTGTTTAGAAAAGCAGATGATATTTTACCAATCTATCTTAAAACAACGGTTGATAGCGACAAGTATGTGGAATCATTGGAAAATACACCTGTATGGGGTGCCAGACCACAAAGTATTCCATTGCGCCAGGTAATTTCTGATATTGACATTGAGTTTGAAGATCCGGTTATTAAACGATACGACAGACGCAGAGCAATTAAAGCACAATGCGATCCAGCTCCTGGTTATAATGCACCAGATGTATTCAACAAAGTGCACGAGAAAATCGAAGCTATTCCATTGCCCGTAGGTTACGATTTGGTATGGTTGGGCGAGCATAAAAATAGTGCCGATGCGAACGAAAATATCGCGAAATTCTTGCCACTGGCATTTTTACTAATGGTAATTATTATCATGATGCTGTTTAATAATTTCCGTCAGCCAATTATCATTTTAACCATTCTGCCACTTGCATTTATTGGTGTTAGCTATGGGTTGTGGATTACCGGAAAACCATTTGGTTTTATGGCTGTATTGGGAACACTCGGATTGATGGGGATGATGATTAAAAATGCAGTGGTACTTCTCGACCAAATCAACCTGGATATTAGTGAAGGGAAAGATGTATTGCTGGCCATTATCGATTCTGCAGTTTCCAGAATGCGCCCGGTAATTATGGCATCTTTTACGACCATATTGGGTATGATTCCGTTGATTTCTGATGAATTATTTGGCGGAATGGCTGTTGCCATCATGTTCGGATTGTTGATTGGGTCAATCATTACATTAATTGTTGTTCCGGTATTGTATGCGGTATTTTATCGTGTGAATACCAAAAAGGTTATGGATTTATAATACAATTTTCATGAAATTATTAAAATTCAAAATATATGCGTTTGTTGCCATTTCCCTGTGTTCATTTCAGGGATTTGGGCAGGAAACACTATCGTTGCAAGAGAGTCGTAAATTGGCCCTGGAATACAATCAGCGAATTAAAATTGCCGATGAACTGATCTCAGAAAGTGAGTCGAATGTAAAATTTGCATTCACACATTTTTTACCAAATCTTAGTGCAGAAGGAAATTATAACTATTTGCATGATATCGATGATATTTCCTTGCCAGGATTTTTCCTGCCAACAGCCAATAGTATAGATGAGGCTCGATTGGGAAACTACACGGGCGATAGCGATGTTTATTTTCCAGGTTTGCAAATGGAGATGGGAAACATCGATTACTACAGTGCAAACCTGATTCTTAGTCAGCCAATTTATGCCGGTGGAAAGGTGAGAAGCAATTACAATATGGCCAAATTGGGTTCCGATTTGTCATTGTTCAATCGAAAATTGGAAGCTTCCGAAGTAACGATGGAAACCGATGAGGCCTACTGGAATTTGGTATCGGTAAACGAAAGAGTAAAAGTAGCCGAAAAGTATGTTGATATGTTGAATCAACTGGTTACCGATTTAAAGAATGCTTTCGACCTGGAACTGACCACCAAAAACGAATTGCTAAAAGCACAGGTGCAATTCAATCAGGCTAAACTCGACCTGTTCAGAATTAAAAATGCCCGCGTACTTTCAAGTATGGCTTTGTGCCAGGTAATTGGTAAAGATTTAAAAACAGAGATAATTACTTCCGATACACTTATACTGGTGGAGAATAAAAGTATCGAGAATAACTTCATTCAAAAAGCCATGCAACAACGCCCCGAAATTCTGATGTTGGGCAAGCAGGTTGAAATCGATAAGCAAGAAGAGATTAGTACTCGTGCTGACTATTTGCCACAATTGGGAGTTGGAGCATCCTATGGTTATACCAGTAAAATTGAGAACCTGATGGAATCCCGTCAAAATTTGTCGGTTCAGGCAAGCTTATCGGTTCCAATATTTCACTGGAATGAGAGAAAGCATAGGGTTGCAGCTAAAAAATACCAGACAAGGCAACGCGAACTTCAGTTGGATCGAACCAAAGATTTGGTAAGTCTCGAGGTACAGCAAGCCTACTTCAATTTACAGGAGGCTTATCAGCAAAAAGAGTTGGCTGATATCTCGATGAGCCAGGCAGAAGAGAATGTGTCAATTACTAAGAACAGTTTTTACGAAGGTTTGGCAAATGCAACCGAAATGTTGGATGCACAGGCATTTTGGCAACAGGCTCATACCGAGCTAATCGATGCCAAAATCAATTTCAAATTAAAAGAATCCGGTTTCTTAAAAGCAATCGGTGAATTAGCAAATTAATATAGTGGGAAAGAGAGGATTGAATTACAGCAGTAGGATGTGGTTGATTGGTGGTTCTTTCAACTTTGTAATTCGTCCTCTCTTGGTTTATATAAAGTCACAAAAGTATGAAAGATAGAGATTCGCTCTATAATGAGGCAGTTAAAAGTTTGGACAATCCCTCAAAAAATAATGTGCATATTATCAAAACGCATTTGTTTCGCTTAAAAGTGAACAATGAGTATGTGATTAACACCAAAGAACAGCTTGATGATTTGGTCACATTTATCAATTGCAATCATGGAAAATAGATTCATTGGATATACATATAATACTTTAACTTACTTTGGATCTATCATTCTAACCTGGATTTTGGCATTTTTCTTTTTAATGGCTTTCCAGGTAGAAGAAACCAAGCTTTTGTCAACTTCGCGTGTTGCCGACCTGAACAATTCATTCTGGTCGGGTATACTTGCAGGCTTTATTTGGGGAATTATTTTTAAAGTTTCCCGTTCTCTGCGACGCTATATTCCTACCTATTCGCTCAGCATTATCACCTCGGTATCGGTTAATATCTTAAGTGCTTATTTACTACTTTATGTCATTTATCACTTGAGTGATATTTTTATTTTCGATGATTTTCCCAAGAGTTTTCAGCAGCTAATGGATCTCTACAATTCTCAAATGTTCTATTCCATTCTGGCTTATTTCTTTATTGTAGGAACACTGATCGAAATTTTTATCGAGATAGATAATAAGTTAGGAAGGGGAGTGTTAATTAAGTTTTTATTGGGCCGATATTACAAACCCAAAGAGGAAGAGCGTATCTTTTTGTTCATGGATCTAAAATCGTCTACCTCTTATGCCGAGCGTTTGGGACATTTTAAATACAGCAGGTTGATTCAGGATTGTTTCAAGGATATTTCTCCTGCCATTGCAAAAAACGAAGCTCAAATCTATCAATACGTAGGCGATGAAGTGGTGCTTACCTGGAAACTCGAGGATGGTGTTAAGAATAAGAGATGCTTGCAGGTATTTTTCGATTTTATGGATGAGCTCAATAAGAAAAAGGCCTACTATCAGAAGGAATATGGTTTAATTCCGGTATTTAAAGCTGGTGTTCATTCCGGAAAGGTAATGGTAGCCGAAGTGGGAGAGTTAAAATCTGAAATTGCCTATCATGGCGATGCTATTAACACGGCTTCACGCATACAAGGTTTGTGTAATTCTTATCAATCGAAGCTACTGGTATCAGGAAATCTGATTCAGGAATTAAAATCGAACCAATTTTTCGATGGCTGGTACGAACCTTTGGGCTCGGTGCTTTTAAATGGAAAACAGCTCACTACCACGCTGTATAAAATTTGCTAGGCAATGAGCTGTTTATCTGTATGATTACGATTCTGTTTCCAATATTTTTTTGTGACCGCTTACAACACCCTGAACAAGAGAAGAACTAAATCCTTCATGCTCCATTTTGTTTAGCGATTTAATGGTAACGCCAAGTGGAGTTGTCACCTTGTCGATTTCCGGCTCTGGGTGAGTTCCATTTTCAATAATCAGTTTCGAAGCACCTTTCATGATTTGAGCAGCAACTTCTAACGATTCTTTCGACGATAATCCGATTTCGATTCCTCCCTGCGATGCAGCACGCATAAATCGCAATGCAAAGGCAATTCCGCAGGATGCCAATACGGTTGCTGCTGGCATTTTCGACTCCGGAATAATCATGGTAGTACCCAATTGGTCGAAAATCTCAACGACTTCGTCTTTGTATGCCAATCCTTTTTCGTTAAAAGATAAAGCTGTAATAGATTCCTGTATCGCAATAGCGGTATTTGGCATTGCTCTAATTACCGGTACATCTTCCAGTACATTTTCAAGATCCTGTAGTTTAACGCCCGATATAACCGAAATTAATACTTTTTTATCTTTCTGAAGAGCTGGTTTTATATCCGCTAAAAGCGCATGAGCCACTGTTGGTTTTACGGCAACAATTACGATTTCAGCATTGTTAATTGCCTCGATATTATTGGTAGTGATGTTCACACCAATTTCATCTTGCAATGGCTGAATCATGTGTAACTCAAGATTGGTAACGGTAATTTGACTGGCCTGTAGCAAGCCACTTTTTACCAAACCTTTTGCAATAGAGGCACCCAGGTTACCTCCCCCTAAAATTGCAATGTTCTTTGATATCATTTGAAATGTTTGTTAGTATATATACAATTGCGGCTGCAAAGCTAATTAAGTTTGCAGATTTATAACATCCCTATTTCATATGATTTTTTGTGTTATAGAGTATAAAAACTTCGCTGTATGGATTGAATGCTACAAAGAACAAAAATCTTTGAGTTTGTCAGGTTTGAACATCCTCAAATCAAAGCAAATAAAAAAAGCCTGCTTACTTTTTTGTAAACAGGCCGAGATATGATTTTATACTTTAATTTCTATTTATTGAGCTTCGATTTTACGACCCTTTTTAAAATATTTGTTGATGGTCTCCAAAAGTTTCTTCTCATCAAATGGTTTGGCAATAAAATCGTCGCATCCGGCTTCAATGCTCTTGTTTTTGTCTTCTCTGAAAGCATTCGCGGTTTGAGCAATAATCGGAAGATTATCTCTCATTTTCTTGATCGATTGAGTTGCTTCAAGTCCATTGATATCCGGTAAACGAAGGTCCATTAAAACCAGGTTAATGGTAGGGTTTCGCAGGCTTAGTTCTATGGCTTTGTTGCCTGATATGGTATGAAGTATTTTAACTTTAGTAGGCTTTAAAGCAGCTTCTATATACTTGTAGTTGGTTTCATCATCTTCAACTACCAATATCAGCTTATCGTCCCACTTGTAATCTTTCTTTTTGGTTTTCTTTTTTGCCGGAACAATGTCAGAATCGACTGGCTTGTATGGAATGGTGAAGAAGAATGTTGTTCCTTTATCTTCAACTGTTGCCATTCTGATTTTACCACCCATAAGTTCTACAAAACCTTTCGAAATGGCTAATCCCAGACCGGTTCCACCATATTTCCTGGTAAAGGATTCTTCCACCTGGCGGAAGCGCTCAAAAATAATGTCTTGCTTCTCTTTCTGGATACCGATACCTGTATCTTTCACGTAGAATTCCAGGAAATCTTCATCCATTAATTTGTAGCCAAACTCAATATATCCCGATGAGGTAAATTTAAAGGCATTGTTCAGAAGGTTTGAAAGCACCTGGCGAAGTTTTCTTTCTTCGGTAACCACAAGTGTTTTCTCATTAGGAAGCGATTTAATCACTCTAAATTCAATCTCTTCATCGGCAATATTTTCCTTGCTGAACTGCATGTGTAAATCATCCAGAATTGAATTGATCGAACACTGTGTTTCTTTAATAATTGTCTGGCCTGCATCCAATTTGGAGATGTCCAGTATATCGTTAATAATTTTTAAAAGTTGATTTGAACTTTTGTAAATGATATCGACATAGACATTTTGTTGTTCGTCGGTTTTACCAGGTTTTCTCAACATATCGGCAAAACCAATAATTCCATTCATTGGAGTCCTGATTTCGTGCGACATGTTTGCCAGGAAGGCAGACTTCAAGCGATCACTCTCTTCTGCTTTTTCCTTTGCTTTTACAAGTTCTGTCTGCGAATCTCTGATAGGAGTAATATCATTAATGATAATCATTGATGAAGTATCGAAAGGAACCATGAAGAATTCACAATGTCTTTGCTCACCTTTTTTGGTGGTCATGTGAAACTCTTGCTTTTCAATATCCGTGTTATCCTGTTTTGCTTTATCAATTGCGCTTTGCCAGGTTTCTATCACTGTATTTCGATATGCTTCATCGGGGTAACATCTGCTGTACCAATCTTCCGAAGTTCTGATATCATTTAAGGTGTAACCAAATTGTTCAATAAATTTATCATTGAAAAATTCGATATCCTTTTTGTCATCCGTAATCACAATTGGAAGAGGAGATTTATGAATCATTTTCTTCAATCTTCTCTCGCTAGAAATAATAGCTTGCTGTGCATTTTTCCTTTCGGTGATATCACGTGCCGTAGAGAGAATAACATGTTTCCCTTGTAAAGTTACCAGCTGATTTACAGTCTCCATTGGAGTTTTCTTGCCGTATTTCGAAACAAATACCTGCTCGCTGGTAAACTGCTTTTCACGAGTTAGTCGTTTAATGGAATCAACAATATAATCCTCGCTCAAATTTTCGATAAAATCGCCTAAGGAAAGTTGAAGTAATTCTTCGCGGGCATAACCCAGCAGGATACAAGCTGTATCATTGGCTTCAATTAATTTTGAAGATCCATCTCCCAAATACTCATTTACCAAAATGATATCTGTACTTCCGTTGATCAGGTTTCTGTATTTCTCTTCGCTGGTTGCCAGGGCTGTGGTTCTCTCTTTTACTCTTTCTTCCAGTTTTTCATTAAAAGATCGTAACTGTTCCGAGTAATCATGAATTTCCTGGTACTGTTCGCGAATGGTTTGTTCTCCTTTTTCACGTTCTACAATCTCATTTTGCAACTTGGTGTAGGTTTCGGTAAGTTCTGTTATCGAATGATTCAGCAGGTTTTCTTCACTAATTCTTTTTACAGAACCGTGCCCTTGTCCCTGGTAAATTGCCTGTGCCTTATAAATGAATTTTTTAATGGGTCTTGAAATGCTATCCGAAATGATATAAGTAATCGCGATACAAATTAAGACAATAATGATAGAAATAATGGTGAACCAAAACAGGTTGGTGGTATGCATTTCTGATGCTTCCTTATAACTAGAATTTGCCTTGTTAGCAGCAAAATCGGTCATTACTTTGGTTTTTTCTTTCAGCTTGTTTAGGTGAGTAGCGGCAATTCCATCAACCATTTTTTTAGCAGTTAGCTCTTTGCCACTTACTTTTAGGTCAATAATTTCATTCCTGATCTCTTCCCACTCCACAAAAGTGTGATATGCGATTCCAACATCTCTTTTATCTCCTAAAAAACGGTTAAAAACAGTATCAAACTCTGTCATTACCTTTAAGTGATAAAGGTTGATGGTATCGATGGCCTGATCGAATTCTTCCTGTGTGTTGGCTAGTAAGATATCTTTCATAGCACTTTCCATGATCTGGATGTGTGTATTGATATCTCGAACGCTATTGCTGACTGTATAGGTGTGAGTATAAATGAATTCCGACTCGGAGCGTAGTTTTTTTACCTGGAAAATAGAGAAGACGAAGAATGATACCGTAAACAGTAAAATAAGTCCGAATCCGGCAAGCACTCTCGTACGAAATTTTAACTTATTAAGCATTTAGCTTCGACCTGTATTTAGTGTGTAATTAGTGGTTTATAAAAACAGCTAAAAAGACTGCTTTCAGTTCTAAGTTAGTTATTCCGTTGGATTTACACAAGATTTTTGATAAAGGGTTTATTATTGCTTACGTAGAGGGGAAATTATTCAACAAAAAAAGCAGCCCAAAATGAGCTGCTATGAAATATAATCAATTGTATTTTGATTTATACGATTCCTGAGAATCCCATGAAGGCCATTGCAAGTAAACCTGCAACGATAAGAGCTGCCGGAGCACCTTTCATACCTTTAGGAAGTTCTACTAAATCAAGATGTTCTCTCAGTCCGGCAAATAGTACCAATGCCAAACCAAAACCAACTGCAGATGCTGCTGAGAATACAACGGCTTCAACAAGGCTGTAGTCTTTCTGGATGGTCATAATGGCCACACCCAAAATCGCACAGTTTGTAGTAATCAGTGGTAAGAAAACACCCAATGCCTGGTACAATGCAGGACTTACTTTCTTTAGCATGATTTCAACCAACTGTACCAATGAAGCAATTACCAAAATAAAGGTAATGGTCTGCATGAAACCAATATTATATGGATTCAAGATATAGTTTTGAATCAGGTAAGTTACAATTGTCGCAAGAACCATTACGAATGTAACAGCACCAGTCATACCAACAGCTGTTTCTACTTTTTTCGAAACCCCAAGGAACGGACAAATTCCAAGGAATTGCATCAATACTACGTTATTAACGAATATTGCTGATATAATAATTACAATAAATTCCATGTTTTTCCTCCTTAAGCTTTTCTTAGTTTGTCAATAAATGCGATCAAGTATCCAAGTGCGATAAATGCTCCCGGTGCCAATACAAAAATCAACATACCATAGTTCTCACTGTATAATGTAATTCCGAACATTTTTCCAGCGCCGAAAAATTCACGAACGGCTCCCAGCATTGTAAGTGCCATTGAGAAGCCAAGTCCCATACTTGCACCATCAATAATTGAAGGAACCAACTTGTTTTTCGATGCAAATGCTTCTGCACGTCCCAATACAAGACAGTTTACCACGATAAGTGGAATAAACACACCCAATTGTTCGTGTAGGGCAGGAGCGTAACCAGCCATGATCAAATCTACCATGGTTACGAAGGATGCGATAATCACAATAAATGATGGAATCTTTACCTTATCAGGAATTTGCGAGCTAACAAGGGAAATTACGATATTAGACATGATCAGTACAAATGTTGTAGCCAATCCCATCCCTAATCCGTTAATGGCCGATGAGGTTACACCCAGTGCAGGACACATACCCAGAAGTAGTGTAAATACAGCATTTTCTTTAAAAAATCCTCTTAAAAAAATCTCTTTATTCGTCATTACTTGCTTCCTCCTTCCATTTGTTTGTTATACTCATTGTAAGCAGTCTGAACAGCCTCAAGGAATGCTCTGGAGCTAATTGTTGCTGCAGTAATTGCATCAACTTCACCGCCATCTTTGCTCACCGTTAGGTTATTCGATCCAGGATTTTTTCCAATAATCGAACAACTTGCTTTTGTAGGGTCAGTAGTTTTAAACCAAGGTTCCATTTTGGTTCCCAATCCAGGAGTTTCTTTGTGTTCCAAAACCGAATAGTTGTTAATCGAACCATCAGGTTTGAACCCAACCATAATCCAGATGTAACCAGAGAAACCGTTGGCTGTATATGTTTTTACAGCTGTACCCACCAATTCATCTCCTTTTTTAGCTGGGTAGAATTCCAAAAGATCACCAGAAGGCATCTCAACCGAATACATTTCCTCGCTAGGATTGTTATCAAATGCAGGAACAACTTCTTTAATTGCTTTTAATTTCTTAGCCAATTTTGCAGCGGCGATAGGCTCTTTGGTTAACTCATAAAGTCCACCCAATGCAGCTGAGGCAACTAGTGTTACAATGAATAACACCAGAACCATATTTATAAATGTAGATTCTTTTTTACCAGCCATGATTATTTCCTTTTTTCGCCGAAACGCTTAGGTTTAACATACACATTAATTAGCGGTACAAATGCATTCATAATCAGAATTGCAAATGAAACTCCTTCAGGATATGCTCCAAACACACGAATTACTACGGTTAGAACTCCAATTCCGATACCGTAAATAATCATTCCTTTGTTCGACATAGGAGAAGTTACATAGTCGGTTGCCATAAAGATACCACCCAATAGCAAACCACCAGTTAAAATGTGGAATAACGGACCAGCATAAGCTTCAGGATCTACCATGTGAAGGATTCCTGTGAAAATGGCTACAGAACCTATTACTGATACTGGAATGTGCCATGTAATGATTTTACGAATCAACATGTAAATCAATCCAAGAACCAGTGCAGCACCAGCAATTTCACCCATCGAACCTCCCATGTTACCAAGGAAAAGATCCATGTTAGATGGAATTTCAGACATTAATTTAGACAATGGCTGTCCGCTATTTAATCCTTCTTTGATGATGGCAAGAGGTGTAGCTCCGGTTTCAACATCGATATATCCCGATGAAAGACCGGTAGGTTTTGGCCAGCTTGTCATTTGAACCGGGAAGGAGATCAAAAGGAATACACGACCAACCAATGCAGGGTTGAATACGTTATTCCCTAATCCACCAAATGTCATTTTACCAATACCGATTGATACCAATGCACCAATAATAATGATCCAAATAGGAAGATTTGAAGGTACATTAAAGGCCAAAAGAATACCTGTAATCAAGGCAGAACCATCGTTAATGGTAACCTCGCTTTGTAAAATGTATTTTTGAATTAAGAATTCGAATAAGTAACATGATGCTACGGCGGTTAGAGTGACTACAAGAGCACCTAATCCAAAGTAAAAGAACGAAAACAGCAGCGCCGGAAGCATCGCAAATACCACACCATACATATTTTTTTGTATGGAATCTCCACTGTGAACATGCGGAGATGGTGCGACAAGTACTTTGGTGTTCATATCTATTTGTTAATTAGTTTATTTTTAATTTGGTAAATGAGTGTTTATCTCAACTCATTGTGAATTGCTAATTATTTACGTGCTCTCATAATCTGACCCACTTTTCCTTTTCCTAATCGGATATAATCCAATAAAGGACGGTGTGCAGGACAGGTATAGCTACAAGAACCACATTCGATACAATCCATAACTGCATCTTTTTCAAGTCGCTCGTAATTTTTCTGATCGGCACATACCATAAGCAAGTATGGTTCAAGACCCATCGGACAAACAGAAACACACTTACCACAACGGATACAAGCTTTTGTAGCCTTACGTGCAGTTTCTTCACGAGGAAGTAGCAATAATCCAGAGCTTCCTTTTGTTAATGGCACATCGACGCTCGAAAGGGCTTTACCCATCATCGGACCACCACCAACAATTTTACCTGTATCTTCAGGCATACCACCAGCAGCTTCGATAATGTCCTTAACCGGAGTACCAATTCTGAACATCCAGTTCGAAGGGTTCTTTAGCGATTTTCCTGTAATGGTAGCAACACGCTCGATTAGTGGCTTGTTTTTCTGAATTGCTTCGTAAACAGCATAAGCTGTACCTACGTTTTGAACTACAGCACCAACTTCAATAGGCAAGGCTCCCGATGGAACTTCACGTTTGATGGTTGCCGAAATCAACTGCTTTTCGCCACCTTGTGGATATTGTGTTTTTAAAGGACAAATTTCAATTCCTTCGTAATTGGTAGCCAATTTTGTAAGGTGTGCAATTGCATCTGGTTTGTTGTTCTCGATACCAATAATTGCTTTATTCACTTCCAAAGCTTTCATTAGAATCTGAGTACCAACCAATACTTCATCGCCTTTTTCAAGCATGATTCTGTGGTCAGAAGTCAAATAAGGCTCACACTCTACCGCATTAATAATTAATACCTCTGCAGTTTTTCCCGGAGGAACCGAAAGTTTTACATGGGCAGGGAAGGTAGCTCCACCAAGTCCAACGATACCTGCATCGCCAACTCTTTTGATGATTTCTTCCTTGCTTGCGCTGATTTCTGTAAGCAGTTTTTCGCTTCGGTCGATGTGTTCCAACCATTCATCGCCTTCTACCTTAATAATGATCGAAGTTCTGCGGAAACCGCTTGCATCCATGATATCATCTACCTTGAATACTTTTCCTGAAACCGAAGAGTGAATGTTTGCGGATACAAATCCTGAAGATTTGGCAATTAATTGTCCTACTTTAACTTCGTCGTTCTTTTTTACAACAGGAGTAGCAGGAGCACCAATATGTTGTGAAATTGGAATGCTAACCATTTGGGGTATTGGCAATGCCTGGATTGCGCTATCAGCAGATAGTTTGTTTTCTGCCGGGTGAATACCTCCTATAGAAAATGTTTTTAACACTGATTATCCTCCTATTTATTTGTTATCAGATGTTTCTTCTTTCGAATCGTTTGCTTTAGGCTCAGCTTTAGGAGCATCTTTAACTTCCGTTTTTGCCGCAGCAGCTGGCTTAACTGTTTTTGCATCAGGTTTTGCAGCTGGCTTTTCTTTGCGAGGAGGGAAGTTTAGTTCATGTATTGCATTGGTTGGACAAACCACCACACATTTTCTACACAACTTACATTTGTTGTAGTCAATGTAGGCAAGGTTGTTTTCTACCACAATTGCATCGAAAGGACATTCCTTTTCGCATTTGCGACAACCAATACATGCCACATCACATGCTTTTTTAGCAATGGCACCTTTGTCTTTGTTTACACACGATACAAAGATTCTGCGGCTCTTAGGACCTTTTTTACGAAGCTCGATAATGTTGTTTGGACAAGCCGTAACACATGCTCCACAAGAAACACATTTGTCTTCGATAATTACCGGAAGACCTGTTTCTTCATCCATATACATTGCATCGAAGTTACATGCTTCAACACATTCACCTAAACCTAAACAACCGTGCTGACAACCTGTTTCACCACTGTAAAGTGATGCTGAAATGGAACAAGATGTGGCACCATCATATTGGTTAGTTCTTGGTCGGTTTTCGCAAGTACCGTTACAACGAACAACAGCAACAGTTGGGTCTGCTGCTTTTACTTCGTGACCTAACAGGGCACCTACATGCGACATAACTGCAGCGCCTCCAACAGGACAGTTGAAGTTAGAGATGTCGTCGGCTTTAACCAATGCTTCGGCAAAACCTCTACAACCCGGATAACCACAACCCCCACAGTTTGCTGCAGGCAATGCTTCTTCAACCTCGTCGATTCGAGGATCTTCGTACACTTTGAATTTTTGGGCTACAAAATACAGGATAATTGCTGCTGTAACACCAATCGCACACAAAGCCAGAATAGTGATAGCTATAATGCTCATAGAATTAAATGTTTACGATTTTTTCTATTGTAAATGAAAACGTTTTTTTTAAGCGTCCTTTAAAAAAGGACAATATGATATAATAAGGTGGTAAAACTGCCAATGACAATAAACCACTTATTAATTCGTCGTTAGTAATTGTTGTTGCAATGAAAAGTACCAGTAAAACAAGTACGAAAGGCAAAACATAGGCAAGTATTAAAGCAAACCAACCCAAGGATTCCTGGTAGGTTAATTTTACCTTTTCACCAACCGAATACTTGTTGCTGTAATCAATAACATCAATCGATTTTTCCTTCATGTCGGACATTGTACATGCTCCTTTGGCATGACATCCTGCACAAGCCGAAACATTAACAATTCCGACCGTAATCTTACCATCCTCAATTTCAAGGATCGTCCCCTCGTGATCAATTTGTTTGGGATTACTCATAGTTTAGCCCCTTTTTAGTATTGCATGTGTTTGTTTGCTGTATATCAGTGCGTTTTAATGCGCATGTTATTTAACACATGGCAACAAAATTAACACTTTAGGGCACATTCCATCCTGAAAAAGTCTATTTATAGTGTGTTTAAATAGAGGGACTTCCTTGCTTTTGTAATGTGGAGATTGCAATTTTTGATGTATCTATATTGGTTACAGTTAGTTTGGGCTATTCAAGAAAAAAATCGTTAATTTTAGTGTTTTCCGCAAACGAGGTAATTTAGAATGTTTGTAAATAAATTGAGCTTTATCCGTTCAAATTTTATTGAAATGGAAAATGAAATGTGATTTTATTAACTAAAAACATACTTTTTATTAAATCTTTACTAGCCCCAAATTATGAAAAAACTATTGTTACTTAGCTTATTACTTATTCCTGGTGTATTAATGGCAAAAACTCAAAAGCTAAACTCTTTTGAAGGAATAATGGATGCCTTAAAAGAGGGAAAAGTAGTTCATGCAGTATTTTATTACAAGGATTGTCAATTGATTAGTGATAATGAAATTGAAGATGAAAGTGTTGATGCCGTAGGTGGGATGAAAATTGACACCTGGGAGTATTTTGCCAAAGGTTCAATTCGAAATAAGGAAGCTTTTGTGGTAACTTCTACCTCTAAATTAATCGCGAATCCGAAAGGAAAAGGCTACGTGTACAATTACGTAAAACTTAGAATTTATGAATCGGGAAAGGTGAAAATTACCGCTAATTATCTTGATTCGGTAACACATGAAGAAACCATGACCGAAAACTTCTTCACCAAGGTTAACGATGGAGAAAATGGGGCAGCACACTTCTTTGCCCATTAATCGAACTAAGGTTATTAGAATATGGAAATAAAAAAAGAGCGAATCAAACGTGATTCGCTCTTTTTTTATCTAAAACTGAAAGCGTAATGCGATATAGGGCATCACAGAATTATCGGCCTTGTAGGTGCCGTCATCCTGTTTGTTCCAGGTCCATTTATAATCGATTCCCGTTGCTATAATTGGGCTAATTTTGTAGGCGAATCTCAGTAATGCCAACGAGTTTTCGTCAAAATCAAATGCATTTCCAAAATCAACCAAATTCGCTTTTGTATAATATCCTTCTATGATAATTTTATCGAATAAATCTTTGGTGCGTAGGTTTAGCTGCATGGTAGCAGGAGTTTCTTCGCTCACATTATCGGGTAACAACAAGTTACCACCAACTAAAACTTTATCCATTAAAGAGGCAGTTAAAGATCCATAAATGCCTTGCTTGTTTTTTGCATCGCCAAGGGCAGCAATTTTAGTGTCTTTGTTAATTTCATAATGGGCATCGAAGAATTGTGGCAGATAATTATCGGTATACCAAAGGCGCTCTATTCTCGAATTCAACCTGAAAAAATTACCTACGATATTCATATTGGCATTTACACCAATTCCCATTCCTTTACCAGCACCATAGCCCTGGCTTGGCGGAATTGCCTGCTGATATCTTGCCAAAGAGTCTGATTTTACCTTGGCCAATTTGCTAAAGTGGGTATATCCCGTAAGGTTTATAAAACCAGAGTTGATAAAAGTAATTCCCATATCGAAACCATAAGCTTTCATGCCATCTGAAAGGAATTCATTTTTACCCGACTCATCTCCAAAACGATTGGTTTCATCTTTATCGGTGATGTATGAAAAACCAAAATCAAGGGTTTTAAGAACAGGAATTCCGCTGGCTCCAAAAGGACGTACATAAGGACGTATGGCAAAAAGGTTGAACGATTCTAGGTTAAAATCGCTGTACAATCCTTCGATACCAACTACTTTTTTGATTCTGATATCGTAACTTAACCCTACTTTTCTTTTTTCGAAACTAGGTGAGTTATTGTAATTGTTCAGCAAACTTCCGTAACCAAGCGATTCGCCTCGCAGCTGGCCTACTTTTAGAAAAACCGGATCTTTTTTCTTGCGACCATAACGCACATAGCTGATCAGGCGCAAAACACCACTTCCATTTTTGAACTCGTCGCTATAAAAATCGCCAGTTTCCAGGTTAAAATAGACAGGGATATCGAAACCAACACCCACTTTTCCAAGGTTTAACTCTGGCTGAAATCTGGCTCCTGCATAGTTTTCTCCACCTATTCTTGCAAAAGCAAAGGCTCCGGTGAAAAGACTTATTGAGTCAGGATTACTCAAGTTTTCAAATGAATTGTCGAAACCATAAAATGAATTGTCTTCCTGTGCCATCATATAATTTGTGCACAAGAGTACTGACAATAAAGAGAGTAGTAATCGTTTTTTCATAAATGTATAGATTGATTATTGTGTAAACCGAATAAATAGGGAATTACCCTAAAAACAACAGTGCATTAACTTGTGAAATAATGTGCTTTTGTTCAAGTTTAATTGTGAAACTTGTGTTGATATTTAAGAGATTACGCTCCAGTTGATTTTCGTTTTGCTCAATCGCTTCACTTGTTTGGCCAAAGTAAAGTTCTCTTCCTTTTCAAGCAAAGGGTCATGATCAAGAATTTCCTGGGCTACATCGCGTGCATACTGCAATAGTTGGCCATCTTTACCCAGGTGAGCAATTTTCAAATCATAAGAGATTCCACTCTGTTGTGTTCCTTCAATATCGCCTGGCCCACGTAATTTAAGGTCTACTTCGGCAATTTCAAATCCATCGTTGGTTCGCACCATAGTTTCAATCCTTTTTCTCGATTCGTTCGAGATTTTATAGGACGACATCAAAATACAATAGGATTGTTCTGCACCTCGACCAACTCTACCACGTAACTGATGCAATTGAGATAAACCAAATCGTTCGGTACTCTCGATTACCATTACCGAAGCATTGGGAACATTCACACCTACTTCGATTACCGTAGTGGCAACCATTATTTTGGTTTCTCCCTGTGCAAATCGTTGCATTTCTGCATCTTTCTCTGCAGGTTTCATTTTACCATGAACCATGCTGATGCCATATTTTTCAGGTGGAAATGATTTTGCAACGCTTTCGTATCCTTCTTCCAGGTTTTTGTAATCCATTTTTTCCGATTCTTTAATCATCGGATACACCAAATAGATTTGTCTTCCCAGGTCGATCTGCTTCTTCATGAACTCATACACCTGTCGCCTTTTGTTCTCAAAATAGTGAACGGTCTGAATGGGTTTCCTTCCAGGTGGCAACTCATCAATAACAGAAACTTCCAGATCGCCATACAGTGTCATGGCTAGGGTTCTTGGAATTGGGGTTGCTGTCATCACCAATACATGAGGAGGAATATTGTTTTTCTTCCATAATCGTGCACGCTGAGCCACACCAAACCTGTGTTGTTCGTCGATAATAACCAGTCCGAGGTTATGAAACTGCACCACATCTTCCAGCAAAGCATGAGTTCCAATTAGAATTTGCAACTCACCACTCTGCAGATCTTCATGAATTCTTCTTCTGTCTTTTTGTTTGGTCGATCCGGTAAGCAATGCCACATTTACATCAATTCCTTCCAGAAATTCAGAAATGCTTTCCATATGCTGGGTGGCTAAAATTTCGGTCGGAGCCATCAAACAAGCCTGGCAACCATTATCAAGAGCCATCAGCATACACATTAACCCCACCATGGTTTTGCCACTTCCCACATCACCTTGCAGCAGGCGATTCATCTGTTTGCCAGAACCAACATCTTTTCGGATTTCTTTGATCACTCGCTTTTGAGCATTGGTTAACTCAAAGGGCAAGTTATTTTTATAGAATGAATTAAAGTTATCTCCAATGATCGAGAACGGATGTCCTTTGTAAAGAACTTTCCGTTTCATTTTCATTTTTAGGATGTTGAGCTGGATGTAAAACAGCTCTTCAAACTTTAAGCGATACTGTGCCTTTTTTAGAAGTTCGGTATTGCTTGGAAAATGAATTTGAAGCAAAGCTTCATGTAAATTGATTAAGCCAAGCCTTTTAATAAGTGGAGCAGGTAAAGTTTCGGGTATTTTTCCATTGACAGATTTTAGTGCATTTTCCTGAAGTTTTTGAATTGCCTTCGAGTTCAGGAAACTGTTTTTCATCTTCTCGGTGGTAAGGTAAAACGACTGTAGCGAAGCGTTGATTTTGCCATTTGTTTTACCGGCCTCTTCTAGTTCTGGATGCACAACATTTATCTTGCGGTTGAACTCGGAAGGTTTTCCAAATACAATGTATTCGGTATTTGGCTTCAAGCTGCCTTTAATGTATTTAATGCCCTTAAACCATACCAATTCCATTGTATCTTCTCCATCGGTAAAATAGGCAACCAATCTTTGCTGGCGTTTTTCTCCCAGGGTTTCAATGCCCGTAATTTGTCCTCTTACCTGGATGTAAGGCAATTTAGAGTTGATTTCCTTGATCGAATAGAATTTTGTTCTATCGATATATTTGTAAGGAAAATGATACAATAAGTCTTCGTAACTATAAATCGATAATTCCTGATTTAAGATAGAAGCCCTTTTGGGACCCACTCCTGCTAAAAATTTTATATCCAGACCTGCTAATTCAGACATTTAAAAGATTAAAAGTTGAAAAATTCTAATAATTTTAATTGTTGAGAAACTCAAATTTACAATTTAATTCGCCAAATATACATAAACACACGCATGAGTGACATTCGTTACCAGTTAAAAAAAAGACTTTTTCGTTTAAAGACTTCACGTCGCAGGAGATGGAAAAGAAGATCAGCATTTGCAAGAGATTTGTTTCGCAATGTTCTTGATGCCAAGTTGCATTATTATGCCTTTGGAGAACTTCAGAAAACCAGGCAATTGGCTATAAAACTGCTGAAATCATCCTGTAAATCGCCTGCTGTGAGCCATCAGCGAGCCAATGATTTAAAGGAAGAGATTCTGAATTTAAAAAGAGGAAAAGATACCGATCGATTGGTTTTTCGTTTGATGAACCATTTTAAGTCGACCAATCCAATTTTTATTGGAAGTGGCTTGTCTTACTCAAAAGCTTATATGGCGAAGGTTGATTCGAGGCTTACAATAAATTGCATTGGAGATTGTTTAAAAAATGAGGAGATCAATTCTGAAATATTTAATCATCAGTTGGGAATTAAGAACATTAAAATTGCAAGCTTTAGAGATATTACCAATGCAGATTTTGTGGTGATTAGCAATCTGGTTGCGCAGGAAGATATCCTGTTTTTTACAGAGAAGTATGAGAAAATATTGGGCTCAAAATGTACGATTGTACTCCTAAATATGCGTAAAAATTCGGAACTAATGCAGCTTTGGAGACAGCTACAAACAAATCAGGAATTTAAAATTTGTATCGATATGTTTTCTGCAGGTATATTGATTGCAGATCAAGATCTGCAAAAGCAGGAATATATTCGAAAAATATCAATATAGAACGGTTCTAAATAATAAATTATTTTATCTTTGTTATAAGAGCTAAAAATTTCTGATTAAAATTAGTTAATCAGCCTAAGAAAGAAACAATGGACAAATTTAAAGTATATACCAAAACCGGGGATAAAGGAACTACCGGTTTAATTGGAGGAACAAGAGTTCCAAAATATCATGCCAGACTTGAAGCATATGGCACAGTAGATGAACTCAATTCTTACATTGGCCTGATAAGATCACATCAACTCGAAGAAAAAACACAAGAAGTGCTAAATGCGGTGCAGAATAAGCTGTTTTTAATAGGATCGAGGTTGGCAACAGATGATGAGAAATCGGACCTAAAACAGAGGCTAAACCTTAGTGAAGACGATATTTTGCTATTGGAATCGGAAATGGATCGAATGGATGAGCAGTTACCTGAATTGAATAATTTTGTGCTACCCGGAGGGAGTACTTTGAATGGTTTTTGTCATGTGGCCAGAACAGTTTGTCGAAGAGCTGAACGAAGAGCCAATCAATTGTCCACTGAAATTGACATAAATCCCTTATTGTTGAAGTACTTAAATAGATTATCGGACTACCTGTTCGTGTTATCGCGTAAGGTTTTACTGGATGTTGGCGCTACTGAAATAAAATGGGAGCCTGACTTGTAAATTCGGAAAAAAAAATTATATTCGCAGAATAAAGGAACCTAAAAATATTTTGAACTTATGTATTGGACACTTGAATTAGCAACAAAACTTGAAGATGCCCCGTGGCCGGCTTCCAAGGATGAGTTGATTGACTACGCAATTCGCTCTGGTGCGCCGCTGGAGGTAATTGAAAATTTGCAGGAAATCGAGGAAGAGGGAGAGATTTTTGAGAGTATTGAGGATATTTGGCCTGATTATCCGAGCAAAGGAGATTTTTTATTCAACGAAGATGAATACTAAAAAATAAAAAACGAGGTTTTGATTCAAAACCTCGTTTTTTGTTTTATGTGTTATTTATCATTCCTTTTTTCTATCTAAAACTTCAGCTTTTAAAATGCTTTGAGAAGTTTTGGGTGCTGTATCTCGCCAAATGAAAATATCCTCTTTGGATGTTGGCTGAATGCCATCGAACCAACGGAAATTTTTCAGGAATAGCATTTCTGGCTCCACTTCAAACAAGGGATACATATTGCCATCTGGTTTTTTAATGAAAACGATCTGGTCAATTTTATTTTCCTTAATGTGAATGGTGATATCGCTACTTTTAGCCACATTCATTCCCATAATGATGTTTTTATCCTTCGGGTAATAAAGGGTTTCCCCATTGCCGTCAATATCCAGCTTATACACCTTATTGTCTTTTACATGCCCAAGCATGTTTTTCCCTTTAATCTGGTTGTAAAAAGTACTGTCTTCTTTGGCTGTTAAGAAGGAGGAACCTCTAAAGTGCAAATATCTTACCTCCTGATTTTGAGTTTCGATTCCAATAGTATCGGCTACCATCTGATTTCCCTGAGCCCAAAGCACCGGATCATTATATAACCAAATGGTTGAATCTTGCATACTGTAAACCAGCGAATCGCATTTTCCTTGCAAATCGGGTCTGAAAAATTTAACATGATGGAAAGCTTTAATCAGCTCAAAGCCTGCAGAGTCCTTCGAAATGGTTAAAGTGTCAGCATGTAGGAATAGTGAATCTTGTTCGGCCACCTGGATAAAAACAGCAGAATCGGTCATTAAGGCTTCTTCGGTGTTCTTAAAAGTTTCCAAAAAATTCCCACGAAGAATAAATTTGTTCACTGTATCACGAAGCTCTACATTGTCAAAACCCCTTGCATTCTCGTCATTTTTGTTAAGGTAAATGCTGTCTCCCTTAATTTGGTATTCTTTACTATTGAGTGTGGTATTCTTAAAAAATTGAGAAATGCCACTTGCTGTATTGTACCAGCCATCTTCGGAGTACAAAGTTTCTTTCTCGTTTTGGATGGTAGTTGGGCCCAAAATAAAAGCTGTTTTGCTGGTGGTATTGTATTTTAAGGTATCCGAATTTAGAATATAGTCCTTGCTGTGAACCTCAACACTGTCTTTAAAAAATAGCAAATCCTGACGAGTATAATATCTCCCGATTACACTGGTAAGCGTATTGTCGGCATCTACAATTTTACCACCCTTAAAGTAATAGCCAACACTTTCGTTCATATCAAAATCTAGAAACTCGGTAGTAACGGTAACCGATTTGTTTTTCAGTTTTACATTGTCACGCAATTCGGCAAGTTTGGTGTTGCCATTGTATTTTAGGTAATCACCATAAATATGAACCGTATCGGCGTTAATAATATGAACATTTCCAAATGCTTCGATTCTGTTTTGTTCGTTGTACTGGTACACACTATCACAATACATTTTTATGTCTTCATGTGTAATGTATACTTTATTCTTAAAAATGGTAACCGGAGGATCGGCTTTTAGCAAAGCTCTAAAACTTTCGGAGTTTTTAATTTTTACTTTAGATTTTTTTTGAGCTTCTGCATGAAATGCAAAAAAGCACATGAATCCAACCAAAAGAAAAATGGTTTTGTATCTTGAAATGATGCCAGGCATTCGTTTTATTTTAATAATTCTGTTATGATATCTTCTACGCTAATTCCTTCCGCTTCGGCTTTGTAATTTTTCATGATTCGATGTCGAAGAATTGGAATGGCCACCTCTTTTACATCTTCAATATCAGGCGAATATTTTCCCGATAACAAAGCATTGGTTTTTGCTCCAATTACCAAATACTGCGAAGCTCGTGGCCCTGCTCCCCAATTGATGTATTCATTTGCCATTGGGTGAGAAATCTCGGTATTTGGTCGCGATTTGGCTGCCAAATTTACTGCATATTCCAATACATTTCGATTAATTGGTACTTTTTGTATCAATTTTTGATAGTAGGAAATTTTTTCACCCGATATGATTTTGTTTAAAACAATATCCTTGCCACAAGTTGTGTTTTCAACAATAGAAATTTCATCTTCCAATTTTGGGTAGTCGAGGTAGATGCTAAACATGAATCGATCCAGCTGTGCTTCGGGAAGTGGATATGTTCCTTCCTGCTCAATTGGATTTTGAGTTGCCAGTACAAAAAATGGTTTATCAATCTCATAATTTTTACCATTTACGGTTACCATTTTTTCCTGCATGGCCTCCAGCAATGCCGATTGCGTTTTTGGAGGCGTACGGTTAATTTCGTCGGCAAGAAGAATATTGGCAAACAAAGGTCCTTTGATAAATGTAAACTTGCGTTCGCTGTTTAGGATTTCCGTTCCAATAATGTCTGAAGGCATTAGGTCGGGGGTAAACTGTATTCTTTGGTATTTTAAATCGAGAACCTGCGAAATGGTATTTACAAGCAAAGTTTTAGCCAGGCCGGGTACACCTACCAGCAAGCAATGACCGTTGCTAAAGATCGAAATCAGTACCTTTTTAATAATTTCATCCTGACCATAAATTTTCTTGCCTATTTCAGCCAACAGTTTTTCGTAATCGGCATGTAAGGAATTTGCAGCTTCAACTTCTGATTTAAAATTCATCGAATTTGTTTTAAGGATTCCCATTAAAAAATCAGACACAGCATATTGGCTGTGTCTGAGTATGTTTTTTTTGCTTTCTTATTTTATCCAGCCTTTGAATCTAAATTTAGCATTCTTGTAAGAATCATCGATGTGTACGTAGGTGTTGGCCTGTTTATCTTTGATCCATTTATTAAGGATGTCTTGCTGTTTTTTGCTTGTGAGCATATTTTCAAAAATGCTCCAGTCGTCGGAAAGGTTCGCAGCGTGAGCTTTTGTTTCCGATTTTATTTTAATGATTTTATAAGCATCCTTACCTCCCGAAACATCAAGGAATGGTTCAGAAATTTCATTAATTTTTAAAGTGTTTACTTGCTGAGCAATTGCCGGAGGCAAGTTGTCTTTTTCGAATTTCGATGAGCCAGTATATGGGTTTACAATTAAACCACCATTGTTTCTTGTATCCTTATCGGCAGAGAAATAGAATGCAGCTTCGTCGAATTCCAGTTTTTCGCTGCGAATTAAATCGGCAATACTATCTAAACGCGAACTAGCTTGTTCTCTTTTTGCTTCTTCAATTTTTGGTTTCAGCAAGATGTGACGCACATTAATACGTTCCCCTTTACGATCGATAAATTGAATGATATGGAAACCGAATTCCGTTTCAACAATTTTCGAAACTTTATCGGTTTTTAGGTTGAAGGCAACGTTGGCAAATTCTGGAACCAAGTCTGTTCTTGGCATGTATCCAAGTTCACCACCCTGGCGGGCACTTCCTGGATCTTCAGAATAAAGAACGGCCAAAGTGGCAAAGTTTTCACCATTGTGAACCCTGTCTCTAAATCCTCTTAAACGGTTTCTGATTCTGTCTTTTTCATCATCAGTAACCTGTGGATATCTTACAATTTGTTGTACTTCCAGTTTACCGGCAATCATTGGTAAACTATCCTTGTTCATTTTATTGTAAAACTCTCTTACTTCGGCAGGAGTAATATGAATGTCTTTCGTAATTTCGGCCTGCATTCTTTCTTTAATCAGTTCGTTACGGTTGTCATCACGCAAGTCGTTCTTCATTTCAAGAAGCGATTTTCCATAAAACTGTTCCAATTTTTCTTTCGAACCAATTCTTTGAACATACATTTGCATCTTACGTTCAAGATCATTTTCTACTTCTTGTTCCGTTACTTCAACACTATCAATCGCAGCTTGGGCAATCATCATTTTTTGAATCAAAAGATCTTCAAAAATTTCTGTTTTTAAATCAACACTACCCGAGGTGTATCCTTGAGCCTGAAGTTGAAGAAACCTGGTTTCAACATCCGATTTTAATACAACCTGATTACCAACCACGGCAATAATTTTATCGACTACATTGTCCTGAGCAGTTAGAGTAAGCATACTCATCAACAAGAGTGTAATTGCCATGCAAGTTTTTCTAAAAATGTAACGCATATTTTATGGTTTAATAAATTTTGAATTTATTTTTCGATTCGGCATCTCTGTAGATGTTTTCTTCGAGGTTTTTAATGAATTCTATTTTTCGTTTATTGATAATTATTTTTCTGATATCGTCTCTTACAAATTCCAGCGGAGCTACCTTATTTTTAAACTCTACTTTTTTAACGGCAACAAAATAGCGGTGAGTCGAATCTTCTGTTTCGATGTGTTTTCTACTTTTTAACAATTTGTCTTCATCGCTATATTCGAAAGGAATTCGGTTGAGCAACTCCTTTGCATTTACCCATTGTCCGCTAAAATTATCAAATTTTGTGGCATTCTGAAAACAGTAGTCTTCCAATTCGTCCCAATCTTCTTCTTTTTCTGATTTATAAAGCTTCTGTAATTCTTTATAATCGGGTACTGGCTTGGCTATTTTAATGTATAATGCCTTGATAATGTTCTTGTTCAGAACAAAGTTGCTTGAGTTTTGCCTGTAGTAGTTGTCAATCTCGAAAGAGGAGACAATGGTATCCAGTTTTTGCTCTAAAAGATGTTGCTGATATTTATGTATGATTAGGGAAGAGCGATAATCTTCAACCATTTTGCTCACATCCTTATCTTCATCGGTAAGGTTTAGTTCAGCCTTTGATATAATCAATTGCTTTTTGATCCATTGATGGATATAATTATCCGCAATCAGAATACTATCTTCTTTTGAGCTTCCATCGGGCACTACGGCAGCAACTTCACTCATGTATAAAAAATCCTGATCTACCTTTGCAACTGTTTTATCTTCCTCGGTATTGTAATTACATGCACTTAAACATGCAAGTGCTATGATTGCTAATATATATTTATTCATTCTGCTTATTTGCAATTTTAATAAGAGTAGGTTTGTTAATGGAAACAGCGTATTTTTTACGCAATTCTTTCGACCATTCCAGTCCTAAATATTCTCTGTAATCTCTTAGTACTTTATCTTTACTCTCTTCGAAACCTACTTCTGATTCATATTTTTCTAAATTCTGCTGATAGAATTCCTTTACTTCTTTTTCGTTTGCCGATGCTTTGTCCCAAATTTTGTTTTTACTAATGAAATAAACCAACACAGCATTTTCGTATTCCCGAAGCAGAGATCTTAATTCAGGATATTGCTCCTCCAACTTTTTTTTGTGGTAGGCTAAGATACAAGTGTTTGAGAAATTAACATATAATCTGTTGATATATTCTTTAAAATTCTCGTAAATATCTTTCGATTCCTGCTTGCTTAAAAATTCGGCGAATTTTTCCTGCGAATAATCTTTCCCATCAATGGTAAATAACGCTTCCCATAATTCGGCATAAGCATAATCCAATATGGAATAGAAGTTTTCGAGAAGCTGCTTGTTTTCCTGATACTTGTATTTTTCTTTTAGGTATCGAATTAATTCTCTTTCCGATTTTCTGGATCGGCTGTCATCTTCCAAACGAGAAGTAATTTCTTCTCTGCTTTGCTCCAGCGATTTGTGTTCTTTTTTATCAAGCAATTGAATAATATGATATCCAAATTCGGTTTTTATTGGTGTTGAATAATCACCCTTGTTTTTAAGATTGAACGCAGCTTTTTCTATGGCTGGATGTGTTTCAAATAAGCCAAACCAAGGCAAGTTTCCACTGTCTTTGGCAGAATTGATATCATCAGAATGCTTAAGAACCATTTCAGAAAAATCTGCTCCTTTTTGTAAAAGTTGGTATAAGGAATCAGCTTTCAGCTTTATTTCATCTTTTGCATTTTTCTTTTTGAATTCAAGCATCAGGTGCTTGATTTTTACTCTGCCAGGATTTTCAATTCTCTCCATGGCCTGAACAATGTGATATCCATACGGAGAACGGACAGGCTTTGAATATTTTCCAAATTCGGTATCATATGCAGCGCTTTCAAATGCATAATCCATATCGAATACGCTAATGTATCCAATTTCCCCATCGTTTTTTCTTACCGACATGTCGTCGGAATACAGTGAAGCCAGTTTTTCGAACTTTCTGCCTTTATTCAATTGAGTGTAAATTTTTAAAGCAGCCTGGTAGGCTTCAAGTGTATCTTTGGGTGTTTCCCTTCCCTCAATTTTGATTAAAATATGTCGAACTTTAATGAAATGTTGGAGACGATTGAAGGTTTCTTCAATAAGTTTGTCGCTGATTTCGACAGGGTAGAGGTAGGTGTTGAATGCCTGATTGTGATAGGATTCGATTTCCTGAGCTATTTCAGGGATGGTGTCCAGTCGTAAATTTTTAGCTTCTCTCGCTTTTAACTGATAATCGATGTATAAATCTAAAGCTTCGTTTAATGGCAGGGCTTTGTTGTCTGTACCGCGGAGCTTCTTGCTCTCGAACAAATCTTTAAATGGGGCAGAAGGGTAGGCCTGGTTGTTTATGCTGAAAAGGGTATCTGTAGTGCTGTATTGTCCGTAACTTGCTAACGAGCAATATAAAACTGTAATCAGATATAGTAAACCCTTCCTCATTCAGTAATGATATGGTAAAAATTCCAAAAAAGAAAACGGTAACCCGCAACATACGGGTTACCGAATTATATGCGATATAATTATCTGCTATAGTTAGGAGCTTCGCGAGTAATTGCTACATCGTGAGGATGACTTTCTGCCATACCCGAAGCTGTAATTTTAACAAATTTTGCATTGTGCAAATCTTCAATACTTGCCGAACCGCAATATCCCATACCTGCACGTAAACCACCAATTAACTGGTAAATTACTTCATATAAAGTTCCTTTATATGGTACGCGGGCAACAATTCCTTCAGGAACCAATTTCTTGATATCGTCTTCAGCATCCTGGAAGTAACGGTCTTTAGAACCTTGCTGCATTGCTTCAACAGAACCCATACCACGGTACGATTTAAATTTACGACCATTGTATATGATGGTTTCTCCTGGCGATTCTTCAACACCAGCAAGAAGCGATCCTGCCATAATACAGTCGGCACCAGCAGCAATTGCTTTTACAATATCACCTGAGTAACGCAAACCACCATCGGCAATTACAGGAACACCTGTGCCTTTAAGTGCTTTCGAAACTTCATAAATTGCACTCAGCTGTGGAACACCTACACCGGCAATTACACGTGTTGTACAAATAGAACCTGGACCAATACCTACTTTAACAGCATCAGCACCAGCATCAACCAACATTTTAGCTGCTTCAGGAGTTGCAATGTTTCCTACAATAAACTGCATGTCAGGAAATTTCTTCTTGGCAGTTTTCAGTACTTCAACTACACCTCTTGAATGACCGTGAGCTGTATCGATAATAATGGCATCGGCATTGGCCTGAACCAAAGCTTCGATTCTTTCTAAAGTATCACCAGATACACCAACAGCGGCAGCTACACGCAAACGACCTTTTTCATCTTTACAAGCCAATGGCTTATCTTTTGCTTTGGTAATATCCTTGTAGGTTACCAAACCAATTAATTTGTTATTTGAATCAACAACAGGCAATTTTTCAATTTTGTGTGCTTGAAGAATTTCCGCTGCTTTTTCCAAATCGGTAGAGTCAGATGTGCTAACAATGTTTTCACTTGTCATTACTTCTGATATTGGACGATCCATATCCAATTCGAAACGCAAATCACGATTGGTTACAATACCTAATAATGATTTGTCGGTGTCGACTACAGGAATACCACCAATTTTAAATTCCTTCATTAAGCCCAGGGCATCCTTTACAGTTTTGTAAGGAGGAATTGTAATTGGGTCGTAAATCATACCATTCTCAGCTCTTTTTACAGTTAATACCTGTTTTGCCTGAGATTCGATACTCATGTTCTTGTGAATTACACCAATACCACCTTCACGTGCAATGGCAATTGCCAAAGCAGATTCGGTAACAGTATCCATCGCAGCAGATACCATTGGAGCATTAAGAGTAATGTTTCGGGAGAACTTAGTTTTTAAACTTACGTCTCTAGGAAGTACCTCAGAATAAGCAGGAACCAAGAGAACATCATCAAACGTTAGACCGTCAGAAATAATTTTATCAGATACGAATGACATTATGCAATAATTTTAGATTTAAATTGCATGCGAAAATACAAAAAAATAGCGGAATAGAACTTGATTATAAATACTAAAAATTGTTAATTGATTAATTCCATATAAAAGTTACTATTTTTAGACTGCTTTATTGCATTAAAAAAGCCAAAAAAACACCATAAATAAGCTGGAACAGAATTCAATGGATCGATTTACAGATATTCTAAAAAAATATTGGGGATATGGGATGTTTCGTCCTTTACAGGATGAGATCATTAAATCGGTTTCTGAAGGGAAAGATACTTTGGGGTTGATGCCTACAGGAGGAGGAAAATCTTTAACCTTCCAGGTTCCCACCATGGCAAGCGAAGGAATTTGCCTGGTTGTATCGCCTTTGGTGGCATTGATGAAAGATCAGGTTCAGAATTTAAGAGAGAAGGGAATTAAAGCTGAACTCCTTTATTCTGGGCTTTCCAGGGACGAAATTGAAAACATTCTGAACAAATGCCTGTTTGGGAATGTGAAATTTCTCTACATTTCTCCCGAAAGAATAAGTTCCGATATCTTTCGAAAGAAAGCCCTGCAAATGAATGTTTGCCTGATTGCAGTTGATGAATCGCATTGTATTTCGCAATGGGGATATGATTTTCGCCCTTCTTATTTAAAAATCATTTCGCTTCGGGAGTTATTGCCGGAAGTTCCTGTCTTGGCACTTACAGCAACTGCCACTTTAGATGTTGTTACCGATATTCAGGAAAAGCTCGGATTTCCTGAAATAAATGTTTTCCGAAAGAGTTTTGAACGTAAAAATTTAATTTATCTGGTTCGGGAAACAGAGGATAAGCAAAAATACCTGCTTAAAATTCTAAGCAAACAAAAAGGGAGTTCGGTGGTTTATGTGAGAAGCAGGAAAAAATGCAAGGAATTGGCAGAATTCCTTAAAAACAATAGAATTAAGACAGAATATTATCATGCGGGCCTGAAAAACGAAGTAAAAGACTTCAGGCAGAACCGATGGAAAAAAGGCATTGTGCAGGTAATGGTAGCAACCAATGCATTTGGTATGGGTATCGATAAATCGGATGTGAGAACCGTGGTGCATATGGATTTGCCAGATACATTGGAAGCCTATTTCCAGGAGGCGGGAAGAGCCGGAAGAGACGGTAAAAAAGCCTATGCTGTTATGCTCTACTCAAATCCCGATAAGGTACAATTGTTGAAAAGAATTAAAACAGCCTTTCCAGAGAAAGATTTGATTGTGAGAGTGTATCAGGCCTTAGGAAACTTTTTACAGGTAGCTGAAGGGGCAGGTAAGGATGCAGTTTTCGATTTTGACCTGGGGCAATTTTGTAAGAATTTTAAATTTAATGTACTGCAGGCTTTTAATGCTTTAAAAATATTGCAGCGAGCAGGATATATCGAATTAACGGATGACCTGGAACATGAGTCGAGAATTCATTTTGCAGTGCAACGCGATGATCTGTATAAATTCCAGGTTGCCAATAAAAATTTTGATGCTTTTATCAAAATTTTACTTCGTTCCTTCACCGGGCTTTTTACAGATTATGTGCCCATTAATGTGGACAGTCTCGCAAGAAAATTAAAGGCAGATAAAGAATTGATTATTGCCTATTTAAAGGAATTGTCGAAACATGGTATTATAAAGTATATCCCGAGAAAGAAAACACCTTTTATATTGTATAGCCAGGAACGATTGCCAATTGGATTTATCAAGTTGACCAAAGAAGTATACCAGGAAAGAAAGGAGCAACTGGAAAGTAAGATTCATTCGGTGATTCATTATGCAGAATCGGAAAATATTTGCCGATCGAAATTTTTGTTGGAGTATTTTGGGCAGAAATATGCACAGGAGTGTGGACAATGTGATATTTGCAAAGCCATGGAGGCCGATAAATTAAGCGATAAAGAATTTCGTACCATTTATTACGCCATTTTAGATCTGATAAAAAAAGACTTTTTGGCCATAGAAGATATTGTGGAAAGATTGGATTATAATGAAGACAATATCATTACAGTAATTCAGCATTTAAAGGACAATGAGGAGGTTGATTGCGCAAGTGGGAACCGAATAAAATGGATCCCTGTGTAGTTGATAAATCACCAGTGGAATTGCAAATACAGAACATGCCTGTTTGTCAAAGCATTTGTCATGTCTGGAAACTAAGGATTTATTATTCGTAAAATCTTGTTATTTTTGCAAGGTTGTAGGAAAAAATAGAGATGGAAGATAAATTTGAACACGTAGTATATTCTAAAAATGTTATTGAATTTGTAACAGTAGCCAACGAGTTTTGCCTGTTGTTGGAAACAAGTTCGAAAATTACAAAACTTGAGTTTGTAGAAACAGCTCAAAAATTATTGCCTTTACTTTACCTGAAAGCAAGTATGTTGCCAGCCAACGAAAATGAGCTTGATGATGAAGTGGAAAAGTTTGTGACTGAATCGGATTGGGAGTTTATTCATTCTAGCGTGAAAAGTAAAATGGGAGCCCACAATGAGTTTTTGGAAGTGTTCGAGAACGATATGGAGTATAGCGATACACCACTTGTTGCTTCGATTTCTGAAAATTTTGCCGATATTTATCAGGATCTTAAAGATTTTATTACCTCCTATAAAATCGGAACGGTTGAGGTAATGAATGATGCCCTTTGGGATTTAAATCACCATTTTTATGAGTATTGGGGGCAAAAACTTGTAAATTCGCTTCGTGCCATTCATAAACTTGCAGCCGATAAAGTAAACCTGAATGATGAATCAGATTTAGATGCTGATTCAAATATCGATAATATAGACATGAGTGGATCTATTTTCTCACAACGCCAGAGAGAATGGGGTGAAGAAAATGAATAGGAAAAATAAATTTCCAGAGTAAAAGAGTAGTAAATGTTGCCATTTCAAAAATCAATTACAGCCGAAGAAGCTAACAAAATGCCATTAAAGGCTTTCGAAGGAGATATTATTCTGATCGACGAATATGAAGATCTTTTCGAAGCCGTGAATTATCTAAAAACCTATTCGGTTTTAGGATTTGATACCGAAACCAGACCATCGTTCAAAAAAGGAAAAGTTAACGATGTAGCTTTACTTCAACTGGCCGCAAACTCAAAAACTTTTTTATTCAGAATTAATAAAATAGGTCTTCCAGCAGAAATTATCGATCTTCTTAAAAATCCAGATATCATAAAAGTGGGAGCCGCCATTAAAGATGATATCAGGGGATTGCAAAAACTAAACGATTTTGATGCCAATGGATTCCTGGAACTGCAAGACTATGTATCCAATTTTGGGATTGAAAGCTTCTCATTAAAGAAGCTATCGGCCATTGTATTGAATTTTAGAATTTCGAAACGACAACAGGTTTCGAATTGGGAGGCAGAAACTTTAAGTCCGGGTCAGCTAAGATATGCCGCAACTGATGCTTGGGTATCTTTAAAGATATTTGAAAAACTAAAAGCTGCTGAACCAGAAATATAAGACTCACAAAATTACTTTGACTCTAAAAAGTCGCAAACAACGATTGCAGGCAATTGCAATTCGTTAATCAGTAAAAAATACATTTCTAAATGATAGATTATCCAAAAGTATACCTGAGAAAAGGGAAGGAGCACTCTGTTAAAAGATTCCATCCATGGATTTTTTCGGGAGCTGTAAGTAAAGTAGATGAAGGCTTACAAGAGGGAGATTTGGTCTCAGTTTATAACGATCAGAATGAATTTTTAGCAATCGGACATATCTCCATCGGGTCGATAGTGGTTCGAATTCTAAGTTTCGAAGAAAGAGAAATTAACCTGGACTTTTGGGTAGAAAAAATTCGCTCTGCTTGCGAAATGAGAAGAGCAGTTTCTCTTTATGGCGCAGAAGATAACAATGTATTCAGGTTGGTGCATGGCGAAGGTGATGGCCTGCCAGGTTTGATCATCGATTTTTATGCAGGAACTGCCGTAATACAATGTCATTCGGTTGGAATGTATCTGCATCGCGAAGAAATAACCGAAGCTTTGCAAACTGTTTTTGGTAAAGATTTGGTAGCTGTTTTCGACAAATCGGAAGGAACCATTCCTTTTAAATCGGGCATTGAGCCCAAAAATGGGTATCTGTTTGGTGAAACAGAGTCGTTTACAGCATTGGAAAACGGCTTAAAATTTAATGTGGATTGGTTGAAAGGCCAGAAAACAGGTTTTTTTATCGACCAGCGCGAAAACAGAAGCTTATTGGAACACTATTCGAAAGGAAGATCTGTATTGAATATGTTCTGCTATACCGGTGGATTTTCATTTTATGCCATGCGAGGTGGTGCAGAATTGGTTCATTCGGTTGACAGCTCATCGAGAGCCATTGATATTACCAATGAAAATGTTGAGCTAAACTTTCCAGACGACAAGCGACATGAAGCTTTCGCTGAAGATGCTTTCAAGTTTCTGGATCAATCTTCACAAAAATATGACCTGATTGTGCTGGATCCACCTGCTTTTGCAAAGCACAAAAAGGTATTGGATAATGCCTTGAAAGGATACAAGCGATTAAATAAAAAAGGATTCGAACAGATTAAGCCAGGAGGAATTCTATTTACTTTCTCTTGTTCGCAGGCAGTTAGCAAAGAAGATTTTAGAAAAGCCGTATTTGTTGCAGCAGCAAATGCAGGTAGAACTGTTCGTGTTCTGCATCAATTAACGCAACCAGCCGATCATCCGGTAAATATTTATCATCCCGAAGGAGAATACCTGAAAGGCTTGGTTTTATATGTTGAATAAACAGTTTTTTTGTATCTTCAATCATTGTAATTTATAACTCACTAAAAAGAAACTAGTTGAAATTTTCTGAATTTGATTTTTCTCCTGAAATAATGGACGGTCTGGACGCCATGGGCTTCGAAACACCATCTCCTGTTCAGGAGTTATCTATCCCAAAAATTATCGAGAACAAAGATATGATTGTTTGTGCCCAAACGGGTACTGGAAAAACCGCTGCATATCTGTTGCCGGTAATGGATCAAATCCAAAAGAACCAAACTGAAGGCTTTAGTACCCTGATATTGGTTCCAACCCGGGAGTTAGCCATGCAAATCGATCAACAAATGGAAGGTTTTGGATACTTTGTTTCCATTACTTCACTATCGGTATATGGTGGTGGCGATTCTTCTGTTTGGGATCAACAGAAAAAGGGGCTGATAGAAGGTGCCGATGTGGTAATTGCTACTCCGGGTAGAATGATTTCTCATTTGAATTTAGGATATGTTGATACGTCGAAAATTAAGCATTTGATTTTAGATGAAGCCGACAGAATGCTGGATATGGGTTTCTTCGACGATTTGATGCAAATTGTGAGTTTTCTGCCAAAAGAGAGACAAAACCTCATGTTTTCTGCTACCATGCCTCCTAAAATTAGAGAGCTGGCAGAAGAAATTTTGGTAGAGCCTGAAAGCATAAATATTGCCATCTCAAAACCTGCCGAAGGAGTTTTGCAAGCGGCATATATGCTATACGAAGAGCAGAAAATTCCTTTGATCAATCACCTCTTGGAAGGTAAAGATCTGAAAAGTGTAATCATATTCTCTTCGACCAAGGTAAATGTAAAGGCCATTACCAAAGATCTGAAAAAGCATAAATTTAAGGCTGCCGGCATTCAATCCGATTTGGAACAAAGTGAGCGAGAAGAGGTTTTGCGTGAATTCAAGAACCGAAAACACCAGATTTTAGTTGCCACAGATATTATTGCCAGGGGAATCGATATCGATTCAATCGATCTGGTAATCAACTTTGATGTTCCAAACGATGCAGAAGATTATGTGCACAGGGTAGGCCGTACTGCACGTGCAGAATCGGAAGGAGTTGCTTTAACCTTTATCACAAACAAGGATCAGGGCGACTTTAAAAAGATCGAAGATTTAATTGAATCGGATGTATTTAAAATACCGGTTCCTGCCGAACTGGGAGAAGCACCCGAATACAATCCTCGAACAAAGCCGAAACCCAAAGGCAAACGTAAATTTTTCAAGAGAAAAAAAACGAACAAAAAATAATAACCCTAAGCTAAAAAAATGACCCAAGCTGAATCTTACGACATGATTGTGATCGGCGCCGGCATAAGTGGATTAAGCCTCGCAAATCATATTGCCCGATCGGGTAAAAAAGTACTGGTTTTAGATGCTGCCGATAAAATTGGCGGATGTTTAAATACTTATTACAAAGATGATTTCTGGGTGGAGATGGGGGCGCATACCTTCTATGCAAGTTATACCAATTTAATTGACCTGATTCAAAAAAATGGATTGGAAGATGAGATTGTGGCTCGTGAGAAAGTGGGTATGAAAGTGTTTACCGACAAGCACGAAAAAATCATGTCGAGAGTGAGCAAGTTTGAATTGATTTGCTCGGTACCTAACTTGTTTTTTTCGAAGAGAGACGGAAAAACGGTAAAGGAATACTTCGGAAAAATTGTAGGTCGCAAGAATTTCGAAAAGGTATTTGCGCGTATGTTTAGTGCAGTAATTGTGCAGAATGCCAACGAGTTTTCGGCCGAATACTTTCTAAAAAGACGAAAAACCAAAAGCAAAGAGCATCCTAAAAGTTTTATCCTCAAAAGAGGAATGACAAGTTTTATGCAAGCACTTGCAGCTCATGAAAATATCGATCTTAAATTGAATACCAAGCTCTCTGAGTTGGTAAAAAATCAAGATGGTTTTGAAGCAAGAGCAGAGAGTGGAGAAATATATCTTTCTAAGGATATCTCATTGGCTGTTACGCCAAAAGTAGCCTCTGAATTAAGCAAAAACCTGAATGCAGATTTATCGGATGTATTGGCTGATTTTCCAATTCAAAATATTGAATCGCGCACGGTGGTTTTAGAAAAAGAGAAGCTATCCTTCGATCCACTTAGCTTTGTGATTCCTTTGCAAGGACCATGTTTTTCAATGGTTACCCGCGATGTGCTGACACATGAAAAAATGAGAGGTTTTGCTTTCCATTTCGAGGAGAACCATATCAGTAAAGTGGAACAAGAAAAGTTTATGACTGAACTGCTTGGTATCGACTCTTTGGAAGCAGAAACTGTTGAGGCCAAACACAAGTTGCCTTTAATTAAGATAGGGCATACCGAGCGAATGGCTAAGATTAAACAATTGGCAGAAGAAAGCGGAATTTATATCACAGGCAATTACTTTAACGGACTTTCGCTTGAGGATTGCGTGGAACGATCGAAACAAGAGTTTGAACGCTATTCAAAATCCTGATGCATTCTAACTGATACTTATTAAGAGATGAACAAATACATAACCCAAATATCGAAAAGCTTGCAATTGCAGGCTTTTCAGGTTGAAAATACCATGCAACTTCTGGGAGAAGGTGCCACATTGCCATTTATTGCTCGTTATCGAAAAGAGATGACAGGCAGCCTGGATGAAGTTCAGATTGCCAATGTTAAAGAAGAATTGGCACGATTAACAGAGCTGGATAAGAGAAGAGAAAGTATTCTTGATGCAATTGACAAGCAAGAGAAACTGACAGACGAATTGCGCGCCAGGATTGAGGCTTGTACAGACTTGAATCAATTGGAAGATTTGTACTTGCCATACAAGCAAAAGCGCAAAACAAGGGCAGTAAAAGCAAAAGAAAAAGGCCTGGAACCACTGGCAAAAATATTGATGAAACAGGTGGAACGTGATGTGGAATCGAGAGCAAGCCAGTTTGTAAACGATGAGGTTGCAGATGAAGATGAAGCCTTACAGGGAGCTCGCGATATTATTGCTGAGTGGGTAAACGAGAATGAAATTTCGCGTAATTCGGTGCGAAGCATTTTTCAGCGACAGGCCGTTATCCGTTCAAAGGTAATTAAAGGGAAAGAGGAAGAAGGAGTTAAATTCAAGGATTATTTTCAGTCGGAAGAAGCTTTGAAAAGATGTGCTTCGCATAGAATGCTGGCATTGAGGAGAGGTGAGGCTGAAGGAATTTTGCGCCTGGAAATTGCTCCGAATCAGGATGATGTTCTGGAAAGATTGAACAGAATTTTTATCAAAGGGAATACAGAAGCATCGGAACAGGTGGAAGAGGCAGTAAAAGATGCCTACAAGAGATTGTTGAGTTCTTCGATTGAAACGGAGTTTGCCAAATCTTCGAAAGAGGAAGCGGATAAAGAAGCGATACGGGTTTTTTCTGAAAATTTGAGACAATTGTTATTGGCTTCGCCTTTGGGACAAAAGCGTGTACTGGCTATCGATCCGGGATATAGAACGGGCTGTAAAGTGGTTTGTCTTGATGCACAGGGAAATCTTTTGCACAATGAAACCATTTATCCGCATGCACCTCAAAACCAGGGAAAATTATCGGCTAAAAAGCTAACAAGTTTGGTCGAGACATATAATATTCAAGCCATTGCCATAGGAAATGGAACGGCGAGCCGCGAAACCGAGCGATTTGTAACCAATTTGCGTTACGACAGAAAAGTACAGGTTTTTGTAGTGAGTGAAGCCGGAGCATCCATTTATTCTGCTTCGAAAGTTGCAAGAGAAGAATTCCCACAATACGACGTTACCGTTCGAGGTGCAGTATCGATCGGTCGACGATTGATGGATCCATTGGCTGAGTTGGTAAAGATCGAAGCCAAGTCGATTGGAGTGGGGCAGTATCAGCATGATGTTGATCAGAACTTGCTGAAGCAGAGTTTGGATCAGGTTGTGGAATCGTGTGTAAATAAAGTGGGTGTGAACCTGAATACTGCAAGTAAACATTTGCTAACCTATGTTTCTGGTTTGGGGCCACAGCTGGCACAGAATATTGTCGATTATCGTGCCGAGAACGGCGCTTTCTCATCCCGTAAGGAGATCACGAAAGTGAAAAGAATGGGAGCTAAGGCCTTTGAGCAGTGCGCGGGTTTCCTTCGCATACCAAATTCTGAGAATCCCTTGGACAATTCGGCTGTGCACCCTGAATCGTACGGGATTGTAAAGCAAATGGCAAAAGATATGAATTGCACGGTTGCCGATTTGATTGCAGATCAAAATCTGCGCAAGCAAATAGATGTAAACAAATATGTTACCAGTGAAGTTGGATTGCCAACATTGAAGGATATTTTAGAAGAGCTGGAAAAACCAGGACGCGACCCAAGAACGGCCATTAAGGTTTTTCAGTTTAAGGAAGGGATTTACAAGATCGATCAGCTGGAAGTAGGTATGGAAATGCCCGGGATTGTAACCAATATCACCAATTTTGGTGCTTTTGTTGATGTGGGTGTAAAGCAAGATGGATTGGTTCATATTTCTCAACTGGCCAATCGATTTGTTTCCGATCCGGCAGATGTGGTTCAGCTTCATCAGCATGTAAATGTGAAAGTGATTGAGGTTGATGTTGTGCGAAAACGCATTCAACTATCGATGAAAGAATGTGAGCAATAGGTAAATTTTAAGTAGTTTAATCACTTGTATTGAAATAAATAATAAGCTATGGATTTTAACGATCAGGATGTAATAATTGAGTGTCCAACTTGTAAAAAGGAGATGATTGTGAAGATATTGGAAATTACCAATCATCATACGGTGAACTGCCCTGAATGTGGAGCAAAGGTTGATTTATCGGCCAACGATCCTTCGGCAAAATTGGGAATTCCGAAAAATTATAAACCATTTGAAGGCCTGGATGAATACCTGAAAGAAGTGGAGGCAAAGAGAAAAAAATAAGGATAAAAAAAGAGCAGCTAATTGGCTGCTCTTTCTGTTTGTATTATCGTCTGCTAACGTCGCCGCCGCTCGAACTGCTCACATTCACTTTTGTAGGATCGCCATAGTAATTTACATCGCCACCTGAACTGGCCGAAGCCTCGATCGATTCAGTTGCATAAACCGAAACATCGCCTCCGCTTGAAGCCTTTGCCTTGCAATGTTTCGCTTTTAAATCGGTAGCTCTAAGATCACTACCGCTGCTTGCTTTTCCGTAGAATGAATTGGTTGTTCCTGAAAGATTGGCATCGGCACCAGAACTAACCGAGCAAGTTACATCATCAGCCTGGAGTTCAAGTTTTGCATCGGCACCCGAGCTTACCGAGATATCCAGTGTTTCAAACTTAAGCATGCTGCTCGATTCGAGATCCGATCCGCTCGAAACCGTAATTTCGTTTACATTTACAAAAGTCACATAAACATCCAGCTTTTTAGCTCTTCGAATTGGGTCTTCGGTTTTGATAATTAATTTATCACCTTTTACGCGGGTCACGATGATATCCAAAAGATTTTCATCTGCTTCTACTGTAACCGACTCTTTATCTCCTTGTCTTAGGTAAACATCAATGCCACTGCTCGATGCAATTGCACTAAATGAACCAACTTCGCGATCTTGTGTTTTTACATTACCGTTGCCTTTTTCTCCCCAGAACTGCGCATTTACGGTCGACGAAAATACCATTGTAAAGGCAATTAAAGTAAGGGACAATTTTTTCAATAATTTTTTCATGCTATAAGATTTTAGTGAAATTTTTCTTTAGGGTCTTCTAATCATATTATATGACGCCATGCATAGGCTTCAAGTTACAGCTTCAATCCATAAAATGATAAGTTTTATTTTTTTCGCTTGTAAACGATCTGATGTAAAGACGATAAGGAGGTTCTTATGGTTGCATGATTATTTTTTATTATTAGAATATAATCAGAAAAGATTGTGTAATTAGTTTTTTAAACTTGCTTTTAATGCTTGCTTTGTCGATTCTATGTTTTGGTTTTTTAGCTGGCACTTGCGTGTGATTTCCCAGTATGATAACTGCAGGGGAGGCAGGAAGTTCTGATGCTTCGATGGTGCTAAAAAATTGTGTATTGCCACTCAAAATTTCACTATCGCCATAGCTAACTTTCGAAACCACATTGATATGGGTTTCCTTTGAAAGTCGTTGGTTGAGCTCAGCTGCCATTTTGTTCAGGTTTTCTAATCCCATGTAAATTACGACCGTATCGTTATTTTCGATTTGCTGAACAATGCCATCCAATTCATTTTTTTTGCCACCAACTTTAACGGCTGAGTGAAAATGAATACCAGATGCTTTTCCCCTTTCAGTAAGCGGAACCCAGAATTCGTTAGCAGCAGCCATTCCAGCACTAATTCCGGGAATCAATTCAAAATCCAGTTCCGATTCCAATAGAAATCGAATTTCTTCAACGCCCCTGCCATAAACCATTGGGTCGCCAGATTTTAACCTTACAACCTGATAGCCCAAACTATAGTATAGGATCATTTGGTTGTGTATGTATTGCTGTCTTGTAACGGGATTTGTTCCATCGCCTGAGCGTTTCCCAACTTCAATTACCTTTGTTTTCTCTGGAAATAGGTTTCGAACATCTTTGGTAATTAATGCATCAGTTAGAATAACATCTGCCGATTCGATTACTTTTAAAGCTCGTAGTGTAAGAAGATCGGAGGCACCGGGGCCGGCACCTACAATCCATATTTTTCCTGTACTCATGCTATTCAAGTTTAATGTTTAAAATCTTTTGGGTGTACAATTTCCTGGATGTACTTCTGGCGAATCACAAAATCTCCAAAATATTCTCCATCAGTTCTATTTTTAGAATAATCTTGAAGAATTGGTCGGAGTTCCTGCAGTATTTCTTCTTCATTTGCATTCTCGCGGTACAAATTATTCAGACGAGTGCCATTAAAATTCCCTCCCAGGTAGAGGTTGTATCTGCCTGGACCTTTCCCGATAAATCCAATTTCGGCTACATAGGGTCTTCCACAACCATTGGCACATCCAGTCATTCGAATTACAATTTCATCCTTGAACAGGTTGAATTCTTTTAAGCTGTGCTCAATTTTATCGATCAAACTTGGCAAGTATCTTTCAGCTTCGGCAAAAGCCAGGCTACAGGTATTTAAGGCAACACAAGCAATCGAATTCGATCTGCTTCCTGATATCGTGTATGGAAGTGAATCATACTTTTTCAGGATTTCGTTGATCTTGCTCTTGTTTTCACTTTTAATTTTACCAAGAATCAGGTTTTGATTGCCCGACAAACGAAAATCGGAAATGTTAAGGCTGGCAATTTCGCGCAAAGCAGATTTTACTTTTGCATTCTTTTCATCTTTTACTCTGCCGCCTTCGACGAACAGGCCCAAATACCACTCTCCACTTTGGGTCTGATGCCAACCAAATTTATCGCCATTTCGAACCAGTGCGTACTGTCTTTCAGCTTCCAGCTTATAGCCAAGTTTTTCATGCAGCAATTCTTTGAATCGTTCTACACCAAGGCGATCGATCGTATATTTTAAACGTGCATTTTTCCTGATCTTTCGATTTCCCTGTTCTTTTTGTACCAAAACAATTTTCTCAGCCACATCTACCGTGTTTTCAGCTTTTACAAAGCCCAAAACGGTTCCCAGTCGGGGATAAGTTTCCGTATCGCCGAAAGTGGTTCCCATTCCACCACCAGCAACCACGTTAAATCCTTTCAGAATACCATTGTTTTCGATGGCAATAAAGCCTATGTCTTGTGTAAATACATCGGTATCATTAAACGGAGGAATAGTAAAACCGATTTTAAATTTTCTTGGCAGATAAACCGGGCCATACAAAGGTTCTACTTCGCCTTGCGATCCTTCCGCCACCTTTTTCTGATCGAGCCATATTTCATAATAAGCCGGTGTTCTTGGTGTAAGGTGATCACTCACTTTATTGGCATAATCATGAACCTGATCGAACACATTAGAGCTGTAAGGGTGAGGACTGGCCATTACATTTCGGTTCACATCGCCACAAGCTGCAATGGTATCCAGCAATGCTTTGTTGATGGATTGGATACTGGCTTTCAAATTTCCCTTTAAAACTCCATGAAATTGAAATGCCTGCCTGGTGGTCAGCTTTAAAGTGCTGTTGGCATATTCATCAGAAATTTGATCCATTTGCAGCCATTGCTCCGCATTTACCACACCACCCGGAACTCTTACCCTGATAAGGAAAGAGTAATCGGGTTCCAGTTTGCTTTTTTTTCTTTCTCGTTCGGTATCCCTGTCGAACTGTTGATAAATACCATGAAACTTAGATACCTGGCGATCGTCTACAGCAATTGCATCCGTAATTGGATCGGCTAGACTTTCCACTAAGCTTCCTCTAAGGTAATTGCTGTCCGTTTTAATTTTTTCTACCTCGGACAATTCTGCCCAATTTATATTTTGGTCTGACATGATTGTGATTTCTTTAGTAAACATCAAGAAGTAATCGCTTCTCTTTCTTTAATTTTTTTAGATATTCGTCTGCTTTTTCCGCACTTATTCCTCCTTGGGCAGAAATAATTTCTTTCAGGCTATCCTGTACATCTTTGGCCATATTGTTTTTGTCTCCGCAGATATAAAAATGTGCCCCATTTTCGAGCCACTGAAATACCTCACTGGCATTTTGTTGAAGTCTATCTTGCACATATTCTTTCTCTTTCTGATCGCGCGAAAAAGCAACATCTAATTTGTTTAAAACCCCTTTTTGCAGGTATTTCTGCCATTCAACCTGGTAGAGGAAATCTTCTTTGAATCGCTGATTTCCAAAGAATAACCAACTATTGGTGTTTTTGTCGTTCTGTTCAATTTCCTGCAAGAAACTTCTGTAAGGAGCAATACCAGTGCCTGCACCAACCATGATTATTGGCTTATCTGTTTCTGCAGGCAATCTGAATAGTTCATTTTTATCGATAAAAATTGGAACATGATCACCAACATTAATTTGATCGGACAAGTAAGTTGAACAAGCACCGTTTCGATCTCTTTTCTTGTGTTTGTATCGTACCGAAGCTACTGTTATGTGCACCTCTTCAGGGTTCTGACTTGGTCCAGAAGAAATGGAATAGAGACGGGCATACAAAACTCGTAATACAGTAAGGAATTCATCAGTGGTAATTTCTCCAGGAAAATCCTCCAGTAAATCTATGGCATCTGCTCCGTATAAATATTTGTCAAGTGCATCCTCGTTTTCCAATAAAGCAGTCAAATTTTTATTTTTAACGATCTGATTGTACTTATCGATAACCTCACGGTTTAATACTGTAATTTCCAGTTTGTGCTGCAATGCTCTAAACAGACTTAAATCTTTACCACCAACATGAACTATTCTTTCTGCATCATCGGCAAAATGTTGAATGATTAGATCAACCAGGTCAACAGGGTTATTAGGTAGAATTCCAATGCTATCTCCGGCCTGGTATTCTATTTCTGAATCTTCCAGGGAGATTTCAACATGGTAAATTTCCTTTTCAGATTGCTCTGTTGTGATTCTTACTTTTTCAAGCACTTCTGCATAATAAGGGTTAGTGCGATTGAACTTCTTCTTTGTGACAGGTGAGTTTTCAACGCTTGTCGCTTGATTTGAATTGGGTTGAATTTCTTTCAATTCTCCTGCAATTGCTTCAATCCACTTCCCGGCAACTTCTTCGTAAGCAACATCAGCTTTATGAATGGGAACAATAGGTGTTCCGCCCAGTTTTTTAAATGCTTCATCGAAATCGACACCAGTCTGGCAATATTTTTTGTACGATTTGTCGCCTAAAGCCAGTACCGAATATTTTGTTCCTTCTAGCTTAGGTGCTCTCTTTCCCAATACAAACTCATGGAAATCTTCGGCCTGAATTGGTGGTTCGCCTTCGCCATGTGTGCTTACAATCAGGAAAAGATACTCCTCTTTTTTTAGGTCATTTTTCTTGTATTCATCCAATGCTTTTAGTGCAGGTGTAAATCCTAGTGCACGTACTCTATCGTACAAATCGAGGGCAATTTCTTTGCTATGCCCGGTATGGGTACCATAAAGAATAGTGATTTTTTCTGAAACTGTTTTTACATTCGCCAGCTTGGGAATGTTATCATTGTTTATCCCGTTAATCTTACCAGACAGATAGCCATTCAGCCAAATCAACTGTTCCTTTTTCAGATCATGAATCAAGGCATCGATTTCTTGTAATTTTTCGGTATTAATTTGATATGGATTTGTCATGATTTAGTTTGCAATTAGTAATTTTTGAAGTCTGTAGTTTTCGAAATAATCTTTCAGTTGATTTCGAATTTGTATCGATTTGAAAACATCTTCGCCATTTGAACTTACGGCAATACTCAAATTGCCTTTCTTGTAGATGGCCGGAGAAACAAATTCACAAAATTCTGGTTGGTCGTGAACATTGAGCAGTACATTTGCTTCATTACAATCCCTGATCAACTGGCGAACAAAAGCTGGATCATCAACACAGCTATAAATCAGGTAGTAATCGCTCAGAAACTTTTTATCATACTGTTGTTCATGATATTTAATGCCTGAATTCTTGATCCAACTGATAATGTTTGGCGCAAGTACTTCTAATAAATCGGTACTTCTCTGTAATATTTTTAATTTTTTGTAGGCATCTTCGCCACCTCCAATAATCAGTATTTTCTTATTGGTGATATCTATTGCTATGGGTAAAAATTGCTTCTTCGACATGATTTTTGCTTTAAATGTGATAATCTATTGGATGTTTCTCCTCCTTGCCAAACTTGATCTTATTCCAGGTTCTTTCATGAATAAAATAGAGTCCCATTTTTGTGAATAATTCGACTCCACCTATCGACATTGCCCATGTTATATCTCCAATAATCAGCCAGGAAATTAATATGGTATCGAGGGTGCCAACCGTTCTCCACGAAATTGTTTTTGCAATGCTTCTGTATGTATTTTCTCTCATTTTTTTCGGCTAATGGTAAAAAAAGAGCCTTTCTGGTTCGCAGAAAGGCTCGGTACGCTTGGTCATTTATATGCATAACGAAATCTGCTAAGGTGGATACCATAACATACACATACAACAACATACAGCTTGCTGATAAATTAAATTGATATGTGATTTCTCGTTCTTCATTTGATCTGTGATGCTTGTCTGATCTTCTAAGATAAATTGTATTGATTTCCATAAAAAAAGCCTTTTTGCGTTTGCAAAAAGGCTTTGTGCTTTTATTGTGTCCAATTCTGACTAAACAATTCCTTTCTGCAATACATGATTATCCCAACACATACAACAAGTACATGCAAGAGAAGAAGCAAATGTATTTTCAAGAGTAAATTTCATTGTTTTGTTTTAAATCGGATTAAATGATCTTTAATTCGCCTACAATGTTATGAAGTTATTTTGAATATTACAAACACAGAATTTAAAAAATAGAGAGGTTTGCATTGAATTGATGATTTCGTAATCGATTACGAAGACTATTGCATTCTGAATACCAAAGCCCTTTAAAATCTGATATTTCAAAGCTTTTAGAATGGTGTTTTGTAAATGTCTAAAAAATATTGGAAAATATTTTATTTAGTGTGTGTACGAAGAAAGAGTAAAGGATTATTTAAAGAAGAATTCATAATTACTTTTCATCATATGACTTGAATTCAACTAAAATTGTCAATAAAAAATCTTGTGATAAGAAAATCTGAAATAGATGAAAAACAGAATTGTAAGTTTCAAAAAACTGGATAATGAATTAATGCAACTTGTGAATAAAACCTATCCCAATGGATTTGAAGAAGCAATACAGTCGTACATTCTTGGTCCTAACAAAAGCTTTTATGCATTCTCTATCAGCACAGAAGAATACCATTTTTTGGTAAAAGTTGATATGAATTATGATTTGGGATTGGACATGGATGAGGAAGAGTGTGATACAGAGTCAGATGTGGACCTTGATTAACTCATATTGAGGATATGAAAAAATTATGAATTGTTAATTCGTAATTTGTTGCTTGTAATTCAATCTCTTCCTATATTTACAGCACATTTAATAATTGATAACTATGCTACCAAAGTTTTTATTAGCAGACAATTCGCAAGAGTTACCAGATACTCTTTTCATTGTTCACACACGTTCTCCGAAGTGTATTATCGAGTGCGATGTTGAAGATTTTAATTCAAACCAGACCATTTACTGGATGGATAAAACTCCTGAAGATCAAAATTTGATTGAAGATCTTTTGGACGAGGCTGAGACCTTCTATAATGATGAATTGGAAAATCAGGAAGACCTTTACGACGAAGAATTTGACGATTAATTAGAGATGAGTAAAAAATTGAAGCGATCATCCAATAAAATGATTGCAGGTGTTTGTGCAGGAATAGCTGAATATCTTAACCTGGATGTTACACTTGTAAGGATTTTGTATGTCTTAATTTCAATTTTTAGTGCCGGATTTCCTGGCTTACTGATCTACCTGATTTTTTGGTTCGTGATGCCTGATCACAACGAAATTTAAGAGTAGTTTTAGATACGATATGTAAGGAAAGCAGAGGCTTTCCTTTTTTTGTATCAGTAAGTTTCTTTCTTTTTTATGATTTGTGTTAAAAAACAGCGAAAAAATATTCGAAAAGACCACATTTGTCATGATTTCGAATATTCTAATCTTCTATTTTTGCTGCGATTTTTAAGGGAGGATAGAAAAGCGGTTTAAGCATGCTGTTACATAGTTGTTTAAGTAGCTATTATTCTTTCTCTTTAAAACAAACACAAACACTTAAAGAATCTAACGGATGAACCTAAAAAAACTGATCCCTTTTATTGGGTTGGTATGCATTTGCTTGGGAGTTAGCGCTGAAAAACTTCCATCGAAAACCAAAGTGAATCGAAGCATTGACTTTGTAAGCAAACATTTATGGAGAGGTAGTAATAGCGGAACAGCACCAACCATTGAACCTACTTTGGAGCTGCAGACAGGTCGTTTTACTTTTGGAGCCTGGGGAGCTTATGCAACTGATGATAGTTACCAGGAAGTAGACTTCTATGTTTCCTACAACACTCCTTTGTTCCAGTTTAGTGTGTACGATTTTTACTGTCCACGACCAAACTTCGAAAACTCAAAATTCTTTGATTTCGATAGTGAAAATAGTGTTCATTTGTTCGATGCGTTGGTGAAGTACAAAGGGTGTGCAAAATTCCCGGTTTCTGTAATGGGATCTGTTCTGTTCTACGGAGAATTCGATAAGGATGAGAATGGCGATCAGAACTACTCTACCTATTTCGAATTGGGCTATTCAAACTTTATTGGGGGTAAAAAATTCACGTATGCATTGGGTTTCTCACCATTCGAAGGAATGTACGATGATAAATTTAATGTGGTAAATGTGAATGTTACCATGTACGATGAATTAAAACTAACCGATAAATTCTCTTTACCAATTCGTGGTGGGCTAACCCTGAATCCGGCAACAGAAAAGTTATTTTTGACATTTGCGGTTACTTTGAAGTAAATTGAATCGAAATAAATTTCCAAGGCTTCCTTTTTAGGAAGCCTTTTTTGTTTTAAAAGAATTGGTGATATTTAATTGAAATTATTTTTGACAGTAAAACCATATCAAATCAGAATTAACCGAAATGGTAATTTGTTAAAAAATACCACTTTCAAGATTAAAGGTGAGGAGATTATAAAATAGAATATGAATGAAAGCATTAGATAAAGTACATGAATTTCACAAAGCATTTCGTGTTAATGTGGAAGAAAAACCTGCAATTCCGGATCTTGAAAGATGTAAATTGAGACAGAATATTATACAAGAAGAGGTGGATGAACTGAAAGAAGCCTGGGAGTCGGGAAATATTATTGAGGTGGCCGATGCATTGGCTGATATTCATTATGTAGTGATGGGAACTGTACTTGAATTTGGCTTGCAAGATAAATACCCCGAAATCTTTTCTGAGGTACATAGGAGTAATATGAGTAAATTAGATGAAAATGGTAAACCATTATATCGGGAAGATGGCAAGGTGATCAAATCGGATCGATATACCAAACCTGATATTAAAGGAATTTTGAAACCCTAAATCAATGGCAATGAAAAAACACTATGCTACACTCATTTTTCTCTTTTGCATCTTCTATTCTTTGAATGGATTAGCGCAGATGAAAACCTCTTTAGAAAAATTTAATCATTTGGTGGAGGGCATTTGGCTTAGCGAAGGAGAATGGTCGAATGGACAAAAGTTTAAGCAGGAAGTTGATTTTGAATGGGGACTGGATCACAAAATTGTAAAAGTGCAAACTTATGGGACAATCGATCCGAAAACCCAGGAATATGGGCTAAGAAATGAAGGAGTTCGGGCCTACAATGCCAAAGATTCCATGATTCAATTTTGGGAGTTTGATATTTTTGGAGGAATCACCAAAGGAGTATGCTATTTCGAAGGAGAAAATCTTCATTATGAATACGATTACCATGGCGAGAAATTAAAAGAATCGTGGATTTATGTGGACCAGGATCATTACGATTATCAAATTGCCAGTTTAAAGGATGGAAAGATTGAGAAGATCTACATGAAATCATCATACAAACGAACACAGAAAAAAGATTAGGATGAAACTTACAAAATACCATATCGATGCATTTACCAATAAGTTGTTTGGAGGAAACCCGGCATGTGTAATTCCTTTGGAAGAATGGTTGCCTAATGAACTCTTAATCAATATCACCAAAGAAAATAATTTGGCTGAAACAGCTTTTTTCGTTCCCGAAGCCGATCGTTTTCATATCCGCTGGTTTACACCCGAAATAGAAATGGATCTGTGTGGGCATGCAACTTTGGCAACAGCACATGTAATTAAAAAACACCTGGAGTACAAAGAAGATCGTATTCGATTTACATCGGCAAGTGGCGACCTGGAAGTTGCTTTTGAGGATCACAAATATGTGCTCGATTTTCCTTCAAGAATGCCAGTTCCAACCTCATTGCCATCCATTATCGAGGACAGTTTAAACATACACCCCATTGAGGTGTTTCAGGCCAGGGATTATGTCTTGTTATACGAATCGGAAGATGATATTATGGCCTTGGAACCCGATGAGAATAAATTGAAAGCCATCGATTTGGGGCATGGCGGAATTGTTTGTACCGCAATTGGAAGAGAATCGGATTTTGTATCACGTTTTTTTACGCCAGGGGCAAGTATTTTCGAAGATCCTGTAACGGGTTCGGCACACTGCTCATTAATTCCATTTTGGAAAGAAAAGATTGGGAAGGAGCAAATGTTGGCCATGCAATTGTCCGACCGAAAAGGAGTTTTACATTGTTCTGATTGTGGCGATAGGGTAAAAATTGCCGGACATGCAGTAAGCTATAGCGTAGGGGAAATCTATTTAGATTAATTTAGAAATGTTAAATAAACTAAAAGGGCCTTAGAAAACTAATTCTAAGGCCCTTTCTGTTTTTAATAATGTGTAGATTTGATTATGATAGAATTCAAAACTGACCAACAAACCATTAATGATTTAAACTTATTGCCGAAACATCATGGTGATATATCAATTCTTAATTATTTCAATTCTACGAAAACAAAAGGTGGGTATAATGCTTTGATCCATTTAATGGAAACACCATCAAATGATATTGAAAGCATTAAAAACAGGGTTGAAACCATAAAATTTGTAGGCCAACTTAAGGAACAAATCCAGGCCTGTTTGGATGACAATATGCTCGATATTATAGAGTATTACCTGAATCAGAATACGGTAACGCTGCGCGATAATTTTATTGATGCGCTATTCGACAGAATATCCTACATTTTGAAACCAAATAACGATTATTACATTGTTACAACTGCTCTTCAATATGTTGGCAGGCAAATCTCAAATCTGAAATTGTTAATAGATCAGGCGGGCAGTGATCTGCCTGAATTTTTCCGAGATCTGCAATTAGAGCTTCAACAAATTACAAATGATGAGAACCTGATTGCTTTGCTTGATCCCAAAAGGAAGAAACTTTCTTTCAGGCAAATTAATAGGTTTGATTCCTTAATTCGCAAGAAACACACTGAATTGTTACAGGGATTAATTAAGAGAACCTATTTGTTGGATGCTTATTTGTCAGTGAACCAGTTTAGTGAGAACAGTGAATTTCATTTTCCTGAAATAAAGAATTTGGAACAGCCTGTTTTTAAGGTGAATGATATCTTTCACCCTTTTATTGAAGAGCCCGTTCCTTGTAGTTTTGAATTGGGAAGAGAAAACAATTTGTGTTTTTTGACCGGCCCTAATATGGCTGGTAAATCCACCTTTTTAAAGGCTGTTTCTTTGAGTGTTTATTTGGCTCATATCGGTTTTCCAGTTCCTGCTAAAAGTTGCGAATTATCTGTTTTTAATGGCTTGTTTACCACCATTAACTTGTCTGATGATATTAAATTAGGATACAGTCATTACTACAGCGAGGTGAGAAGAATTAAAGAAACAGCATTGAACTTAAAATCGCACAAAAAGTTATTTGTTATCTTCGATGAATTGTTTCGGGGCACCAATGTAAAGGATGCCTACGATGCAAGCTTATTGATCACGAAAGGCTTTTTGAAATCCAAAAAATCTCTTTTTATCATTTCCAGTCACATTTCCGAAGTAGGGGAGCAGCTGACAAATGGAGGATTGGCAGATTTGAAGTACTTTGATTCTCGCCTGGAGGGAGATATTCCTGTGAATACCTATCAATTGGTGGATGGAATTTCCAGCGAGCGCCATGGGTTAGCCATTGTAAAAAGAGAAGGAATTGTAGAACTTTTAGAAGAAGGATAATGGAATATTTTGAGGACCAGGTATTTGAAAATATGGATTTTTCGACAATGGAATTACAAAAGGCTGAATACGAAAATTGCAGCTTTGTAAATTGCTCTTTTGCGAACTCCGACTTGTCGGATATCATTTTTGTGGAGTGTGAATTTAAGTCTTGTGACCTGAGCAATTCTAATGTGAGTCAGACAGCTTTTAGGGATGTAAGTTTCGTATCCTGTAAAATGCTGGGCATTTCCTTTCCTGATTGTAACAAACTATTACTCTCGTTTCGTTTTACGGATTGCATGTTGAATTTAAGCTCCTTTTATCAGTTAAAATTAAAGGCCATTCACTTTGTAAATTGCCACTTGCATGAAGTTGATTTTGTAGAATCGGATCTAAGCCAGTCTTTATTTCAAAATTGTGATTTAGCAGGTGCAGTTTTTGAGTATACCAATTTAGAAAAAGCAGATTTAAGCACTGCAAGCAATTACACCATTCACCCCGAGTCTAATAGAATTAAAAAAGCAAAATTCTCCAGGCAGGATTTAGCTGGTTTGTTGCAGCAATACGATATTGTAATTCAATAAAGAAACCCACCAAAATGGTGGGTTTTTTATTTCGATTAAATTATACAGCCGATTTGCTTAAGGCTTTTGCTTTTGGAAAATCTACCGGCACTTTGCTTAGATTGTGCGTGTAATTGGTAAAGGAAATTTCCATAACAACCGCAATAAAGTCGATTAAAGCTTTTTCGTCGTATCCTGCGTCAAAAAAAGCATCCACTTTGCTTTGTTCTGCCTTGCCCCTGTTAAGAGCTACATCTGCCGCCAGATTACTTAGGATATTCAATTTGGCATCGGCAATGCTACCATCGCGCAATTGTATGGTTTCCTCCTCGGTGAATCCGTTCATTTTGGCAATGGCAGTATGAGCCGACAAACAGTATTCACATCCATTTACTTCCGAAACAGCCAGTTTAATGGCTTCCATTTCTTTAGCCGAAAATGTGCCTTTTCCAACCTTACCTGAATAGTTCAGGAAGTTTTCCAAACTATCACTGGAATATCCAATGGTTGCATATAAATTAGGTACCATACCCAATTGACTTTTTACATTGTTTAAAATGTTTTGAGCTTTTTCGTCAAGCTGATTTACTGTTGGAACATTGATTGTTTTCATTTCTCTATTCTTTTGTAATTTATACTCTTATTTGATTTGTTATTACAAAAGTGGTAGAAATACAAAAGGGAAAGAATGGCAATTCTTCCCCCTGACTTGACAATTTTTCCTTTATGCCTATAAAACAGCTTGTTTTTTAAAATCGGTAGGACTTTTTCCAACTACTTTGCTGAAAAAACGACTGAATTGGGCAGCATCATCAAAACCTAGTTCATAGGCAACTTCCTTTGCGGTTTTATCGGTATGGATGAAAAGTCTTTTTGCTTCCAGGCTAATGCGTTCCTGTATCACCTGTAAAGGTGTTTTATCGTTGTACTCGCCAAATAAATTGGAAATGGTTTTGGGCGATTTATTTAATAAACTGGCATAATCTGCAACTTTGTGTTTCTGTTTAAAGTGCATTTCTACCAATACATTAAACTGCCTGATAATATCCAGTTTGTCCTGGTTAATCTCAGGATTGCTTAAGTTTTTCCTCGCCAGTCGGGTGCATTTAATCAGAAATCTTTTAAGTAGCACTTGCAACATTTCACCTTGAATATGATCTGAGTTTTCGAATTCTTCAAGGATCACCTTAATGAGTAAATCGAAACTTTCCTGTTCTTTCGAATCCAATGAAATAATGGGAACATCTGATGATCCAAAAAACAAATACCCATAACATGAAACTTCCTGATCGTGTTGCTGAATGCAATAAAACTTCCGGTTGAATGATAATTGATTCAATTCCGATGTACTCTCAATTACCTGGAGTTGATTCAGCGGAGTAAGAAACAGGATTTGATTTTCATGGATACAATAATCGATTCCATCGACATTTAGTTTTGAAAAGCCTGTTCGTTGCCAGAATATTTTATAGGTCTGTTTTTCATCTATGATTTCATTCGATAATGAAAAATAGGATGAATCTTTTCTGTTTGAATATGTATGAATCATTCTAATTAGTTATACGTTGATGTATTGGAAACCATCATTAGGATGTAATGCCTGATCTTCTTTCTTGTTGTGCAGAATGATTTTATGTTCGAGGTAGGCTTTTAGGTTTGTCATCCAAAAAGTCCAGCCATTACTACAGCCAACAAAATTATTCATTTTGCTTTTTTCATCGGTTGCAATTTTACTTTGGGTCAAACTTACCAAAGTCATGCCTTTTTCCCTTGTCAGGATAACTTCAACCTCATTATCAGCGAAAGCAAAAACAATTCTATCTTTGCCATTGGCTTCGATAATTTCACCTTGCTCAACACCTTCCCAGTTGTGCCATTGCCAGGAATATTTGTCGCCGGCTTGTATGTATTCTTTGCTTGCCCTTGGCAAATCATTCTTTGTTGTGAATTCAGCCTTTTTCAGGAACCATCTTTCCAGTTTGTGTTGTGTGGTCCAGCACCTGTAAACTTTATCAATTGTTGATTTAATATGAATTTTACGAACAAATTTCGTCCAGTCTATCTCTTTCATAGCTATTTACCATTAAGTATTTGTTCGTAATAAAATACAAAAAAAGGAACAGATTTCTGTTCCTTTTTTTTCAGAGAAATATGATTTATACTTCCGAAGGATGTTCTTTTTTGAATTTATCCCAGTAAGTATTTAGAGTTGATTTCATATCCTTGTGCAACAAAAGAATTCCAATAAGGTTAGGCAGAGCCATTAGTACAATGGTTATACCTGATATGGTCCAGATAATGGTTGTATCGGCAAAAGATGCAATGAAAAATCCAACGCAATAGATAATGCGATATGGAAGAACACCTTTAACACCAAATAGGTAAGTTACCGAACGACCACCGTAATAAGCCCATGCAATTGCAGTTGAAAATGCGAATAACAACAAACCAATGGAAACGATCCATTTTCCCCAATCGCCAAGCAAACTTCGGGTAAATGCTTCGGCAGTTAATGGTGCCGAGTGTACCAATGAATTTCCTTTAAATACCACACCATTTTCCGATGAGTATTTTCCTTTATTAATGGCAATTTTACCACTGTACAACTTGTTGTTTGAATCGTAAACCTGGATTTTTTCAGCTACCGAACGAGCATTTATAATGCTTAATTCATTTTTAATTTCACCATTCTCAACATTAAGCTCTCCTGTAAATAAAGGCAATTCGGAAGTGCCACCTAAATAGTGATATAGTTTTTCACGATCGGCTTCATTTGTATCATCGTACTGATCAGCCATAATTACCATATCGGTTGGTTGGAACTGATTTGGCAATTTTTCGGTCCATACTCCCGATGACAAGATCACCAATCCGGTAAGCGTACAGATTACAATGGTATCGATAAATGGTTCAAGAATTGCTACCATTCCTTCCGAAACGGGTTCTTCGGTTCGGGCTGCCGCATGGGCAATAGGTGCAGAACCCTGACCAGCTTCATTACTAAACAATCCTCGGTTTACACCTTTTGTAAGTGCGTAAGAGAATCCGGCACCAAGGAATCCACCAACAGCGGCTGTTCCGGTAAATACATTGGTAAATATGGATAGGAATGAAGGTATAATGTTTTCGTAATTGTAAAAGATTACAGCCAATGCACCAACGAAATATATAATTGCCATTGTTGGCACTAGTCTCTCTGTAACTTTTGCAATACGCTTAATTCCGCCTAGAATTACAAAGGCCAACAGTACGGTAAGAATTCCTCCAACCAGCATCTTGTTAAAACCAAATGTGGTGAACATCGAGTTGGAAATGGAATTAATCTGAGGCAAACTTCCTGTACCAAAAGATGAGAAAATGGTCATGGCTGCAAAGAAACCTGCCAACCATTTCATGTTCAATTTATTCTTCATGTAGTACATCGGTCCACCTGAAATAAAACCTTTCTCATCTGTTTCACGGTATTTGTGCGATAGTGTTACCTCAACAAATTTTGTTGTCATCCCTAAGAAAGCAGTAACCAACATCCAAAAGAGAGCTGCCGGACCACCCAGGTAAATTGCCAAAGCTACACCTGCAATATTTCCGGTACCTACCGTTCCCGAAAGTGCTGTAGTTAATGCCTGAAAGTGAGAAGCATCACCTTTCTCTCCTGGTTTGTCATATTTTCCGGTAACAACTTTTAAGGCGTGTTTGAAGAATCGAAACTGGGGGAATTTTAGGTAAATGGTGTAGAATAATCCTGTTCCGATTAGTAAAATAGGAAACCACTTGCTTCCACCTAAAAATCCTTCAATTATTGTAAGAAAATCATTAAGGGTATGCATAAACTAAAGGTAAATTGGTAATGGGTTAATAGATTTATTTTTGAAAGTCATCTAAGATAAGAGTTTATTTTTAATTGAGAGTTTTTCGCGGGCTAGAATAATAAATGGCAGATGTGCGAGTTGATCGACCATGATCATAATTTGATCGAAAAATAAGATGAGTTCAGCGTATAATTCTTTACATTTATTAATTGATTTTTTCCCTTATAAAAACTAACCGTCCTTATGGACTTTAAACCATACCAAAACAACAAAAAATGAAAAGATTAATTTATGTGCTGTTATTTTTTGTAGCAGTAAGTGTCAATGCACAGAATAACATTGACTTCCAGAAACCTCCAAAGGAAATTTTGGAATTGGCAGATGTTGAGCGAGCTCCTTCTGTATTTATGGATAATAGCAAAGAAAATATGGTGCTATTGTTTCGTGATGCCTACAAAACCATTCAAGAATTATCGCAGGAAGAAATGCGCTTGGGAGGATTAAGAATCGATCCTAAAACAAATATTGGTAGCAGAACCAGTTATTATAACAATATTAAATTGCGCAGACTGAACTCAAAATCGGATGCTCCTGTACAAGTAAAAGGACTGCCAAAAAATCCGAGACTTACCAATTTTGTTTGGTCTCCTGATCAGACAAAACTGGCCATGACCAACACCACAACAAAAGGTGTAGAAGTGTGGATTTTAGATAAAAATTCAGCTTCGATGACAAAAATTACCGATGCAATTGTAAATGCGAACTTAAGAGATCCGATCAATTGGTTCAAGAACAGTGAAGCTGTACTTGTAAAATTTGTTGCCGAATCGAAAAAAGAATTGATCAATACGAAAAGTTCTGTTCCTAGCGGTCCAACCATTTCTGAAAATGCAGGTAAGAAAGCTCAGAACAGAACTTACCAGGATTTGTTAAAGAACAAGAATGATGAGTACAACTTTGAACAGCTTGCCATATCTGAATTGTACAAAGTGAACATGGATGCCAGCAAAGAAAAATGGTTGCCAGCTGCAATGTACAAGAGCATTAACTTCTCGCCTGACGGGAATTATGTGATGATTTCTGTTGTTGAAAAACCTTTCTCTTATCTTGTACCTTACTACAGATTCCCATCGAAAACAACAGTTTACACTAAGGATGCCAACAAAGTGGAAGATGTGTTAACTGTTCCATTGATTGAAGACCTTCCACAAGGTTTTATGGCTGTTCGTAAAGGAAGAAGAAATGTAAGCTGGAGACTTGATGTTGCATCATCATTGATTTATGTTGAAGCTTTAGATGGAGGTGATCCTGCTAATAAAGTAGACTACAGAGATGAAGTATTCCAATTGGATGCTCCTTTTAAAGGCAATGGCAAGAGCATTTTGAAAACCATTAATCGTTTTGCCGGTATCGATTGGGGAAATGAAAAAATTGCTGTTGCTCACGATTACTGGTGGAATAGCAGAAATACCAAGTCCTACACTTTTAATCCTTCTGATGCTTCGGTAGCACCAATTAAAATCAACGATAGAAATTACCAGGATAAATATAGTGATCCGGGTGAATTTGTAACTGCCAGAAACAAATTTGGAAAATACACACTTGCACTTGAAGGCGATAACGCTTTCTTATTGGGAGAAGGTTACTCGAAAGAAGGACAATTCCCATTCCTTGATAAAGCCAATCTTAAAACAAAGAAAACTCAGAGATTGTATCAATCGAAGTATACCGATAAGATTGAGGATCTAAGAGATTTTGATGTGAAGAAAAAGGAATTATTGGTAAGAATTGAATCGAACACCGAATACCCAAATTATTTCTTCAGAAAGCTGAAAGGCAATAAGTTGAAGCAGTTAACTGCTTTCGAGAATCCATTCAAGAGTATCGAAGGAGTTCACAAAGAGGTAATTACTTACAAGAGAGAAGATGGAGTAGAGCTATCGGGAACCTTATATTTACCTGTAGGATACGATAAAGACAAGAAAGAAAAAGTGCCGATGATACTATGGGCATATCCTACCGAGTACAAAGACAAAGCTAGTGCCGGACAAACAACTGCCAACTCTAACGAATTTACCTATTTGTATTGGGCTTCGCCATTGTTCTGGCTAACCAGAGGTTATGCTGTTTTGGATGATGCTGCTTTCCCAATTGTTGGTGAAGGAGAAGAAGAGCCAAACGATTCGTTCCGTTCTCAGTTGGTAGCCAATGCGAAAGCTGCTATCGATGCAGTTGATGCAATGGGTTATATCGATAGAGACAGAGTTGCTTGTGGTGGACACAGTTACGGTGCATTTATGGTAGCTAACCTACTAACTCACTCCGATTTGTTTGTTGCAGGTATTGCACGTAGTGGTGCATACAACAGAACCCTTACTCCTTTTGGTTTCCAGAGCGAGGAAAGAAACTACTGGGAAGCACCGGAGGTTTACTACACCATGTCACCATTTATGCATGCCGAAAAAATGAACAATGCATTGCTATTGATCCATGGCGATTCGGATAACAATTCGGGAACTTACCCAATGCAGAGCGAGCGTTACTTTAATGCTCTTAAAGGATTAGGTGCTACGGTTCGTTTGGTAATGTTGCCAAAAGAAAGTCATTCGTACCGTTCAAAAGAGAACATCATGCACATGCTTTGGGAGCAAGACCAATGGCTCGAAAAACACGTAAAAAATCATAGCAAAGAAGTTAGCGAAAAGTAATCTTTAGAAATAATATAAAGCAATGCCCGCACATATTTTGTGCGGGCATTTTATTTATCTTTTAATTGGAATAATGATAAATAACAGAAAGAAATAATATCAATTATACTAAGTGTTATATTTGGCATTTTATTTAAAGAACTGACCTTCTGAAATTGAGAAACATATTAGAAAACTTATAAACTACTTATGAAATACGGAATTTTGATGGGTATGATTTTATTATCATACTTTGCTGTTGGACAGGAAATGAGTGTCGATTTAAAAAAGAGAAATCAGGCTGCTGAAATTGCAAACAAAGCCATTGTTAATATTCAGCAACAAAATTACGAAGCAGCATTTCCACAGCTTACTCGCGCAATTTCTATTGATACTACTTTACGCAAGCCATATTTATTTCTGTATACACTGGCAACCAATCGTGAGGAGTATAGGGATTCTGCATTGTGCCTGCTTCAGAGAGCAAAAAAAATCTTTCAGCAAGATGATGAGATTTGCTACTATATTGGTGAAATATATAAAATGAAAGGGGATTTAAACAGGGCGATGATGGAATACAGTATGGCCATTGCATACAGTAAAATGAATGGTGCCGATTTTTACCTGGTTCCTCATTACTATTTCAACAGGGCGACAATTTCCCTTCAAAAAAACAGGTTCTCTTCAGCAATAATCGACTATTCTTATGCCATTCAATTGAAGCCGGAATATACTGCAGCCTACGTAAACAGGGGAATCAGCCTTTTTCAGGCAGGCAAGCCCGAGGATGCCTGCACCGACTGGAAGACCGCCATGGAATTAGGTTCTGGCGCTGCCACAGAATATTGGGAGCGAAATTGTAAAGAGAAAGAGTAATCACCCATTCAAACATTATAAAAAATGAATCGCTTTGTAAGCCTATTGATCTTATCAGCAATCCTGTTTGTATCCTGCGATAAGGATTCGGATAAGGATCAGAAAGAAATATTGGAAATTGAACTGATAAGCCCTGCTGAAATACACGGAGATATTGTGGATTTACCCATAAATACACCCATTCGTTTTCAGGCAAAATGTAATGTTGAAGATGCAGGGGAAATTTATTGGTATGCTGAAGATGATTGGAATTATCATTCTTTGGATGAGGAAATTAGTTTCGATGAAAATGGTTTGTATCGTATCTATTTTGTATTAAAAGATGCGAAATATTCTGCAGAGAGCAAATTCATCTGGATTAATGTAGTTGGCAAAACTGTTACCAATGTTGAAGATGATGAAGTAGGTGTAGCTTTGGTTGAAAATGCTAATAGTATCTATGTATTTACAAAGAAAAGGAAATCATTTTCGAGCAAAGGAGTGTTTTTATACAAATATACCGAGGGAGAGTTGGATAAGTCGGAATTTCTTGAAAATGTAGATCAAATTTATGATGCCAAAAATACTGATGATGGAAGGATAATTCTACTTACCAATGATGGATTTGTACTCCTGAACACAACAGACGGTTCAGCTCAACATGTGAACGGTAGCTTGTACAAAAGGGCACATATCATGAGCTGTAAGAATGAAGAATTGGTATTTGTGGGAATAGAGGAACATAAAGGCATTCTTGAAAGACGAAAATTTTCAGGTGAACTTGTGGAACAGAAGGTGATTTATGAGGATGAAGACCACAATAAGCTGAAAGACATCGGATTTTTAAATGAAAATGACTTCGTAATTCTTGCAGAAATTATCGAGGAAAATTATTATGGTATAGAATCTGAGGGAATTGCCGAAAAAAGAATTTCATTAAACAGTACGGATGATAAGGGTACCTGGAGTCGGGATTTTGAATATTTGATTGATGGAGATTATGCCACGGATGCAGGGATACATTCAATGAAATCGGGAGTAATGCTATATGCGTTTCATTCCGACCGTTCGTTGATTCAAATCAATTACAACCACAAGTACGAGATGAACTTCCGAAGAAATTTTAGTTTTGAACCTACAGAAATATTTGCAACCGATGATTATTTCTGTGATTCGGAGAATGAAGAATACGATTGCCACGACCGAAGAGTTTGGGGATGGCAAGATCACGAACGAACAGTGACTCTTTTTCAAAACCAAATGGTTGTGGAACATGAGTATAGAGGACTCTACCGAAAACCAAAATTATTTGAAGTGAATCATTCGTATAAGATAGATTGGGTGTTTGAGTCGGAAGATTCACATTTAATTCTGGTCAATACCCAAAAGTACGGTAAGTTTGATTTCGACTATAAAGGAAACAGCAAAAGGTATTGTTCTGTTTTTAGAGTAGATGAGAAAGGAAAACTTATGGATTTGTACTAAAATCATGAAAAAATACAAGATTAAGGAATAACAATTCAAGCTGTTATTCCTTAATTTTTGCCTATCCATCACTTTTGTTAATTTTGCAGGTATTAAACTAAGACAGAAAGTTAGCACGTGATATATCCAGACAATTTTGAAACAAAACTTCGGTTCGATAAAGTAAGAGAACTGGTTAAGAAACAATGTTTAAGTTCCCTGGGAAGAGATTTGGTTGATGAAATTAAATTTTCGAATTCCTACAAAACGGTCAACCGAATGGTGAATGAGACCAACGAATTTAAAACCATTTGTTTAGAGGAAGAGAATTTCCCTTTGGGATACTTTATTGATGTGCGCCAAAGTTTAGAGAAGGTTCGTATTGATGGTACTTATCTTGAGTTGGAAGAGTTGTACAATCTGAAACGTTCACTGGAATCGATCTCTTCTATTTTGCGATTCTTCCAAAAGAAGGAAGAGGATGAATATCCTTACCTGAAAAAATTGACTGGAAATGTTAAGATGTATCCTTACATTTTCGACAGGATTAATGGGATCATTACAAAGAATGGACGAATTAAGGACAATGCTTCACCAGAACTTCAGCACATCAGAAGTTCGTTAATCCAAAAGCAATCTACCATATCCAAGCGAATGCAATCTATGCTTCGCGCGGCTCAAAGAGAAGGTTGGGTAGAGCAGGATGTTGCGCTTTCGGTGCGCGATGGACGCGTTGTAATTCCAATTCCATCGGCTTACAAAAGAAAAATAAAGGGGATTGTACACGACGAATCGGCAACAGGGAAAACTTCCTATATCGAACCGTCCGAAATTGTTGAAACAAACAATGAAATCAGGGAGTTGGAGTATGCTGAACGTCGCGAAATCATAAGAATATTGCTGGAATTTACAGCACAACTTCGCCCTTATATCGACGATTTGTTTTTGGCTTATGAGTTTATGGCCAAAATCGACTTTATACGAGCAAAGGCCAAGTTCGCCATACAGGTGAAAGCCTTGCTTCCCAAAATGGTGAAAACACCTACATTATTATGGGAAAAAGCGACCCATCCACTTTTGTTTTTAACCTTACAAAACGAAGGTCGTAAAGTGGTTCCTTTAAATCTTCAAATTTCAAACGAACAAAGAATTATCCTGATATCAGGTCCGAATGCCGGTGGTAAATCGGTTTGTTTGCAAACAGTTGGTTTGTTGCAGTACATGTTCCAGTGTGGATTCCTGGTGCCTATGGAGGAGGAATCAAAAATCGGAATTTTCGATAAAATTTTCATTGATATCGGTGATGAACAATCCATCGAGAACGATTTAAGTACCTACAGCTCTCACCTGATGAATATGAAACACTTCCTTCGCTATTCAGATACCGATACGCTGGTGCTGATTGATGAGTTTGGAACAGGAACTGAGCCTGCTTTGGGGGGAGCAATTGCCGAATCGATTTTAGATAAATTAAACCGTAAAAAAGTTTGTGGTGTGATTACCACTCACTATTCGGGATTAAAGCATTTTGCTTCTGAAGCTGAAGGGATCGAGAATGGTGCCATGCTCTACGATTCGCATCAGATGCGCCCATTGTTCCAATTGCAGGTTGGCAAGCCAGGATCGTCTTTTGCTTTCGAAATTGCAAGAAAAATCGGTTTACCCGAAGAAATTCTAAAAGCGGCTACCGAAAAAGTGGGTGAGGATCATATCAATTTCGATAAACACTTGCGTGATATTGTTCGCGACAAAAGATATTGGGAAAGCAAAAGGGATAAAATCCGTAGAAACGAGAAGAAGCTAAATCAGTTGGTTGAGCAATACGATAAGGAGTTGAAAGATGCCAGCAAGCTTCGAAAGGACATTATCGAAAAAGCACAGCAAGAGGCTAAAGATTTGCTTCAGAATGCGAATAAAACCATAGAAAAAACCATTCGCGATATTAAGGAAAGCAAAGCCGAAAAAGAGAAAACCAAAAAAGCGAGAAAGCAGTTCGAAGAAACCAAGGTTCAACTTACACAAGCCGAGTTGGAGGAAGAGGAGCGCATCAACCGTAAAATTCAGAAACTGAAAAATCGCGAAAAGCGCAAAGGGCAGAAAGATCAGGAGCCTGAAACAGCAGGAAAATCGACAGCAGCCAAAGCAATTGTGAAAAGCAAAAAGCAGTTTAATCCAGATGTGATTGAAAAAGGTGATTTGGTGCAGTTGGATAATCAGAATACGGTTGGTGAAGTAATCGAGATTAATGATAAAACTGCGGTGGTTGCCTTTGGAAGCATTCTTACATCGGTGAAAGCCAAGCGATTGTCGAAAGTCTCCAAGTCTCAATTGAAGAAACAGGAAAAGACTTACAATCAGACTTCGGCCTTGGTTCAGGAGCGAATTTCGAAACGCAAACTAAGTTTCCGACAGGATATTGATGTGAGGGGAATGCGAGGCGAAGAGGCACTGCAAATTGTAATGGATCATGTTGATGAAGCCATTATGCTGGAAGTAAAAGAATTTAGAATTTTGCATGGAACAGGGCATGGAATCCTGCGTCAGCTTATCAGGGATTATCTTCAAACCGTAGATTTGGTTCGTCATTTTAAGGATGAACGCATCCAAATGGGAGGATCAGGAATAACGGTTGTTACCATGGAGTAAAATTGAAATACAGATATAAAAAAAGGAAATCCGCCAGTGCAGATTTCCTTTTTTAGATTATTCTAAAAATTGATTATAAATTTTCATTGATTGCTTTGGCATAAGAGCTCGATTTTCCATAAGCAGCACACTTTTGAATGTCGTCGTAAAGCCAAATAAACCCTCCGTCGATATTCTCTTTTTCGCTGGCAATTTTTTCACCAATTACAGCTGGGTTGTCTCCATTCGCGCAATTGTCGCCATTTTTGCACCACAATCCGTAAGAAACTTTTAGCTTGCCAAAATACTGGTTCCACTCCGATGGTTTATTTCTCGATCCACCAGCGTAACATTGCAAGTACACACGGTCAATTGTTCCTGGTTTTTTAGCTTCTACCTGCTCGTAAACCGATTTCCAATATTCAGTCTCATTGTAAGGACATAGACCCACTTTCAAACCCATATCAGCCAACATTAAGGTGAAATCTACTGTCGATGCAACATCAAAAGTTACTTCATCGTCGTAGTTAATTGCTGTTGCACCTGTAATTTCCTGTAATTTTTGCAAAGCCTTATATAGCTTTGTTTCTGGTCCTGTTCCTTCTTCGGCAATCAGGTTTTTGATATGTTCCCACGATTTGGCTCCCCACGCACCAATTCCCAGTTCAATTCTATCAACAGAACTAGGTGCACTTGTCAACTGTTCCAATCTCGATTGCCATTCAGGATCTCCAATGTATTCGCCATCGGCATTCATAATTGGAGTATCGTTATAATTCATACTGCCATCTTCACCAATGTGAATGGTCCATAAAATAACAGTTGAAAAACCTGATGATTTCAAATCGTTGATTACTTCCATACCCCCGGTATAGAAAGGACCGCCACCAAAAACGGCCGAATATTTTCCTTCAGGAGCTGTCGCAATTTCCTCCTTTGTTGTTTCTGAATTGCTATCCGATTTATCGCAAGAATTACAAGAAACCGTTCCTACTAAAACTAAAATGTAGATTAACTTTTTTAGAATTGTCATTTGATTCGTATTTAATGAATGATACTCAAAACTAGGAGTAGAGAGTTAATACGGGAGTTAATTCCTGCTTAATCCGAAAGAATAGGTGTTAATGCATGAAAAAATGCCACCTCGTAACGAGATGGCATTTACTCATGTAGGGGTAATTATATTCTTAATAAAGAAATGTGCTTACCAGAACGTAGAGGTAATGGGCAAATGTACCCGCCAGTATACCACCTACGGTATGAGATAGTAAAGCTTTAGATGTCAATTCACGGAAATTTAAAGTATCCAACATTGCAGTATGGGTACTTAAATATCCACTCCAACACATCCCCATTGCAGTAAATACCGCAACAACATTACCATCGATAATTCCTTTTGCAAGGAATGCTTTTACAAGCGATAAAGCTGCACCAACTGCACCTAGCGAAGTTACCGGGAATGCAATTAGTTCAGGAAATTTAAATCCGAATAATCCTTCGAACAACCACCAAACATATCCAGCTAATTTTGGTAACAATGGCACACCTTCATATGCCAATCCCTGGTATCCTAATGTTGGATCTTTTGGTCCGAAAGTTAGCATCATTACCATTGTAGAAATGATAAGTACACCCGGAATAATAGCCAATCCAAGATCAACACCCGACTTACCACCATCCAAAATTGAGTTCAGGAATCTTAGGAAAACGCTACCTTCCGATTTAAAGCTGATCTTTTCGGTTGCACCTTCAAAATCGTTATCGGTACGCGCAGGAATTTTCCCCCTGATTAATCGTTGCATTAATCGAGTTGAAACTACCGCACCAAATAAAGCACCAACCAAACCAATTAATGCAGGAATAAACATGTTTTCGTCGCTGCCCGGAACCTTAAGTGTAGACATGAATGTGATTACAATCAAACCCATACCGAAAGCGGTTCCAAAGTTGGTTAATGATACCAATTGGTAATTTTTAAAATACTTGCTGAAGTTTTTATCGTTGGCCAGGCTGATAATCGCCGGGTTATCCGATAAAAATGTAAGAACTCCTGCCAATGCACCAACTCCAGGTAAGTTGAATAATGGTTTCATCATCGGAGCAAGAATTTTCTCCAACAGACGAACAACACCAAATTCAATTAATAATTTACCTAATGCACCAGAAAGAACTGTAATTCCCATAATGTAGAAAACAGTATTCATTAGCAAATCCCATGCGGTTTGCATGATCGTATTCAGCATATTGGAAACACCCATTGTGTGGCCGATGTATCCAAAAATCCCGAAAAATGTAAGAAGAAACATCACAGCTTCGTACCTGCGCTTCTTCAAAAAATCTGTCTCCTTGATAGATTTAATTGCGTTCATTTTTTTGGTTGTGTGTTTGTGTTTGTTATTCGCTGCAAATGTATATTATAAACGTAGTTTGGAAAGCTTTTTTTGTATGATCTTTATCAGTTTTTTAAACTCTTTTATATGTTACAAAAGCATATTGATTTTTGTCATGTTTTATCGTAAGTAGAGCCCAGAAATTTGGATATTGTTGATAAGTTCTTCTTCATTCTTCGCACGAATTGTACTAGTTTTGTCTTCCCAATTAAAAAATAGCTATGTCGGCAGCATCAAACGCATTAAAAAAATATTTCGGATACGATCAATTCCGTCCATTGCAGGAGAAGGTAATCAACTCAATTTTGCAAGGAAAGGATGCGATGGTGATTATGCCAACTGGTGGAGGAAAATCGATTTGCTACCAGATTCCAGCTATTATTATGGAGGGAATTACGATTGTAGTTTCTCCTCTGATTGCCCTAATGAAAGATCAGGTAGAAGGATTAAGAGCCAATGGAGTTTCGGCCGATTACCTGAATAGCTCGCAAAATACACAGGAACAGGCCGAAATTATTGAGAACCTGGTGGCAGGGAAAATTAAGCTGCTATATGTTTCTCCAGAGAAATTGGTAAGCCAGGATTTCTACTACTTGTTATTGCAACTTAAGGTGAATTTGTTTGCAGTGGATGAGGCGCATTGTATCTCGGTTTGGGGGCATGATTTTCGCCCTGAGTACACAAAAATGGCTTATCTGAAGAAACAATTTCCTCATGTACCCATTGTTGCTTTAACGGCTACAGCCGATAATCTTACGCAGAAAGATATTGTTTCGCAATTGAATTTGACTGATCCCGAAAGGTTTATCTCCTCTTTCGACAGGCCAAATTTAAGTTTGACCGTTGCTCCCGGACGCGACAAGTTTAAATCCATACTGGGATTTTTGCGTCAGCGTCCACATCAATCAGGAATTATCTATTGTTTGAGTAGAAAAGCAACCGAAGGATTGGCCGAAAAATTGAGAAATGCCGGGGTAAATGCAGCTTATTATCATGCAGGCTTATCGGCCGAAGAGCGTGCAAAGCGCCAGGAAGATTTTATCAACGATGAGGTGCCGATTATTTGTGCTACCATTGCTTTTGGAATGGGTATCGATAAATCGAATGTACGTTGGGTAATCCATTATAATTTGCCTAGAAATATTGAGTCCTACTACCAGGAAATTGGTCGTGCCGGGCGCGATGGCCTTAAGGCAGATACACTTTTATTTTATAGCTTTTCCGATGTAATTGTACATCGAAAATTTATTGATGAATCGAAACTCAAAGAAGTCTCGCATGCCAAACTGGAAAGAATCCAACAGTTTTGTGATGCACAGATTTGCAGGCGAAAAATATTGCTGAGTTATTTCGGAGAACACCTCGAAAAAGATTGTGGAAACTGCGATGTTTGTAAAAATCCACCTCAACTATTCGATGGAACAATCATTGCACAAAAAGCATTTTCGGCCATTGTTCGACTCAGAGAACAGGTTGCAGCTGGAACTCTTATTGACGTTCTTCGAGGTTCATCCCGACAGGAAATCATCAACAAGGGATATCACCAAATTAAAACCTATGGTGCAGGAAAAGATATTGCACACCAGGATTGGCAACAATATCTGCTTCAGCTCTTAAACCTGGGCTTTATTACCGTGGCTTACGATCATGGCAATGCCTTGCGATTAACCGAGCAAGGAAGAGAAGTGCTCTTTGGCGAACGACTGGTGAAATTGGTTCATTTGGCTTCAATGAAATCTGATCCTGTTATCAAGCCAATTGAAAAGAAAACAAGTAAGCAACTCGATCGTGAAGGTTTGTTTGAGGCACTACGTAAGCTTAGATTGCAAATTTCGCGCGATGAAAACATTCCGCCTTACCTGGTATTTTCGGATGCAACTTTGCAGGAAATGGTACAGGATAAGCCAAGCAGCGAATTTGAGATGAAAATGATTTCTGGGGTTGGTGTTCGCAAATATCAGTTGTATGGTGAATTATTTATCAACGAAATTCTAAATTTCCAGCAGAGTAAAAATCGCGAAGCAAAGAAAAGTGGGGAGTCTTTTTATAAAACCTACGAATATTACAAGCAGGGATTTTCGGTTGATGAAATTGCCAGTATCCGAAAAGTAAACCCTGTTACAATTTACTCTCATTTGGCTTCTTTGTACGAAAAAGGGGCAGATGTCGATTTGTATGAATTTTTTAGTTCCCGTGAATTGGAACAGATCGAAAATGCTTTTCGTTCCTTAAATTTTACTGAAAATATCAAGGAATTGTACCTGTTTATGGGCGAAGAAATCGAGTACTATAAAATTCGCCTGGCCATCTCATATCTAAAAGTAAGCACTTCATAATCTGGCTAAAACTCATATTGTATTATTGATCATTTCGATGTTTTTGTTAAATTTAAGGTTCAATCAATTAACCTGTACCTTTAAATTTTAAGAAACATGAAGACTAAATCAATTCTTAGCATTGCTATGATTGCAATGTTTTTAGCATCGTGTAATCAAAAAGTCAGTTTACCTGATCCTCCTGATGCACAAAAAATCCCCAAAGAATTAAGCATCCACGATCACACCAGGCTAGACAATTACTACTGGTTAAACCAGCGTGAAGATTCGGCAGTGATTAACTATCTGACTGCAGAAAACGACTATACAGATGCGGTAATGAAACACACCGAAGAGTTTCAGACCAAACTTTTTGATGAGATGGTTGCCCGAATTAAAAAAACAGATGAATCGGTTCCAGCCAAATCGAATGGATACTATTACTACAGCAGAACAGAAGGAGATGCTGAATATCCATTGTATTGCAGGAAAGAGGGAAGTCTTGAAGCTGAGGAGCATATCATGTTAAATGTTCCTGAAATGGCGAAAGGATATAGTTATTACAATATTGGCAGCTACTCGGTGAGCGAAGACAATAAAATTTTGGCCTACTCCGAAGATACCTTAAGTCGTAGAAAATACACCATCAAATTTAAGAGCCTGAAAGGCGATAAGGTGTATACCGACGAGATTACCAATACTACTGGCGGTATTACCTGGGCAAGCGATAACAAAACTGTTTTTTACACGGTAAAGCATCCTGAAACCTTGTTGCCTCATAAAGTTTATAAGCATGTACTTGGCACCTCTTCAAAAGATGATGAATTGGTCTATGAAGAAAAAGACAATACTTTCTATACCTTTTGTTACAAGACCAAATCGAGAAAGTATATCATGATTGGAGTAAGCAGTACGGTTTCTTCGGAATACAGATACATTGATGCCAACAAACCAAATAGCAAGTTTAAAGTAATACAGCCTCGCGAAAGAGACTTGGAATATGGCATAGCTCATTATAAAGATCATTTTTACATTCGTACCAATTACCAGGCGAAGAATTTCCGAATGATGAAAACGCCTGTTGCAAAAACTACAAAAGAGAATTGGATTGAGATGATTCCTAACAGGGATGATGTTTTCCTAAGTAATTTTGAGATTTTTAAGAATTACCTGGTTGTGGGCGAACGTAAAAATGGATTGAACCAGCTTCGCATTCGCAATTGGGATTCGGGTGATGAACATTACCTCGACTTTGGTGAAGAAACCTACGATGCATGGATTTCTGCTAATCCGGAATTTGATTCAGACGTTTTACGTTATGGCTATACCTCGCTTACAACGCCAAGTTCTACCATCGATTACAATATGGGAAGCAAGGAAAAAACGGTGATGAAACAACAGGAAGTTCTTGGTGGTTTTAACAAAGATAATTATGAAGCCAAACGTTTATGGGCAACAGCAAAAGATGGAACCAAAGTGCCTATTTCATTGGTGTATCGAAAAGATAAATTTGAAAAAGGCAAAAATCCGCTTTGGTTATCGGCTTACGGATCGTATGGTTCAAGTTCTGATGTTTACTTTAGCTCGGTTCGGTTGAGTTTATTGGACAGAGGATTTGTTGTGGCGACTGCTCATGTGCGCGGAGGCCAGGAAATGGGTCGATATTGGTATGAAGATGGCAAATTGTTGAAGAAGAAAAATACCTTCACCGATTTTAATTCATGTGCAGAACATATGGTGGCAGAAGGTTATGCAGCAAAAGATAAGGTGTTTGCCTGGGGTGGAAGTGCCGGAGGTTTGCTAATGGGAGCCATTATCAACATGCAACCGGAATTGTACAAAGGAGTAATTGCAGCCGTTCCATTTGTAGATGTTGTTACTACCATGTTGGATGAATCAATTCCACTAACAACGGGTGAGTTTGATGAGTGGGGAAATCCAAAAAATAAGGAGTATTACGATTACATGCTTTCCTATTCGCCATACGATAATGTGAAAGCTCAGGATTATCCGGCTTTATTGGTTACAACTGGTTTACACGATTCGCAAGTACAATACTGGGAGCCTGCCAAATGGGTGGCGAAACTTCGTGATATGAAGACAGATGATAATCCATTACTCTTAAAAACCAATATGGATTTTGGACATGGTGGAGCCTCTGGTCGATTTGAAAGATTAAAGGAAGCAGCCCTTGAATATGCCTTTGTTTTAGACCTTGCAGGAATAAAAGAATAAAAAAAATAAGAATGTTTATGTGAAGCGCTCAACAGAGCGCTTTTTTTGTATATTTAATTCTCGATTTAGATTAAGAAAACTATTACACTTATGATCCGAACACTTATTATTGATGACGAAATGAAGAGTCAGGCAACTCTTCATAAGCTGCTGGAAAAATATTGCAATGGATTAGAAATTGTTGGGTTTGCAAACAATGTTAAATCAGGAGTAAAAGCCATTAATGATTTGAAGCCGGATTTGGTATTTTTGGATATTTCGATGCCTGATGGAGATGGGTTTGAAGTGCTGCAGCAAGTGAAGAATCGTGAATTCGAAGTTGTGTTTACAACTGCATTTAACGATTATGCCATTAAGGCATTTCAGTTTTCAGCCTTACATTACCTGTTAAAGCCAATTAACTACATCGAACTGCAGCATGCGGTTGAGCGATACAAGGAGAGTCATCAGGATCTTGATCTGAATGAAAAAATACAGGTATTATTTGACAGCTTGAACAATCAGCATAAGAAAATTGTGTTGCCAACATCCAATGGATTAAAGGTTGTTGAAGTTGAAAATATAATCTATTGCCGAGCCGATGGCAGTTATACGCACTTCTATATTGTTGATGAGGATCCAATCATGGTTTCCAAAGCATTATCGAATTTCGAGGAATTGCTTCCTTCAGAATTGTTTTGCCGTGTACACAACAAACACCTGATCAACTTAAATTTCGTTGACAATTACGTGAAAGGAAGAGGAGGAAAGGTGATTCTGGAGAATAAAAAAGAGATTGAAGTATCGGAAGGCAGAAAAGCTGAGTTTCTGAGCAGACTGAAAAAAATAGCCGATTTTCTGCCAGATTCTAAAAAGTAAGCTTACGCATTCACAAACTCATATTACGTATTGGGAAATTCGTACTACGTAGTGGCGAATTATCCGTTGAAAAGCCTGATTTTCTTAAGTATTTTCATGGAAAATTTAACGGAAAACCACTACTATGATCGAACGCGTTAAATCTGAAATCTTAAAAAAGTTTGGTGAAGACCTGGTCTACACCAAAGATTGTAAATTCCTGGCTGACACAATTTGTGAAGAGACAGGAAGTAGAATTAGTACCACTACAATCCGAAGATTATTTGGTTTTTTAAAAAGCAATACCATTCCAGGTAAGTATACTTTAAATATACTGGCAACTTATTTGGGTTATAAAGATTGGGAACACTTTAGCAATTATTGGGAAACACAGCCAAAAGCAGAAGTTGCACCAAAGGAAAGCTGGACCGATTTTTACAACAAAGCAATTTCATTCAGCACCGATACCTTTAATTTCATTTCAGGGCAATCAGGAATTCCATTTCAGGCAGTATCACCTCGTTTGGAGGCTGAGAAAAGAATAGAGAAGTTTTTAAGTTCGAAAAATAGTGCCTTGGCATTTATCGCACCTGGTGGATGTGGAAAATCAAGCATGATTGCCAAATGGTTCGAAAGAAAATGGCTCAACAAGAAAAATGAAGATGTTGTCCTGTTTTTGAATGCTTCACTAATGATCAGTTTTCTAAATTCTGATTTCAAGTTGGAGAACTGGTTGCAGGATCAATTGAAATTTGCTCAGAAAGACTCTCTTAAATATTTTCTGAAACATCCTGAGGCATGCGAAAGTAAAATCATTTTTGTAATTGATGCGCTGGATGAAGTTACCTACGATAATATGAAATTGGAACGACTGTTTTTACAGTTAAAACAGTTTGTTTTAAATTTTAAAGATTCAAGCAAAGTCAAATTAATTCTAACATCAAGAAATACAACCTGGCAAAAGTTTGCATTGCCATTTGTGGCTCAATCAAATGCTTTGAAAGAGTGTTGGTACGATTTAAATGATGATTCAGAGAAGATCAATGAAGCAAACCTTGCACCACTAAATCAAAAGGAAATTCAAAGAGTTTTTGATAAGACCCTAAATCTTCATTATGCACCCAATGTAAGTATCGAAGATTTAACCTATCATCAAAAAACGGTGCTGTCAAATCCATTCTTTCTGGAACTTTTTATCAAACTGTATTCTCCAAACAAAATTCATAAGCTGAATAAAAGTTATGAACTGATTCATGAATACATTAAAAATAAGGTTCATTACTCGAGATTTTCCGAGGAGAAAGTGGATATCCTTTATGCAATTTTGGATCTTATTGGTCATGGTAAAGATGGAACAGCGGCGAAAAAACTGGAACTAAGGGAAAGATTTCCGGTTCATCTAAAAACTGCCGGTGATTACTATTCGGCTTACCAGGAGTTGCTTTCTTACGGAATCATAACCGAATACATTTCTACCAATAAGAAGAACAACTATTGTAAGTATGTAAAAATTACAAATGAAACCTTGTTCGAAACCTTAATAGGAATCAGTTTAATTGAAAACAACGACGGTGTTAACTTCGAATTAATTAAACGTGTTGATACTGAATATGCAGGTTTTGAATTGAAGAACAGGTTGATCTCTTATTTATTGGAATCATCTTTCTTAAGCGGAAAGCATTTGGAACTAAAAAATTTGTTCGAGTTGAGCGACGATACCATTTCGGCTCCTTGCGTGCTTGAAACCATTTTTAATTCTCCAATACATAACGAAAAGTATAAGCTTGATCTGATCGAACATTTGGCAGAGAACAAAAAATCTGAAAAAATATTCTCCAAAGCATTTTCTGATACTTTGAATTTACAAGAGAATTCAAAGGCCGTTCTTGAAATTTTTGCTAAAAATGGTGCTACAAGGAATTTAAGAATCAGGTCTTTGGGCTTATTGTTGATTTCAGCAATTTTTAGCTATGATTCGGATAAAGCAGATGCTTATTATCATGACCTGTCCAAAGAAGAAGTGGATACTTCATGTACAGGTTTTACCATTGCAGTTAGGTTGGCTGCTGTATTGATGTACAACCATTTTATAGGTAACGATTCGGACGATATAGAGTTGTTAAAACTATTTTATTACCGTGAAATGTCATACATGAAGTATGCAGAAAGTAACAGTAATTTAGATGGAGATTTCGAAATAATTCTTTGTATGGCATTGACATACATGGAATCATATCATAAAGTTTTGCAGTTGGTTGACGATGCAGAACATTTATACAAAAGTGAAGGAGATGGGAATTGGTCTTCGAATTACAAATTATTACAGTGCTATAAAATTTTTGCTCAGTATTCATTAGGTATGAATATTGAAAAGGAACAAGTTGACTACTTGTTAAGTTGTAAAAGTGAAATAAACTCTTCTCAAAATTACTACTTACAAATATATTATAATTCGTTTCTAAGTACTTGTTACCTGGAAAACAATGATGTACAGCGAGTAGAGGAGTTTTTTAATAAAGCAATTGAGCTTAGCGAATTTGCTAATTATCATTCATGTACAACAAGCCTTTACAGAAAAATGGCACGTTTTTATAATGGAATTAACGAAAAAACCAAGGAACAAATCTGTATCGCTGAAGAAACACGTTTATTAAAAAAGTATGCTTCTAGCTATACTTTAGAAGCACTATTGGTATAATACTCTTCACAAATTCACTTTTATTTAATAAAGCTGTTTGCACTGTCAAGCAGCTTTATTTTGTTAATATGGCTTCCTGCGATTAGATTTTTACATTGAACTCATATTATTATATTCTATTTCCGCTTCAAAATTATAACTTTACCATTATTATGATTTCGCAGAAGTTTTTGAGTAATATTTTAAGACAACTGCCAGATTAGGAATAATAAGTTCATGAATGAACACGTTGAAATGATTAGTAAAGTAATAACGTGGTCTTAAATTATCCATAATATGAATTTTTCTCAATTGAACTTGCAGTTTAAAATTAAATTGTGTGTTGCCATTCTTTTTGTTCTCTGGAATTTTTCAGTTTCTGCACAAGAAAAATATTCTGTAACAGGAAGAGTGAAAATTGAAAATGGAAGTATCGAAAATACCTTTATTACCATTTATAAAAATGCCAATAAGTTAGATTCTAAATTGGTTGATAAGAACGGAAAATTCAGTCACGAACTTGATTTTGGGAACGATTATATCTTCGAGTTTTCCAAAGAAGGTTTTGTCACCAAAAAAGTGAGTATTTCTACTTTTGTTCCCGAAGATGTATTAAGCAGGGATAGTCAATTTCCACCATTTAAGTTTACAGTTTCACTTTTTCCGGCCTATGAGGGTTTGGATTTGTCTGTATTTGATCAGCCAATGGGAATGATCATGTACGACAAGGAATTGGATGATTTTGACCATGATAAAGACTACGATGCTCAAATTCGTGATGCGATTCGAAAAGCAGAAGAAGCGGCCAGGAAAAGAGCTGCCGAACTTGAAGCTCAACGTTTGGCCAGAGAACAGGCCTACAAGGCTGCGATTCAAAAAGGAGATATTAGTTTTAGAGGCAAAAAATATGAAGAGGCGAAATTAGCTTATACTGATGCATTGGATATTAAAGCAGAAGAGCAATATCCGAAAAATCAGATTATAAAGATTGATGAACTTCTTGCCGAACAGCAACAAAAGGCTGATGAGGCAGCACGATTGGCAGCAGAACAAAAAGCTTTGGATGAAAAGTATGCAGCAATTATTGCCCTGGCTGATTCTCAATTTGAATCAGGAGATTACCTGTCGTCGAAAACCAGTTATAGTGATGCACTTGAACTGAAGGCAGAAGAACAATATCCGAAAAGTCAGATTGCAAAAATAGATGAATTGCTTGCAGAACAGCAACGCCAGGCCGATGAAGCAGCTAGGTTGGCAGCTGAGAAAAAAGCATTGGATGACAGGTATGCGTCATTAATTGCAAGAGCTGATTCACAATTCGAATCTGCTGATTACGCATCTTCAAAGGCAAGTTATACCGAGGCATTGAACTTGAAAGCTGAAGAACAATATCCGAAAAGTCAGATTGCAAAGATTAATGATTTGTTAGCAGAACAGCAACGCCAGGCCGATGAAGCAGCTAGGTTGGCAGCTGAGAAAAAAGCATTGGATGACAGGTATGCGTCATTAATTGCAAGAGCTGATTCACAATTCGAATCTGCTGATTACG